>NZ_OBEL01000001.1:673811-1347622 GCF_900215605.1 Cohaesibacter gelatinilyticus | reverse complement strand
AATATCTCAAGACGCATTCCTATCAGAAAATCACCACTGATGAGGCTGCCACCAAGATCGGTGAATATGGCTCCCGTCTATGCATGCTTGAAGGCTTTGTTGGCCATGCCGAGCAGTGCAACGTGCGCGTTCGCCGCTATGGCGGTAAGAATGTGCCATACGGCCAAGGCGCGGAATAAGCTGAACTTGGGGCATGGATTTTATGGATCAACATAGTCGGCATAAAGCTCTCCTCTCTCCCTTGAGAGCTGCTCAATATGACTTTACCGAACAAGATGTGCGTGATGAGCTCAAAAAACTCATGCATCCTGACGCGGTATTTCATATGTGCCATCCGTTCGGGGATCTGAACGGACCGGATGCTTTCTATAATACTGTCTATGCCCCATTGCTTACGGCTCTGCCCGATCTGGAACGACGTGATTATATCGTCATGGCTGGATCAGAAGATGATGGAGCCGATTGGATTGGATGTGGCGGTTATCATACAGGCACCTTCACTAATCCTTGGCTGAATATTCCAGCCACTGGGCATCAAATTTCAATGCGCTTTCATGAATTCTATCGGTTCGAAAATGAGCAGATTGTAGAAGTCCAAGCTATTTGGGATATTCCGGAAGTCATGATGCAGGCTCAGGCTTGGCCATTATCACCCAGTTTGGCGCGGGAATGGCATGTTCCTGGCCCAGCAACACAGGATGGTTTGGTTCCGGGGCCATACGACGTTGAACAGGGCCGAAAAACCTGCGCGCATATCGTCGATATGCTCAAGCACCTCTCTCTGTATCCCTCAACAGGTGGCCCGGAGGTCATGCAGCTTGATCGCTTCTGGCACGAGAAGATGAATTGGTATGGGCCGGCTGGAATCGGAACTGCTCGCGGCATTCAGGGGTTTCGCAATTGGCATCAGATCCCGTTTCTCGCTGCCATGCCTGATCGCGGGCAATATCCGGATGAAGTCACTCATCACTTCTTTGGAGACCAAAATTACGCGGCTGTAACGGGCTGGCCAAATATGGCTCAGACCATTTCAGCTGGTGGCTGGCTGGGCATTGCTCCTATGGATAAAAAAATCTCCCTACGGAGTCTCGACTTCTGGCGTTTGGAAAACGGAAAAATTCGCGAGAATTGGGTGCTTGTCGACCTTCTGCACATGTATGATCAAATCGGAGTCGATGTATTTGCGCGTCTGCGTGAGTTTAATAAATCGCGTCCCGGATTTGATCATGAGACAGGAAAGGCCCCATAATGATCTTACCCCAAACTCCCTCTTTCCGACTTAATGGCAGAAAAGCCCTTGTTGCCGGTGCCTCTTCTGGTATTGGCTTAGCTTCCGCAGCCGCCTTGGCTGAAGCAGGCGCAGAGGTTACCCTTGCTGCGCGCTCATTGGGAAAATTGAGCGATGCAGTGGAAGCCATGAAAGCCAAGGGCTGGACCGCAAATGCGGTAAGCATGGATGTATCCGACGTAGAAGCATCCAAAGCGCAGATTTCGGAACTGGGGCCGTTCGACATTCTGGTCAATAGTGCCGGTTTGGCGCGACATTCCGCGACAACTGACACAACCACGGAAGACTTTGATGCAGTCACGGATCTGAACATCAAAGGCGCCTATTTCCTGACCCAAGCTGTCGCCAAAGGCCTGATTGATGCTGGCAAACCGGGTTCCCTCATCAATATTTCCTCCCAAATGGGACATGTCGGGGGCATCGATCGGGCCGTCTATTGTGCAACCAAGCATGCGGTTGAAGGCTTTACCAAAGCCATGGCCATTGAATTTGGACCAAAGCAAATTCGGGTCAATACCGTCTGCCCAACCTTTGTTCGCACGCCTTTGACGGCACCCACTTTCGATCAGCCTGATAAGGTCAAATGGATTACGGAGAAGATCAAACTTGGACGGGTTGCCGAAGTCGAAGACATGATGGGCGCAGTTCTGTTTCTGGCCTCTGATGCGTCTGCCATGGTGACAGGTACTGCACTGATGATTGACGGAGGCTGGACAGCAGAATGAGTTCCGAAAAAGTCACCAGCACTCAGGTCGCAAAGCTCGCAGGCGTCAGCCAGTCGGCTGTGTCGCGCGTGTTCACACCCGGTGCAAGCGTTTCCAAGAAAACGGCGGATAAAGTTCGCGCTGCAGCGGCAGAACTTGGTTATCGCCCGAATGTTCTTGCGCGCTCACTCATTACTGGCAAAAGCCGGATCATTGGTCTCGTCGTCGCTTATCTGGAGAACCAGTTCTATCCGGAAGCAATCGAGAAACTTTCCAATGAGCTACAACAGCATGGCTATCATGTTCTGGTCTTCATGGCCTCCAATGATAGCGAAGCCACTCAGGACGTGATTGATGAGCTGCTGGACTATCAGGTTGATGGCATCATTACTGCATCGGTCGGGATGTCCAATGATCTGACCGCTCGTTGTGAAGCGGCAGGCATTCCCATTGTACTATTCAACCGTCAGCAGGATGACGACCGCCTTTCAGGTGTCAGCTCAGACAACTTTGCTGGCGGCCGAAAACTGGCAGAATTTCTGATAAAAGCCGGACACAAGAAGATCGCTCATATTGCCGGTTGGGAAGGTGCCTCCACCCAGCGAGATCGCGAAGCTGGTTTCATCGCAGGTCTTGCAGAAACCGGCCAAACCTTGTTTGCCCGAGCGGAAGGCAATTTTCGTTATGAGCTAGCTCAGCAAGCTGCAAGAACTCTCTTTGATTGCGAAGACCGACCTGACGCCGTCTTCGTTGCCAACGATCATATGGCTTTCGCCGTGATGGACGTGCTGCGTTTCGAACTCGGCCTGCGCATACCACAAGATGTATCCGTTGTTGGCTATGATGACGTGACGCTTGCTTCCTGGCCTAGCTACGATCTGACCACCGTACGCCAACCTGCAAATCGCATGGTTACCGAGACCGTTACCACCCTGCTCTCCCGGATCGAAGATCCAGCCTCACCTGTTCGTCGTGTTGCCATTGATGGTCCATTGATCATCCGTGGGTCAGCACGAAAGGCAGATGCTTGAGGAAACAAGCGAGCAGATAAGTTCTAACCTACTTTTGGAAGAATGACATGAAGGGATTTGACCCCAAATTCAAGGATTTCCCAGACTATATTATCAAGATCACGAAGGAAATCTGGGAAGATCGCGGCATCGCGACCTTGCATGATTATTATGCTCCCGACATTGTCGTTCGAATGCCGGGATCTGTTTCCGTCGGCAATCAGGGCGTGATTGCTGCCACCATGGCTACCTTGAACGAGTTTCCGGATCGCACACTCTTTGGTGAGGATGTTATCTGGTCTGGTTCTCCTGAAGACGGCATGCTGTCCTCCCACCGTATCTTCTCTACCGCAACCCACTTGGGTGACGGTGTATTTGGAAAAGCGACTGGTAAGAAGTTGCGATATCGCATCATTGCCGACTGCCATGCCATCAACAATCAGATCAATGATGAATGGCTCATTCGGGATCAAGGTGCCATCGTGCGTCAGATGGGCTGGAACCCTGCCGACTATGCTCGCGATCTGATTGAACGCGAAGGCGGACCAGACAATTGCGTTCGTCCCCTTTCTCGCTCTACCGATCAGCCCGGACCTTACAAAGGCAAGGGCAACGACAATGAATGGGGCGCGAAATATGCTGATATTTTAACCCGTATCATGAATGCCGATCTTGCTGTCATTCCGACTGCCTACGATCGCGGTTGTCAGGTCGAATATGCAGGCGATGTCTCAGATCATTCCCACAATGCGGTGGATGCTTTCTGGATGGGACTGCGTGCAAGCTTCCCTCACGCCGAGTTCAAAATCGAGCATCAGATTGGTCGTGATGATCCGATGATGCCTCCACGCGCAGCACTACGTTGGAGCCTGACCGGCAAACATGACGGTTGGGGAATGTTTGGAGCACCGACCGGGGCCGATGTCTATGTGATGGGTGCCTGTCATGCGGAATTTGGACCATGGGGACTGCGACGTGAATTCGCTCTCTTCGACGAGACGTCCATTTGGAAACAAATCATTTTGAAAACAGGGTAAGAAGTTATGACACCTCAAGAAATGGAAAAGCGCATTGTCCGCTATGGCGATTTGAAGCCATGCCGCACAGCCTTTATCGACGCCCACACGCCTGGATCTGATCAGAAAGAAAACTTCACCATCATTGGTGGCGGCGTATCTGAGAGCCCTGATCAGCATGTTCATATTGCAGACACCCCTGGTTTCAATATTGGGGCGGCTGGCCAGCCTCCCAAGTGCCGAAACAGCCTGCACAGTCACACCACAGCTGAAGTCTTCTTTGTTCTGAAAGGTCGCTGGCGTTTCTTCTGGGGTCGTTGGGGCAATGCAGGCGAAGTTGTTTGCGAAGAAGGTGATATCTTCAACATTCCAACTGGAATTTTCCGCGGGTTCGAGAATATCGGAACCGACTATGGCATGATCATGTCCATCCTTGGCGGTGATGATGCTGGTGGTGGCGTGACCTGGGCTCCGCAAGTGATTGAAGATGCGAAAGATCATGGCCTGATTTTGGGTGAGAATGGCGTCCTTTATGACAGCAAGAAAGGCGAAAGCCTCCCCCATAATGTCTCGCCGATGCCACTGCTGACTGATGAGCAACTCAAGGATTATGCCGAGGCCCCAACCAGTGCTGTCGTTCGCAATTATATCGGTCGCTATTGGGATATGATGGCCTTGGCTGCCGACGAACCATGTAAAGTCATCGGCGAACAAGCCCTACTGAAAGATAAGCCTGGATTTGAGGTAGAACTCCTTACACGAGGTTCAATTTCTGAAGAGACTTACAGTGTTGATCGCTATGAAATTCTCATGGTCATGCGCGGACACTGGAAGTTGACTTGGGAAGGTGGAGAGACCACCCTTGCACCGGGAGATGTCTGTGCAATTCCACCACAGCTCCGTCATAGCCTCGCACCATCCATGACTGGAGAAGCCAGCCTGTACCGTGTGATGAACACTAAAGATCCCGCCGGAGCAACCTGGCAAGGATAATCATAATATTTGCTCAGCCCCGGTTCTGAGTTCCGGGGCCGAGTGCAATATCTGGAGGGAGAAGACCAGGAATGTCACGCATCAAAACAAGTCATGTCGGCTCTTTGCCGCGCACTCAGGACGTCGTGGATTTCATTTTTGCGCGCGAACAAGGAAAAACTTACGATGCTGAAGCCTTTGATCGCTGTATGAGTGATGCAGTTAGCGCGACCGTCAAAAAGCAGGTAGAGGCAGGTGTCGATATCGTCAGTGATGGTGAAACCTCCAAGATTTCCTATGCGACCTATGTGAAAGATCGCTATACCGGGTTTTCTGGTGACAGCCCGCGAAACGCACCCCAGGACCTTCAGATGTTCCCTTCCTTTCTGGAGCGTTTGGCGAGTGATGGCGGCACACCTACTTATGCCCGCCCCATGTGTACCGATGAGGTCAAGTCCAAAGGACAGGGCGAACTGCAAAAGGACATTGCCAATCTGAAAGCGGCCATGGCTTTGCATGGAGCCATGGAAGGCTTCATGAATGCGGCATCTCCCGGCGTTATCTCTCTCTTTTTACAAAATGATTTCTATGCAAGCCGGGCTTCTTATCTCTCCGCCCTCGCCCATGCAATGAAGGATGAATATGAGACCATTGTGGCCTCAGGGCTGAATTTGCAGCTTGATTGCCCGGATCTCGCGCTTTCTCGTCACATGTTGTTCAGTGACCTCTCTGACCGTGAGTTCGTCAAAATCGCTGATATGCATGTCGAGGCACTAAACTTCGCCCTCTCGGAAATCCCGGCTGAAAAAGTACGTGTCCACATTTGCTGGGGCAATTATGAAGGTCCTCATGTCTGCGACATTTCCATGGATAAAGTGTTCAATACGCTCATGAAAACAAAGGCTCATTACGTTTTATTTGAAACATCCAACCCTCGCCATGCCCATGAATGGACGGTCTTCCGGGATCGCAAGAATGAAATTCCAGATGACAAGATCCTCATTCCGGGTGTTGTTGATACGACCACCAATTTTGTCGAGCATCCGGAGCTTGTCGCGCAGAGACTTGAGCGCTTTATCGATATTGTCGGTGCTGATCGTGTAATTGCCGGATCCGATTGCGGCTTTGGAACCTTTGCGGGTTATGGCGCAGTCGACCCAGAGATTGCTTATGCAAAGCTGAAGAGCCTGCGTGAAGGGGCAGACCTCGCCGGAGAGCGCTTGTGAGCTCAGCCAGTCTTCCGTTGCTTTTCATACCGGGCATGATGTGTGATGCCCGGTTGTTTCGTCCGCAAATTGAAGCCTTGGCGGATCGCTATCCAGTTTATGTCGCCAACCTCATTGAAGGCGATACGATAGAAGATCTAGCTGCCCATATTTTGTCCGAGACCTCAGCATCGGAATTTGCTCTCGCAGGACTTTCCATGGGCGGAATCGTTGCAATGGAAATGCTAAGACAAGCCCCTGAACGGATTAAAAAAATAGCACTGTTGGATACCAACCCCAGAGCAGAACTGGAAGATGTGAAGCAAAAACGGGAGCCGCAAATTACCAAAGTTCAAGCAGGAGGCCTTCGTGAGGTTATGCGGGACGAAATGAAGCCGAATTATCTGGCCGACACCCCGCAACGGGATCAGATCCTGGATCTCTGCATGGATATGGCGCTCAAGTTTGGCCCGGAAATCTTTGTTAAGCAGTCACGGGCACTTCAGAGCCGCCCTGACCAACAGGATATGTTAGCTGCATCAGATTGCTCTGCCCTGATTTTGTGTGGTCGGGAAGACCTCCTGTGTCCTATCGAGCGGCACGAATTGATGCATGACCTTATGAAGAATTCTCAATTGGAGATCATCGATCAGGCCGGGCATCTGCCAACATTGGAACAACCCATCAAGACCAATCAAGCCTTGCTGCGCTGGATGGAAAGATAAGACATGAATGACTCCTTGCTAAACCTTCTCAAATCGGTTGATACACCGACCGTTTGCAATGCCATCGAAGTTGCACAAGGAAAACGCGGCTTTTCAGATTTCACTCGCGGCACCATGCAGTGCTCTGCCCCGGATGAACCAGCCATCGTTGGTTATGCCTGTACTGCAAAAATCGCTGCAGTGAACCCGCCAGAAGAAGCACCTGAAGTCATCCGTGAGCGTCGTATGAACTACTATCGGGCCATGGCTGAAGCACCGAAACCATCTATCGCGGTGATCGAGGATGTCGATTTTCCTGTTTGCATTGGTGCCTATTGGGGCGAAATCAACACAACGGTCCATAAAGGCTTTGGTATGTCAGGGGCCCTTACCAACGGTGTGATGCGTGATCTCGGCGACCTACCTGAAGGCTTCCCGGTCGTCGCAGGTTCAATTGGTCCAAGTCATGGCTTTGTGCATGTGAAGGAGCTGGGTACGGAAGTCGAGATCTTCGAATTGAAGGTGCAACCAGGTGCACTCGTACATGCAGACAGGCATGGTGCTTTGGTAATCCCAGAAGATGTGCTTCCTGTTCTTGAGGAAGCAATCAAATCGCTGCTTGAGAATGAACAGATTGTGCTTGGCCCTGCAAAGCAGGATGGGTTCGATTTCCCCGCATTCGAACAAGCTTGGGTAGCTTTTGAGAAAGCCAGAACATAGATGACACCGAAAAAACCATCGATTCTGCAAGCGTCTTCCCGACTATAGAGCGCTACAACATATTGATTTTGCTATTATTTTAGGCGCTGGAATCATACTTGCATCATATGAACAATACAGAATTGTTTTCTATTCGCTTTTCGCCTCAAAAACCGCGCAAAACAAGAATGATGGATACGCTACAGACCAGAATGATACCATTTGTACAATGTTTGAGCGGATTTACTATTGAGAGATAGAAAGGCGAAGAGTGAAGAACAAAGTTCAAACTCAAGGCCTAAACGCCTTGGATTGGCGGGTAGCAAGGCACAGGAAAATATGGCGGAAGAGTGAAGAACGAAATTCGAACTCGGAGCCATCGCACATTGGGTTGGCGGGTGGCAATGTGCAAATGAAAATGGCGGAGAGGGTGGGATTCGAACCCACGGTACGCTTGCACGCACGCCGGTTTTCAAGACCGGTGCATTCAACCACTCTGCCACCTCTCCGGCGTCAGCGGTGAGAGGTATTTGCCGTTATTTGTCAGCAAATGCAAGCCTGAAATGTGCATATTTTACATCTCTGTTGAAAAGCCTGCCATTTGAAGTGTTTAAGGTCGGCATCGGCATTCTGACGGAGGGATTGTAACCGAGTGTAACCAGATTTGGGGTTCAGACAAAATTTGATACAAAATTAGTGTTGCTGATTGTTTGGCGTGATCAATTGTTTCTTTGTTTCGCAACAATGCAGTGGCAATGTTGTCGAACTTCCTTTTTGATTCCGTTAGAGAGACCGGCTCATCTGAGTTGAAGGAAGCTTATCGACTGTGAGGAACGATCACTTCTCCGACGCTATAAATTTTGCGTGAACATAAAGGACCATAAGACCTATGCGTAAAATCATTTTGGCCGCAGTTACTGCGGCACTTTTCTCTATTCCTGCCCTTGCTGCTGATGATCCCGTAAAGGATGCCGTTGAAGCTCGTCAGGGTTATTACAAACTACTGGGTGCAAATATGGGCATGTTGGCAGGTATGGCTAAGGGTGAGATCGAATATGACGCTGAAAAGGCCAAACTGCATGCAGGCAATATTGCAAAATTGGCGGAAACCAACCACGGTTTCCTGTTCGTCCCAGGCTCTTCCTCAGAAGATATGCCGGGTGTTTCCCGCGCTTTGCCTGCCATCTGGAAAGATATGCCAGGAGTTGGGGCCGCTGCCAAGAAATTCAAGGATGCAGCAGCTAACATTGCCAATGTTGCAGGTGAAGGCCGTGCAGCGCTTGGCGGTGGCGTAAAAATGCTCGGTGGTTCCTGTAAGGGTTGCCACGATAATTTTCGCGTAAAATAAATCCCTCAACCGGATTTCATTGTATGAAACAGGATAAATATCCCAACCCGACTACCAAACTCGTCAAGTTATGGGATCCCGCCTTGCGGATATTCCATTGGGCGCTGGCTATTTGTGTTGTATCCGCTTGGTGTCTGGGCCGTTTTGGTCCAGATATCATGACACTGCATTTCTATTTTGGATATGCAGCCCTTGGCCTTTTGGCTTTTCGACTTATTTGGGGACTGTTCGGTCCTTCCCCTGCTCGCTTCTCTCATATGATACATGGACCTCGCACCATCGTTGGATATGGACGTGATATGTTCCAAAGAAAGCCAAGTTATTGGCCTGGGCATAATCCCGTCGGGTCGCTCGCTGCATGGGCCCTGTTACTGATTGTGCTTGCACAAGCAGGCACAGGCCTGTTTGTAGATGCCGATGATTATGTGAATGTCGGTCCGTTGGCTTCCATGCTGGATAGTGCAGGTGTCAGATTGGCAACCCAGTGGCATCATTTGTTGGCGAACATTCTTGCGGTGCTTGTTGGATTGCATCTATTTGCTGTTTTGTTCTACAAATACTGGAAACGCGAAGACCTGATCACTGCCATGATTACCGGCTGGAAAGAGGTCAAGGAAGTCCCCTCCTCGCACTCCGAATAAGGCCAAGCCCGCTCGCAAACAGGACATAAGCCCGTGCAATTTCTATCGATCCTTTTGATGATTGCCATAATTTTGTTTGGCGTGATGACCTATTTCAACCTCAGTGATCCGGTTGGACTTGGTATCAAAGAAAAGAAACTGGCCGATCTTCCCAAAACACCCAATGCAGTCTCATCTCAGACAGATGAAGAGGCGCGGTTCGTTGCTCCCCTTCCCTTCAAAGGTGATTTGCAAGCAAGCATGGAGCGCGTCAAAGCCATCCTTGATGATATGGATCGTTTCTTCATCCAGAAAGAAAATGAGACCTATATTCATGTGGTCGCAGTGACGCCCTTGATGCGTTATCGCGATGATGTCGAATTCTTTTTTGATGAAGAAACAAGCCTCATACATTTTCGCTCGGCGTCGCGTGTTGGTTATTCTGATAAGGGATTGAATCGACAACGCTATGAGGCCATTGCGAAGATCTATTCCCGATAGGTTACATATAAGATTTGGCAATCTGACGCAGAAACGGCCCGACAATTCGGGCCGTTTCTGTATGTCTTGGATGAATTGGTTACATTCACTATTCTTTGAAGTAACCAGCTTCATGAGGTAGTGGTTTACCCAGCTGCTTGTAAAGCTTTGCCATGGCTTCATCTGAGCCTGCAGGCAATTTATGCGCGATGCCTTTATGGCAATCGATGCAGGTGCCGCCAGCTTGCAATGCTTTCTGGTGCAAGTCGGATGCCCGGTTTTCCTGTACAGACAGATCCATGGAGCCGAAGTCGTGACAGTTACGGCATTCGCGGCTATCAGTTGTCTTCATGGCCTCCCAAACATTGGTCGCCAGCTCAAGGCGCTTGCCTTCAAACTTCTCCTTGGTATCCAGTTCACCAGTAAAGTGGTAGTAGAGCTCTTTGGACGCCTTGATCTTGCGAACGACCTTATGATTCCATTCTTTTGGAACATGGCAGTCAGGACAGGTTGCCCGTACACCGGTGCGGTTGGCATAGTGAATGGTGTCGCGATATTCCTCGTACACATTCGCTTCCATCTCATGGCAGGAAATGCAGAATTCTTCGTTATTCGTCATTTCCATGGACCAGTTGAAACCGCCCCAGAACAGGATGCCGACGATGAAACCGACAACCAGCAGGGTTCCTGCGGCGATGGACACCGCAGGCTTTGTTAAGAAGGACAGGAGCCCGCCTTTCTTGTCTTGTTCGGTCATTGTCTTACCTCCGGCATTCCATTAATTGGCGAATGCGCCGTCCAGTTCACGCGCGTTTTTAAAGGCGTTTGGAACCAGCTCGGGTGCATCGGCCTGAGGAACGTGACACTGGGTGCAGAACCAGCGGCTTGCGGCCACATCGTCCGTTTCCTTGCCGCGGCTGTCATAATGGGTCTCAGAGACTTTGGGTGCATCATATTGCACATTCTGAGGCCATGAGTGACAGCTCAGGCATTTGTTGAAGCTCTTATTCACCTGGTAGCCCTCAACCCGGTGCGGGATGAGCGGCGGTTGCTGGCGATAAGCGCGTCCAAAACCATTGGCTGGCTTGGATTGTTTGTTGACGAGCGGTGCGGTTCCTGCTTCGTCGATCTGGGTTTCCCCGCGAAGGGATTTTACGGTCCCTTGCGCGAACACACTGGGAGCGAAGACGGTAGTTGCTGCCAATACACCTGCAAGGGTGAGTCCGATCATAGAGATCCTCGCCATTGTCAGCCTCCTTTTTGGCATAGCTGTCCGGCATCTTCCGGCAGGGAAGCGCCTTGTAGCCGTTGATCAAAACGATGAGTGAAACGGAAAACATTCTCGGAACAGACGTCGAGACAACGCCCGCAATTGATGCAGTCTCCCGATAGAATTAGTGGTCCGGTGCCGGTCCTCTCCCCTCGGAGGGCTGGAGCGATCACTTGTGGTTCCGGACAAATCGCGAAGCAATCCATGCAGTCGTCGCAGCGATCACGTGCTACAGCGGATACACGGAGAATCGATCCCTCACCAAGGAGCCCGTAAAAGGCGCCGACGGGGCACAGATGGCCACACCAACCATGTTGTGCGGTGAAGAGATCGAACAGGAAGATGGCAAGACTTGCCATGGCACCAACAAAGGTGCCGAACAGGATTGCACGATGCAGTGAGGTGATCGGATTGATCAGCTCCCATACAAGCGTTCCCGAGATCAGAGTGGTGATCAGGATGCCAGCCAGAACATAGAGCCGCAAGTTGCGTTTCGGCGTCCAGCCTTTCTTGATGTCAAGCTTGCGTCGCAACAAGGCAGCCAGATCGGTGATCGGATTGATGGGGCAAACCCATGCGCAATAGGCCCGACCACCAACCAGCAGATAGGCAATTGTTACGATGAGTGCGCCAACAATGGCGACCAGTTCCGGCCAATTGCCAGCCAGCAGGCCCTGAATGAGGATCAGGGGATCAGTCAGAGGCAGGAAATCGAGCGTCCAGCTGGAGGCCAGATTTCCTTCTGCGATCCAAATTCCAAACCAGGGACCTGTCAGGAACAGAGCTATGAAGAAGACCTGTGTCAGACGGCGGGCAATCAGGTAGCGATTTGCAAACCAGAAGCCATGCAATTCAAAGGCACGTTTGCCCGGGGTAAGGCTCATTTTCATGATCCACCTCCTGGCAAAACCGGGCCGCGATCAGGAAGATCGATGAGACCTGGAACGAGCTCGCCCCCTGCCTCTTCCTTGGCTTCCCAACCGAATTGATAGTGACTATCATGGGTGCCACCGGCAAGCCGGGTTGGCAGAACCTTGATGGCGGCTTCTTCCAGAACACAAGCCTTTTCGCAAATGCCACAACCTGTGCATTTATCGATATGAACGATGGGTTCCAGAATGGCATGTTTGCCTGTGCGCTCATTGTGTCGGCGATCCAGAGTGATCGCTTCGTCAATCAGCGGACAGACGCGATAGCAGACATCACATCTCAGACCTTGGAGATTGAGGCAGCTTTCCCGTCCAAGGAGAACCGCAACCCCCATTTTTGATTGTGTAATATCCGTCAGAGCGCGATCCAACGCTCCGGTCGGACAGGCTGCAACACATGGGATATCGTCGCACAACTCACAAGGACCGGTGCGTGCGATGAAAAATGGTGTGCCATGTGCAGGCCCCTCGCCCAGGTCAGCCAGGGCGAGAATATCATATGGACAATCCCGGACACAAAGCCCGCAACGAATGCAGGCGCTAACAAAATCAGCCTCAGCCAACGCTCCGGGGGGACGCAAGGCTGTGCTGGGCAGTGCCGCAGATTGACGGGAGAAAACGGTCAGGCCAAACATGGCTGCCGCTACACCGCAAGCTGCGCGCGCGCCATCAACGAGGATATCCCGCCGTGATTTTGCTGTTTTACTTTGCGCAGTCATTGTCTAATGCCCGTTAGGGTTTCCAGGATTTGGATGTCGGGGTTGCGTCATTGCCACCCCGACGGTTTCACGGAGATATCAAGCAGTTTCGACCTTACAGGCGCACTTCTTGAAGTCTGTTTCTTTGGAAATTGGACAAGTTGCATCCAATGTCAGTTTGTTGGTCAGTTGCTTTGCGTCAAACCAAGGCATGTAGACCGCGCCTTTTGGTGGTTTGTTACGGCCGCGTGTTTCCACACGACTGATCACTTCACCACGACGGCTTGAGATCTTTATGGTTTGACCACGACGAAGGCCGCGTTCTTTGGCATCATCAGGATGCATGTAAACCACAGCGTTCGGGAATGCACGGTGCAGTTCCGGTACGCGACGGGTCATGGAGCCTGAATGCCAATGCTCAAGCACACGACCGGTGATCAGCCACAGATCGAAGTCCTTGTCAGGGCTCTCTGCAGGTGGCTCATATGGTGCAAAGATGATGCGTGCCTTCTTGTCTGGACGACCATAGAAGCTTACGCCTTCGCCTTCTTTCACATATGGGTCATAGCCCTCACGGAAGCGCCACAAGGTTTCCTTGTTGTCGATCACAGGCCAACGCAGACCGCGTGAGTTGTGATATTGATCGAAGTCTGCGAGATCGTGGGCTTTGCCACGGCCAAAGCCTGCATATTCTTCGAACAGACCTTTTTGCAGATAGAAACCAAAGTGCTTGGACTCTTGGTTCTCGAAACCTTCCTGAATTTCGGACAGAGGATATTTATCAACTGTGCCGTTGGCGAAGAGGACCTCGAAGAGGGTCTTGCCTTTGAATTTAGGATTTTTCTCCAGAATTTCAGCAGGCCAGACTTCGTCTGTTTTGAAATATTTGGAGAATTCGACAACCTGCCAAACATCAGAGCGTGCTTCACCCGGCGCATTGACCTGTTGACGCCAGAACTGGGTGCGGCGCTCAGCGTTACCGTATGCCCCTTCCTTCTCCATCCACATAGCGGTTGGCAGGATCAAGTCTGCTGCTGTCGCCGTGACAGTTGGATACGGATCGGAAACAACAATGAAGTTGTCGGGGTTACGATAGCCTGGGAAGCCTTCCTCATTCATATTCGGAGCGGCTTGCATGTTATTGGTGCACTGTACCCAGTGGCAGTTGATCTTGCCGTCTTTCAGAAGACGATGCTGAAGAACTGCGTGAGCACCAGGCTTGCCGGGAATGATCCCTTCAGGGATGCCCCATTTCTTCTCGGCAAATTTGCGGTGTGCTTCCTTCATGACAACCATATCTGCGGGCAGACGGTGTGCGAAGGTGCCAACCTCACGAGCAGTACCACAAGCGGATGGCTGACCAGTCAGAGAGAATGGACCATTGCCAGGCTCAGAGATCTTGCCGACCAACAGATGCACGTTATACATCAGGCCGTTGACCCAAGTGCCGCGTGTATGCTGGTTGAAGCCCATGGTCCAGTAGGAAACCACTTTGCGGGTTGGATCAGCATAAAGCTCGGCAAGTTTGATCAGTTTGTCGACCGGCACACCGGACAATTCGGAAGTATATTCAACGGTATATGGCTCGACGAGTTTCTTGAACTCTTCAAAATCAATGCCGCTGACTTTTCCGTGCTTGCCTTCATGGGCTGGGAATTTGGCTTTCTTTTCCAGCTCATGAGTTGGGCGCAGGCCGTAACCAATATCTTCCTGAGTACGGTTGAAGGTGGTGTGAGCGTTCACGAACTCCCAGTTCACCTTGTCGTTCTGGATGATGTAGTTGCAGATGAAGTTCAGGATCGCCAAATCCGTTTGTGGCGCAAAGATCATGCCATTGTCAGCCAGATCGAAACAGCGATGCTCGAAGGTTGACAGCACGTGAACTTCGGACCCCTTCTTGGTCAATGCCGTATCGGTGAGACGAGACCAGAGGATTGGGTGCATCTCTGCCATATTGGCACCCCAGAGCACGAAGTTTTCGCCATGCTCAAGGTCGTCATAGCAACCCATTGGTTCGTCGATGCCGAATGCGCGCATAAAGCCAGCCACTGCAGAAGCCATGCAGTGACGGGCGTTGGGGTCAATATTGTTGGACAGAAGGCCGGCTTTCATGAACTTGGCCGCTGCATAGCCTTCCCAAACGGTCCATTGACCAGAGCCGAACATGGAAACGCCCTTCGGGCCTTTGTCCTTCATGGCTGCTTTCCATTTCTCAGCCATGATAGTGAAGGCGTCATCCCATGAAACCGGAGTGAATTCGCCGTTCTTGTCAAACTCGCCATTGGTCATGCGGAGCAATGGTTGGGTCACACGGTCCTGTCCATACATGATTTTGGACAGAAAGTAGCCCTTGATGCAGTTCAGTCCTTTGTTGACTGGTGCATCAGGATCGCCCTGTGTGGCCACTACTCGGCCATTTTTTGTGCCGACAAGTACACCGCAGCCGGTACCGCAAAAACGACATACGCCTTTATCCCAGCGGATGTCGTTGCGGCTAGCAGCTTTGGCGGCGTCGGGGACCATTGATACCCCGGCGGCCGCTGCAGTGGCAGTCACTGCACTTGCCTTCATGAAGTCGCGCCTGTTCTGCTTTAGCATGGCTTTTCCTCCGTTGCGCTTGTTTGCGCATCAAGATCAGGTTCCATTTCGTGATAAACGAGCGCTGTGGCGACGACGCCATCAGTCCGGTTAACAGCGGACATGGCATCCATAGCACTCATTGTTTCGGTATCCTCGATGGTGACCACAAGGCGGGCATTGTCAGATTGCCCATGGGTCTCAACACCGGGAATTTCTGCCAGCATGGCCTCCACCGAGTTCACTCGGTCAGGTCGTGCATGAACAAGTACACCGCAGACATTCATCATAGCGGGCACTCCTTTTGTGGTTGGTCAGGTTGCGAGGTATTGGAGGTTGATGGTGTGATAGTTGAAGCAAGCTGATCCTTAGGCTTTGGATCAGCCTGAATGGTCAATGCCTGCACCGGACAGGTGGAGAGGCATTCGCCGCAACCAGTGCAGTGATCTGCGTCGATGATCAGGGCGGTGCTACCACCCAGCTGCGGACGAAAACGCATGGCGCCATATCCGCAAGAGCTTTCGCATGCACGACATGCAACCGCCCTCGCCTCCAGGCATTGTGATGTAACATGCACCTTCAGCGGCCAGGCATGGCTCTGGGAAGGAGCGTCATCCTGCGTTGGAGCGACCAGTAGCCCGTGGGAGCAGGAATGGGCACATGCGCCGCAGAAGGTGCAAAAGGAATTGGTAAAATCGACTTCTGGACGTCCCTGATATCCCGCAACAAGCAGATCCTCTGGACAGGCTTCAATGCAATCACCACAAGCGGTGCAGGCATCGAAAAATGCCATCTCTTCCAATTTAGCATAGGGGGGCCGGATTGGGGCATTGCCCCCTTGCCCACCAGATAAGAATGCACGCCGGTCCACGTCCATAGTCCTTCCGTAAATGGAGAAAAGTGAGTCAGACTTTTCTCAAAAAGAAGCGTAAGTATTGAATGGGGAAAAAGCACTTGACTATCGTCAAATGATCTAAATCAAAATTGATCATCTACTTGAATTTTAATGATTTTTGTTGATCAAATTAAATCGGGTTCATGTTCGATTTATGTGCACAAGGCAAGCAAACAAGCACCTGAAATTCAGGTTATTATATTGTACGTAGCATTGAATACTTAGCCACACGTGCCTGTTTTTGGGTGAATTCGCAGCTTAATTTATTTCTTGAGAAAATAAATCATATTTACGTAAGGTTAATTTGATCTGAGAGCGTCAAGTCTGGCCTCATGATGCGTCCATACCTGCTCAGTCTTGACAAAGACAAAATAACTAATAAACTAGTTTTATAGAATTAATTAAATCTTGGAGTAAACGTGATGCAAGTTGAGATAGCTGCACAAGGGTTTGCCGCAATGGGCTCTGAAGCCCGACTGACTGTTTTGAATTGCCTCGTGCGCGCTGGCCGTGAAGGTCTCACCGTCGGTGATATCCAGGAGAGAACCGGGATTGCCCCGTCTACCTTGGCTCATCATTTGAAATTCCTCTCAGGAGCAGGTGTGATCGAACAAGAAAGGCATGGTCGATCAATCATCTCCAGGGCCAGTTATGATCAGCTTGAGGCCTTGGCGTCATATATTCTGAAGGAATGCTGTGCTGATAGCTGCTCCGATCAGTTGGTCGCCGTTATCAAGGAGAAAGACGATGTCTGATCTTGGGAAAACTGCTGTTGCTCCATCCTTCTCGCTTCGGGGATTGATGACATCCCTCGCCTCGCCTTGGAGTTTTGTCGTTGTTATTCCGGTCGTTGTTGCCCTCCTTGATAGCAATAACTTCTGGCCTGTTGTCACTTTTGCGTTCAAAGCCTTTGCAAGTACTGCGCCTTTGATCGCTTTTGCGGTCTTCCTGATTGCCTATCTAAAGGCAGCGGGTGCCGAGGCCATGGTTGCAGAAGCCTTCAAAGGGCGCGAGGTGCGGATGATCTTTCTTGCAGCTTTGTTTGGAGGCCTTGCTCCCTTCTGCTCTTGCGAGGTCATTCCGTTCATTGCCGGGCTTCTAGCTCTGGGGGCTCCCCTCTCTGCTGTTATGGCATTCTGGTTATCATCACCGCTGATTGATCCACCAACCTTGCTGATTACCGCAGGGGCGCTTGGATGGGAGTTCGCAATTGGCAAAGCAATAGCAGCCATTGCTTTGGGATTGTTTGGTGGTTTTGCCATAAGGGCGATTATGCAAGCTGGTGCGTTTACTTCCCCGCTCAAACAACAAAGCTCCTGCAGTTCTTGCGGCTGTGGGTCTGATCCCTTCACTGGCAAGGCAGTTTGGAAATTCTGGAATGAGCAAAAGCGACGTGAGGCTTTCAAGGCTGAACTCATCAGCAACGGGCTCTTCCTCATCAAATGGCTGGCCTTTGCCTATATTCTGGAAGCTTTGTTGGTGACTTATGTTCCTGCTGAACTGATTGCACGCCTGGTCGGTGGAGAAGGAATTCTGCCGATTGCCATCGCTGCACTTGTTGGTATGCCAGCCTATCTTAATAGCTATGTCGCACCGCCATTGCTCGCTGGACTGATGGAACAAGGCATGACAGGCGGGGCTGCAATGTCCTTCATGGTAGCCGGTGCTGTAAGCTCCATCCCTGCCATGACGGCGGTATGGTCATTGGTTCGGCCGCCAGTCTTTGCCAGCTATCTGTGCCTTGGCGTTACTGGAGCCATTGCCTCGGGTATCCTGTTCCAGATGATTGTTTGATCAGATACAAATGAAAAGGCCCGCAACCTTCCAAGGGTTGCGGGCCTTTCTTTGTTTTTTAGGGTAGAAGCAAGCTCTTATTGTGGCAGCTTGTCGTCTACACCTTTGACATACCAGTTCATGCCTAGCAGAGTGCCTGCATCAAGGGTTTCGCCTTCCTTGATTGCCTGAGTGCCATCCTGCTTGAAGATTGGGCCCTTGAATGGGTGCAAAGCACCGGACTCTATGTCAGCAGCAGTCTTCTTGGCCATTTCAACAACGTCTGCAGGCAGATTGGTATAGTCAGCCATGACGACCATTTTCTCTGCGAAACCACCCCAAGTGTCAGTGCTTTCCCATTTGTTGTCCAAGACTGCTTGTACACGATTAATGTAGTACTCACTCCAATCATCAACGATAGCTGTAAGCTGGGACTTGGGACCGAATTTGATCATATCAGATGCTTGACCGAATGCGAAAACACCGCGCTCTTCAGCAACCTGCAGAGCAGCAGGAGAATCCGTGTGCTGGGTGATGATGTCTGCACCCTGGTCAATCAGAGCCTTGGCAGCATCGGCTTCCTTGCCTGGATCGAACCAGCTGTTCACCCAGATCACTTTGATTTTCATCTCAGGATCAACTGACTGTGCACCCAGCAGGAAGGAGTTGATTCCGCGTACAACTTCTGGAATTGGGAAGGAAGCAATATATCCAACGGTCTTGGTCTTGGACATTTTGGCCGCGATTTGGCCAATTACATAGCGGCCTTCATAGAAGCGCGCTGCGTAAGTGGACACGTTCTCTGCGCGCTTATAACCAGTAGCGTGCTCGAATTTTACATTCGGATGCTTTTCCGCAACTTTGATTGTTGGGTTCATGAAGCCGAAAGAAGTGGTGAAGATCAGATCGCTACCGTCTCGTGCCATCTTTTCGATAACACGCTCAGCATCCGGGCCTTCGGCGACTTTCTCAACATAGGTCGTTTCAACCTTGTCTCCGAATTTCTTCTCAATAGCCAGACGGCCTTGGTCATGCTGATAGGACCATCCATGATCGCCAATTGGCCCCACATAAACAAAGCCAACTTTTACCTTTGAAGGCGCTTCAGCTTTGGCAGGCTCTTTAGGAGCCTTTGCTTCTTCTTTCTTGTCATCACATGCTGTCAGCGCGAATGCTGACACTGCAAGTACCGCAGCGGCTAGAAGTTTACGCATGTTATCCCTCTCCTGTTGGCATCTTTTTCAAGCTGCCCTAAAATTGAGGCGGTCTATATGTGGTGGGGCGACCGCCGAAAGATTGAGCGGCAAAAGATGCAGCTCTTATTGAATGCAATCCTGTTACCGATCGGGCACAAATGCAAGCCCCAGGCAGGCTGGCGTATTGGCACGGGCGACAGCGCGATTGCGAGAAATGAAAACCAGAGCCACGATGGTGGCCAGATACGGCAATGCCGTAAGCAGTTGCGATGGAACTGGCACTCCGGCACCTTGGGCATGGAACTGCAAAATAGAAACAACACCAAACAGATAGGCGCCAATGATCAGACGCTTAGGCAGCCAGCTGGAGAAGACCACAAGAGCCAGTGCGATCCAGCCACGGCCTGCGGACATATCCTCAATCCACAGAGAGGTATAAACCAGTGAAAGATAGGCACCTGCAAGACCAGCACAGAAACCACCAAAAAGTACAGCCATATAACGAACCCTGATCACTGAATAGCCAAGGGCATGGGCGGAGCCATGATTCTCTCCAACGGCTCGGATGATCAAGCCTGGACGGCTTTTGAAAAGGAACCAGGTCGTGCCAATGGTCAGAGCTATGGAGACATAGAACAGAATATCCTGGCCAAAGAGTGCTTTACCAATGAAGGGAAGTTCTACAAGTCCCGGAATAGGCAACGGGGTAAGTTTAACGCCAGGTGTTCCAACAAATGCTTCACCGATCATACCTGATAAGCCAAGCCCCAGAAGTGTCAGTGCCAGACCCGTCGCAACCTGGTTTGTAACCAGAGACAGCGTCAGTATACCAAACAGTAGCGACATGACCATGCCGCCAAGCATGCCAGCCAGAATGCCCAGATAGGGATTACCTGTGGTCAAAGAGACCGCAAAAGCACAGACAGCACCCATGATCATCATGCCTTCAACACCCAGATTGAGTACACCCGAGCGCTCAACGACCAATTCCCCCAGAGCCGCCAAAAGCAACGGTGTGGATGCGGTCACTATGGTGATGAGAATTGCTTCAAAGATTTCCATTAGACCGCCTCTTTATTTTTGGAGGAGACAAGTTTGATGCGATAGTAAATGAGCGTATCGCAAGCCAGCACATAGAAGAGCAAAATGCCCTGAAACGCCTTGGAGGTTTTTTCCGAGATACCAAGATCAATTTGCGCGGCTTCCCCGCCTAGGTAAGACAGTGCCAGCAAGAGCCCTGCAAACAAGATACCGACCGGGTTCAAGCGACCCAGGAAGGCTACAATAATTGCCGTAAAACCGTAGCCAGGTGAAATGGTCGGTATCAATTGGCCGATAGGGCCTGCAACTTCGACCGTGCCTGCGATACCGGCCAACGCACCTGACGTCATGAAGGCAAAGAGGATCATCCTTTCTTTGGAAAAACCAGCAAAGTTCCCTGCCCTTGGTGTTGCGCCAAGAACGCGGATCTCAAAGCCCTTCAAAGTGCGTGAAAACAGAATAAACACGGCAATAACCGCAACGACAGCAAAGAGCGCTCCAACATGCATGCGGCCATCAGCAATCAGGCTTGGTGCCTGTGCAGCATCATTGAAAAGACGGCTTTCCGGAAAATTGAACCCTTCCGGATTTTTCCACGGTCCACGGACCAGATAGTCCAGAGCCAGCAATGCGACATAGGTCAACATCAGACTGGTCAGGATTTCATTGGCGCCGAATTTGTTCTTCAGAATAGCAGGAATTGCTCCAAAAAGCGCGCCACCAACGGCGCCCATGGCGATCATCAGAGGGAATGTCAGTGGGCTTTCCCACTGATAGAAAACAACAGGCAGAATGGAACCCGCTATAGCTCCGACGGTAAATTGCCCTTCCGCACCGATATTCCAGTTATTTGACCGGTAACAGATGGACAGACCAACGGCGATAAGTATGAGTGGAGAGGCCTTCACCACCAATTCCTGCAAGCTCCAAAGGTCCAGCAGTGGTGCAATGAAATAGACATAAAGGGCTTTTGCTGGATTGAAACCAAGCATACTAAACATCAATGCACCGGTAATGAGTGTCAGCGTGATAGCCAAAACAGGTGACAGCCAGATCATCAGACTGGAAGGCTGAGAGCGCTTTTGTAATTCAATACGCATATCAATATGCCTCCTGGACTGCGGCAGATGGTGTCAGGGTGTCTTCTGCACCATGAACGCCGCCCATGAGAAGGCCGATTTTTTCGAGGCTCATATCTTCTACCAGTTCGGCTTTGGACAGCTCGCCCTTGTTGATCACGGCGATGCGGTCGGCAATCTCGAAAATCTCATCAAGATCCTGAGAAATGACCAGTACGGCTGCGCCTTGGCGCGCCAGATCAAGAAGAGCCTGTCGAATAAGTGCAGCAGCACCTGCATCAACACCCCAGGTTGGTTGGGAAACGACAAGAAGAGTTGGCCCACGATCGATTTCTCGTCCGACCACAAACTTTTGCAGATTGCCACCGGAGAGGCTACCTGCGTTTGGGTCCGGTGCACCTTTGCGGACATCGAAGGTTTCGGAAATGCGCACTCCAAGCTCTCCGGCATGAGTGCGTTTCAAAAACAAGCCATTTTTCAGGGGTTTATCAGACCCATGACGAGTAAGTATAACATTTTCACTGAGTGGTAAATCTGGCACAGCTGCATGGCCCAGCCGTTCCTCCGGTACAAATGCAGCACCAAGGCTCCTGCGAGCTGTCACACCCTTATGGCCGCTTTCAATGTCATTGATGATGACCGCACCGGTAGCTGTGTCACGCTCGCCAGAAAGCGCATCAAACAATTCGGCCTGTCCATTGCCTGCAACACCTGCAATGGCAACAACCTCTCCCCCCCTGACATTGAGAGAGATATCTTTCAATGGTACTGCAAAAGGTCCGGATGGGGGCAAGCAAAGTTCATTCAGTCGCAAACGAACTGGTGCATCAGAGACATCAGCCTTGCTTCTCTCCACAGCCTGCACACTACTCCCCACCATAAGGCGCGCCAAGCTGGCTGCCGTCTCATCTGAAGGGGTGCAATGAGCAACCAGCTTGCCATGACGCAATATGGTCGCCGTATCACACATTTTCTGAACCTCTTCCAGACGGTGGGAGATATAGAGAATGGAGCGCCCCTCGCCGGATAGGCGTTCCAGAGTCTCGAATAGAAGATCGGCTTCTTGCGGGGTCAGCACAGAGGTAGGCTCATCCATGATGATAAGCTCGGGATTTTGCAATAAACAACGCACAATTTCGATGCGCTGTCTTTCGCCGACCGATAGGTCGGCAACCAGATTGTCGGCTTTTAATGGAAGGCCATATTCGCGAGAGACTTCTTCAACCCTTTTAGCCAATAGTCCCATCTTGGTATCTTTGGGCAAAGCCAGTGCGATATTCTCAACCACTGTCAGGGAGTCAAACAGGGAAAAATGCTGAAATACCATGCCCACGCCAAGCTTTCGGGCTTGCGCCGGGTCGGAGAGATTCACCTCCTCACCCTTCCAGAAAATCTGGCCCGAAGTTGGCTGAAGAGCACCGTAGAGCATTTTTACGAGCGTGGATTTACCCGCGCCATTCTCTCCCAACAATGCGTGGATTTCACCCGCTTGAACCACCAGATCCACAGCGTCATTGGCCTTCAAGCTGCCAAATTGTTTGGTCAGACTTTTTGCTTGCAGGAGCGGAGCGTTGGTCATTGCTGATCACTCTCGAACTGGTACCAGAACGAGGAAGTCGCTCGGGCAGATTAAGTTGGCAAGGCGGGTGCGAAAGACCCGGCTTCTTTAAGTAACTATTGCGTGACATGCCACACAAAAAGACATCATTAACCGTATTCTTGATGCTTTATTCAGCCCTTTTATGCAGATGCTATATTTTTGATCTTTTATTGAGATCGAAGCACGCCTCACCGCCCTCAATAAAAGATCATTTTTCTGTTTTTCCCCGCCCTTTGGCCGAACCAGTGTGACGGGTAGATTGATCAATCTCTCCTTCGAAACAGTCCTAGTTGTTTGGAAACAGATCAGCAAAATGCTGGCGGGCATGGCTGACGAACATGGCGGGAGCCAGCTTCAACTGCCGTTGGGCATGGGTGATGATGGCTAAGCGGTTTTTCGGCAAAGCTTCATCATTTAACGGCAAAAACACCATATCGGCTTCCTGCATCTGATCTTCAAGGCCAATCCGGGTCTGGAAGCAAACTCCCAGACCTTTTTGCGCGAGCTTGCGCATCATTTGCAAAGTGCTGACTTCAGCAAAAACTGATGCATCTGTATTGGAGAGCATCTTGTCCAATGCAGCGCGTAGCGAAAGTCCTTTCGCTGGAAGAATAATGGGATATTCGACGCAAGACGCGAAAGACACGGTATCCTGCGTTGCCAATGGATGGTTTTTCTTTACGACTGCGCCAATTTCAAAATCCCGTTCATATCCGATCGAAAGGGTATCATCAGATCCGGGGTCGAATGTGAAACCGATATCAACTTCGGAATCGGTCACCAGACGCGTGATCTTGTTGGCGTGAGTGACTGTGATTTTCAGTTGGATATCCGGATATGCTTCACCAAAGGATGCAGCTAAATCGGTAAGCAATTCGGTTGCGACGCTCTCTACGCTGGCTATGCGAACGATACCACGCTTCAGGCCCTTCAGCGCATCGATCTCGGAGGCTGTTTCCTCAAAATCCCGCAGAACATGGGTCACATGACGCAAAAGGATATCACCAGCTGGCGAGAGTTGCAGACGTCGCCCTACCCGCTCAAACAAAGGCACACCAAGGCTATCTTCCAACCAAAGAATTTGTCTGTTAACAGCAGAAGATGCAACGTTGAGTTCGCGGCTGGCAGCCCGAATGGCACCATGCTCAGCGACTGCGGCGAAATAACGCAAAGCTGGAGAATATAAGAGGCGAGCGCGGTCCAGGATCTTGCTCCTTTGTCTGGTCACTCAAACTTTGCATCGGTGGCTGCGGACTATATCAGGTCCCTTGCCCCCTCGTGAAGGTTGAGTTCAGGTTACCCAGTCACTTCCGAACCTGTCAAAGGTCCGGAACGGTGGAACTGTTTCAATCTTTTTTAGTAAAAGGGCTTTGATTTTCCATTCAAAGGAAAAAATGCGATTTTGGCCAAATTGTTGCCAGTTTGGCTTAGTTATTCAGTCCTTTGTTGCTCTTTCAGGCTTTTAAGCTTGGCTCTGCGTCGTTTATCGAGGCTCATGATATTAAGGAACTCGACTAGAACCGAAAAGCCCATCATCGCATAGATATATCCGCGCGGAATGTGCAAGCCAAAGCCGTCGCCCACCAACGCAAAGCCAATCAGCATCAAGAATGCCAGAGCAAGCATCTTCGTGGTCGTATGACGTTCGATGAAGCTGGCTATGGGACCGGATGCCACATACATGATGACCATGGCGATCACCATCGCTGTGACCATGACCTCAATATGCTCGGCCATGCCTATTGCAGTGACAATTGAGTCAATCGAGAAAACCAGGTCGATGGCAATGATCTGGGCAATCGCTGCCCCAAAGACATATTGTGTCTTACCGGTGCGGATCTTTGCTTCATCTTCTTCTGAAAATTCCAATTCCAGATGAATCTCGTTCAGGGCTTTATAGACCAGAAACAAACCACCCGTAATCATCAGGATATCGCGCCAGGAGAAACCGTGATTGAAGAACTCAAAAACCGGTTTCGTCAGACCAATCAGCCAAGTCAGAGCGAAGAGCAGAATGATACGGAAGACAAGTGCCAGCAAGATCCCGATCATGCGCGCGCGCTGAGCCATTTGTTCGGGTAGCTTACTGACCAGAACCGAGATAAAGACGACATTGTCGATACCAAGTACAATTTCCATGGCCGTCAATGTCAGGAGCGAAGCGAGAATTGTCGGGTCGAGAAAAAAGTCGAGCATCATGAATGTTCCGCACTATGGTTTGGCGAGCATTTTATGGACTGGCTTTGATGTCCGGTCGTAGGATTTGCAGCAATCCACCAACAATGAAGAAATATATTCCAGTCAGTGCCAGGATCCATTGATCCAACGGAGTTGTCTGCATTCCGGCCAGTGTGACTTTCACTGCAAATGCACTCCAGACCGCAACCATTGCCATTGTTATCCAGCGCCAACGCACAACACGAACCGGATGGATGAATTCCACTGGAATGAACTGTGCGAGTGCCAGCAGGCATATCAGCACAAAGCCAACGCCCGGTGTCGGGGTGAAAATGAAGTAATAGAACAGCACCCCGTTCCAGACCGCGGGAAAGCCGCGAAAAGCCTTCGAAGAGGTCTTCATTCGGCTGTCGGCGAAGTAAAGTCCGCCTGACATGACAATGATGGACGCAGCAATCGTACCCATTGTTCCTGGCATGAGGTCCGCATAGACGAGTACAAAAGCGGGCAGGAAGACGTAAGTAATGAAATCGATCACGAAATCCAGCGCATCACCACTCCAGTTCGGCAGGGTTTGACGTACTTGAAAATGCCGAGCAATTGGTCCGTCAATGCCATCAACGAACTGCGCTACGAGCAACCAAGCAAACAGCATTGTCCAGTCTTTCTGGACGGCTGCCAAAAGGGCTAAAAGTGCGAAAGCCCCACCAGATGAGGTGAGGATATGGATCATGAATGCTATTACTTTTTTCATGCCCCTTGCTAACCCATTCAGTCATGGGGGGCAATTGAAGATGAAGTCGCCAAGCCTACTTTTGGCCTAATCCCACCGGTATTTTTGCTCTGGAGTGCCTATCCAATGCCCAATAGAGTGCGTCCAGCATCTGATATGGTAAAGATCAACAATCCCCAGACAATCAGGAAGATCCCGATTCCTCTTGTTACCCAGATATTGGGAACCATCTTCTCGATACCCATCAGAACACCCAAAATGGCCATCCAGATGACATTCATGACCCCAACCGCAAACATCACGGCCATGATGGCCCAGGTGCAGCCAAGGCAGAAGATGCCCTGCTCCAGCCCCATGACATAGGATCCGGTGAAAGACTGGAAGAAGCCTTGTTTGGAGCGGCGGTTGAAATATGGGAACGGCAACTGACACCGAATAAGACAAGCCAACTTTGCGGGTGTGAATTGATAGATACCCGCAAGAACCAGAATAGACGCAGAGAACACCATTGAAGCAGGAGCCATGACAGGCGACATGGTTTGTGCTTCTGTCAGTCCCCATTGCACAAGGGTTGCCAGCAGACCAAAACCGATCCAAATGGTCAGATAGCCAAGTGCCAGCAAAAGAACAGAGAAAGCCGTGATCTTGTTGCCCTTGGCTTCCTGAAAATTTGCATAGCTTTTCAGGATTGGAGCAGCTGTTGGCAACATCATGGCGATTGCCATCATCGACCACATGGCAAAGACAATAGTCAGATCCTCAAAACCCCATGCACCGAAGCTTGGCATGCCGAAATGACCGATAGCGGCAGAAGGCGCGCAAACTGCAGCGATGAATGCACGAGTGGTTGGATCCAGATTTCCGAAGCTGTTGAAGATATTGAAGGCATCCATACCTGGCCCCATGGCCCGCATATCCATATCTGGCGCCATATCAACAACCATGGCGAATAGATAAGTCCAAGCAAACAACGACGCAATAGCAATGAAAAGCACCAACATTATTCTGGGTTTTCCAGATGCCGCAACGAGAGCCGCATCCTGGTTGAACAGCTCTTGCCCCTCAATATCGGCCTGATTGAAGATCTTCCCCATCATGGTAGGCTTCCCCGTTACATCCTGTGCGCCTGACGAACTACGCGTTTTCCCTGCATCACGCGACTTCTGGCACGACTTCTGGTCTCTATCAAGATTGGAAGGCTGGCTGCGGCTTTTTGGCACAAGTCTTGTCCCCGGTATGGTACGTATGTCTTTGACCCGGAAGCGAGACTGGATTATTGCATAAAGGACCGCACAGCCCCAAATATTGTTTCATTCTATAATGAGGGGCAATTTGTCCGATAAGTGAAAGGTAGGCCATGAGCGAGATCAAAACAGCCGATGTTGCCGTTGTCGGAAGCGGCCCTGCTGGTCATGTGGCGGCCATTCAGATGGCAAAGCTCGGACTGAAATGCGTTTTGATTGGTCCCGCTCATTCCGGCACCGACGGTCGAACCACCGCACTCTTGGGAAGTTCTGTCACATATCTGGAGCAATTGGGGCTTTGGAATCAGGTCAGAGCGCAAGGGCAAGCCCTTAGAGTGATGCGTCTTTTCGATGATACAGGCCGTTTGATCCGTGCACCAATCACCGAGTTTGACAGCTCCGAGATCGGGCTTGAATCCTTCGGGTATAACATCGACAACAATAAGCTGGTCAAAGCCTTGCATGAGGGCATTGGCGATCTTGAAGATTTGATTGAAGATCAGCAATTTGCAACTTCGGTAAAACTTGAAGACGATCACGCTCTCATTGATATGCAGGACGGTAGTCAATGGCAAGTAAAACTGGCCATTGCTGCTGACGGACGCAAAAGTCTGGTCAAGGAAGCTGCCGGTGTTGAGATGCGCAAATGGTCCTATCCGCAAGCTGCACTTGTTCTGAATCTGCATCACAAGAGCCATTCTCACAATAACAGTTCCACCGAGTTTCATACGCCAAGCGGTCCATTCACGCTTGTTCCCTATGAGAATGCCAACACATCCAGTCTTGTCTGTGTGGTGACACCTGAAGAAGCAGAAGAGTTGAAGGTACTGGATCGCGAGGCACTTGCACTGGAGCTGGAAAAGCGGGCGCATCATCTCTATGGCAAGTTTGAAATTCTGACGCAGCCGCAAATCTTCCCGCTTGCTGGCATGATAGCCAAACAATTCCATGGCCCACGTGCTGCTCTGATTGCCGAGAGCGCTCACGTCTTCCCGCCAATTGGCGCGCAAGGGCTTAATCTGAGCCTTCGAGATATTGAAGAACTCTCAAGCCAGATTGGGCAAGCGCTGGGAGCTGGCCAAAAAGACGTTGGTGCAGAGAGTATTCTGGAGGCATATGACAAAGCGCGTCGCACCGATATCTGGTCTCGTACCGCTGGGGTTCACATGCTCAATATGTCCTTGCTCTCTTCCATCCCGGTTCTACAAGGTTTACGTACAGCAGGCCTTGCAGCCGCGAAGAGCTTCTCCCCCTTGCGCAAGCTGCTTATGAAAGCTGGTCTGGATAGTCCATCGCGTTTTTCCAAAGTAGGCGAATAAGGCATAAATTCTCTGAGAAGATTGCGAGGCTTCCCGTTTATAATTCCGGGAAGCCTTTTGTTTTTGAGTTCTGATCGCGAAACTGAGGCATGATGGGAACCACGGCCGCGCCAATGGTTTCGCCATTGCTTTGCTCAATGCGATAGTCGAACAGACCACGTTCAATGAAGTGAGGATCGTTCAAGGCTTCGTCGAACTTCTTGACGAGTGATACACAGCAATCGGCTTTGTCGAAATGCTCCATCCATTCCGATGATGGTTTGGTTTTGATCAGTTCGGCGCATTTGGCTTTGGTTGTCTCAGGGTCTTTCCAATCCTGTTTCAGGTCGTCGTCCAAACCGATGATGTCGGTGAACTTGTCCCAGAATTTCTGTTCCAATGCGCCACAGGCGATAATACGGCCATCTGCTGCGGGATAGAGCTGATAGCGGGGTGAGGCTCCTGTGAGTAGCCAATCGCCATTGCCCGGATAAGTACCGGTCGCCTGCCCTGCGGCATGAAGAAAGGCCGCAAAGGTGAAGCTGTTGTCAGCCATAGAGATATCGAGATTGGTGCCCTCTCCCGTCTGATCGCGCATACGGAGTGCCAACAGAATGTTGATCACAGCAGGCATGGTTCCACCGCCGATATCGCCAACCAGAAATGGTGGCAATGATGGCTTGTCATCCAATCCGGTCGAGAAGCTGAGCACACCCGCCTCTGAGATGAAGTTCAAATCATGTCCAGCCTGAGTGGCTTTGGGGCCGGTTTGGCCATAGCTGGAGATAGAGCAATAGATAATGGCTGGATTGATCTTGCGGACTGCCTCATAATCCAACCCAAGACGAGCCATGACACCGGGTCGGAATTGTTCAATCAGGATATCTGCTTGTTCTAAATGTGGCCGTAGCTTCTCCAGAGCACCCTCTTCCCGCAGATCAATCTCAAGGCTTTGCTTCCCTCTATTCATGAAAGCGAAGGGAGCTGACTGCTCTCCCCATTTGGGAGGATAGTTGCGCAGATCCTCTCCACCCGGTCGCTCGACTTTCAAGATATCCGCGCCAGCCTCTGCCAACATCAAACTTGCGAGAGGTCCCGGCAGGAGTGTTGAGAAATCCAGAACTTTGATACCGGAAAGGGGTTGAGCAGCCATTTGAATTCCTTTTCCCTGTAATGGGTGATTGCTTGTTTTTGTCTTTATAGCGGCAATAAGCCCTTGGTTATGAGATAGAGAAAGGTCGTAACTGTAGCGACGGAAAGCAATGTACCAATCATCACTGCGCTCGAAGCTCGCTCGACATAAACGTCATATTGCTGAGCAACCACAAAAACATTGGCTGCGGGTGGCAAGCAGGCCATGAGGATGGCAGTATAAACCCAGCTGTCGGGGATACCGTCAATCCGGCTCAAAAGCAGATAAACCAGCACTGGGTGCACTATCAGCTTGATGATGAGAAGAACCGGCATCTCGGTCGGCACTCGGCGCACCTGACGCAGGGCAACGGCCACCCCCATAGCAAACAAAGCACAAGGCGCTGCAGCGTTGGAGAGATAGGTCAGCATCTTGTCGATCCAGCCAGGAGGTTGGAACTGAACGGCTGCGGCCAGCACACCAATGATGGTGGCAATGATGAAGGGATGCAGGAAAACCTTCCTGAGCACATATAGAATCGTCTGCTGCCAACTTAGTTTTTCTGTTCCAGACAATGCCATCATGACCGGAATCAGAGTGAACAGAAGAATGGAATCAAAACAGAAGATCAGCGCTGTTGGCACTGTTGCGGCTGGCCCGAGAGCTGCGATCGTCAGGCCGGGACCCATATAACCGATATTGGAATAACTCCCCACCAATCCTTGAATGGTCGCTTCTGCCATTTTGCCCCGTGTCATCCAAAGACCGAAGGCAAAGGCCAGCGCGAATGCACTGTAGGTGGTCAATGTGGTGGACATGACAAAGGACCAGTTTGTCAGTTCTTCCAAAGGGGTTTGAGAGATCAGTCGAAAGAATAGAGCTGGTAGAGAGATATAGACGACGAAGAAATTGAGCCAAGCCAGACCCGCTTCAGGCAGTTTGACAATTTTTCCAGAGAGGAAGCCTAGAAAGATCAGCCCGAAAAAGGGCAGAGCCAAGGTGAATACGTCTCCCATATTGCCTCCCCTCTTTCTGCACGATCACTTTAGATGATTTCGTCGTTGTATGGACACTGTCGATAATTGTGATTCTTACGTTTTCGACGGATATTGATACAGATTTTCAAATTTGCCCAATTGCTTCTACCGCAACAGTACGGAGAGATGCAGCAGGTCAGAGGAATGTCTAATGTCGTCTGATTGGTAGTGTGCTTTCCACACCGGCAAAGTGCCTACTGAGCGGGTTTTTCTTGCGCTTTTCACAAGCTTCTCTAAAACCAGACAGAGTTCTGAACAACTGACAGAGAAGAAATTTGTCCAGCCCACAAAAAAAGCCAAGAAAGATCACGTTTTCTCATCGTCTGGAATATGCCGGTGTGATGCTCGTTATCAGTATTCTGCGTATGATGCCATTGGAAATGTCTTCTGCTTTCATGGGCTGGTGTTGGCGAAAGGTTGCGCCAAAACTTTCCAGGCAGAAGCGAGCCATGGATCATCTCCGGCAAGCCTTTCCCGACAAGACAGATGAAGAACTGCATTTGATCACTCTGGATATGTGGGACAATCTGGGGCGCACCTTTGCTGAAGGTCTGCTGGTAGATCGGTTTGAGAAGGCAGCCGCGAAGTTTCATAAAGACGAGAATTTTGAGAATATCGAGGCTTTGGTGACTAAAAAGGGCGGCGTGCTGGTCTCCCTTCATTCCGGCAATTGGGAACTTGGCGGCATTATCGCGCATCAACATGGCGTCAAGCTCTCCACCGTTTATCAGAAACTGAAAAACCCACTTGTTGATGGTTATGTCGTTAAAATGCGCAATTCCTTCTTCAAAGGGGGCATTCACGCCAAGGGAAACCGGGCAGGCACCAAGATGATGGCCTGGGTGCGTGATGGCAATATTGCCGCCATCATGGGTGATTTGCGCGATGCCGGAGGGCTGAAAGTTCCCTTCTTCGGACGCCCTGCCCCAACCAATATCTTCCCCGCTCGTATGGCGAGAAATCTCAATGTTCCTCTTGTGGCTGGACGAATTGTACGGCGTAATGGGCTGGAGTTTGATCTGGAGTTTGAAGAGATCAATGTACCCTATACTGATGATGTTGACGCTGATGTGAATGAGGCAACGCGTCAGGTTCAAGCAATATTTGAAAATTGGGTCCGAGCACGCCCAGACCAATGGATGTGGGCCCACAAGCGCTGGGGGTGAGCACTAGAACGACCATTATCATCCATATTTCAATCACCCATTCACAAAAATCATGCTGTCTTCACCTTCTTGCCTATTGCGCCGCAGCAATTTTTGCGGTGCGATATACCCAAATCACTTTTGCTGGCCGTGACGGATCACATAATATGATGGCCAGAGGACAAAACAGGAGGCGGGCATGAAGACCCCACGCGCATTTTTCAAACCCCTGGCCATTGGCGCCCCCGAGCCATTCAAGGAATTGCCAACCCGTGTCGAGCGGATGATTCATTTCGTCCCGCCTCATATCGAGAAGATGCGTGCCAAGGTTCCTGATCTCATCAAGAAGGTCGATGTGGTTCTGGGCAATCTGGAAGACGCCATTCCTGCCGACAATAAAGAAGAAGCCCGCGCTGGTTTCATTCAGATGGCCAAAGATAACGACTTTGGTGAAACCGGTCTCTGGACACGCGTCAACTGCCTGAACTCCCCCTGGTTGCTGGATGATATCACCGAGATTGTTTCGCAAGTTGGCGACAAGCTTGATGTGATCATGCTTCCAAAAGTGGAAGGCCCCTGGGACATTCATTATCTTGATCAATTGCTGGCGCAGCTGGAAGCCAAGCATGACGTGAAGAAACCAATTCTCATTCATGCAATTCTGGAGACTGCTGAAGGCGTGAACAATGTTGAGGCGATTTGTGGTGCTTCGCCGCGTATGCATGGTATTTCGCTTGGCCCAGCCGATCTGGCGGCCTCTCGAGGTATGAAAACCACGCGTGTAGGCGGGGGACATCCCGGCTATCGTGTTCTGTCCGATATGGAAGAAGGCAAAACCCGCTCCATTTACCAGCAGGATCTATGGCATTTCACTATTGCCAAGATGGTCGATGCTTGTATGGCTCATGGTTTGAAAGCCTTCTATGGCCCGTTCGGCGATTTTGCTGATCTGGAAGCATGCGAAGCTCAGTTCCAGAACAGCTTTCTTCTTGGCTGCATGGGCGCATGGTCTCTGCATCCAACCCAGATTGATATTGCCAAGCGAGTTTTCTCCCCTGAGGTTGATGAAGTAAAAATGGCGTTGCGCATTCTGGAAGCGATGCCAGATGGCACAGGAGCCGTCATGATTGATGGTAAAATGCAGGATGATGCTACCTGGAAGCAGGCCAAGGTGATCGTGGATTTGGCCAAACAAGTCGCAGCCAAAGACCCTGAGATGGCGGAAAAATATGGCCTCCAGGCGTGAACAGCTAACTGCGCAGTTTTTTAGCTTGACAAATTGGCCCCCTCATGGCCTCTAGCGCTTCTGCAATCAGCCTGTTTGGGCTGATTGCCTTGAATTCAAGTGAGCGGAGCCAGAACCATGACAGAGATGAAAAGAGCCAAGTTTCAGATTGGTCAGGTCGTCAAGCATCGCGTCTATTCTTTTCGCGGTGTCATTTTTGATGTCGATCCGGAATTTGATAATAGCGAAGAATGGTATGACGCTATTCCAGAAGATGTGCGTCCGCGTAAAGATCAGCCCTTTTATCATCTTTTCGCCGAGAATGATGAAACAGAATATGTAGCCTATGTCTCCGAGCAGAATTTGCTCGAAGATGATAGCAATGAACCCGTCCGTCATCCCCAGGTGCGACAGATCTTCAAGGGCCGAAAAAGCGGCATCTATCAACCAATCGACGATTTGTTGAATTGACGCTCTGATAGCGAAACAATGTACCAATCGTTCAGATACGCTCGAAAAACAAAACCCCGCTCAGAAATCAATCTGGCGGGGTTTTTGATTTTTGATCAGGATAGCTAGACAGACTTAGTTGCCGTCTGCCTTCTTTTTCTGTTCCAGCAGTTTCTTGCGTTGCTCTTCGGCGCGCTTGCGCAGTTCGCTCTGCAATTGTTCCTGCTCGCTGACAGCTTTTGCAGGATCCAGAGATGGACCATCATAGGCAGCTGTAAAACCAGAAAGGGTCATGTCAAAACGTACCGGCTGAGCCTGCTGGTTCAGGGTGGTCAAAGAAAGCTTGGAGCCCTTTTTCATCTGAGCGATGTAATTGGCATCAACAACAATCTCCGCGTAACAAGCATTCGGGAAGCAAATGCCATAAGCACCTTTGTTCTGTTTACCCTTGTCAATCTGAACAGAAAGACCAGGCTGCAGCAGCATGCCTGGCGTGATCGCAATGACCACGCTTTTGCGCTTTTTGCCTTCAATCTCCCGAACTGCGACAGATGCCAGAAACTGACCGGTTTCCGCGCGCAACTCCTGTGCGATCATGCAGAGGTTTTTCTTGCTTTTGGGATCTGGTGAGCAGATTTTGACCCAAGTTTTTGCAGCTTGTTCAAGCGCTTTGGTTTCGGTTTGAGCTTGGGCTGGAGCTGTAGCAGCAAAAAGAATGGTTGCCAGCGCACCGAAAGCAAATGGCCTGAGCAGCTTTGAGGCCTTGTCAATCATGACCATGAATTGAAATCCCGTATGTGTTTCAATGTTTCAGGAAGAGGTTAGCCCAATTCCGTTATATCTTATCTAAGCCCACCATCTGAGATGATTTGGGCAGAATAGTGGCTCTTTGGGCTCTGTTCTACAAGGTGCGTACGAAAAATTCCAGTATGTAGACATCACATAGACACTGAGGGGTGGATATTCCAATCTATGATAGTGTCAATCGACGATTCGAGGCCTTGATCAGCTCGTCATACAAATAGGATAAAGGTGCCCAAATGTTGAGCGAAATGTGTCCAGCTGTTCTGTCTCAGCTGAAGTTGTTCTTACTTTCAGCAAAAGGGCAATTTTCCCCTCACCTATCGGTTAATGACAAATCCTTGAAGCACAGATTTAGACATGCCTGTTTGGGATTTTTATTGCTTATGTCAAGCGGAACCTATGTTGCGGCAGAGCCCAGCCACGGCATTGCCATGCATGGAATTCCAAAATATAATAAAAGTTTCAGCCACTTATCTTATGTAAACCCGGACGCCCCCAAAGGAGGTCGTATTTCCTATGGCTCGCATGGTAGCTTCGATAGTCTTAATCCGTTTTTGCTGAAAGGCGTTGCACCGCGTGGTCTCTGGGATGTCGAGTATGGCCGCAACGTTTATGAATCCCTTCTTACTCGCGCCGATGATGAGCCATTTTCCTTATATGGTCTTTTGGCAGAGTGGGTAGACCTTCCGGAAGATCGCTCTTCAATTGCTTTTAAAATTCGTGATGAAGCGGAATTTTCCGACGGCCATCCAATAGACGCCGACGATGTGTTGTTCACAATCGATCTCCTGCGAGAACACGGCCGTCCCAATTACAAAAACCTGATCAAACGAATCAAAAATATTGAACGCGTGTCCGATAGTCAGATTCGATTTGTATTCAATGATGGAGGTGATCGAGAGCTCCCACTATTAATTGGTTTGTTTCCTGTTCTACCAAAGCATGCAATAGACCCCGAAAAATTTGCAAAATCCGGTCAATATCAATTCATTGGTTCCGGTCCCTATCTGATAGATCGGGTTGATCCTGGAACAAGATTGCTTCTGAAGCGAAACCCTAACTATTGGGCGCAAGACCTTCCGATCAAACGTGGCATGGACAACTTCGATGAAATCAGCATTGAGTATTTCCGTGATAACACGGCCATGTTCGAGGCCTTCAAGAAAGGTGCATTCGATATGCTGCCGGAATCAGATCCTGCACGCTGGGCCAAACAATATGATTTCACAGCCGCCAAAGAAGGCAAGGTGCTTCAAAAGACATTTGTATCGCGTCTCCCCAAAGGAATGTCCGGTTTCGTTTTCAATACCCGTAGGGATGTTTTCTCCGATCGTCGAGTAAGACGGGCATTGGCAAGTCTTTTCGATTTTGAATGGGTCAACAAGAACCTTTATCATGGCCTGTTCCGTCGCTCCGGTAGCTATTTTCAAAATTCCGACTTATCAGCTTTGGGATTGGCAACCAGCGCCCTGGAAAATACACTTCTTGGTCCCTTCAAGTCAGAATTCGACACGGATATTCTGGATGGCAGCTATATGCCTGTCTCTGCCAAAGACAGCCGAGAAATGCGAAAAGTTATGGGGATTGCCCTCAAGCAGTTAAATGAGGCCGGTTATAGTCTTGTCGACGGAGTGATGAAATCTGCAAAAGATGGAAAGCCACTTGCATTCGAATTTTTGGCGACAACAAAAGAACAGGAACGTCTCGCTCTTGCTTATAGCCGCATATTGGAACGGTTAGGCATTACCATGTCCATTCGAACGGTCGATAGTGCGCAATATTGGGAGCGACGCAAAACCATGGATTTCGATATGATGAAAATGTCTTGGTCCGCCTCTCTCTCCCCTGGAAATGAACAATATTCCCGCTGGCATTCTTCTCAGCGTAACAAGGATGGTTGGTTCAATCAGGCAGGCGCCGATGATCCGGCAGTAGACGCCATGATTGATGCACTACTCGCAGCCAAGTCGTCTGAAGAGTTTACTTCGGCTGTCCGTGCCTTTGACCGCAGCTTGATGAACGGATATTATGTAGTACCGCTCTTTTATAAGGCAGACAGCTGGCTCGGTGTCTGGTCTCATATCGGTATCCCGAAAGGCAAACCGCTTGGTGGTTATGCCTCGAAAACATGGTGGGACAAACGAGCTGAATAAACCTAAAATTTGCGTTCTTCAAAGGGTTTATCCAAATCTTTGACATTCGATTTGGCCTTGGTTCGTGTATTGGGACGGGAATCAGCTACACTGATTATAGATAGTTAACAAAATATGTTTGCGACCTGGGTTTCGTGAGGTGGATTGATGCTGCTGTCTAGTCAGGAAGAACGTGATAAGTACCGATCAAATGGCGTCTGGCAAGATTCCCGTCTTGACCAGATCTTGCTGTCTCATGCGCAAACGAGGCCGGACAGTCTGGCTTTTATTGACGACCCTGAGCTCCCAACGGTGAATGGTAGGCAGCCTCAATGTCTTACTTATCTTCAAGCTTCCAAGAAACTCCTCAGCCTTTGTGATTTTCTCTCCGGCATGGGTCTGAAGCGCGACACCGTGGTGGCCATGATGCTCCCCCCCGGGGTCGATGGGGCTCTGATCGTTCTTGCAGCCAGCCATCTGGGGTTGATTATCGCCCCCTTACCTTTGACACTGGGCGAAACAGACCTTCTGGAACGTTTTGAGGATATTGGCGCAAAAGCTGTCATCTGTACCAGTCATTATGAGAAGGATCCGGTCGGCGAACGGGTCCGTAATGTCGCTGCTACCATGTTCTCGATCCGGTTTGTCTTTTGCCTTGGTGAAGATGTTCCTGATGGTCTGGTTGATCTTGGCCCCGTCATGGATGAGTTGGATGACAATATCGAGATTTCCGAAGAACAATTCGTCTCTTCAGGCGATGCAGCGGATGAACTTCATAATATTGTCTGGAGTACGGCCAATAATCATCCATCCATGCCCATTGCTCGCAATCATAATCAGTTGCTCTCTGTCGCAAGACACCATATTTCGCAAACGGGTCTAGGCGCAGATGAATGCGTTCTCATGAGCCATCACTGGTCTGGGCTCCCCGGACTTGGTGCCAGTTTTGCGGCAGCCCTTCTTCAAGGTGCGCGACTTCAGTTTCATCACTTCCAGACCTATCAACGTCTTGAATCCTGTTTGGCAGAATATGGCGTGCAACATGCGATGATTCCAGCACATGGCTGGGAAATCTTTCACTCCCTTTTGTCGGCTCAGGTGCGCGAACAATTGCTCAGCATATCATTGATTTGGGTGCGCTATCATACCGGCGTAGAAGTCTACCGGAATAATGAAACAGCTGCACGCCTGATAGATGTTACCAATTTCAATGAGTTAGCCTTGCACTCACAGATCAGACGTGAGCCAGGACAAATCGGCAGCATCCTGTTAGGTGAAATTGCATCAACTCAAACCGACGGATCCAAGCTCGTCTGGTTGGAAAGCGATTTGTTCGGCCTTGAAGAAGCAAAGGCCCAATTTGATTCCTCATTGGTAGGTGGGGAACTTTGTGTTTCGGGTCCCATGGTTCCAAACCTCGCCTTCCCTGTTGCAGGCAGCCAGGACGGGCGTATATTGCCAAGCAACCGAAACGGGTTCATCCATACCGATATTGGATGCCGTGTCACCGAACAAGTTGAAGAGCAGATATTTTTTGTACCCTTGGGGGATTTGAGCGATATCCTGCCTCTGGGCGCCCTGTCGGTTCAGGCAAGTGAATTGGATAATCTTTATCAATCTTGTGATGGCATCGAGGATGCCGCAGCCTTTGTGCGACCTGCCCAATATGGTGGTAATGAACTGATGGTGGCTGTTGTTGCGGACGATACCTATAGCCTTGATCAACTGCATTCGGAACTCGAAAACAAATCGGTTTCCGCTCACAAAATACCATTGGGACTGGTGCATGTTGCATCCATTCCTCGCCAAGGAGATGGCAAGGTGCATCGCAGCGGGCTGATGAACCAAAGTGATGATAAAAAAGTTGCCTGAACAAGGCCTCGATTTGCAGGTAACAAATACCTCTGTCGGACTTCAAAAAGAGATAAGTTGAATGGGAAAGCAAGCGCTCATCTTGACCGAGCAGGATTATGGTTTTGATATTCCTGATTGGGCCGGGTTGCTGATACAAAAAGAATTCGAAGTCTGGTCCCATAGTATTTTGGGAACCGAGAACCCTTCCAAGGTTGAGTTGCAAGCAGATATCATCCTGCTTGATCTTCTGGATGTCGCTGCAAGCGATATTGATATTTTGATTGAACGGTCTGTTGCCCTGCGCGCCAAACACGGACTGGATCATGCAAGGGTGCCGATGGTTGCTATTGCAAGCCCATCCGTGCATTTGACGGAAGATCAACTCCTTCATTTCAGCGATATTTTGCAACCTCCTCTCACGGGAGATTTGATCAGCAATCGCTTGATATCCCTTATGCGGTTAGCAACCATGCGGCGCGAGGCAGAGAGACGAGCGCTCACCTTCAAGCGTTTTGGGGTTGGCCTGCCCGTCGTGCCACCACCCAGCGATTTGGCTGAGCAAAAGCTACTCTTTCTCGGGTCGGGCATGGCTTTTTTACCAGTACAAAGCGCATTGCCCGACAGCATTGATATTGTTGCTTCTCTAACGCCACAAATGGCGGAAGATATGCTGGAAGCACAGAAATTCGACGCCTTGATCATCGAGCTAAGCGATTACAATGCTCATCTTGTTGAGTTCACGAATGCGTTACGCCGTAATCCCAGTTACTTCTCACTCCCCATCATTCTGGTTTGCCATAAGAAGGCGACTGAAGATGGCTTGGCCGCATTGGCAGCAGGCGCCAATGATATTGTCTCGTTCCCTTTCTCAGAGCGGTTCTTTGAAAACAGAATCGATATCCTAGTTCGAGAGGAGAGATATAGACAACAGCTTCGAAAAATCTTTTCCGAAGCCCGTCTGCTGATGCCAACGGACGAAATTACTCGCCTATATTCCGAGAAATTTTTAAAAGCTCATTTGGAGGCCTTAGAGGGAGATACCGGTGCCACTTCAATGAGCTTTGCAGGGATTGATATCAGTTTTGACGTTATAGGCGACAATCAAGGACACAAGATCCATGAAAACAGTCTTTTGTCCCGGGTTGGTCGACTGATTTCGTCCTTGATGCGGGCAGAAGATTTGCTCGCACGACTTGATAATGGCCGGTTCGTTGCACTGTTCCCGGATACGGATCTTTATGAAACCCGCTCGGCTTTACGCCGCATTCGATCGATCATTCAGCTCTCACCCTTTATTGAGCAGAGCTCACAGAAAGGCGTGAAAGTATCTCTGGATTTCTCATTGCACTATAGCGATACCAAGAGTGAGATCACAGATGTAGATAAGATCCTGAAAGATTTATTTGAAAATCCGGTCATCCGATTCTAGGACTGCTCAAAGAACAACACGATGAGGGGCTGGATAGCGTTTGACAAATGCGTCTGCCCTCTTCTCTGCATCGTGCAGATATTGACGTGCTCCTAGCATATTGCGCTCGTTCAAGTTGGTAGTATCAAGCAGATCGAATTTGACCTCAACCAACTTAAAATCCCAACCTTCGTATCTCGCTTTCCAGCCAATCATCAGATGATTGAGCAAGCATTTCTTGTGGCAATATCCATGATGATCGAATGCAAGATCACCTTGCGCGACAAAGATATGATTGCCGTAATATCCCTCGTTTGGCTGGATCCAATGAGCCTTGAAGCCTTGATCTGGATATAGTTTCAGGAAAGCACCTGCCAGAATATGACAGGCTCCGTAGCCAAAGAAACAGCGGTCTTGTCTCGCCCATCGCCTGACCGGATCGCGTTTTGTTTCGGGATCTGGCCAATAGAGACGACCCACCATGATCAGGATGCAGCCAGTTTGGCTAGCTGGGTCATGATGATAGCAGTTCCCTTCAAGCGATCCATCGGTCTATCCCAATTGCGTATCAGGACTATTTTTTGATCCGGACGAATTTTTGCCAAAACACCCTGTTCCGTCAGATAGCCGACCAGTGCTGCTGGATTGGGGAACTCATTGTTGCGGAATGCGATGACAGCACCCTTTGGCCCTGCATCGATTTTCTCGACATTGGCTTTACGACAAAGACCTTTGATGAAGACGATTTTGAGTAGATGTTTGACTTCATCAGGTTGCGGACCAAAGCGATCAATCAGTTCTGCGCCAAATTCATCGATCTCGTCGGCTTCGACCAGATCTGCAAGGCGACGATAGAGACTGAGACGCAGTTGAAGATCTGCCACATAGCTATCAGGAATGAGTACTGGCGTGCCGATAGAAATCTGCGGCGACCATTTGTCTTCCATGACAGACATATCGCCGGATTTCAGGGAAGCGACCGCTTCTTCCAGCATCTGCTGATAGAGCTCGTAACCTACCTCCTTGACGTGACCGGATTGCTCCTCACCAAGCAGATTGCCTGCGCCGCGAATATCCAGATCGTGACTGGCAAGCTGGAAACCAGCGCCAAGGGTATCCAGGCTTTGCAGTACTTTCAATCTACGCTCGGCAGTAGCAGTCAAAACTTTCTTCGCCGGAACTGTGAAGAGTGCATAGGCACGCGTTTTTGAGCGCCCTACCCGGCCGCGGAGCTGATAAAGCTGCGATAAGCCAAACATATCTGAACGATGAACAATCAGCGTATTAGCCGTCGGTACGTCAATGCCCGATTCCACAATAGTGGTGGAGAGCAGAACATCATATTGGCCGTCATAAAAGGCCGTCATGATGTCATCGAGATGTCCTGCTGGCATCTGGCCATGGGCGACAGCGACTTTGACTTCTGGCACGTGCTCTTCGAGGAAGGCGTGGATTTCAGCAATATCAGAAACGCGTGGACAGACATAGAAGCTCTGACCGCCACGATATCGTTCTCGCAGAAGTGCTTCACGTATGGTCAGCGCATCGAATGGTGAAATGAAGGTACGAACTGCCAACCGATCCACTGGAGGGGTTGCGATCAGTGAAAGTTCCCGCACGCCAGTCAGTGCCAGTTGCAGCGTGCGCGGGATTGGCGTTGCGGAAAGGGTCAACACATGAACATCGGCGCGTAGCTCTTTCAGGCGTTCTTTATGCTTCACACCGAAATGCTGCTCTTCATCGATGATCAAGAGGCCCAGGTCACGGAAATCGACGCTTTTACCCAGCAAGGCATGGGTGCCAACCACGATGTCAACTGTGCCTTCTTTTATATCTCTCTTGGTCTGGTTCAACTCTTTGCCCGAAACAAGACGCGAAGCTTGCGCGACATTCAGCGGAAATCCTGCGAAGCGTTCAGCAAAGGTTTTGTAGTGCTGACGGGCGAGAAGCGTTGTTGGTACGACAACAGCAACTTGCTTGCTATTCATCGCTGCAATGAAGGCGGCGCGTAATGCAACTTCCGTTTTGCCAAAGCCAACATCGCCACAGATAAGGCGATCCATCGGACGACCGGATCCCATATCATCGAAGACCTGTTCAATGGCATTGAACTGATCATCGGTTTCATCATACGGGAAGCGTGCGGAGAATTCGTCATAGAGCCCATCTGGAGGTGTGATCCGTTCAGCCGTGCGCAACTCACGCTCTGCGGCAACCTTGATAAGGGCATCCGCCATCATGCGGATGCGGGCCTTCATCTTGGATTTACGCGCTTGCCAGGCAACACCGCCCAGCTTGTCGAGTACAGCTTCCGTATCCGCATTACCATAGCGCGAGAGCAGCTCGATATTCTCTACCGGCAAGAAAAGCTTGTCGCCGCCATGATAGTGGATCTCGAGGCAGTCGTGAGGTGCGCCGGCAGCATCCACCGTGTTCAGTCCTTCGAAGCGACCGATACCATGTTCGATATGAACGACTATGTCACCTTGTGACAGGCTGGTGGCTTCCGTCAGGAAATCGGAGCTTTTCTTACGGCGACGCTTATTACGGATCAGACGATCACCAAGGATATCCTGCTCGCCAATGACAGCGTCTTTTTCGGTCTCAAAGCCGCTTTCAAGCTCCAGAACCGTAATGCCAACTTGTTTCTGTGTGATGACCTGACGAGCTTGCCATGTCTCATAGGGAACGAGGCCTGTCAGACCATGGTCAGTCAGAACCTGATGCATGCGCTCTGCAGCACCCTTTGACCAGCAGGCGATGGTGACGCGTTTCCTACTCTCTTTCAGCTCTGCGATATGTTGAATGAGAGCGTCGAAAATATTGATGGCCCCAGAACTGCGCTCAGCTGCAAAGTTACGGCCTTGCTTTCCGCCGCAATCAACAAGTTCACCAAGCTGCGAATCTGGCCGATCGAAGGGAGACAGACGAATGCGTTTCAGGATGCCCAGTTGTCCTGACCACTCTTCTTCATCAAGATAGAGTAGTTTCGGCTCGATTGGTTTGTATGGAACACCGTGTTCAAGATCGCTCTCAAATGCTTCCTTGCGGCTTTCATAATGATCCTGAATGAGATCAATGCGCTCCTTTATGGCCTCGTCGGCAAGATGGTCCATAACGATGGGTGCTTCACCAGTGAAATCAGGGATGGTTTCCAGATCATCATTGAAGAGCGGCATCCAGTGCTCCAACCCTTGATAACGGCGCTTCTCACTGATGGCTTGATACAGCATGTCTTCGCGGTTGGCTGCACCAAAGGACGCAATATATTTGCTTCGAAATGACGAGATCGCATCGTCGGTCAGCACCACTTCGCTGGCGGAGACCAATTCAATAGACTTTTTCTGCCCAATGGATCTCTGGCTTTCAGTCTCAAAAGATCGGATGCTCTCCAATGTGTCGCCAAAGAAATCCAGACGCAGTGGTTCTTCCTGTCCTGGTGCGAACAGATCGACGATGCCACCACGCACAGCATATTCGCCTTGCTCTCGTACTGTTGGTGTACGCAAGAAGCCATTGGTTTCCAGCCAGATAACCAATGCATCCATATCCACAACCTGGCCGGGCTTGGCGGCCCAGCTTTGCCGTTTCATGCTGGCACGGCTTGGTACGCGCTGCAGAATAGCATTGATGGTCGTGAGGACAATAACCGGCTTGTCGAACGTGCTATAGGCCAGTTGCGAGAGCGCTGTCATACGACGTGCTGAAATCTCGGCATTGGGCGAAACCCGATCATAGGGCACGCAATCCCAAGCCGGAATGGACAGACACTCATATTTGGGCGCGAAAAAGCGCAAAGCCTGCTCCATGGAGACCATGCGCTGATAATCGCGCGCGATATAGAGCGCGGCAATCTTGTTTTCGGATCCCTTTTTTGTGGCCAGATCTGCCACCTCGCCCAGCGCAAAACCTTCCAGTCCGTCCGGGACATGGCTGTAATGCAGCATCATGGAATCGCTAAACGCTTGGCTGAGTGAGGACATGAGAAGGCCTTGGGAGGGAATGGGAGAAAAGGGAGATGTCAGTTCTGATCAGAACGTTTCGTGATAGGTCTTGATGCGCTGAAAGATCTTGCAGTCGAACTCTTCTGGAACAGGCACTTCATCGGTAAACCACTGGATCAGGTCGCGATCGTGCTGGTCCATGATCATTTCCAACTCATCCAGTTCCTGATCGGTCAGCTTGTCCAGCTCGCCATCAACGAAGCGACCAAACATCAGGTCCATTTCCTTGATACCGCGATGCCAGGCGCGCATGAGAATTTTCTTGCGGCGAACATCCAGCCCCTCGCTACTGCGGGTGGTTCCATGTGACATGCGGTCCTCTCCATTGCTTGACGCTGATCGGCGTGTAGATTGATGCCCTTCTATAGCGACTTGCAAGGGATTTGTCAGCGTCTGAGGGAGTAATCAACATAAAACAAATCAAGAACATCGCTTGACCTGTCAGTCATGAGAAGGCATGGTTCCATGCAATGTTAGATATCAGGAATCATGGTGTCATGCGTTCAACTCAACTCAATCCACTTTTTGCGTCCCTTAGAGGCATCAAAGGCGTTGGCCCCAAGCTGTCACATGCATTCGGCAAGCTGCTTCGTGGTGATGAAAATCTGGAAGCACGCAAGATCGATCTATTATTGCATATGCCGCACTCCCTGATTGATCGAAGCCTGCAGCCGGGTCTGGCCTATGCACCCGATGGCGTGATTGTCACTATCCGGGCGACGATCGACAAACACCTCCCGCCACCACGCAACAACCGACGTGTGCCCTATCGCATTCAGGCTCATGATGAGACCGGGGAACTAACCCTTGTCTTCTTTCATGCCAAAGGAAGCTACTTGGAGCAGCAAATGCCGGTGGGAGAAGAACGCTATATCTCCGGACGTCTGGAGCGTTTCAAAGGCGAGGCCCAGATTGCCCATCCTGACCATGTGGTAACAGAGGAAGAGTTTGCCTCCATGGCTCTTTTGGAGCCGGTCTATCCACTCACCGCCGGTCTTTCAGGGAAGGTTCTCCATCGAACTGTGATAGCTGCCCTTGAAGAGTTGCCTGAGTTGGCAGAGTGGCAAGATGGTCCGTGGCTCGCGCAAAATAGCTGGTCGTCTTTTCATGAAGCTTTGCAACGTGTTCATATGCCCTTGGAAACGGAAGACATCGACCCGCTTTCCAAATTCCGACAACGGCTTGCCTATGATGAATGTCTGGCCAGTCAACTTGCACTTTCACTTGTCCGCAAAAGTGTGAAGAAAGAAGCGGGGGTTGCCCGTCGCTGGCAAGGAAAGCTAGCTGAAGCACTGACGGCTGCCCTACCCTTTTCTCTGACCGGCAGCCAGACCAAGGCGATTGATGACATTTCAAATGATCTAACCACACCGGAGCGCATGTTGCGTCTAATTCAAGGCGATGTGGGCTCTGGTAAAACCATGGTGGCGCTGTTCGCTGCGGCCAATGTGATTGAATCTGGTTCGCAGGCAGCGATGATGGCACCGACCGAGCTTCTGGCCCGTCAGCATCTGCAATCCATCAAGCCACTCTGTGATGCAGTCGGCATTCGCGTTGCCAGTCTCACCGGGAAAGATGGTGCAGCGTCAAAACGAGAGAAGCTGAAGGCTTTGAAAGATGGTGACATTGATTTCCTGATTGGGACGCACGCACTGTTTCAAGATAAGGTCGAGTTTGCCGATCTCGGCCTTGCCATTGTTGATGAGCAGCATCGCTTTGGGGTGCATCAGCGATTGATGCTGTCTTCCAAAGGGCGTGCAACAGATCTGCTGGTCATGACGGCAACACCCATTCCACGCACTCTGGTGCTGACCTATTTCGGTGATATGGATGTCTCACTCCTGACCGAAAAGCCTGCTGGGCGCAAACCCATTGCCACTCGCACCATGTCCATGGATCGTTTGGGTGAATTGGTGCATGGGCTACAACGCGCTTTGCAAACTGGGGCGAAGGTCTATTGGGTTTGTCCCTTGGTGGAAGAATCCGAAGTGCTGGACGTAACGTCAGCCGAAGACCGGTTCTCCAGTCTCAAAGAAGTGTTTGGCAATCGAGTAGAGCTTGTTCATGGCCGTATGACGCCGGATGAAAAATCTGCAGCCATGTATAATTTCAAGGATGGTGAAGCGGATATTCTGGTTGCCACCACCGTGATTGAAGTTGGCGTTGATGTGCCCGATGCCACCATCATCGTGATTGAACATGCTGAGCGCTTTGGTCTTGCTCAGCTTCATCAGTTGCGTGGTCGCGTGGGGCGTGGTGACAAGGCCTCCTCTTGCATCTTGCTGTTCAAAGGCCCGCTGGGGGAAGTCTCCAAGGCACGTCTTGCGATCATGCGCGAAACAGAAGATGGCTTCCGCATAGCAGAAGAAGATCTGCGTCTTCGTGGTGAAGGTGATTTGCTGGGCACCAAACAGTCCGGCACGCCTGGTTTCAAACTGGCTCAGATGGAAATTCATCAGCAATTGATGGAAGCAGCGCGAGATGATGCACGATTGATCATCGAAAACGATCCCGCCTTGCAAAGCCCACGCGGACAGGCCTTGCGGAATTTGCTCTATCTCTTTGGTCGGGATGAGGCTATTCAACTATTGAAAGCGGGATAGTGCTTCAAATTCCTTTGGAACAGTCATACCGGTTGATCAAGCTTGCTCCAAAAGATTCTTTGCCTTTTCCTTGTCTTCTTCGACTGCATTTTCTGCCACGAAACCCGGGGTCACCAAGCCTGCCGAGATGACCAGTTTGGCAGCATCTTCGACGGACATGTCGAGCAAGATCACGTCTTGGCGTGGAACGAAGAGCAAGAAACCCGAGGTTGGATTGGGCGTGGTTGGCAGGAAGACGCTCAAATGACCTTCTTGAGACATGTCTGGATAATTTTTTGCGATCCTGTGCTCCACTTCTCCCGTGGTTTCTGTCGCGACGAAAGCCAGTGCCCAGATGCCTCTGCGGGGATATTCCACCACCGCTGCTTTGGTAAAGGTCTGGCCCTTTTGAGAAAGGGCTGTCTCGAAAATTTGCTTCAGCGCACGATAGAGATTACGGACCAGAGGCATACGCCCCAACATCACCTCACCGAAATTGATAAAGGAACGACCAACAATATTCGCAGTCAGGAACCCCAGAATGGTGATGATGACCAACGAGAAGATCAGCCCGACACCCGGCACGGAAAATGGCAGATAATTATCCGGGTTATAGACTGTTGGGATGTAAGGTTTGACCCAACCATCGACCCATTGAATGAAGGACCAGGAAATGAAAATCGTGATCCCGATTGGGGCGGTGATGACAAGACCGGTGAAGAAATAGTTCCGTAATCGTGCACCAAAAGTGAGGCGGGGTATTTCTTGTCCCTCATTATCTTTGTTCTTTTTCATTCTCGCCTCAATCTTTTGTAAGCCAAAGGATTGGCCTTTGACGCATATCTGCCTTCTTTTAACAGATAATGCGTCATCATGGTGGTGAAAAGGGTTTAATATGACCTTCTCGCACTATTTTTGTTCAGTATAATGATGCCTCTGACCAGAAATTTCCATTAGGCGAAGGACCACGCTGCGAAAGCAGGAGATTTGTATGAAACAATTGGAACGTGGCCTTTATCTCGCCCTCGGTCTTGTCATGACGGGCATTGGCATTCTTGGTGCCTTTTTGCCGGTCATGCCGTCGACCATCTTCTTCATGGCTGCCGTCTTTTTCTTTGCCCGCTCATCTCCACGTATGGAGAAATGGTTGCTGGAACACCCTCTTTTTGGACCGCCAGTTATTGCATGGCGAGACCATCAAGCTATTCCCCGCAAAGCAAAATATACAGCCTTTACAGGAATGGCATTTGGGTTTGTCAGTTTTCTGTATTTCGCTCAACCGGGTTGGCAACTCCTACTGCCTGTACTCGCCTTTTTCGCATATAGCGCCTGGTATGTAGGCTCTCGGCCAGAAGGACCAGAGGGGTAATCACCAGTTTTAGCGCTTGGCAGCTGTTGCCGATTGAGGCAGCATGAAAGAGGCCAGCCCGGAAATGAGCAACACCGAAATCCCTACGAGTGCCAGAGCGTCCGGATAAGCACCGAATAGCATAATTCCAAATACTGTCGCGGCGACGAGCTGGACATAGACCAGTGGAGCCGAGCGAGAGGCTTGCATTTTCTGATAGGCCAAGATCAAAAAGAGATTGCCGATAGCCGAACCAAGCGCGCTCATGAGGGTAAAGCTGGCAATTGTTCCCGTAATTTCAGGGATATCACTGACGCCGAATGGGGCCAGTATGAGTGTCCCGATGGAAAGCTGAGAGAAGAGCATCATCTTTCCTGACGCCAGTGTCGCCAACCATCGACTGGCAACAAGGAATGCGCCGTAGAAGCATCCTGCTAATATTGCGAACATCATTCCAGCGGACAAATTCAGTCCGGGTTTCACGACCAGAAGCACTCCAATAAAGCCAATCAGAAGCAAAATCGTCCGTCCAAGCGTGATCGGCTCTTTCAATAGAAAGCCCGAAACAAAATAGGACAAGATTGGCCCGATGAAGAAAGCCGCAAAGACATTTGCGATTGGTTCGGTTCTAAGCGCGGTCAAAATGCTGGTGATTCCACCAATGATGAAAAGCGCGCGAAGCCAGATGCGCCAATCCTTGAACAGATAGAGCTGGATGGATCCCGGTTTCATCAGACATGATATGAAGATCGCCCCAATCAGGAATCGGCTCCATGCAATGAAAAGCGGTTGCACGGACAACTCATTGCTTAGCACCTTGCCGGCTGCATCCCCTGCAGGGATGCAAACCATTGCCAATATCATGAGTGCAATTGCATAGAGAGGTTTATCGCTGGCCATGATCCTGAACCACTTCATTTCAAGAAAATGCACCATAGGGTCATCCGACCTACAGCTGTAGAGCAATTCTACTGAAGCCAAACCAAATCGTGGTCTTCTGTGTTGAAGCGACCTGACAATAGATCAGGCAAGACAGCACACTACCGACTTGCCTGTGGTTACGCTCAATAGACCCGACTGCATCAAGCAGCCCTTGGCTTACTTTTTGCCGGGTGTTCCATCGAATTTCTTCTCAAGCGATGTCCAGCAATCAATATAATCGTCCTGTAACGGCGCTTCATTGGCTGCAAAGTCGGTCAAATGCTGAGGGAAACGCGTTTCGAACATGAAAGACATGGTGCTTTCCAGCTTTTCCGGTCCGAGATTGGAGTTGGATGCCTTTTCAAATGCAGCCTTATCCGGGCCGTGAGGCAGCATCATGTTATGAAGACTGATACCACCAGGAACAAAGCCCTGTGGTTTCGCATCATATTGGCCATAAATGTTGCCCATCAGCTCGGACATGATGTTCTTGTGATACCAAGGCGGACGGAAGGTGTCTTCCATTACCATCCAACGCTCCCGGAAGAGCACAAAGTCGATATTGGCTGTGCCCGGTTGACCGGATGGGGCTGTCAGAACCGTAAAAATAGACGGATCCGGGTGATCGAACAGGATGGACCCTACTGGGCAATAGGTGCGCAAATCATACTTGTATGGCGCGTAATTGCCATGCCAGGCAACGACATCCAACGGGCTTTGACCGATCTCGGTGACATGGAATTGCCCACACCATTTTACAGTAACTTCCGATGGAACCTCACGATCTTCGAATGCTGCGACTGGTGCTTTGAAATCACGTGGATTTGCCATGCAATTGGCACCAATTGGTCCGCGACCAGGGAGTTCAAACTTCTGACCATAATTCTCGCAGACAAAGCCACGGCAAGGCCCTTCCAGAACCTCAACGCGATAGACAAGACCACGTGGAATGATGGCAATTTCCTGCGGCTCCAGATCAATGATGCCGAGCTCGGTTGCAAAGCGCAAGCGTCCTTCTTGTGGGACAACCAGCAGCTCGCTATCTGCCGAGAAGAAATAGCTATCGACCATGGAATCGGTGACCAGATAAACATGACTGGCCATGCCTACCTGAGTGTTGACATCACCCGCCGTAGTGATGGTCCGCATTCCGGTCAACCAGGTTGTACCCTGACTGGAATGAGGTACAGGATCCCAGCGATATTGACCCAATGAAATAACGTCCGGATCGACATTTGGTGCGGACTTCCAATATGGAAGGTCAATCTTCTCATATCGGTGCGAGTGTTTTACCGATGGGCGAATACGATAGCACCAGGTCCGCTCAGGCGGATTTGCAGTGAAGGCAGTGCCGCTGAGCTGCTCACCATAAAGGCCATAGTTGCATTTCTGCGGGCTATTCATGCCCTGAGGCAATGCTCCCGGCAGTGCTTCAGTTTCAAAGTCATTGCCAAAGCCCGGCATATAGCCTTGGGTGGTCCCAACAGATGTTTCTGCCAGTGTCAGCCCAGAGGTTTTGGATTGATCATTCATTGGTCTATTCCCCTCGCGCCCATGATTTGCGGGACATGTCAGCATTGCAAGCAATCATAACACTTCATCGATATCACATAGGGAGGCATGCTCCGCTATAGGTGTTTCGCCGCATCTTCAATGCATGTCAGAACTAATTTAACATCATTTGTTTCACTTGCAACTAAAAGACTCAATTTCGCCAAAAATAGCTCTGATTTGTCAGGCCCGACCCGATCAACCATCTCGGCAATGACTTCGTAAACTCTTTCTACTTGTTGGTTTGTCATAGGGAAATCCTCACTGGAATGTCACGAGGCGATAGGTATCAAGTATGGTGGTGACATCTGTATCTTTCCACTTGGCTGCGATGTGAAGATCTGGCCGAATGAGATAGGCAGTGCCTTCTACCGCACCATAATAACTGGAAGCTGACGAGGAAGTAGAGAGACCAACTATCGTGATATAGTCTTTATCATTTGATGCCTTCTCAAGCTCCGTCTTCAGTGCCTCACCAAAACAAAGGATGGTAAAACCGTCTCCCAATTGATCGGACAGAAATTGTCCGTTCAATGCAACATCCTGAATGACTGCTCCCACTTTCGGGCCTTGCTCAAATGCATCTTGCGACGGAACAACTGCCAAGCTATCTGCATAAGTATAGGCGGTCATTTGGCGTGGATTGGCCAACTGGCCTGCAAACGGATGATCCAAAGCGAGAGACAGGGCAGCATCACGCATCAATTTCCAGCCATGACTATTCGGCGTCATGAAACGCGCGCTTTTTGATGCATTTGCAAAGACATCCAATGTGGCTCCACGACGTTCCGGCGAATAGCTGTCGAGCAGTTTGGGCCCTGCCTTGCCGTTCAGAACCCACCCCAGTTTCCAACCGATATTGGCAGCGTCCGCCAGTCCATTATTCAAGCCGCGCACACCAAAAATGGGAACGATATGAGCACTGTCGCCGATATAGAAAACACGGCCGTCGCGATAATCATCGAGCGCAAGTGTATTGGCGGAATAGACACTCCACCATTCCAGCTCCCATGGGCCTTTATGGCCGATGTCGGCCAGAACCGCTTCAACACTTGCCCGCACCTTGGCTTCCTGAATGGCATCATCGATCGCTTCGTGATCTTCAAGCTGATAATCGATGCGCCAGATATTATCCGGTTGACGATGAATGAGGACAGTTCCACCGGGGCGACATGTTGGGTCAAACAGAGCGCGGCGAATGGTCGGATAGTCATGATCCATCTGCACGTCAGCGATCACATAGCGTCCTTCGAAATTCTGCCCTTGCAGGCGTAAACCTCGCTTGGAACGTGTCGTGCTGCGGGCGCCATCGCAGGCCAGCAGCCATTCAGCATCGATTTGGTATTCTCCTGCCGGGTCTTTCACTGTCAGGCAAACGCCATTTTCGATATCCTTGATATCTTCGAGGGAACTTTGCCAGCGGGTCTCGATCAGATCATTCTCAGCAATAACCTCCCAAAGATATTGCTCGATATATTGCTGCTGTAGATTATACATCGGACGATATTTCTCATCCGAACTGTCTGGCATTTCAAATTCCAGGATTTGTTTGCCGCGATAGAAGGAACGCCCTTTGGTCCAGCCCAGAGATTTCTCGACGAATGGATCGGCAATACCAAGGCTTTCGAGGATATAGTAGCTTGGTCGTGCGATACAGATAGCGCGGCTGCCGTCGTTGAAGGTATCTTTATTGTCAAACAGGATGCTTGCAATGCCTTCTCTTGCCAGAGCAAGCGCAGCCGTCATTCCGACCGGCCCTGCCCCAACGATAGCAACCGTTGTTGCTTGCTTGCCTTCACGGGCTTCGGGTTCGGGTGCTTCAAATTTTGGATATTGGAAATAAAGTGAGTCAGTCTCACTCCGTCCTGCTGGTCTCATAATTCTCCTCCCAGATTTGCGAATTATGACAAGCTTACGGATGAATGCTGAGACGATCTGCCACCCCGAACGGGTGACAGCTTCAGGGCGTTTTGCAAAGCGCGAAAAGGGCTGTTTTGGAATTGATGCCCAGCTTCGCATAAGCACGTTTGCGGTAGGTTTTGACGGTATTGAGAGAGATATCCAGTCGCCAAGCAATGGCGTCGGATGTGAGACCATCCAGCACAGCCTGACAGATATCTTTTTCCCGTTTAGATAGAGAATTCAAAGGGCTTTGCAAGTCAGGGCCTTCGTTATCTGCAAAATGCATCAGGGCGAGCTGAGAGATGGTTTCCCAAAAGGGTTTTAATAGCTCATCATCATCAATCTGGAATGATCCATTTTCCTCAAAGCGATAGAAACTGATAAGAAGAACCTCTGATTTTCGCGCAGCTATGATGGATATCTTGTCACCTATTCCGCAGGATCTGAAGAAGGCTTCAAAATAGCTATCAGACATTCCCTCTTTCAAACCCGATAGCTCGACAATTTGTGTCTCTCCATTGTTGCGCACAACATCAACGGTCGAACGCAAAGGATCATTCCGAAAGCCGTCTCTGAGATACTTTTGTGCCAGATTGAGCGCCGTTTTCTTTTGTCTCTTGCTGTGAGACAGATAGCATTTCGGTCGATCCTCCTTGAAGGAGAAGATCATGCTCTGGTCGGCGCGGATTACATTTTCAATGAGGTCCTGAAAACTGCCGTTGAAACGTTCGCTTCCCACTGCTTTCAGACATTCCGCCAAAGACTGCAGATATCCATTGGCACTTGGTTCGAGAAAGTAACGCTCCAATGGCGCGTCTTCAGGATCGAATGCCATAAATATTTGCTCCAAGTCTGAATGCGTTTGAAGTAAATCCAAGCGTGTAGTGTCGATTCTATTCGCAGTCTTTCCAAAACAAAAGACGAAAGGCCCTTATGAACCTCCCGCCTTCATATCACCTAATATGAAATCATCTTGCTAAAGCTTGATCCAGGCAGCTTTGAGGTTTTCATATTTTTCAAAGGCATGGAGGGAGCGATCAACGCCATTGCCTGACTGGCGGACACCTCCTAGAGGGGCTGTAACATCTGCGCCGCTGAAACAATTCACCTGAACCATGCCCGATTTGATGCGAGATATCGCTCGATGTGCTCGGGAAATATCCTTCGTCCAGATGACGGATGAGAGGCCATAGACGGTCTCATTGGCAAAGGAGATGGCTTCGTCTTCTGTGGTGAAGGATCGTGCCGCCAGAACGGGTCCAAAGACCTCTTGCTGAACCACATCCATTTCGCCTGTGACATTGGCCAGAACCGTTGGCTGATGGAAGTATCCGCCGCTCTCAGAATGAAGTGCTTCACCGCCAGTGCGCAAATCAGCACCCTGTTGCTGAGCTTGCGAAATTGCGGCTTTTGTCTTTTCCAGCTGCATTGCATTGGCAAGAGCACCGGTATTGTTCTCCAAAGACAGTGGATCCCCAATGCGCAGATTTTCGGCATGTTTGCAGACGGCTTTCACGAAACCATCATAGATCGGCTCTTCCACCATCAAACGAGATGCAGCAACGCAGACCTGACCATTGTTACGAAAGATCGAAGCAGCGGTTTCTGCCGCCGCTTGCTCCAGATCTGGGGCGTCAGCGAAGACCAGATTGGGTGACTTGCCACCTAGCTCCAAATAAACGCGTTTCATATTGGAGCGGGCGGAATATTCCAGCAGCTTGGCACCGACGCCACCGGATCCGGTAAAGGCCAGAACTTCGACATCCATATGCAATGCCAAGGCCTCACCAACGCTTGCCCCGCGCCCCGTGACCACATTGAGAATACCTGCAGGCAGGCCTGCTTCGGCCGCCAGTTCCACGATGCGCAAAGTCGAGAGAGTTGCTTCTTCGGATGGCTTGAGGACCAAGGAATTACCGGCTGCCAAGGCAGGCGCCAGTTTCCAGGCACCAATCATCAAAGGGAAATTCCAAGGAATGATGATGCCGACAACGCCAACGGGCTCCTTATGGATGAGGGACAACACATCCTTGCTGGTAGGCGTAATCTCACCATTTCGCTTATCTACGGCTTCGGCATAGAAGCGAATGGTGCTGGCGGCCATCAAAGGCTCACCCTTATAAGCCATGCGGATGTCAGTGCCATTGTCCCGAACACCGGTCACGGCAATTTCAAGCGCATTTTGTTCGATCAAATCCGCCCATTTGAGCATGATCTTCTTTCGCTCTGACGGGGCCATATGTGACCATGTACCAGCCTCAAAAGTGGAGCGGGCTGCCTCGACGGCCATGTCGATGTCGGCTTTATCTGAGTCCGCCAGGCTTGTGAGAACCGAGCCATCAATCGGGCTGGTCACATCCATGGTCGCACCGGACTGGGCATCACACCATTTGTTATTGATGAAATTGCGCGCAGCTGACAGCGGCTTCACCCGCAAAGCATCAATATCTTGCTGAAGAAGACTCATACGCATTCTCCGTCAAGTTTGGAGAGAATTGGGTTTCCCGGATTGGAAAATCGAAGATCAATACCAAGGCGTTTCAAGGCCTCGTTGAACACATCTTGCGGATTGAACACGTCCAAATGAAGCGCTTGAATGCCGACGGCATTACCCCCCTTCACATTGCGCATCTGATCATCGATGAAGACGCAATCCTCAGGATTCAGACCCAGTTCATCAAGGCAGAGCTGATAGGCTTCCGGCTTGGGCTTGAGAATTCGGGTATAGGTCGCATCCGTGATGACATCAAAGTCCTTCAGGAATTCCAGCTGTTCGCGCAAGTCCTTGCCGAAAAATAGATCCAGTTCATTGGAAAGGATAGCAAGTTTTTTGCCTGCCTTTTTCACCGCATCAATGAGCATGGGCGTTTCAGGGCGAATGATCTCGTGCGGGTTCTTGCCTCTGGCGCGTCTGACAAATTGGGACATCTCCGTCCAGTCTTCTCCCAGAAGTTTGCCAACTTCCTTCGTACGTGCCAGCCAATAGTCGCGCTCTGTCATTTCATCGCGCTGCATGGCGGACCAAAGCTCATCCTGTTCTGGATCAAAAGGCCCCATCCAGGTCAGACTGCCCTCAGGCAAACCAAGGGATTTTTCCGACATGCGATGGGTTTCGAACATTGTCAGCGTCACAACACTGCCGAAATCCAGAAGAAGAGCTTCGGCTGGTTTTTTAATAGTTTGCCCAGTCATCAATGGCCCTTTCTGCTTTTTCTCCGGGAAACTCGATGTCCAATCTCTCGTAGGATGCTTTGATGTCTGCCTCTTCCGCTTCGATCACCTCGACAGGGACAGGCCGTTCATAGGCCGACCCCTTTACTTCATAGAGTTGATCGATATCTAGGATGGAATAGTTGCGGAAACGCAGAAGGTTCAGGAAAACCTCGCGATAGATTTCCGGATCATAAATTGAATCTCGTTTGGCATCAGACTCGATTCCATTCTGCTGATTGTAGATCTGGCGTACAGATTGCCATTCAGCTTGAACGATATAGAGCGGTGCATCCTTGGCTTCCAACTCATGACGTGGATTGGTGATGGTTTCCTGCCGCACATTCTCGATTGCCGCCCTCACCTCAACGCTCGGGATTGGCGTGAACATGATGACCTGATCACTGGCCAACAAGTTTTCCGCTTCATCATCATGTTGTTGCATCAATTCCACAAAACGACCGCCCATAACGGGCAGCTCAACGATGAGAGTATTTGCAGGATCTGGATTAGCTGCATGCCATTTGACGACTGCATTGCGAACCCAATATCCAACAGCTTTGCGGATTGCGGGGTGCGTGAGATTATCAACCTCAGGAAAGCGAGCAAGAGCCTCTTCTGTCTCGAATGAGCGGCGCGCATCATCCCATTGCAGAGAATAGACCTTGCGGCCCTCTATGCCTGCCATGATAGTCAGCTGCTGCAGGATGAAGCTTTTGCCAGCACTCGGCAGGCCAGCCACGAACACCATGCGTCGTGACTTGACCGCTTCCATCATCTGGCTTCCGACAGAGGATGAGACATCAATGACAATAGATTCTTCAAGCATGACATCCCCCTATCTGAACTGATCGACACTCGGCATATCGCCGATTGGAATTTCAATGACAGTTGGAACGTCTACTGTCTGTGCCTTGCGAATGGCAGCTCGCACTTCTTCCGGACCATTTGCCAGGATACCTTGAGCGCCAAAGCTTTCGGCCATTTTCACAAAATCCGGATTATGCAGATCAGTGGCAATGACACGACCGCCATAATTGTTTTTCTGCATCTGCTGAACATTGCCATATTGGTTGTTGTTGAACAGCAGCACGATCAAAGGAATTTTGTGCTGAACAGCAGTTGCCAGTTCCTGTACACCAAACATGAAGCCACCATCTCCGGTAACGGAAATGACCGGCACATCTGGTCTTGCGACCTTCACACCCAAGGCAGTCGGGAAGCCATATCCCAATGTACCCTGATAGCCGGTGGAGATGTAAGTTCTCGGATTATAGACAGGATAGCAAATCCGGCTGACAAAACCGACCTGGGTCAGTTCGTCAACAAAAATGCCATCTTCGCCTAGTTCTTCGCGGATGACTTTGAGATAACTAAGCTGAGGTTCCAGTACAGAGGAACGTTTTGCCCAATCGGCTTTCGCTGCAAGAAACTCATCTTCGCGAGATACGCGCTTGTCATTTTCCACGCCCAGACGATTGATCAGCACAGGCAGTGCCTGCTCCGCACGAGCGGTGATCGCCAGTTTGGGCTCATAGAACTTGTTGTGGGACGTCTCATCCACATCAATGCGAATGATGTCCGGCAGATGTTTCTTGGACCATTTGCGAGCTGGAACGCGCATATTGGTGCCGATTGCCAGTACGACATCAGCTTTCATCCAAAGATCTTTGGCGGCTGGCTGGTGCAGCGAATATGGACTGCGGGCATCAACAACGCCCATACCGGTGCGATAACCGATCACCGGAGCTTGTAGCATTTCAGCCAGCAAACGCACCTCGCTGCTACAGCCTTGGGCGCCAGACCCGACAAAGATCATCGGATTTTTGGCCTTACCCAGAAGCTTGACCGCATCTCTGACTGCGTCCTCGTCAAGTTCTGGATAGCTCGGAGATACCGCATCGAAATCTACAGCAACTTCACCTTGCGCTGCCAAGATATCCATTGGAACTTCCAGCCCCACCGGACGGGCACGACCGGACAACATTTGCTGGAAGGATTCGCGCATCAGACCTGGAATTTCAGCAGGGCTGTTACCGCGTTCGGCCCATTTGGTCAGAGAGCGAATGATTTCCAGCTGATTGTTGATCTCGTGTAGTTCGCCGAAATCCTTGCCGATGGTCTTTGAATTGATCTGACCAGTCAGGCACATCAGTTTGGCATTCAGCGCATAGGCAGTCGACATGGCGGCAGTTGCATTCAGAAGACCCGGACCCGGCACAACATTGAAAACAGTTGGCTTGTCTGAGGCTAATGCATGGCCCATGCCCATATAGGCAGCACCCTGTTCATGGCGGGTATGAATGATGCGAAAATCATCACGATGATCGTAGAAGGCATTGTAAAGCCAGTCATTTTGAACACCCGGCAAACCAAAGATGGTATCAATACCAAGCTTGGTGAGGGATTTCACAACGGCTTCGCCGCCAGTCATTGTTGTTGGCTTTGTCATGATAGCTGTCTTAAGTCCTGGCTGGTTATTTCAAGATATCGGAGAGCGCTGCAAGCATGCGAGCATTCTCGTCAGGCTTGCCAATCGTGGCGCGAATATGGGTTGTAAGATCAAAAGCAGGTCGCACCATGACTCCTACGGCCACCAGCTTGGTAGTCAGTTCTTTGGCTGAGAGATCGTAGGGGCATTGGAACATGACGAAATTCGACTGGCTTGGCGCAACCTTCAAACCCAGCTGTTTCAGACCTTGAGAGACACGAACCCGCTCCAGGGTGTTATTGCTAACGGTTTGGGATAAATGCTCTTCGTCATTAATCGCAGCCAGTGCCGCCGCCATGGAAACGGAATTGACATGGAAGCTACGCTTCTTGCCCCGGATCTTTTTGATAATATCTGCAGGGCCGATGCCATATCCGATGCGCATGCCAGCAAGGCCATAGGCTTTGGAGAAGCTATGGACGATGACAATGTTGCGACCATCACGAACATGCTTTTGTGCATCTGGCAGATCAAACTCGGTCGCAAATTGATAATAGACTTCGTCATAAATCAGAGTGACATGGTCTGGCAGACCGTCAAGAACCGCGTCCAGAATGTCCTGACCGAAGAACGTTCCGGTCGGATTGTTCGGATTGCACAGATAGACCAGTCTTGTGTCTTCAGTGACGGCAGAAAGGATTCCCTCGACATCCACCTCATAGTGATCCCCTTTCAAGGGTACCGCATCAATGAGGGCGTCTCGATTGCCGAGGGATGAGCGATACGCACCAAAACAAGGGGGGCAGATGATGGCTCGCTCTTTTGGGTTGATCAGTGCCTCTTCAATCAAAGCCAGTGTTTCAACGCCACTATTTGCAGAGAAGAAGTTTTCTTCGCTCAATCCGTTGCCGTGAAAAGCAGCGAGGGCTTCGCGGATTTTGGCATCATCCCGCTCAGGATATGAATTGACCTGAGCCAGCGTTTCCTGCGCTGCCGCAATCGCTTTCGGGGATGGACCGAACGGATTTTCGTTTGATGAGAGTTTGATTATCGGATTGTCACCTGCAAGGTTGGCGACTTCAGCGGCAGATAGACCGGCTTGATATGTCCCTTGTGTCGCTTGTCCCATGATCTGTATGTCCCTCCCTGTCGGACCGCTCAATTGAGAACGGAAATGCCCAAATGGGCGCAAATGTTGATCTGTTGCCCCTATTCTAGAAAAATCGTCAGAAAAAGATGCCCTCTGGAAAAGGGGACAGACCTGTAACGGGCAAATCGGGATAAAACGCACCTTAGAAAATGGCGGGATTGAGAGTTTCGAGACTATCAAATCTTGAAAAGTTAATATGTTAATTGTTACATTAAATCTTGATACTTGTCGCAACTTTCATGAATGAGACAGACCAGATCGAACCAGAGAAGAAAAGATCGCATCATGACACTTGAATGGCACTTGCAGGGTGAAGGGTCACCGGATTTCATTGATATCGTCCTCAAATGCATGAAGGCGGCGGGCAAGGACCATTTCAACAGGGATTTTCTGTCGGTCATTGAGAAAGTCATTCAGGCTGATCAATGTATGATCTATTCCTTTCGGACGGAAACGCCGGACTGCTATCTATCCTTCAACAACAACCATCAGAAAACCGCTCTGCTCCTGGCGCAGAAATATCTAAGCGATGGTTACAAGAGTGACCCACTTCGCTCTGTTATTGATACTTGCCGCCATCAGGATGGAGTGCAGTTGCGCAACCTTGCGGATCTGCGGCCTCAGATGTCGGAGCTGTTTTACAAGACCTATTTCGCCGATCCAGGCATTGTCGATGTCATCTCTGTCGTTGCCAGCAGTTATGGTGACACTATTTTGATGAATTTCTATCGCTACAAGGAGAGCGGCCTCTTTTCTGTCAGTGAGCAAAAAATACGTCATCTCTTCTGGGACATGATCGCCCAGATTGTGTTGCTGCACTATTCCAAGGAGCAGACCGAGTCCCATAAAAGCCCGCTCAATACACTGTCCAGCCGAGAGCAGGAAGTCTGCAAGCTTGTCCTCAAAGGCCTGACGACAGAAGCAATCGCCTGGCAACTGGGCCTCGCCGCCAATACGGTTACGACTTATCGCAAGCGCTCTTATGAGAAATTGGGTATCAACTCCAAGTCCGCCCTCTTTGCGCTTTGTAATACCAACGAAAACTAAGCAAGCAAGAAACTCTTTCATTATCAATGAATTGAACCTATCGAGTTGCCGCGTCATCTTGTCCCATTAAGCAGGGGACATACAGGTCCCCCGCCCCGAGCCTAAAATCAGTCCCTAACGAGAGGAGTGATTGAATGGCAATCAAGAATATTCTTGTCGCTTATAATGGTGGCGAAGCTTCCGATGCCGCACTCCATATGGGCGTGCAGATGGCCAACAAATATGATGCGCATCTTACCGGCATCATGGCTCATGGTGCATCCAACATCACACGCAGCATACCCAAATGGCTTCTTGGTTCCGTTCAAGATTCCATCTCCGATATCGTTCTGAAGCGCACCGATGAAGTGGCTGAAAAATTTCAGTCATTCATGGATGGTGAATTGCCCTCCGAGCGCATCCACTGGATTGATGTGAAAGCCAATCCTGATCTCGCAGTCTCTCGTTATGCGCGCCTGTTTGATGTAACGGTCGTCGGCCAATATGAAAATCTTCTGGCTGCTGACGAGCTGGAACTCCATCCAGACAGAATTGCCTATTCATCTGGCCGCCCAATCATCGTGGCACCAAAGAGCCATGCGCCTGCCAGCCATGCAGCGGGCTCAATCAATGAAAAGGCCGTTGTTGCGTGGGATGGAAGACGGACAGCTTCGCGTGCATTTTTTGATGCGATGCATATTCTCGAAACCAAGTCCGATGTCACCATCGTGACCATTGGTGGTCCGAAAACCGGAAAGAAACAAGATCAGATTGATCTTCAAACAATAATGAAACGGCATGGTGTCGACGCCAAGCATCTCTTCCTGCCCAGAACAGAAAAATCCATTGCAACGACCCTATTGGACGTTTGCAAACAGGAGGATGCAGGGCTGCTGGTAATGGGAGCTTATGAGCATTCCAAACTGGCAGAAGACATATGGGGCGGCGTGACGTCTCAGGTGCTTGCAGAGACACATTTGCCGGTATTTCTATCACACTAAGGGTTCATGAGGGAGGATAACCATGACCTTGATGAAAAAAGTGACCACACTTGCAGCCGCTGTGATGCTGGGCTGTCTTCCAGTGGCAGCTGCCGACTGGAAACCATCTGGGCCAGTCACCATTCAGGTTGGATTTGGCTCCGGTGGTTCGACTGACAGTCTTGGCCGTGCCATTGCTGCTGAGATGGAAAAGCAGACCGGATGGGATGTGATCGTTGAGAACAAACCAGGCGGTGGCGGTGTTGCTATGTTCTCCGGTCTGGTTCGTGCCAAGCCAGATGGTCGCAAGATCGGCATGGGTGTTACCATTCCAACCCTGATGAATTTGGCCCTTCGTGGCGACAAGTTGCCATTCAAGGTCGACAGCTTCGATTATCTTGCAACTGTTGTGCTGGCACCTCTTGCGATCGTTGCACCGAAAGAAGCGCCCTATAACACATTTGCTGAGTTCGTTGCCCATGCCAAGAAAAATGGCGGCGGTCTGATTGGCTTTGATGCAAAGCCTCAGGAAATGATGATGCGTGCCGTAAACCAGACCGAACAAGCTGGTTTTGAATATGTCTCTCACAAGAGTGGCGCTGAGATCATTCAAGGCCTGTTGGGTGGCCATATTCAGATTGGTTTCGGCGCTGGTGCTCACATCAAATATGTGAAATCCGGTCAGCTGAAGATGCTTGCTGTCGCGACCCAGACTAGACAGGATTATTCTCCTGATACGGAATCTCTTATCGAACAGGGCTATCCTTATTCTGTAGAGCCATATTTCTATCTGGCAGCTCCAAAGGGTCTGTCTGGCGAAGCCAAGGAAGCATTGTCTGCGGCTCTGGACAAAGCCATCAATTCCGATGCACTGGCTGAGCTGATCACCAATGTGATGTTCACTGTTCCAACCAACCTTGGTGCTGAAGGTACCAGTGACAAGCTCAAGTCCGGCCTGCATTCAGTTGAAGAGCTGGTTGCAGCGACGAAGTAAGCAGAAGCTACAGCATCACCCATTTCTCTGGGTGGTGCTTTTTCGCTTTGGGAGGAGCGCATGAATGCAGAACGCTGGATTTCAGCTTTTCTATTACTCTCCGGACTGATCTTGCTGGTCGCTATTATCCCGAGCCAGGTCGAAGAAGTTGATTATGGGCGGATTGGCCCAGGCACCCTGCCCCGCGCCATCGCCATCATCATGATCATCGCTGCGGCGATTCAGTTGATTTCCAGTCGCGAGAAAATCCAATTTGTGCCGCTGGTCATTCTTCGCAGCATTGTTTTTTTCTCACTGATCATCAGCTGCGTCTATCTGATGTCACTGGCCGGATTTGAATATATTGCCCCATTGCTTGCTCTGGGTGTCATGCTTCTGATTGGCGAGCGTCGCTGGTATTGGCTGATTGCTGGATGTCTGGTTATCCCGATTGGTAGCTGGTTGATTGTCGAGCAAGCTTTGAACCGGGTTTTGCCCTAGCTTTTCATATTCACACATCTCCATCGTGATGAGCGCCTTTTTCCATAGGCAAGCTCTCCGAGAGATGTCATATCAAGGGGAGGAAAAATGCCAGACTTATCCGTAGTTTTTGCCGGCTTGTCAGATGCATTCACCCTTACCAATATCCTGTTTGTTCTGTGTGGGATTATCGTCGGGCAATTTGTTGGTGCCATGCCAGGCATTGGTCCGGTCATGACGATGGCCATCGCCATACCCTTTACCTTTGTTCTCAATCCCTTGCCCGCAATCGGTTTTCTGGTTGGAGTGAATAAAGGCGGACTGATTGGTGGTGCAATCCCGGCCATTCTGATCAACACTCCCGGCACACCCGATGCAGCGGCAACCGCATTGGATGGTTATCCTTTATCAAAAAAGGGAAAGCCGCTCAAAGCCATGAAGATGGCGCTTTTTTCTTCGGTGACCGGCGACACATTCAGCGATCTTGTTCTGATCACCATCGCAGCCCCGCTGGCCATCATCGCATTGAATATGGGACCGGTCGAGATTTTCGCTCTGATGGTTTTCGCCTTTGCGGTTATTTCAGGCCTGATCGGGTCTTCTGTCACAAAAGGAATAATAGCAGCGGCTTTTGGGCTTCTGTGCGCCTCCGTTGGGCTGGATCCGGAACATTCCACTCCCCGTTTCATCTTCGGTTTCTTTGATCTGTATGACGGCTTCCCAATCGCCTCAGTCGCTATCGGGTCCCTCGCTGTATCCGAGATTATTGCAAGACTAGCTGCCATGCGCGGCGAAGTGCGACCTGCGGTGAATATTCCTCGCGACCAACCGGCGGAAGATCGCAACGTCAGTTGGAGTGAATATTGGGGCTGTCGTTTCACATTGTTGCGTGGGGCAAGCATTGGAACGCTTATTGGCGCAATTCCTGGCATGGGATCTACCGCTGCCGCCTTCATGAGCTACGCCTCCACCAAACAGGCCTCGAAAAACCCTGAGAATTTCGGCAAGGGTGATTTGCGCGGCATTGCAGCAACTGAATCTGCCAACAGTTCCGTTGCCGGTGCGGATTTCATTCCTCTGCTCACCTTGGGTCTACCGGGTAGTGCATCGGCCGCTCTTTTGATCAGCGCCTTTCTGATCCAGGGGATCCAGCCGGGCCCATTGTTGTTCGCAGAACAGGGGCAGCTGATCTATGGTCTCTTCGGCGCTATGGTGATAGCCAATATCTGCAATCTGTTCTGCGGTTTGTTTGGTCTGCGCCTTTGGGCAAAGCTGATTTCAGCCCCAGAATCCATTGTCTTTGCATCTGCGCTCATCTTGTGTGTGATCGGTGTCTATCTTTCTACGGGCGGTGTCTTCGGTGTCTATACCATGCTGCTCTTTGCTTGCATTGGTCTGGGCATGAATGCAATGGGCTATCCGGTTGTGGTGTTTATCATCACCTTTTTCCTGGGACCGCGTTTCGAGCTGTCCCTTGGTCAAAGCCTGACGATTTTGAAAGGTGACTGGACCAATCTCATCAATCACCCCATCGCATTGACATTGCTGCTGTTATCGGTTGGTGTCGTATATTGGCTTGGCATTGTGAATCGGAATCCGGAAACAGATTTGTGATCGCGGACAACCAAGTATTTCTGTAAGGATCGGGAATAATATCGAATGAAAAATGTACTCTTCATCATGTGCGACCAGCTTCGCTTTGATTATCTTGGTTGCGCCGGACACCCGACCTTGCAGACCCCCAATATCGACAAGCTGGCTGCTCGCGGGGTGCGCTTCGATAAAGCCTATGTGCAGTCCCCAATCTGCGGCCCAAGTCGCATGAGCTTCTATACGGGCCGTTATGTGCGCAGCCATGGTTCTACCTGGAACAAGTTTCCTTTGCGTGTTGGAGAAATGACGCTCGGTGATCACTTGTCTAAGTTGGATGTCCGAACTGTTCTCTGCGGCAAAACCCACATGGCCGCTGACACAGAGGGTATGAAACGTCTCGGCATCAATCCGAACTCTGCCATTGGTGTGCACATTTCCGAATGCGGATTTGAAGTCTGGGACCGTCTGGACGGTCTTCATCCCGATGGGGCGCAAGAGCCAAGCCATTACAATGATTATCTTCGTGGTCTTGATTATGGCGGCCCAAACCCGTGGGAACAGTGGGCGAACTCCGCTCAAGGGGAAAAGGATGATGAAATCCTCTCTGGCTGGCTCATGTCCCATGCCGACAAACCCGCCCGGATTGAGGAAGAAGATTCCGAGACCCCTTACACTACCAGCCGTGCCATTGAGTTCATGGAGCAATCAAAGGATAAATCCTGGTGTCTCCATCTTTCCTACATCAAGCCGCATTGGCCTTATATCGTGCCGGCTCCTTACCATGACATGTATGACAAGGATGATGTGATACCGGTTCTTCGTGATGAAGTGGAACGCGAGGATCCGCACCCGCTACTCGAAGCTTATCATCAGCATCGTTTCTCCAAGGTCTTTTGCCGCGATGACGTTCGAGAGCGCGTCATCCCAGCCTATATGGGCCTGATCAAGCAAATTGATGATCAGATTGGTCGTCTCATGAGCTATCTCGAGGAAAGCGGACAGTTGGATGAAACCCTGATTGTGTTCACGTCCGATCATGGTGATTATCTGGGCGATCATTGGCTCGGGGAGAAAGAGCTGTTCCATGAACAGTCAGTGAAAATCCCACTCATTATTGTCGATCCATCCAAGGACGCTGATCAAAGCCGTGGAAGTGTCAGCGATGCTCTGATTGAATCCATTGATCTGGCTCCAACCTTTGTCGATTTCTTTGGCGGTTACGTTCCTGATCATATTCTGGAAGGTAAATCCTTGTTGCCGCATATTCGCCAGAACACAGCAGTCGAACGTGATTTCGTGATTTCGGAATATGACTATTCCTCCCGATTGGCTCGAAGCCTTCTGAAGAAAAGCGTCAAGGATTGCCGACTGACAATGGTCTATGACGGGCGCTACAAGCTTATTCATGTGGAAGGCTATCGCCCAATGCTCTACGACCTGAATGAAGATCCGCAAGAATTTCATGATCTTGGTGCATCAGCAGAGCATGCAGGCATTCGGGAAAACCTGTTATCCCACTTGTTTGATTGGGCTCGTCAACATCATAACCGCGTGACGATATCTGACGATGAAATCGACAAGCGTGCAGGCATGGAATTCTTCCGTGGCATCCAGATTGGTTTCTGGGACCAAGAGGAAGTCAATCAGGCTCACAAAGAAGGCCGCGGCGGCAATTAGCTCACCAGACTGCATGATTTTCTATCCTAGGTGATCTGCATCCACATTTAAAGCTAAACACTCCTGGTGCAGATCACTTTCCATGCAGAAATAGTCTGCTCAATCTTTGCTGAATTTCACGTTCAGCCCGAGTTCTCCCGCCACTTTCCAACCCTCAGCCTCCCCGAGAACCATCAACGCAGTAGCCCAGGCATCTGCTTGCATGCAGCTTTCACAGAATACGGTAACCGAGGAAGTACCAGTCATAGCAGGCTTCAAACTCCTTCCATCCATTGTGTGCGACACGATGAGGTTGCCGATCTGACGTAGATGGCGATACGACCCGGACGTCGCCACTGCAATATCGCAGATTTCCAGATATTCCCCAGCCGCGCGCCGCAATGGATCTGATGTTTCGACAGCAATACACCAAGGTGCACCATCTTCGCGGCATCCAGCGGTGCGTAACTCACCATCAATGGAAACCAAATAGTCCTGGATCCCGAATTGCTCGACAATCTCGGCCATCAAATCCACTGCATAGCCTTTGGCAATGCCTGAAAGATCAAGTTGTCGTGGCAATAGCCGTCGAGCACGATAGCCATCAGCATCAAGTTCAAAAGCAGGTTCCCGTCTCACAGGAACAGATATTTTCCCCTGCTCCTTGATGGCTTTCAAATCTAGCTCTGGCCCTTGTGCGCCAAAGCCCCAGGCATTGACGACATCACCAATACCGATATCGAACGCCCCGTTTGAGAGGCCTTGAATTTCCAAAGCATCATCAAGAACCTCAAACAATTGAACGGGTATGGGCACCCAATGCTCAAGGGGGGTTCTATTCAATCGCATCAGATCAGAGTGAGGTTTCCAGGTCGACATCTGTCCATCAACCAACGAGACCACCCGCTCCAGCTGCTTCTCCAGATTCTCGATATCCAAAGACGTGCTCCCACACACGATTGCTGAATAACATGTCCCCATGGTTGGACCATTGATCACATAACGTTCCAAATCTGTCATGGTCGCCGCCTGCATGCATTTAATAGACATCTTCAAGATACCTTCTGGATTGTTTGAGCGTTTCGACATTGAGGCCAAGCGGGCGCAATATCTCTTCCAAGGTGGCGCGCACATCCCTTGCCATGGCTTGTCCGCCACAAATCAGGATCTGGCCCCCGGAAAGAACAAGCGATTGAATGAGACTACTATCCTCGCGGATCTTGTCCTGCACATATTGGCGATGGGAAAAGCGCGAAAATGCAGTCCTCAATCCGGCGAGGCGTCCATCCTGCCGACAGGACATCAGATCATCGCGAAACAGAAAATCTGACTGAGGATGGCGCCCCCCCCAATAGAGATGGGTATCACGCCCGATCTGACCGGCACGGGCAAACCCGGCCAAAGGCGCAATCCCCGTACCCGCACCAATCAAGATCTTCGGAACCGGGGCCTCACTTGGTTTGAAGGCGGGATTTTCCTTGATGAATCCATCAATTTGATCGCCAACTCGCAGGGAATGGAGGTAAGTGGAGCAAATCCCACGGCGATGACGTTTGACGCAAACCTCCAGATATCCCTCTTTGCTGGAGGAAGCGAGCGAATAATAACGCGGAGCAACACCAGGAGCCGCCACAATGCCAATCAGATCTCCTGTGGCATAGGTTTGGTGCAAGAGGCCCGCTGGTGGGACCAATCGCAAAATGATAGTCGGCTCTGAAAATTCGGATCCATATACCTTACGGCTAATCACCTGCCATGCCGTAGTCATCGGGACATGTTGCTTATGCTCGAAAACCAGCTCCTGCCCCAAGGCCTTGCCAACTTGATCGGCCCATTTGCCAAAGTCAGTGAGAGATCGCTTATTGACCAATCCTAATGGAGTCAGAGATCGCGCACCCAATCGAGTCAAATGTTGATCTACATCCTTCGCAAACTGGCAATAATGCGCAAATGCCTCATCGCCAAAACCCAGAACAGAAATGGATCTGGCATTCTGCACCTGCAAGTTTTTCATACGGTTCAGGAAAATATCCGCAGAGGCCGGAGACTGCCCATCGCCATAGGTAGAGGTCAGAATGAAAACATGCTTGTCGGCCAAATGCAGATCACTGACATCATTCATTTTCGCGCAATGCACCACATTGCCATGCGCCCCAAGAGCCGTTTTCAAACTGTCCGCAAAAGACCAGGTGCTATTGCCCTCACTACCGACCAGAATGACAAATCCTGCGTCACTCAGATCAGTTTCCCCTATGTTGGCTGCACCGCTTGCTCGTTTGTGCCACATCCAAAGACCGGTCAAAGACAAGGCGGGAACAGATAAAGAGGAAAGCCCCAACAGCACTCCGAGCCACCACATACCCTGCCCACTATGCAGCGAATAGATAAACTCATATATCTGCTGAGAAACAGAGAAAGCCGCGAAAGAATGAGTCTTGCCTGATACCGGATCGATGTAAGCCATACCCTGATCTGTGGTCAGCGTGTAAGGATCACTTAAATCACCGGGAAAGGGAAAGATCAGCTCCCGAAAATTCTCAAGCTTGATTGTTTGCAAGCTGGAAAGATCTGATACCGGGACAACTTCACCTTGCTCCATTTGCTCCGGGAAAGCCGGCATTGCCGTCTGTCCTGTTGAAACCAGTTCAAAACTGGCCAATGACAGATAAAGTGCTGTAAACGACGTCAACAACAAGCCAGGCAACGCCAACCGGCTAACCTCGACATGCAAGCGGCTGACCCCTTCCCCTTTTGCCGGGCGCAGCAATTGTGACCAACTACCGCATCTACGTTTCAGAAGAAAAAGGCCCGAGACGGACAGCAACAGCATCGTCCCGGCTCCGAAACCTGCCAGCATACGACCTGCATCTCCGATAAACATTTCACGATGAAGCTCGGCTAACATGCCGAAAAAACCGGAAGCCTCATTGGGACCGATGACCACTCCAGTTTCCGGATTGATCACCAGTACCAAGGGGCCCTCGTCAGTATTCGCATGAGCAAGGATTTGACCGCTTGCCTTGCGCTCTATGCGTTCCACTTGAGGCACCTGTTCCGAGATCAATCCTGCCAATACAGCAACATCGCCTGCCCCGGTTCCATCCACGACAGATGAGGCATCCAGTGCCGGTTGCAATGATAGAAGGGCGCCTGTGATAGCCAAGAAACAGGCCAAAATCACCCCACCCAAACCAAGATAGGAATGCAGTAATCGCATGACATGCACTCCTATTTCACACGAACGGCAAGAGATTTCACAATGCCACGTCCACGAACAGAGGTAGCACTGCCAGCACCTTTGAGCGGAACCACAGCATCACTGCGATAATCGCCGCGCTCTTCAACCGAGGTATCGACGTGAATTTTATAGCCAGCCTCGATCAGGGCATCGGCAATGTCGGTAGTGACCGTCATCGTGCGACCACCACCGACACTAGCTCCAGTTACTCCATCGACACGACCTCCAGCTCTGGAAACGCCGCGATACCAGCCACGCAAATGCGGATAATATTTGGATTTGCTGCCTGATATGGCAATCGTGGAATGATAGGCTCCATTTGGCTTGGTCAGATACACCGCCATGTAGGCAGCGGGGCCCCGATATTTCTTCAATTGGGTTTGAATTTCAATCGCCCTTGCCTCAGCCGTGTCTGACATTGCGAAAAGGGCGATGAGCGATGAAGAAACCAAAAGTGTCGCAAGCAGTTTTTTCATGATGAACTCTCCGTATTGATCAGCAGATGCCACAAAAGAAGCAAAGCAAGCTGACAGCAAACTGAACGACAAGAAGAAATACGTTCAGCTTCCTGTCAGGAAAGTAGACTATTCATCAACCAAGGAACGTGCCAAAAGGGTACGAACAGCCCCTAAGGCCACGAGGTAAAACAGTGCGAATATTGCTGGTGGAAGATGATTATGTTTTGGGCGCTGCGGTCCGTGATCATATGGCAGCAGAAGGCCACAGCGTGGACTGGATGCAGCGCTTGGACGATACGCGCCTAGCCCTCGAAACTGTGGACTATGAAACCCTGCTGCTTGATCTGGGACTGCCGGACGGGCGTGGACTTGATCTTCTGCGGTCCTTGCGCGACAGCGGCAGCGAAATACCCGTCATCATCCTGACCGCTCAAGACCAGATTGCCGTGCGCATTGAGGGCCTAAATTCCGGTGCAGATGATTATCTGGTCAAGCCCTTTGATCTATTGGAGCTCAGTGCGCGCCTGTCGGCCGTGACCCGCCGCTATTCGGGGCAGTCCAATCCCGCACTCGTCATTGACGATGTCTCGATAGACCTAAGCCGAAAGATTGTCACCAAGACCGACAAGCCTGTCACACTAACGGCACGAGAATTTGCAATCCTCGAACGCCTGTGCAGGAATCTAGGGGCCATTGTCACCACTGCCGAGATCGAAGATTCGCTCTATCAGTTTGGATCAGAAGTCGAGAGCAATGCCGTACAGGTTTTCGTCTCTCGCTTGCGCAAGAAACTCGGCAAGAATGTCATCACCACGGTCCGGGGCATCGGCTACAAGATGAGTGTTGAGAGATGAAACAGAAATCCATAGTTCGTCATCTCGTCGTCAGCCTCATTCCTGCGGTAGCATTGCTCTGGCTGCTGGCAACAGGCATATCGGGATACATCATTCAAGAAGAGCTGAATGAGAGCTTTGATAATGCCCTACAACAAACAGCACAAAGACTACTTCCCCTTGCTCTTGATGATCTTCATGAGATTGAGGAAGGCGAAGAACGCCGCATTCCAAAGCTTGATCTGGAAGAAACCTATATCTCTTATTATGTGCGTAATGCATCAGATGCACCGATCATCATCTCCGATGACACACCGAATGCGGTGATCATTCCCGCATTGCCAGAGGGCTTCTCCAGTCAGCGAGGCCAACGATATTTTGTCCTGACTGATCGCGAGACCGGTTATTCCATCGTCACCATTGAGTTGAATGAACACCGCAATGAGGTTTTCTGGGAAAGCCTTTCCGCATTGCTGCTGCCTCTCATCATTCTTCTGCCTCTGATGGGTTTCTGGATCTGGCATATAGTACGCCGGGCCATGCAGCCAGTTGACGATCTGAGGCAGGATATTGCCAGCCGAGATGGTCATAACCTCACCCCAACCACGACCGATGGCTACCCGGAAGAAATTGCTCCCATCGCCCATGCTGTGGCAGACCTGATTGAGCGCCTACGTGCTGCCCTTAATGCAGAACGCGCCTTTGCGGCCAGTTCAGCACATGAACTTAGAACGCCAATTGCTGGCGCATTGGCGCAAGTTCAGCGTCTATCCATTGAATTGGGTGATCATCCGGCGGCTCAAAGAACTGAAAATATCAATTTTGCTCTGCGCCACCTTGCCAACTTGTCCGAGCAATTGCTGCAATTATCAAGACTGGAAGCTGGCTTCGCTCGCTCGGAGACCCACAATGATTTGCTCCCAGTGTTGCAACTGGTTCTACGCGATATGGCCTCCGACAAAGCAAATGCGGATCGACTGAACATAGATTTGCCAAAAGATAGGCCTTTGCGAGGCCCGATAGAATTGGATGCCTTTGCTGTCATCATCCGCAACCTGATAGAGAATGCACTCAAACATGGCAGCAAATCAGCACCTATCGATATTTTCCTTGATGCAAAGGGACATCTGCACATCACCAATGATGGCCCGGTAATTCAAAAAAACAGTCTGGCCCGTCTGAGCGAACCATTCGAGCGGGGCGAGACAAAAGCGGAAGGAACCGGGCTCGGCCTTTCCATCGTTCAGACCATCATGAACCAGACCGATGGTGAGATGCTGTTGCAATCACCTCGCCATGGTTCTAACCAAGGCTTCGAAGCCATTTTGACCTTTGAGACAAAATAGACCATAACCAGCGCTCTTACTGGTCACCGGACCACCGATCAAGAAAGAAGAGCGAAACAAACAGGACCATATCATGAAGGCGACTGGACTTATCCTTCTCCTGGCGGCCATTCTTGCGCCCCTTTATTGGTTTGTACCAATGCTGGCAACACATAGTACCGAGGCTGTCATCAGCCAATATATCGGTTGTGCAGCCTTGATTGCCATGGGCATGACCCAATTGATGGCAACCCGATTTCGTTGGCTGGAACTCCTGTTTGGCAGCCTGGATCGGATTTATGTAGTTCATAAATGGACCGGCATTGGTGCCATTGTCGCCGTGTTGCTCCATGATACTCTGGATGCAGAGGTCAAAGGTCTTGGTGGCGAAACCGCGCTCACCGATCTGGCCGAAACGATGGGTGAGTTCAGCTATTATGGTTTGCTGGTTCTTGTAGGCATCACGATCGCTACCTTCATTCCCTATCATTGGTGGCGCTGGACACACAAACTCATGGGCGCATTCTTTGCTCTCGGGGCCTTCCACTATGTCTTCATGCTCAAGCCCTTCTCGATCTGGGATCCACTGGGGCTCTATGTGAGTGCGTTCTGTGCGTTAGGCATTCTTTGCTATCTTTATACCTTGCTACCCTTTGGTTTCCTGCACGGTCGATTTGGTTATCGCATCAATGAAATCAAACAGAGTGGTGATGCTCTGGCCGTAAGCCTTGAGCCGGAAAAATCTGGTCTGAGTCACCACGCGGGCCAATTCGCCTTCATCCGCTTTGAAGGTCAGGGCAAAAGCGAGGTTCACCCTTTCACCATCTCGAAAGCCCCAGATGCATCCAAGAGCCTTCGTTTCACCATCAAGCCACTAGGTGATGATACAAGGCATTTTGCGAGCAAACTGAATGCAGGAGATCGCGCCTCTGTCTCACCAGCCTTTGGCCATTTTGCCCGCACCAATGGCAAGCGCCCGGAAATCTGGCTGGCAGGCGGTGTCGGCGTGACCCCATTTGCAGCCTTTGCGCAGACTGTTACCCAAGATAGCGCACCAGTCCACTTTTTCTATTGTACGCCCAACCGTCGACGGGCCAGCCATGTCGAAGAGTTCGAGGCGTTGGCCAAAACAAACAACAATTTCCATTTCCATTTGATTGAAACGGAAAGCCAAGGACGGTTGAATGCTGATAAGATTGAAGCCGCACTGGATTTCCCGATTTCCAAGGCAACGGCTTTCTTCTGTGGTCCGGAAGCCATGCGTGAAAGTCTGAAATCTGCCCTTCGTTCCAAAGGCCTTGCCGCTCGCCGCTTCAAATATGAGGAATTCGAAATCCGTTCCGGAATCGGACTGGAGCCCATCTTCAAAATTCTCCTCAAACTGATTGGTGCAGCGTTTGATCGCTATCAGACCAGCCGACAAACAAGATGAGCTAACTTAACATCACAGGATCGGGTGAAGTTTCATAACTCGATCCTGCTCCTTTCTGCGCAATCTTTCTGACCTATTTAAATCAACACCTGCAAATAAAAACTGATCGAAGATATCGACATCTATCTCAACATCTTAACGTGTAGCCAGTTTTATTTTATCGGACGATATCAAACATCATATTGAACAGATATGAATTTCTACGCACACAAATTTCTCAGTTTTTCTTCTCTGTCTACCAAGGCCTTGTCATTCAAGGAATTATGCGCTTAATATGAAACATGAATCAACCGTCATGTTTGTAATATTGTGAGGCGAACGCATATGGCCAAAGCATCCTCTGCCCCCCGCACATCTCGTGGTGAGAAAACCCACCGGCGCCTGCTTGACGCGGCACGTATAGAGATTGGCAGCAAAGGATTTGCTGAAGCCTCTGTGTCGTCCATCACCCGGCAGGCAGGTGTTGGCCAAGGTACATTCTACATCTATTTCGAAAGCAAAGAAGAGATAATGCGGACGCTTGTCCTGGAGATGGGCCGTGATCTGCGTCAGCAGCTTAGTGACATAAACAGTTCCGCGCCCAATCGCATGGCAGCAGAGCGAGCGGGTCTTCGCCACTTCATCGCCTTTGCGCGAGAAAATCCCGATCTCTACCGGATTGTTCAAGAAGCACAATTTGTCGATGACAAGGTCTATCGCGCCTATTTCGAGGAATTCGCCTCTGGCTATCGCAAAGCTCTGGAACTGGCCGTTGAAGCGGGTGAAATGTCCAAAGGTGATCTCGAGGTTCGAGCTTGGCTTTTATTGGGAATTGGCCGCTCCATGGGCGAGGTTTACGGTCTTTGGCGGACTGATGTCGACATTGATTACGTGGTCGATATCATCATGGACATTCTTGAGAATGGCGTGAAGGCGCATGGGAGCTGATGGAATGTCACAACTCGTGCTTCTTGAGGAAACAGAGGCCTCTGCCAAACTTACATTGAACCGTCCAGATCAGCATAATGCGCTGGTTCCTGATCTTCTTGCAGAGCTAAATACTCATTTGGCTACGCTATCAAATCGTACAGATTTGGAATCAGTCGTTCTCGCTGCGAATGGGCGTAGCTTTTCCACTGGTGGCGATGTTCGTGGTTTTTGGCAAGCGGAAGATCGTGTTGTTTATTCTCAATCAATCGTTGGCGCACTTCATGATGCGATCCTATCCTTAATGGCTCTACCCTGCCCGGTTCTAGCAAGCATTCATGGCCCTATCACCGGTGGCTCATTTGGTTTGATGCTAGCAGCCGACCTCGTGGCGATTACAGAGCGTACCTTCGCTCAACCTTATTACTCAGTCGTTGGCTTTGCTCCTGATGGTGGCTGGACAGCCATCCTGCCCGACCGGATTGGAGCTCGCCAGGCAGGACGAATTCTGTCTCTGAATGAACGTCTTGATGCTCAAACACTTCTCTCTCTTGGATTGGCTGATGCGCTGTGCAAGGAACCAGAACAGCAGATTGCGACGTGGCTCGAAAGCCTGAATGGAATGGCAAAAGGCAGTTCCCAGACAATCAAAAGGCTTTTGCAAGAGGACAGACTTAGCCGCTATCGGCAAGGTTTGGATCGTGAGCGAGATGCATTTATTGAACGCATCACTCGAGCTGAAGTGACCGAAGGAATGAAGAAATTCCTGGCATTATAAATGGTGGGTCATACCTGAGCTCTGGGAGGAGAGCAAAATGGATCTGATACCTGATATGACGATGAAACGGGCGGAATTGTCTCCAAACAAGGTCGCCTTCGAGATGAATGGCTCTGGTGAGACACGCACGTTCGCGCAAGTTCACAACCGCGCCCAGCGAGCCGCTCATTTGCTTCAGTCTCAAGGCCTGAAGTCTGGCGACCGGATAGCAATCTTGTGCCTGAACCGGCCGGATTTCTTTGAGATACTCTTTGCCTGTGCCAAGACTGGCTGCATTCTTGTGCCACTCAATTGGCGCCAACCGGTTGCAGAACTGATCCCGATTGTTGAGGATTGCGCACCATCTCTTTTATTCTTTGATGATCATTTCAGTGAGACAGCTGAAAACCTGTCAAACACTTGCTCGCTCAACGTCATCAATCTTGATGGAAATTATGAAGAGCGTTTAGAAGGCTGTTCTGTTGATGCTATTCCAACTCTAGCTTGGGATGGTAATCAAGTTTGGTATTTGCTTTACACCAGTGGCACGACAGGCAAACCCAAAGCTGTCATTCAAACACCGAAGATGGCTTGGGCTAATGCTGTCAATATTGGTCAGTCGATGGACATATCCCGCGATGATGTGACGGTCAATTATCTGCCGCTCTTTCATACCGCGGGCATCAATCTGATTTCCCTGCCCGTCTTTCTGTTTGGCGGCACCAATATCGTCATGCCGAAGTTCGAAGCAGGCGATCTGCTTGCTTTGATCCATCAGGGCCGTGTGAACTCCATTCTTGCCGTACCAGCGGTTTACCAGGTGCTGCATCTGCATCCCGATTTTGCCAATACCGACCTTAGCAAGATGAAGTCTTGGGGCGCCGGTGGTGCACCCCTTCCCATCCCATTGCTCAAAGCATTTGCCGAACGAGATGCCCATATCTGTCTTGGCTTTGGCATGACGGAAACCGGCCCCACAGTGTTCTTGATGGATAAGAATGCAGTGATCGAGAAAGCTGGTTCTTGCGGCAAGGCACAGATGCTCACCGAAGTCCGTATAGCCTCCCCTGATGGCAAGGTAATGGGTAACAATGAGCAAGGCGAGTTGCAAATTCGCGGACCCAATATTACGCCCGGCTACTACAATAATCCTGAGGCGACCGAGGCCAGTTTCACTGATGATGGTTGGTTGAAAACAGGCGATGTCGCACTGAGGGACGACGATGGATATTATTTCATTGTTGACCGGATCAAGGACATGTTCATTTCCGGTGGCGAGAATGTCTATCCGGCTGAAGTAGAGAAAGTTCTCAATACGCATCCCGCCATTTTGGAGGCAGCCGTCATTGGTGTTGCTGATGAGAAGTGGGGGGAAGTCGGTCATGCGAAACTGACCAACCGTCCCGGTCAGACAATAGATATCAGCGAGTTGGGACCTTGGTGCCGTGACAAGCTGGCGGCCTACAAAATCCCAAAATATTTCTCGGTGGTAAAAGATTTTCCGCGCACTGCCGCTGGCAAAGTTCAAAAACATATTCTCAAGCAACAGGGATAAGCATTTCATGACCAATGCATCGATTGTTGTGTCACCAGATATTGGTGAAACGCACACGAAAGAGCATTGCTTTACGCAAGCTGAGTTCAATGCCTTTGCCGATCTCTCCGGTGACGACAACCCTATCCATGTTGACCCTGTTTTTTCGGCTCGAACACGGTTTGGCAGAACCGTCTCGCACGGCATGCTGCTCTATTCTCACTTATGGAGCATGATCCAATCTGCTTACCCCGGTGCAGTTCAGCTCGAGCAATCCATAAAATTTCCTGCTCCTACCTTCACCGATGAAAATGTGTTGTTCGAGATTGAAGTCACAGGCGTTGACCAGAATGGACACATTCATCTCAAAACCCAGGCAAGCAGCCTTCGCCGCCAAACTGTAGGGCTTGAAGGCGCAACAATCATCGAATGGAGTGAGAATTCCAATGCTTGAAGTCAGCCAAAGCGCCAGCATCTCCAGAACATATAATTCATCAGACTTGGGTGCATTTTCGCACCTGACCGGCGAAAAGGTCGATGGCTCCGTTCCTGAGCCACTGATTGCGGCACTCTTTTCCTATTTGCTCGGCGTCAAGCTTCCTGGTCGTGGAACCAATTATCTCAAGCAAAGCTTGAACTTTATCAAGCCAGCACCACTAGATCAGGAATTGACGGCTCGTGTGACCATTACTGAGCTGCGCTCTGAAAAGCATCTCGTTGATCTTAGAACTGAATGTTTGGATGCAAACGGGGAAATGATTTGTGATGGTCGTGCCTTGGTGCTGGCCAAAGATGTCAGCAATGCTTTTGAATAAAGCTGGTCACCAGATCTGCAAAGATCTCAGGCTGTTCTAGATGGGGGGCATGCCCTGCCCCCTTAATCCTATGAACACTCCCATTTTTCAGCATATGCTCATACCAGTCTGCCAATTCTGGCTTATAAACATGACTGTTTGCGCCCATGAGAGCCAGCACCGGGCAGTCCAAATTTCTGATCAATGAGCGCGCATCCAATGCCATCAAACTTTGCCAGGCACTCGCCATTGGACGTTCTCTATTGTCCAGGAAAGTTTCGAATAACACATCGTCTTCGAATTTTCTGGCAATTTGAGGCGTGGCAAAGGTAGCGCACCAGACGCGACGTCCATATCGTTGCCACCCTGACCTTATATGGCCAAGGGTCACTTCAACATCTTCTGCGCGATATCCGCTGGCGATGCCCAGATCCCAGTCTTCATCATTGAGGGGTTTGGGAGCCATATCTTCGATGAGTAGTCCAGCAATTTGCTCGCTGCCGAACTTTTCAAGATAGCTGAATGCCGCGGCTGCTCCCATGGACCAGCCAAGTAGAAAAATTCGCCGCCGCTGATATTGCACCGTAAGCTCATTGATCTGGTCGGCCAACATTGACAACTCAACGACCTCGATCTGCTTTTGCGTCCCATGACCCACAAAATCCGGGGCAACGACATCACAAATTTCGGTCAGCCGTCTGGCCAAATCATCAAAAAAGCAACCGCGCGCTCCCCAACCATGGAGGGCTATGAGGAGAGGTCTTGTTTCTTCGCTCACGTAGCAGTTTCCTTGCGACGCACAGCATGTTCACGCAAACGGCCGACCACCCCGGTGGGAAAGAAATAGACCGAGAGGATGAAGAGAAGACCAAGCCACAGCAGCCAACGATCTGGATGCAATAATTCTGAGAGGATCGGAATACCCTCGGTTACCTCCCCCGCAACAGCCAAGGCATTTTGCAGATAATTCTGCGCCAAAATGAAAATGGTTGCGCCGACAATTGCACCATACATGGTGCCCATGCCGCCAATGACGACCATCAGCAAAATATCGACCATAATCTCCATGGACAGCGTAGTGTCCGGCCCTGTGTAGCGGAGCCAAAGCGCCATCATTGCACCTGCCAGTGCCGCAAAGATTGCTGCCAACACATTGGTCGCTGTCTGGTAGCGTACTGTCCGATATCCGATGGCTTCTGCACGGAAGGCATTCTCACGAATAGCCTGCAACACTCGGCCAAATGGGCTGTTGACCATACGCAGCATGGTGAGAAACAGCAAAATGCTGACAATCACGATGGAATAATACATCACGATCTTGCCGGAGATGCGCACACCAAAAATCTTGTCATCGAACAACTTGAAGGCCGGCGTGAATTCACGTGGAATCTTATAGGAAAGCCCATCCTCACCACCGGTAAAATCTGAGAGTTGGGAAACCAGAACCGCAAAGGCTGAGGCTACAGCCAGCGTTACCATTGCAAAGAAAATTGCTTTCACTCGCAATGAAAAGAGCCCTATGACCAAAGCAAGCAGGCCAGCACAGACAACCCCTGCCAGCGCACCTAGTGGTATGGCAGCCCAGCTTGGGCCCATAGCATTGAGTGTTAGAGCCACCCCATAGGCACCGATGCCAAAGAACATGGTATGGGCGAATGAGACGATGCCGGTATAGCCTAGCAACAGATCATAGGATGCGATCAGAACGATAAAAATGCAAATCCGTGCAGCAGTATTGAGTGAACGCGTTCCAGGAAAAATGAAAGGTGCAAAGACCAGCCCCAGTACGATCACGATCAAAAGCACCGTCAGGATACGGCTACGCGGGAAGTCATCTGAAAGAATATGCTTCAACATTCCGGCCGCTCCTATTTCGCCTTGACCACTGGGAACAATCCCTGTGGCCGCCACATCAAAATTGCGACCATCAGGCCGATATTGGAAACAAGTGCAAATTTGGGCGCCAGATAGGCACCGTAATTGGCAAGCAGCCCGACAAGAAGCGCACCAATGAAACATCCCTCAATTGAGCCGAGACCGCCGATGATCACGACAATGAAAACAAGGATCATGATTTCGTTGCCCATATGGGCGGTGATGACTTCCTGATAGAGGCCCCACATCACGCCACCAAGCCCGGCAAGAGCAGAACCGGCCATGAAGACCAGCACGAAGAGACGGCGAATGTTATAACCAAGCGCTTCAACCATCTCGCCATTCTCGACCCCTGCCCGTACCAGAAGTCCGATTTTGGTGCCATTCAGTACCCAGCGCATAAGCGCAAATAGAGCAACACCAATTCCAACGGCCACCAGACGGTAACGCTCAATTGATGCACCAAATAGCTCGATTGAACCTTTCAGGCTTTCTGGCCGAGCGATGAAAATCTCATCTGGTCCCCAGAACACATGGATCAATTGCTGCACGATGATCAGACCACCCATCGTGACGAGGATCTGTTTCAGGTGAGCTCCATAAACCGGCATCACGATATAGCGTTCAAACGCCCAGCCGAATATGGCCGTGCCGCCCATAGCAACAGAGATGGCCAGAAAAAGAGCCAGCATGTTGATGAAGAAAGACGGGCTGGACGTCCAGCCAGCCAGCATCAAGAGGATTGTGACACCGATAAATGCGCCAAGAGAGACAAAGGCTCCATGACCAAAATTGATGACGTCCATCAGACCAAAGACAAGGGTCAAGCCAGAAGCCATGATAAATATCATCAAACCCATGGCCAAACCGGCAATGGTGAGCGTCGCCCATGTTGGGCCACTGGAGATGGCAAGGAAACCTACGAATGCTATGATCGGAACCAGAAGCCATGGAGTGAGTTTGATCAGCTGATCCTGAAAGCTTGGTGCTTCGATGATTGCCCTTTCGGGCATAACTGTCTCAGCTGCCTTTAATTGCGCTTGATCGCTCATTGATGCGCCTCCATGCTCAGTCCCATCAGTCGCTCCTGCAGTGCATTGTCTGAGGCCAGATCTGCCATCAAACCGGTATGAACGATCTTGCCGTCATCCATCACTGCGACCGTATCGCCTAGGCGTTTGGCCATGGCGAAATTCTGCTCAACCAGCAATATGGTGGTGTCGCTTTTCTTCAGCTCTTCGAATGCTGCTGTCAGCGCCTGAATGATGGCCGGGGCCAATCCTTTGGTGGGTTCGTCCACGATGAGCAGCTTACGCGGCTCAATGATGGCACGGGAGATGGCAAGCATCTGCTTCTGCCCGCCAGACAAGTTACCTGCAGGCAAGGACCAGAATGTTTTCATGGCTGGAAAGAGCGAGAAGATCCAATCCAGCCTGTCCTCATTCATCTTTCCCGAGCGCGCTGCCAGGATCATGTTTTCTTCGACACTCAGATCTGTAAAGAGGCCGGTATTCTCGGGCACATAGGCAATGCCAAGTTGAGAGATATCAGGTGTGTTGAATTTGCTGATATCCTGCCCTTCAAGGGTAACTGCACCCTGCCTCGCCTTCCAGAGCCCCATGATGGTCCGCAATGTGGTGGTCTTGCCTGCACCATTGCGACCCAATAGCATGGTGACACCGCCGCGTGGCACCTCCATGGAGACGCCGTGAAGGATGTGGTATTGCTCGATATCGGTATGAACATCTTGCAGCGTGAGGAGCGCTTCACTCATCAGCTTGCCTCCCTTACATCTGCATCAGGATCGTTCCCAAGATAGGCTTGCTGAACCACGTCTTGTTGCATGACTTCTTGTGGGTCGCCTTCTGCAACCAATGTGCCGTTATGCAGAACGATGATCCGGTCGGCCAGCGCATGGATCACGTCCATCTTATGCTCGACCAGCAGAATGGTGCGTGATTTGTCTGCCTTGATTTCCTGAATAAGATCCAGGACCACCGGCACTTCATCGACGCTCATGCCCGCTGTCGGTTCATCAAACATCAAGACGTCCGAGCCAAGGGCCAGAAGTAGTGCGACCTCAAGCTTTCGCTGATCACCGTGCGGCAAGCTTGAGACTGGCTGTTCAAATGCATCCAGCAAATTGACACGAGCCAGATAGTGCTCCGCCTTATCGATCAGCTCCTGATGCCCATCCGCGCGTGAGAAGAGATCGAAACCGGAGTGCATATGGCTTTGCACGACCAAGCGAACATTTTCCAAAACACTCAGATTGGGAAACAGATTGGTCAGTTGGAACGCACGCCCCAAACCTCTATGGGTCCGCTCTGCAATGGATAGAGAACTGATATCTTCTCCATTGAGAATGGCACTTCCGGAATAGGCAGAGATCTGTCCGGATATGACATTGAAGTAAGTGGTCTTGCCCGCCCCGTTGGGACCGACAATTGCGGTCAATGTTCCCCGATGAAAATCCGCTGTCACTGCGTTCACGGCCACATGGCCGCCAAAACGCACTGTCAGATCGCGGGTGGAAAGCACCGCTGGTTCCAACATAACTCGTTCCCGTTTCAAGAAGAAAATGGAGGGCACCTAACCCGACCACTCGACGTGGCCAGATCAGGTTTTCAGATTTTGGTCCTAATTGGACCCGGCCTATTAGTTGCGCACCGGAATGGACATTTCATCCATTTTCAGCTCGCGTACCAGCTCAGGAATGCCCCACTCGACATCGTCCTGCACCTTGATCTTGAAGTGATACATGGACTGCATGGCCTGATGGTCTTCCTTGCGGAACTTCATCTTGCCTTTCGGGCTGTCGAACTCCATGCCTTCCATGGCAGAGATCAGGGCGTCAGTCTCGGTGGAACCAGCTTGCTTGATCGCTTCGATCACAGCCATAGCAGAGGCCATGCCACCAGCGGTGAAGAAATCTGGTGGAGAATTGTAACGCTTGAAATGCTCTTTCACGAGCCAGTCATTCACTGGATTTTTCGGGATATCATAATAGTAGTAGGTGGCACCTTCCATGCCAGGCAAAGCTTTGTAAGCTTTCATCGCAGCAAGAATATTGCCACCTGTTGCCAGTTCAACACCCTTGCTTTCCGGGTTCATTGCCTTGAGCTTGCCAAGCGGGTTACCGCCACCGGCCCAGATCACAAAAATGATCTTGCGGCCTTCTTCCTTTGCCAATGCGTCAAACATGCGCTGGGCATGAGCAGTGAAATCCTTGGTGTCGCGTGGCGCATATTCTTCGTAAGCGAGTTTCGCTCCTGTACCTTTCAAAGCTTCTTTGAAGGCAGCAACCCCATCACGACCGAAGGCATAGTCCTGTGCCAATGTCACAATAGACACGCCCTCTTTACCGAGAGCAACAGCATTGGAGATTGCATCCTGCGAGGAATTACGTGAAGTACGGAAGATATATTTATTGAAGGCTTTACCGGTGATTGAGTCGGCAACAGCAGGCTCTACGATGAGAACTTTCTCGAACTCTTCGGCAACGGGCAGCATGGCCAGCGCAACACCAGATGACACAGGACCTACGGCAATATCGACTTCATCATCACCATAAGCTTCTTCCAGCATTGCCTTGCCGATATCCGGTTTCAGCTGCGTGTCTTTTTCAATTACGACAATTTTCTTGCCGTCGAGCTCCATAGTGCCGCCGGTGGCATATTCCAGTCCCATCATCAACCCGACGTGAGACTGTTTGGCGTAAGCCTCAAATGGGCCGGTTTTGCCATAGACATGCGCGATCTTGATTTCGTCAGCATAAGCTCCTGCCGACATAACAAATGACGCAGCGAGGGCTGCAACAATCTTCCGCTTCATTCCAATTCCTCCCAAAATCAGATGCGAAACCGGAACTCCACCCGTTTCCGCCTGAAGCCATGTCTGCATTTTTCGCCAAACATGACAGTTGATTCATATTTCATATTTGCTGAAAAATATGGATTGGTCAAGGGACCTGTCTCGCTAGCTGCCGTAATCAGCAACAGCAGGTACAAGTTTTCTTTTTTGGTGATTGGTCGTAGCGCACGATAGGCGTATGGATGCGGTAATCCTCTTGGAGGGGCTGCATCAATATTCTGTCGGGAGGGGGTAAACTAATAGATCTGCTCGGTTACAGATCTTTGGGCATGGAAACTATTTCGCACCCATGCTTGGCGCATTGTTCACGTATGTCTTGTCCAAACTCTGACCAAGTGACAATCTTGTCGTAATCCCAAACATTGTGCAGGCGGCAAGGTAAATCGCGCCCATATTTCTCGCTATCAAAAACCAGAATGGTCTCTTGTGCACAGTCGACAATTGCCTTTCGGGCTGCGACTTCTTCTGAGTTATAGTCCAGCACTTCGCCAGACTTGGAGACCCCTCCACAGCTGAATATGGCGACATCAACTCGATAATTTTCGAAGAAGTCCGAACTGGCTGATCCGATCATATCCAAATCCCGCAAACGGACTGTTCCACCAGCAATCATAACAACCGCTTTGGGTGCCAGCTGTAGGGCCAGCACTGCATGGATGTTATTGGTCGCAACAAAGAGATCCTCTTTGGTGGCCAACATATTTGCGCACAATTCTACCGTCGTTCCCGTTCCGAGTGCGACACGGGCGCCATTATCGACCAAATTTTTGACCGCAAGTGCAATATGTTGCTTTTCCAAGCGTGAGATACTCATGCGAGGAGAATAACCAATATTCTCCGATTGCTGCCTTAGGCGCACAATTCCGCTACGTCTCTGTACAAGTGAGGCTTCATCCAGATCGCGTAAATCTGTTCGGATGGTTTGGACCGATACATCCAACCTTTTGGCCAAATCCGTTGCGGTCAGCTCGCCATTGGCGGCGAGTAACGCAATGATTTGATCCCGTCTTCGGTTAAGATCCTCTCGCCTCATTCACTTTCCTTCGAAAACAAAACTCTCCATTGCAATACGCAATTTAGTTGATCAGTTCAATCGTAAATCCGAATAACAAACACACTGTCACAAAAGTTATAAATTTCCATGCGAAACACTCCTTGCGATTTCGTTTTCGTACGAAAGTCAATATAACTGGAGCCATTCCATGAAAACCTTGCTGACTGCTGCTGCTTTGAGCCTGCTTGCGAGCACTGCTTTTGCCGATACCCTGACCCTTTACACCTCACAGCCAAATGCTGATGCACAAAAAACCGTTGATGCATTCATGGCTGCCAACCCTGATATCAAAGTGGACTGGGTGCGTGATGGCACCACCAAGTTGATGGCTCGTCTCTATGCTGAAATTGAAGCTGGCAACCCGCAGCCAGATGTTCTGCTGATTGCTGACACCGTTACCTTGGAAGGTATGGCGCAGAAGGATCTTCTTACCGCATATAAATCCAAGGAAGCGGTTGCCTATGACAAGGCACTTTACAGTGCTGATGGATATTATTATTCCACCAAATTGATCACCTCTGGCATCGTCTATAACACAGCCGCTGAGAAAGTTCCTGGTAGCTGGGCGGATCTGGCTGACGCTTCTCGTAAGGGACAGATCGCCATGCCTTCACCGCTCTATTCCGGCGCTGCTCTGATCCATCTTGCGACCCTCACCGGTAATGACAATCTTGGATGGGACTATTACGGCGCTTTGGCTGCTAACAAAGCACGCGCAAAGGGCGGCAACGGCGGAACATTCAAAGCTGTTGCTTCGGGCGAGAAGCCTTATGGTGTTGTCGTTGACTTTCTTGCTATTCGCAATAAAGCCAAAGGATCTCCGGTCGAGTTCGTCTTCCCCAAGGAAGGTGTTTCCTACGTGACCGAACCGGTCGCAATTCTGAAAAGTGCAAAGAACAAAGATGCTGCAAAAAAATTTGTAGACTTTGCCCTGTCCAAGAAGGGGCAGGATCTGGTGCTTGATATGGGTTATATCCCTGCACGTAGCGACATGGCCGTGCCTGCAGGTTTCCCTGATCGCAAAGACATCAAGCTGATGGCTTTTGATCCAGGTAAAGCCCTTAAAGATGCGGAAGCGAACAAGGCCAAGTTCTCAGAGTTGTTCGGTGTCAATTGATGCCAATAACAAGCAAGATTACAAGCAACCGGTCAGAGTACCGGTTGCTTTCTGTTATTCTGATCATCGCAATCACGCTTACGCTGCTCCCTGTGTTGCGTCTTTTCGCCCATGGCCTCACATTTGAGGGCAGCATCAGCTTTGCCTTATTGGGCGAAGTACTCTCTCGTTCGTCCACGCAAAATGCGCTTTTGCATTCTTTGATCACGGCTGGTCTTGGGACAGTTCTTGCCGCCTTGATAGGCGGTGCTTTTGCCTTTCTTGTTGCGCTTACAGACCTTCGCGCAAAGGCCAGCCTTGTCTTTTGTTTGATGATTCCGATGATGATCCCACCGCAGATCACCGCCCTTTCCTGGACCCAACTCATGGGCCCCTCCTCGGTATTGCTTAAAACAATAGGGGTTGCTCCCAAACTTGGCTCGCCTCAACCTCTTTACTCGGCTGGTGGTATTATCCTGCTTCTTGGCATTCAGCATACTTCCATAATCTTTCTGACGTTGCGCGCGGGCTTGCGCGCAATACCACAAGAAGCGGTTGAAGCAGCCCGTATTTCCGGGGCCAAAGGTCGACAGATCTGGTGGAAAATCGTGATGCCGTTATGTCTTCCAAGCTTATCGGCTGGCGTCGCAATCACCTTCGTCACTGCCTTGGGAAATTTTGGCATTCCGGCAATGCTGGGAATTCCTGCTGGATATTCGACACTTCCGACACTTATTTATCAACGTTTGTCAGGTATTGGTCCATCAGTTCTTGGAGAAGTAGCGGTTCTGGCCATTCTCATTGGCTGTGTCGCCGTAGTCGGCATTCTGTTTCAACGTTTCTTTCAGCACCGGAGCAAAGTTCATCTTGTCGGCACCAATTCACGATCCTTGGCCATCCCATTGGGGCGTTTTCGTTTGCCGGTCGAAATTGCCCTTTGGTCAGTGGTGTTCTGTATATTGGTGCTGCCGTTGATTGGACTATTGGCCACATCCCTGGTTCCTGCTTTCGGTTTGCCGCTGAACTTTCAAACACTGACATTTGACGGATGGTTCGAAGCTTTATTTCGCCAACCCGTGACCGCTCGTGCATTTAGTAATTCGTTCTTTTTGGCCGGTGGCTCAGCCTTGATCTTGATCGCAATATGCCTTCCGCTTGCGTGGTTGATGGAGCGCAATCCATCGCGTATGGGGCGATTGTTCGATAGTCTGGTGGATTTGCCCTATGCCCTGCCCGGTGTGGTGCTGGCAATCGCAATGATCCTGCTGCTCATCAATCTACCCTTCACGGACTTCTCACTCTACGGCACCATCTGGATCATATTGCTTGCCTATCTAGCTCGCTTTTTTGCCATCATGTTTCGTCCGGTGCAGGCCAGCATCAAGCAGCTGGACCCGGCTATGAATGAAGCTGCACAGTCAGTTGGCGCGTCGCTTCTTCAACGTTTACGGCATGTCATCGTACCGCTTTCCGCACCATCAGCTGCAGCAGGAGCGATTTTGGTCTTTCTAACAGGCTTCAACGAGCTGACAGTTTCAGCCCTTTTATGGTCGTCTGGCACCGAGACCTTGGGCGTGGTGATTTTTAATCTGGACGATAGTGGAGAAACTGTAATGGCGTCAGCTCTTGCGATGACCATTGTGCTCGTTGTCATCGGCTTGATGGGCGTGGTGCAGCTGAGCTCCTCAAGACTACCGAAAGGAGTCGTCCCATGGCACAGCTAATGTTAACAGGGGTCAGCAAGACCTTCGGTTCCACCCCTGCCCTTGATTCGATTGGTGCATGCATTCAAGACGGAGAGTTTCTTGCCCTTCTTGGGCCGTCCGGGTGTGGAAAGTCCACTCTGCTGCGACTTTTGGCAGGTTTTGATCATCCGACGACCGGCAGTATTAGTATTGGTGATCACATTGTTGCCGATACCCAAACAGGTCGCTTTATTGCACCGGAAGATCGCAATATCGGGTTCGTTTTCCAATCTTACGCTCTTTGGCCACATATGAATGTTTCGCGTAACGTTTCTTTTGCCTTGGAAGTTCGTGGACTGGATAAGAAGCAAATACAATCACGAACCAATGATGCTTTGCAGGCAACCGAACTCACGAATTTCGCAGATCGTATGCCATCCGACTTATCTGGTGGACAACGTCAAAGAGTCGCTCTGGCGCGTGCGTTGGTTCTGGATCCGCAAGCAGTATTGCTGGATGAACCTCTGGCCAATCTGGATGTCGCTTTACGAGCTTCGATGCAGGAGGTCTTTTCTGAATTCCATCGTCACAATGGTTCCACAATGGTCTACGTGACTCATGATCAGTCCGAAGCCATGGTGATGGCTGATCGAATTGCCGTCATGTCTGAAGGCAAGATCGTTCAGTTGGACACACCTGAGACACTCTACAATCGTCCGCGCAACAGCTTTGTTGCAGGTTTCGTCGGTGAAGGCAGTGTGATTCCCATTGCAGGTGTTAATTGGCAAGACAACACATTGACAGCAAGTGCTCTTGGGGGCTCCTTTGCTATTGAAACCGATGTTGAAAATCCCAATCATATCTGTCTGCGACCTGAAAATCTCACAATTGCAGAATTTGGCAATATCCGAGCGAAAGTTCTACGTGCCAATTATTTGGGTGGGCTCTATCGCATGACCCTGAAAACCACCACAGACCACATAATCACCCTTCTGTCGCGAGACCGCTATCAGGAAGAAAGCCAACTTGGCCTTTCCATCGCACAACCTTGGGCATTCCAGGAAACTTAAATGGCTGAAATCGAAATTTTGTCCGGGCTGGGAGAAAAAGGCCCGGCTTGCATGTTGTTGACCATCAATGATCAACGCTGGTTGCTCGATTGCGGCCATGGACCAGAAGCCAATGCCCATTTTGATCCCGCATGGTTGGAAGGGGTCGATGCGGTATTCATCACACACGATCATATCGATCATATTGGTGGTGCCCCTTATACCGTCGAAAAAGGGTTGCCGATCTATACAACACAAAGAACAGCAATGGCACTACCACCCGCGGCTGACATCCACATTCTACCCGAACAAGGCGTGACAACCATTTATGGAGTGAATCTGACGACCGGTCGTAATGGTCATGCATTGGGTGGCGTATGGTTCCATTTTGACGTTGGTGACGGATTTTTCTATTCGGGAGACTGGTCGGAGGAGTCGCGCTGGTTTTCCTTTGACGAACCACCCAAGGCTCGCACAGCCATCATCGATTGTTCCTACCATCTTGATGATATCCCTCAGGCACTGCGCATATCTATACTCAATGATTTGATCGATAAGCTTGATGGGAAGATTCTCTTTCCTGTCCCTCCTTCTGGACGCGCAGGAGAACTGGCGGTTCATCTGACCGAACGCTATGGCCTTGAAGCGGTTATGCTGGATCCTGAATGCAGGGCAGTTATTTCGAACTCTACCAAAAATGAGGGCGTCTCTCCGATTGCCAGTTCAATTGAACCTCTTTTGAGACGCGGCGACATGGAAGATGCACGATTTCTGATATGCGATACTCCCAACGCAGATGGAGGAGCTGCATGGGGTTATGTTCGTGCGTGGCATGAAAGCAACCGTCTTGGGAAAGATGTACATGTGATCTTTACGGGCCACATGACAGCACATGCACGAGGTATTGAGAAGGTGGGCGGCGGCTATTTTTGTCGCTGGAATGTACATCCACCTCTGTCACATCAGAAAAACATGATCAAGAAACTGGGAGCGGATCGCTTCGCACCGGTATTTTGCCAAAACCCGCAAGACTATCTCAAGGTCAATGGTTTTGGCGCAGAAGTGTTTCTGGAAGGAAGCGTCACCTTATGATTTTGACCGCGTTGCAACAATATAGCTTTTGCCTTATTCGCCATGGTGAAACAATCGCCAATCGAGACGGTGTTATTGCTGGACGATTGGATGTTCCCCTCACCGATTTCGGTCGCGATCAGGCACGTGCATTGCAACGAGCACCGTGGCCTGTGCACTACCGCCTCTTTTGCAGTCCAAAGGAAAGAGCAAGAGAGACCTGTCATCTTGCATTTCCTGATCAGTATGTGGAGCAGGTGAATGACCTTTCAGAACGAAACTGGGGAATTTTCGAAGGTCAGCCGATAGCAAACTCGCCCGCAAGAGATGGCCATCCTGAAAAAGGTGAAGACTGGCGAGATTTTCTGCACCGTACGGGAAATGCTTTGGTCCATTGTTGTCAGGCGGCAGATAATAACCTGCCTATAATTGTCTGTCATTCCGGCGTGATACGCGCTTCCCGCATTCTAACAGGTCAACCAAGCACCGGGTCCCGCCCACCCAATGCCAAACCGCTCATATTTCGCTGGAACGGAAACAGACATATAGAAGAAATCTATCGTCCTTGAGAAGCACCAATCGCTCACAACAAAGAAATAGCCATCACCATACCGATCAATATCGATTTGATGATGGCTTCATTAAAAATCCGCTTGAGTCAGAGATGCTCTATTCCACGGTAACCGATTTGGCCAAATTGCGTGGCTGATCAACATCTGTGCCCATGAAATCCGCAGTATGGTAAGCCAGTAATTGGATTGGAAGGGCATAGACGATCGGACTTAGAATCTCCGGTACTTTCGGCATAACCACAACATCACAATCTTCCAAACTGTTATGCTTTGCACCTTCTTCATCGGTGATCAGGATGATCTGGCCGTCGCGTGCTGCAACTTCCTGCATGTTCGAGACGGTTTTCTCATAAGATCCATCGAATGGCGCAATAACCACCACCGGCATGCTTTCATCGATCAAAGCAATAGGACCATGTTTCAACTCGCCCGCAGCATAAGCTTCCGCATGAATATAGGAAATTTCCTTGAGTTTCAGCGCACCTTCCAGCGCCAGTGGGAAACTGGTTCCGCGACCAAGATAGAGGATATTATCAACCTTTGACAGGCGACGAGCAATGTGAGTGATTGGTTCGGAAAGCTTCAAGGCTTGGCGAATAAACTTTGGCAATTCGCTGACAGCTTGTACAAGTTCCGCCTCTTCCTCAACCGTGATTTTGCCGCGTTCACGCGCAGCCAGAATGACGAGAGAGAGAAGAACGGACAGCTGACAGGTGAAGGCCTTGGTAGACGCCACACCGATTTCCGGACCGGCGATGGTCGGGAAGATTGCATCACTCTCACGAGCAATGGTGCTTTCCTGCACATTGACGATAGAAGCGATATGCTGGCCATTTTCACGACAATAGCGAAGGGATGCGAGAGTATCCGCGGTCTCACCCGACTGTGAGATAAAAAGTGATAGCCCCCCCTCTTCCATCGGAGCTTCGCGATAGCGAAACTCGGATGCCACGTCGATATCGACCGGAATGCGTGCATAGCGCTCAAACCAGTATTTTGCGACTAGACCAGCAATGTAAGCAGTGCCGCATGCGGACATTGTGATGCGCCTCAAATCCTTGAAGCTGAATGGCAACTCACTCTTGAGGCGAACTTTACCAGAAGCAAAGTCGATATAATTGGACAGAGTATGCTGGATAACCTCCGGCTGCTCATGCATTTCCTTTTCCATGAAATGCTTGTAGTTGCCCTTGCTGGTCACCTGTGCCGAAGCCATGGCCACAGTCTGCTGACGCTCTACCAACTCATCGTTTTCGTTAAAGATTTGGATTGTGGAGCGAGACAAAACGGCCCAGTCCCCATCATCCAGATAGGTCACCTTGTCGGTGAATGGCGCCAGTGCAAAAGCGTCAGATCCCAGGAACATCTCTCCTTCGCCATGCCCCACGGCCAGAGGGCTACCGCGGCGAGCTCCAATCATCAGATTGTCTTCACCGCCAAAGATGATTGCCAGTGAGAAAGCACCTTTTAGCATCTTCAGAACAACGGCCACAGCCTGAACAGGTTTGAAACCTTTGTCCATTTCTCGTTTGATCAGGTGGACAATAGTCTCAGAGTCAGTTTCAGATTCAAAGGTATGTCCATTTTCAGCCAATGAATGGCGCAATTCGCGGAAATTTTCGATAATTCCGTTGTGAACAGCTGCGATATTACCAGCTCTGTGCGGATGAGCATTGGTCTCGTTCGGAATACCATGCGTTGCCCAACGGGTATGTCCGATGCCAATTGTACCAGGCAATGGATTGTCATTGAGGATCAGTTCAAGATTGCGAAGTTTGCCTGCTGCCCTGCGGCGGTCCAGCTGTCCATCATGCAGGGTAGCAACTCCAGCGGAATCATACCCGCGATATTCCAGACGTTTGAGCGCATCGACCAACAAAGGTGCGACTTCAGTGTTACCCAGGATTCCAACAATTCCACACATATTATGTCTCTATTTTGCAATCTGAAAGGAGATGTTGCCGAATACCTAGCCGCTAAAGACCATGAGAGGAAATCAATTCAGATTGCATATTCTAACAATCCGGTTTCCATCTCCTGTCAAATTCAGACAATCGACAGTGATATCAAGTTTTCAGATTAACCTTTTGAATTCTTTTCTCTAAACTTGGTAGCCCAATTGGAAAGTGCCATCTGCTTCGCACGGGTCAAGGTCAAGGAATTTGCTTCGACCGTTTTGGTGATAACGCTGCCAGCACCGACAATTGCACCCTCTTCAACGATCACCGGAGCCACCAATGCACTATTGGAACCAATGAAAGCTCCTGCGCCTATCTCGGTTTTGGATTTATTGAAGCCATCATAATTACAAGTGATAGTTCCCGCGCCGATATTGGCCTTTGCACCGACATGGGCATCACCGATATAGCTGAGGTGATTGACCTTGGCTCCTTGGTCAATCACTGCCTTTTTGACCTCACAGAAATTGCCAACTTTTGCAGCTTCCCTCAAATCTGCGCCCGGACGCAAGCGCGCATAAGGGCCAATCACGCAATGACTTGCGACTTTTGCGCCTTCCAGATGAGAAAATGCCCGAATGGTCGCTTCGTCTGCCACTTCCACACCGGGGCCAAAGACGACATTCTGCTCGATCACGACATCACGACCGATTTCGGTATCATGAGCGAAATAAACCGTCTCGGGATCTTGCAGAGTTGCACCTTCGGTCATGGCGTTGAGACGCGCCCGTTGCTGAAATGTTGCTTCAACACGTGCAAGTTCGAGACGGCTATTCACGCCCTGCACTTCGGCCTCTTCCGCTTCCATTGCCACGACTTTAAGGCCAGATCGATTTGCGAGTTCTACCGCATCGGTCAGATAATATTCCTTCTGAGCATTATCATTATCAATACGCTTTAAAAGCTGCAGTATGATCTTGCCGGAAAATGCCATTATGCCAGCATTGCAAAAATCGACTTTCAACTCGTCTTCACTTGCGTCCTTTGCTTCGCGAATGGCAACCAATTGTCCTTCTTCCTCAAGCAAGCGCCCATATGGATCAGGCTTCTCAGCCCGGAATCCCAAAACAACTACGTCTGCCCCATTAGACAAAGCAGCACGCATGCTAGCGATGGTTTGAGATTCCACGAGTGGTGTGTCCCCATACAGAATGATTACATCATCCAGAGGCTGGCCCAGATCACTCTCTGCCGCAAGCACTGCATGTGCGGTTCCCAAGCGCTCAATCTGTTGATGAGACTGCACATTTTTGTGGATGGATCGCACAGCTTTGAGAACCGGATCCATATCAGGCCCAACGACGAGCGATATTTTCTGACTACCTGCATTTATCGCAGCTTTGGCAACATGACTTACCATTGGCAGGTGCGCAACCTGATGCAAAACCTTTGGTTTACTGGACTTCATTCGTGTCCCTTGGCCTGCTGCCAGTATAATGGCTTGGCATGAGCGCTGCATCATTGAGAGTCTCCTATAGACTTCAGAAAGATAGTTCTGGTTCTCATTATATGAGTTTACCTAATGAAGAATTGCCGCAGAATTGAGAACCCCCCTTGCGAGGAGCAGAAAAAAATACTTTGCTTAATGTTACGTGAATCAACAGATTCGCGTTCAGGAGGCAAATGAAATGGCGCGGCGCGGTAAAGCCATTTTCGACGCAAGTATGATGGCAGGCTGGGGTCTTGTAGCCTGTGTAACAGTTTTACTTGTATTGACGATGGTTTCAGATCCAGAAAAATCCCTGAATGGGTCAACCGGTGACAGGAGTTCGCTGGCCAGAAATCGCGTGCCTACCGATGTTGATCGTAGTGTTGTCACCAGCAGCATAGACAAACAGGAACCACCAACTGCCGCTATTCGTCCAGAAACACGCGCTTCTGCAAAATTCAGCAAACGTGTAGAGAACAATCTCCTAAAACGTCAAAATGCAAGCTTTGATCCCTTCAAGAATGGAAGTGATCAACAAAAGCTGCTCAACAAGCTTAGTCAACAGCTCGCCGAATTACAGCGTAGGGTCAATAATTTCCAGAATAGTAGTCGGAGTTTGAGGGATGAAAACCGCCGATTGCGAAATCGTGTCGCTGATTTGGAGAAGATGGAAGGCCGCCTGAAGAAGGTTATTGCCTCAAACCGTCCAGTACGCATTGTGCCATTACCCGGCCGTGACGGAAAACCAACGATCACAGCAGAACAGCTTGCTTCCGTTGCCCAATCTGTTGGCGTGGACCCGCAACCAACCGGTTCGATTCGTCCTAGTCAGCCAAACGAAGCCAACGGTCAGAAGTTTGATCCATTTTCCGTGGAGAAACGTGATGGTATGACTTTGAAGCGGCAACCACTAGATTTTGACCTGGACGCCAAAGGTAAAAAGGCATCTATGTCCGATTCTGGTGCAGAGCCTCGCCCAAAACCAAGACTTGCCCTAACCACATCACAGGCTGAAAAAGCCATGGCACCAGTCAGCAAAGTGGTGCAGACCCCACAGCAAGTTCGTGCCCCCAGCCGAACAAGCTTTGCGTTGAATCTTGGTGAATTTGTCTCCTTACCGGAATTACGTTCTGCATGGCAGGAGATTTCCGGAAGCCAAAATCAGATAGTTGGAGACCTGAAACCAGCCACGTCCATTTTGCAGGCCGCCAATAATCGTATTCACCTCAATCTATTGCTTGGTCCGATACAGAATGCCGCAGAAGCGGCAACCCTTTGTGTTCGGCTAAAAGATCGTGGCTATGACTGTTCTGTTGCGCCATTTCAAGGGCAAGCACTGGTATTCAATCGGTAGGCTTGATCGTTCTCAACTGCATAAATCGTCTTACCGTGGCAATTGACCAATTCGCCAGATCTATATCTGCGTAGTAATAGGGTTGTCTGCGGGTCCCATGAGCTTTAGAAGCGACTATTGAGGCGGCATTGAAGCTGTCCTGTCTCATTTCCCGTTGTAAAACGAGTTCCATCTTGTCTTCCAGAATGCTTGCTTATTGGCTGTTGCTCTTCAGTCCAGTTTTCTTTTCTTCCAACTTTATATTTGGAAGTGTTGCCGTGAAAAATGTTGAGCCCTTCACGCTGACCTTGTTTCGTTGGGCAATCGCCTTTGGTCTGATTATACCATTTGCCTGGTCAGGCATTTGGAGCCAGCGAGCATTATTGTCAGCACAATGGAAGCTTATCGCAACCAATGCATTTCTGAGTATTGGTATTTGCGGTGCAGGAGTCTATTTCGCGCTGAAATATACATCAGCGACTAATGGAACGTTGATCTACACTTCATCACCAGTCCTGATTCTTTTGATGGAACGCATTTTTCGCGGACGTCTCATTTCCTGGCGCGAGATTGCTGGCATTATTTTGGCAGTTTCCGGAATTCTCTATATCATTGCTAAAGGAAGCTTGGAGCAACTTCTGGCACTGGATTTCAATGATGGTGACTTGCTCTTTGTGATGGCTGCACTTGGCTGGGCGATCTATTCCGTTCTTTCCAAAAAACGTGCTCTACAGCCAGTGTCCACAATCAGCATGTTTGCCATCGTTGCCCTGATCGGATCCCTGATGATGATCCCATTCACAATCTATGAAGCCAGTTATGCAGACTTCTGGCCAAAGCAGATGAGCCAATGGTATTCGCTTTTTGGCCTTGGTTTCATTTCCAGTGTTCTGGCTTTTACCTGCTATCAATATGGTATCAAGATCCTTGGTCCAGCAACAGCAGGAATTTTCATGTATCTTCTGCCACCCGTGGGGGTTTTGCTTGCAGTTACCTTCCTTGGAGAATCATTCCTTCCCTTTCATATGATGGGACTGGTTCTGGTGATGTCCGGCGTCATCCTTGCTACGCTTCCCTTTGAGCGCTTTGTTCGCTCCAGTACCTGAGCTTTGTTTACCGACAAAATCAAATACCAAAAAAGGAGGCAAATGCCTCCTTTTGTCATTTCCTCAAATATCGAACAAACACCTGACTTAACCTATATTATTCAGCGCTGGCAGCATTTCCTGCAGCCAGAATGCGGCATTCTGAATCTGCCCTGTAACAAAGAGCACACCTGTCAGAACCAGTAGCCCTCCCATCGCTTTTTCGATAGCTGCCATATGGCGTTTGAACTTGTTCATCACGCCTATGGCCTGGCCTGCAAAAGCGGCCGTCAGCAGGAATGGTACACCAAGCCCCAAGCTATAAGCAGTCAGCAAAATCATACCTTGCTGCACGCTATCCTCAATACCAGCAACAAGCAATATTGTGCCCAGGACGGGTCCTATACAGGGCGTCCAGCCAAAAGCAAAGGCAAGACCGATCAAATAAGCCCCCCACAGACCCGCAGGTTTCTTTTGGACGTTTACGCGGGCCTCCTTATAAAGCAGACCGATACGGAACACTCCAAGGAAATGCAGCCCCATGATGATGATGATACCACCAGCAACGTAGTTCAGAATACCGGAATTGAATTTCAACCATTGCCCGATTGCTGATGCACCGGCGCCAAGCAAAACAAAAATGGTGCTGAAACCCAATACAAACGCTATGGCGGAAAAGAGAATACGGTTCGCAGCCTTTTGATTATCATCCGTTCCAGTCAACTGGTCCATGGAGACACCAGCCATATAGCAGAGGTAGGGAGGCACCAGCGGCAAGACACAAGGCGATACGAAAGACAGGAGGCCCGCGATGAATGCGCCCGTGATAGTGACATCGATTTCCATGAATGCTGTTGCACTCCTATTACTCTATTTCGCCAATGGCTACTGACACTCGGCATAGCTTGGACCAAATCATTATTTTAGACATATATAATCAGCTCTGCGCCGCCATTCCATTCACTTGACTGTGAAATAGTGGCGCAGAGAGAAATCCGTGCGCAATGAATAGGAAAAGCTTGTTTCTTCTTCCTTGATCAAATTCAAAAGGCCTGCTTCCATCCAGCTCGGTTTCCCTGCTCTATATGCTTGATCATTGCGTCATCTCTTTGTCGTTATTGACTGCTATGAGCACTTATCCATAAAAAGATGCGGAAAGTCTTCACGACCGGTTGACTGGATCACAAAATCCTTTAAAAGGGCGCTCACTGATCTTTTGGTAGGTGCCCGTAGCTCAGCTGGTAGAGCATCCGACTTTTAATCGGACGGTCGAAGGTTCGAATCCTTCCGGGCACACCATTTCCCCTTTTCGAATTTTCTTTTGCTTCCTAAATGGGAAACCTTCAATTTAGCTTCTACTGGCTGGATCCACATTATTCTTTTCTTCTTCATCAAATTGAATTTGTTGGTGAAAACGTTATTCGCAGCTATTCTTTTGTCGACTGACAGAAAATTTCTGCTAAAAGTGCCTTCACCAGTTCAATGGTGAGTGCCCGTAGCTCAGCTGGTAGAGCATCCGACTTTTAATCGGACGGTCGAAGGTTCGAATCCTTCCGGGCACACCAATCCATTCTTTTCGCGACTTCGAATTTCCCCACTATATAAGCGCTTGTTTCTCCGCGATTTTCCAGCAATTGCGTGAGATTCAAATTGTTTGCTTTTCTCCTATTTTCTTGGTGAAAACCCCAATTGAAGACATTCTTTTGTCGACTGACAGAAAATTTCTGCTAAAAGTGCCTTCACCAGTTCAATGGTGAGTGCCCGTAGCTCAGCTGGTAGAGCATCCGACTTTTAATCGGACGGTCGAAGGTTCGAATCCTTCCGGGCACACCAATCTTTCTAAAGAAATAGCCCCATCACTTATAATTGAGAATTTTCTCAATTGCGAAATTCCATGCGCATTTCCGTTACGTAAACCGCAGATTTTTGCAATAAATCTGGCTGATTTCTGCGTTTTTTGGAACAGCATCCGAGTAGATGACGCGTTACCTTCCTATATCTTTCTTTATGCACTTTTAAGCTTTTCAAGAGATCATGATCTGACAATGCGCACATATTGCGCTATATTATAAGTGTAAGCTCGTACAACTTGAGTCTTAACAAGAGGAGACGTTACCAGGAAATAGGAGAGTAGATGTGAAACGCTATATTGTAAGCTTTAGCTTGGCACTGGCAGTCATGACTGCGGTTCCAAGTTTCGCAGATCAACCATTTGTAACTCCACCGGTACAGCCGGCCAACATTGACAGATCAGCACCAACACCACCTCCGGTGAAACAACCGCTGGAAATTACAGCTATAGACAGGGCAGTCATTGCCTTTGTCGTAAGAATGCATGTGGCAAGTCTGTCACAACAAAAATCGTTTGAGTTTTCGAGGACTTTCACTCAGAAAACTCAGGATCACTTCAAATCCGCAGATCAGATGCTGGCCTTCTTCTCGCGTCGGTATTTTCCTGTTCGGTACGGAAAGAGCTTTCATCTTGATAGCCTGAGCCTTAGGGGTGAAATCCCTGTTCAACATGCTTATCTGGTAGATCGTGGCGGTGTACGCTGGAGACTTTCTTACGGCTTGAAGGATATGGGAAATAGAAAATGGCGGATCATTTCTACCGTCATCAAGCCAGCACCCGGCACACCTACCTAAGGCTGATGACTATAACAAGGCTGAGCAATCCAGCCTGAGAGCAATCATACCGTGGCTTGCGGTCTTGTTCTGCAGGGTTCTTTGCAGGCCAAGGTTAAGCAAATGATATGAATGCCAGCTAGATTCCAAGTCATAAAGACGTGTGGAAGTTCCTTTAAAGCGTTGGGATATCTCCCCGAGCCCAGCCTTCCTTTACTTCGACTTTATGGTCTTCGAAACGGCCAGCTTCGATAGCGTCGCGCATACCTTGCATGAGTTCCTGATAATAGGCCAAATTGTTCCAGGTCAGCAACATGGACCCCAGTGCCTCATTCGACTTGACCAAGTGATAGAGATAGGCGCGGCTATAATCGCGAGCTGCGGGACAATGGCTCAATGGATCCAGAGGACGATGGTCATCCTTGTGACGAGCATTTTTCAAGTTGACCTTGCCATAACGGGTGAAAGCCAAACCGTGGCGCCCTGCTCTGGTTGGCATTACACAATCAAACATATCGACGCCACGGGAAACAGATTCAATTAGGTCATCCGGTGTTCCGACACCCATCAGGTAGCGCGGTTTGTCTTCAGGCAAGACCGGGCAGGTCACTTCCAGCATATCCAGCATGACCTGTTGTGGCTCCCCTACAGCCAAACCACCAATGGAATAGCCTTTAAGATCCATATCCTTGAGCGATTGAGCAGATTCTTCGCGCAGGCGTGGAATATCTCCGCCCTGAACAATGCCAAACATGGCCTGCCCCGGACGATCTCCAAACTCAATCTTACAGCGCTCCGCCCAACGCAACGAAAGCTGCATAGCACGCTCGATTTCATCCTCGGAAGCAGGTAGACGAGTGCATTCATCAAGCTGCATCTGAATGTCCGAACCAAGCTGGCACTGGATCTCGATAGAGCGCTCTGGAGACATGAAGTGTTTCACGCCATCGATATGGCTTTTGAACTCAACGCCCTGCTCGCTCATCTTGCGCAACTTGGCCAAAGACATAACCTGAAAGCCGCCTGAGTCAGTCAGAATAGGATATTTCCAATTGGCGAATTTGTGCAAGCCACCAAGGGAATGAATACGTTCAGCACCCGGACGTAACATCAGGTGATAGGTATTTCCCAGAATGACATCAGCCCCAAGATCACGCACCTGCCCCGGATACATGAACTTGACTGTTGCTGCAGTGCCAACGGGCATGAACGCAGGCGTACGGATAGTACCGCGTGGCATTGATACTTCACCACGACGTGCTTTGCCGTCCTGAGCCAGCAATTTGAAACCGAATTTTTCAGGCTTGGGATCTGGTGTAGGCAATCCCAGTCCCATGCGATCGGGATCTTGATTGGAAATGCTTGTCGTTGTCTTTTCAGTCATACGGACGTCCTGTCTCGGCAACTATGGCGATGTCTGATTTGCTCGATTTCTATCAACGAAGTAATAGAGAGGAATCACCATAAGAATAGAATTTGTACCCATGCTCTACGGCATGGGCATAAGCTTGTTGCATGCGCTCACGTCCCATCAGAGCGGAGACCAACATGAACAGAGTGGATTTGGGCAAATGGAAATTAGTCATAAGGCCATCAATAGCCTTGAACTCATAGCCTGGGGTAATGAAGATATCGGTATCGCCGCAAAACCCCGATAACTGCCCCTTCTCCTGAGCAGCGCTTTCCAGCAGCCGCAATGACGTGGTGCCTACCGCGATGACGCGATTGCCTCTCGCACGCACGGCATTGAGATGATCGGCGAGATCTTGCGGGATTTCCCCCCATTCAGCATGCATTTTGTGATCCATAGTGTTCTCAGCCTTGACCGGCAGGAAAGTCCCCGCCCCCACATGCAAGGTCACAAAATGGCGTTCAATCTTTTTGGCATCCAAGGCGTCAAACAAACGATCCGTAAAATGCAAGCCCGCAGTCGGCGCAGCAACAGCCCCTTCCCGCTCTGCATAGATGGTTTGGTAATCCACTTTGTCTTTCTCATCTTCCTTACGCTTGGAAGCAATGTAGGGAGGTAGAGGAATATGACCAATCTTCGCAATTTCCTGGTCCAATATCGGCCCGCTTTTATCAAAAGACAGAGTGATCTCGCCAGCATCACCTTTTTCGGTGATTATCGCATTTAGATTGGTGCCAAACTCAATCACATCGTCCAACTTCACTTTTTTTGCCGGACGTGCAAATGCACGCCAAGTTGCACCATCTTCACGCTTATGCAGATTGAAGCTGATCTTGGCGCGGCTATCACCACGCACACGAATGCCGGACAGCTCTGCCGGTATCACCTTGGTATCATTGAAAACCAGTGCATCACCTGGTTGCAGAAAATCTGGCAAAGACGTGACCTGATAATTCTGAAACGCCCCAGTAAATGGCACGAATAACAGCCGTGCTTCGTCGCGTGGAGAGTGTGGCCTCAGAGCGATATTTTCTGGCGGCAGATCAAAGTCGAAAAGGTCAACAAGCATGATGTGGTCAATTCTATTCTGGCAGTATGCTCAACACCGCCTCGCCAATCTCTGACACCCTATCTGGAAATGTGCCATTTAAAAACCAAGCCAGACGCAGTCAAACGATTTGAGAGCGAATCAAGTTCCTGCAGGATCTCGACAACATCTCAATAGTCATTGCTGGATGGAACGGGTTGGTACCTTATCATTGCCCAGCTATCAAGACGTTTTTGCCATTCCTGAAGACGAGCCAATAAAAAGAAAGCCCGACTTCCATGTTGTGAAAGTCGGGCTTTGCAATCTTGCTATTGGTACCGATTAATTATCGGCAGCAACTTTCATTGAGATGATGCTATCTGGATCCTGAACGGGTTCACCGCGTTTGATCTGATCAACATTGTCCATGCCATCAATAACCTGTCCCCAATAGGTGTACTGGTTATCGAGCCAAGGCGCATCTGCAAAGCAAATGAAGAATTGGCTGTTGGCGGAGTTAGGATCCATGGCGCGCGCCATGGAGCATGCGCCACGGCCATGTTTGGTCGGATTGAACTCCTGAGCCAGATTCGGTTTATCGGAGCCGCCAGTGCCGGTGCCATGCGGGCAACCAACCTGTGCCATGAATCCATCGATAACGCGGTGGAAAACAATGCCATCATAGAAACCTTCACGGGCCAGTTCTTTCAGGCGGGCGCAGTGATTTGGTGCCAGATCAGGGCGCAGTTCGATGACGATTTGGCCTTTGGTGGTTTCCATGACCAGTGTATTTTCCGGATCTTTGATCTCTACCACAGTGAATTCCTCTTATCAGTTCAGAATCGTTTGGGCACGAATATATCAAAATTGGTTTTACTCGCGCCAAGCATTGCGTGTCTTATAGCCTATTTTGCGTCTGCAGCTACTTGCATTTTGACGATCACATCAGGTTTTGCCGGTGGCTCACCTTTTTTGATCTGATCAATAAACTCCATACCGGAGATGACTTCCCCCCATGCTGTATATTGTCCATTCAGCCAAGGTGCGTCAGCATACATGATGAAAAACTGGGAGTTGGCGCTATGCGGGCTTCTAGAGCGTGCCATACCGACAACACCACGCTCAAATGGGCGCGGGTTGAACTCTTCTTTCAGATCACTAAGCTCCGACCCGCCCATACCGGTTCCTTGTGGGTCACCTGTCTGCGCCATGAATCCATCAATCACACGATGAAATTTCAAGCCATTATAAAAACCGCGACGAGTAAGTGATTTGACGCGCTCAACATGATTTGGTGCCAGATCAGGACGCAGTTTGATCACAACACGTCCATAGTTGGTGTCAAGATAGATAGTGTTTTCCTTATCCTCCGCTGCCCACACACTTGAGACAGACAAGGAGAGAAACAATGCAACAATTGAAAAGAGACGGATAAAAAGATTCATTCCTGCGGTCCAATCAGTTTGAGAGCTTGGTCACGACAGCCACGTGGACTGCCGGAGGGACAAAGTGCGTAATATCTCCACCCATCTTTGCAACCTGCCGAACAAGACTGGCAGCAATATGACGGACGGAACCACTTGAAGGAAGATAAAGGGTATGAATATCGGGTGCCATTGCCTCGTTCATCCCTGCTAGTTGCATTTCATAATCCAGATCTGTTCCATCTCTCAGGCCACGAATCATCAAACCCGCATCCACTTGCTTTGCGGCATCGATCACCAACCCATCGAATGAGATAACATCCAGCTCCGTGCCGGTTTCTTTCGCAATTGGTCCAATAACCTCTTTGATGAGATCAAATCGTTCCTCAGCGGAGAAAAACGGTTTTTTTCCGTGATGCACTCCCACTGCGAGAACCAGTTTATCCACGACATGACAGGCACGTCGCGCGATATCCAGATGGCCCAATGTAATGGGATCAAAAGAGCCGGGATATAATGCAATTTTCTGTTTCATGTTTATTTTCCTACCCTTCCACTTGCTCAATCACAAGTATGGATCAGCAGATTTGTTGATTTGCCCAATTTCTTTTGAACCTTTTATCAGCCTTCAGCGTCCAACCTAATGAGAATACTTGAGCAGATCCCACGTTCATTCAGCTACATGAACTGAAAATGAACGGGCTGGTCAGATGTTCTTCAGGCTCAATGCCTTAATTAAACCTTAATTCATAACAGGCGCAGTTGCCCGAGGGGGGCGTGATGAACTCTTTGCAGAAAGCCAAACTGGCTGTCATTTCCGGAATTACCATTTGCGTGGCCAGTCTCGGCTTCATTGCCATGTCCGGCGCGCAGGCAATTTCCAAGACCTCTGCAGATAGTTTACCTGTCAAATCTTACGGACTTTCCAACACTGAGGATTGCTCTGTCATTGGTGGCGGGAAAAGCTGTCTGAAAAAACAAGCAGTTGTTGAAGGCACAGCGACCTTTAAGAACTTGCCTGCCATTGCCATTGTCTCGATCGAGACCGCAACCACCCAATTGATCAAGGGCGAACAGGTTCTTGTAGCGACACAATAGGGTGACGCTGGTTTGCAACCGGCACTTTTTACTGACCTTCCTTTAAAGAAGCCTTCGGGCTTCTTTTTTTGTGCGTTATTCAAACCCAACTAAAATTTGCATTTTGAAATTACACCCTTGCGGCAAATTTCAATCTCGAATAATCCCAAAAGAAGGTGAGTCGATTCTCGCGGATCCGAGATATCTGTCGATTTACACCTGCTGGAGGATGTGAGATCGAAAATCTGGGCCAACATATACGCTATTCAGCAATGACCTGCGCAGCTCATTTGAAGGCAGCCAGCTCTGTTTTGCTGACCCAGATTTTACTCATTTCCATGCTCGTGCTTGGTGGCCTACCACAAGGCGTGATGGAAGTATCCGATTCTGATGGCGTTCGCATCGTCATCTGTACTGGCAACGGCCCGTTAGATCTTTGGCAACAGCTTGATGGGACAGTTTCCGAGCAAATGCCGGAACAGGAGCAATCTGAGCGCTCCCATGATTGTATCAATGTTCTCGTCGCCAACACTGGCGTTCAAAGCTTGCAAGATCTCGTTTGGGGTTCTGTAGAATTTTCTCGTTATCGCCTACCGATTGCATCCCGCCAAGTGGCAGGCCTGATTTACCAAACACCGCAACAACCAAGGGCCCCGCCCATTTTCTCCTGACTTTCAACTTCGGCCATTCATTCTCCTTACGTCTGTCCGTCAGATGAAAGCAGTGTGAGCTATAGCCAATTTTCTTATGTTTTGAAATTCAGGAGTTCCCATGTCGGAACAAAATTCATCGCTCAGCACAACTGAGCGTACGCAACGCTATTATTTCGCAGCTTGGCGCTGGCATTTTTATGCAGGCCTGTTCGTCATTCCATTTCTCATCATGCTCACCGTCACGGGTTTGATCATGATGGTCTCAGCTCAACAGTTCAATCAGATGGGGCTGGTTGGGGATGTCGTCATCACTGGTGAACCCTTACCAATATCGCATCAAGCCAAGCAAGCTTTGGCTGCAGTGCCAAACGGCAAACTGGACCGTTATGTGGCGCCAGAAGCCGCTAATCGCCCTGCCTTTTTTGCCATAAAACAAGGAAAAGCAGTAATGAACGTCGCCGTTGATCCTTACAATGGTGATGTGTTGAATGTGATCGACAAGACACAGACCCTCTATGCGATTACCAATGACATTCACGGAGAGCTGTTGATCGGCGACTTCGGTGACTGGATGGTGGAAGCTGCTAGTTCCATGACTATTTTGTTGATCGTAACCGGGCTCTATCTTTGGCTATCCAAGATGGGTTGGCGATCCTTCGTTCCGGAACTGGCTGCAAAAGGACGTGCAGCCTGGAAAAGTTGGCATGGTGTCCTCGGTACTTGGATCTCTCTATTCTTGCTACTCTTTGTGTTGTCAGGGCTGGCCTGGGCCGGAGTCTGGGGTGGCAAATTTGTACAGCCATGGTCCTCCTTCCCGGTAGAGCGCAAAGCAAAACTGTGGTCATCAGATATGACGCATGCATCTTTGAACCACGGACCGTTGGATGAAGTTCCGTGGGGACTGGAGCTGACACCCATGCCGATTTCTGGCACGACAGAAGGCGCACCAGGGGTGCCAAAACCTGTCGCATTGGACAGTGTGGTTCAATGGGCGGCAGCCAACGGCTTTGTAGGTCAGTATAAAGTGACTTTGCCACGTGGAGAAAAAGGCGTTTATACCGTCTCGGTTGATGGTCGGAATGAGGATAGCGTGTCGCCAGAAAAGGATCGCACTCTTCATCTTGATCAGTATAGCGGCAACGTTCTGGCCGATATTCGCTATGGTGATTACCCGCTACTGGCCAAGACCATGGCCTGGGGAATCGGTCTACATAAAGGAATGGCTGGCACCTGGAACTTTATTCTCAATCTTGTGCTGCTCAGCATGATACTCTTCACCTGTATCTCCGGCATTGTGATGTGGTGGAAACGTCGCCCTACTGGTGCAGGTAGATTGGTTGCTCCACCATTGCCGCAAGATATGCCGCTTTGGAAAGGTGCATTTCTGGTCGCCCTTTTCATATCCATGGCATTCCCGCTGGGTGGCCTGACATTGTTGGCCGTGATTGCGGTTGATCTATTGATCGTGACCCGCATTCCAGCCTTGAAGAAAGCCTTCTCGTAAGACTTCAAACAAGAAAAGGGCCGATATACGGCCCTTTTCCAATCTCATTATTCAGGAATGCAGTTTAACTTATTCCTGCTCGGTGCCACCTTCCGGAGCATTGTCTTCTGAGGTGTTACCCTCAGAATCTCCGTTCTCATCGCCGTTTTCCTCGGAATCATCTTCCGAAATGCGCTCTACAGAGACGACCTTTTCATCTTCACGGGTTTTGAAGACAGTCACACCTTGTGTAGAACGACCAGCGATGCGGATGCCATCGATTGGGCAGCGGATAAGCTGACCACCGTCGGTCACAAGCATAATCTGGTCACTTTCTTCTGCCGGGAAGCTGGCAATCAGGCGACCATTCCGGTTATTCACCGTCATCGCCGCAATACCCTTACCACCACGACCTGAAGTGCGATATTCGTAACAGGAGGTCCGCTTGCCAAAGCCATTTTCCGAAAGCGTCAGCACAAACTGCTCGGACAGCTCCATTTCGACATAGCGCTCATCAGAGAGAGATGTTGCAGGTACTTCTGGTGTCACATCACCATTGGCTTCCTCGCCATTCAAAGCACGGCGCAACGCGTTGGAGCGACGCAGATATTCCGTACGCTCATCTGGGGTTGCATTGAAATGCTTGACGATGGCCATCGAGATGACTTTGTCATCCTCTTCCAACTTGATGCCACGCACACCGGTAGAGCCACGGCTCTGGAAGACGCGCACATCGTCAACCGGGAAACGAATGCATTGGCCTTTGGCCGTGGTCAACATCACATCGCTATTGGTATCGCATGTTTCTACACCGACGATGCCGTCTTCGGAACCTTCTTCGAACTTCATGGCGATCTTGCCATTGCGGTTGACGAGCTTGAAGTCGGACAGCTTGTTGCGGCGAACCGAACCGGAGATGGTCGCAAAAACCAGATCCAGGGTTTCCCAGCTCTCCTCATCTTCCGGTAGTGGCAGGATGGAAGTGATACGTTCGCCCTGCTGTAGAGGCAGCAAGTTGATCAGGGCCTTGCCCTTACCTGTTGGAGCAGAGAGTGGCAGGCGCCAAACCTTCATCTTGTATGCAATACCACGAGAGGAGAAGAAGAGTACTGGCGTGTGGGTGTTGCCCACAAACAGCCGTGTGACAAAATCCTCATCCTTGGTCGCCATACCAGAGCGGCCCTTACCACCACGACGCTGAGCACGATAGGTGGAAAGAGGTACACGCTTGATATAACCGGCATGAGATACGGTCACGACCATATCTTCACGCTGAATCAGATCTTCATCATCAAAATCAGCACCACCTTCGACGATTTCTGTCCGGCGTGGTGTCGCGAATTCTTCTTTCAGCTCCAGCATCTCTTCCTTGACGATGGAATAGATCCGCTCACGAGAGCGCAGGATATCGAGATAATCCTTGATCTTCTCACCAAGGGCATTCAGCTCATCACCCACTTCGTCACGACCAAGAGCAGTCAGACGCTGCAGACGCAGATCGAGAATAGCGCGGGCCTGTTCTTCAGACAGATAATAGGTGCCGTCTTCGTTAAGTTTGTGACGTGGATCATCGATCAGCTGGATCAGAGCTTCAACATCGCGAGCAGGCCAGCGACGTTCCATCAACTCTGCACGAGCAGTTGCCGGATCTGGGGCCTTACGGATTGTAGCGATCACTTCATCAATATTGGCAACAGCAATGGCCAAGCCAACCAAGACGTGAGCGCGCTCACGTGCCTTGTTCAGCAGGAACTTGGTACGGCGACTGACGACTTCTTCGCGGAATGCGTTGAAGGCGTACAGAACGTCGCGCAGATTCATCAGTTCTGGCTTTCCACCATTCAGCGCCACCATATTGGTGCCGAAGGAAGTTTGCAGCTGTGAGAAACGATAAAGCTGATTCAGAACCACATCAGGCACTGCATCCCGCTTCAACTCGACCACAACGCGCATGCCCTGACGATCAGATTCATCGCGAATGTCGGAAATGCCTTCGATACGCTTGTCACGCACGGCTTCCGCGATCTTCTCGATCATGGAAGCCTTGTTCACTTGATATGGAATTTCGGTGATGATCAATGCGTTGCGATCCTTACGGATTTCTTCGACATCGACTTTGCCGCGCATCATGACCGAACCACGGCCGGTATTGTAAGCGCTACGAATACCGGAACGCCCCAAGATGAGACCGCCGGTCGGGAAGTCTGGCCCCGGCACGATTTCCATCAGTTCTTCTGGAGATAGAGCAGGATTATCGATAAGCGCGATAGATGCATCAATCACTTCACCCAGATTATGGGGTGGTATATTGGTGGCCATACCAACGGCAATACCGCCCGCACCATTCACCAAAAGGTTTGGGAAGCGGGATGGCAGGACGGTAGGTTCACGTTCGGAATTGTCGTAGTTGGCTGCGAAATCGACGGTATCTTTGTCCAGATCACCAAGAATGGTTGTCGTGACCTTCTCCAGACGACATTCCGTATAACGCATGGCAGCAGCGCTATCGCCATCAACGGAGCCGAAGTTTCCCTGGCCATCTATCAGAGGTAGACGCAAGGAAAAATCCTGCGTCATACGCACCAAAGCATCATAAATGGCGCTATCACCGTGCGGGTGATATTTACCCATCACGTCACCGACTACACGCGCGGATTTGCGGTAGGGCTTGTTCCACTCATACCCATTCTCATGCATTGAATAGAGAATGCGGCGGTGCACTGGTTTCAGGCCATCTCGAACATCTGGCAAAGCGCGGCTGACGATCACGCTCATGGCGTAATCGAGATAGCTACGTTTCATCTCTTCCGTGATGGAAATGGGCTTGATATCGGTGGCGATATCGCCCCCTGTCGTTGTTTGGTTATTGTCTGTCAAAGGAGCGTCTCGAATCCTAAGCAAAAAGATACGTCTGTATATCCGATTCAAGACTGATCAGCAAAGTTTACCGTCATACTCCTGTTAGCAAAATATGTGGTGGGGCTTGTGCCCGACATCACCAACTTATAAGCCTTTCGTCTCATTTCAAAAACGACTATCCTCATAAGACGCAATATTCACAAACTACAGGTGGAAAATGGCCAGTTTGCCCCTCGATTTGATGCTCAATGCATTCGTGACCTTGTTCGTCACCATCGATCCGTTGGGCCTCGCCCCTATTTTTCTTGCTATCACATCTGGTGCCAGCAAGCAGGAGAGGATGAAAATTGCAGTTCGCGCCGTTTTGACTGCTGCGGTTATCCTGATTGCTTTTGCTCTGATTGGTCAGGCAATCCTGTCTGTTCTCGGCATCTCGCTTGGAGCGTTTCGCATTGCCGGTGGATTGCTTCTCTTTGTCATTGCGTTTGAGATGGTGTTCGAGAAGCGCAAGGAGCGCAAATCCAAGTCAGCACAGAAGGCTCTCACCGATGATGAGATCCACAATATTGCGGTCTTTCCGCTTGCCATTCCGCTGATTGCCGGTCCGGGCGCAATTTCTGCCGTGCTTCTTTTGGTTTCTCAATCTTCTGGCTGGGTGGATCAGGGTTCGGTCCTGGCGGTTATTCTGTTCGTACTGATACTTGTGATGCTGATGTTCCTACTTGCAAGCCCGGTCGAGCGTTTGCTTGGCGAAAGCGGACGCAATGTGCTGACACGCTTACTCGGCGTTCTGCTGTCCGCCCTCTCGGTTCAGTTCATTGCCGATGGTATTCAGGCGATTATTGCCAGTTAGGCACTGCTGACATTTCATTTGAAATAAAAGGAGGCACGCCACCTCCTTTTTGCCTATCTTATCGGTCAGTCCGAAATAGCGACTTGGCTTTTCTGAGCAATCCATTGCATTGCCTGACGAAATGGTCCCGGACCATAACTGATACGCGCAACACCACAATCGGCCAACTGTTTATTGGATAAACTATTGTCCAGCTTCATGACATTGACTGGAAGCTCAGTATTCGCGCAGACATCATTGATCAGCTCCGTGTTGAAAAGCGCCGGAACGAAGAAAGAGCTCGCCCCTGCTTCAGCGTAAGCTGCTACTCGGTCTTTGGCTTCGCCGATCAAATCTTTGTGCTTGTTACGATCTTTTTCCTTCAAAAACAGATCCGTCCGCGCATTGATGAAGAGCGGAATACCAGCTTCGTCGGCCATTGAGCGGATGGCTTTGATACGGTCGCTTTGGATCTTGATATCATATAGCCCAGAACTTCCGACCAACTGATCTTCAAAATTGATGCCGATTGCCCCAGTACCAAGAATTTTGGCAACATTCGCAGCCAGTTCCTCTGGCTCAGTTGCATACCCGCCTTCAAAATCGACAGAAAGCGGAACATTAACGCTCTCAAATATACGCGTGACGATCATAAGAAGAAAATCCAACGGCAACTTTTCTCCATCCGGATAGCCTTGCGCTCCTGCGACTGACCAGCTCCCCGTCGCAACTGCTTTTGCGCCAGTTTCCTGAACCGCATTGGCTGAACCCGCATCCCAGATGTTATAGAGAATGAGGGGATCTCCTTTAATGTGGAGATCCGCGAAATCCTTGGCGCGTCGTATCTGGGAAGATAGCGAAACATCTGATCTGATCATCTTTTCGTCCTTGCTTAGTTTGGTTAGCAGGCAAAAGCCTATCCCTTGCGAATGGAAACTTGCGACCAAGAACGGGCTGTTATTCTATTTTCCAACAGCATTCAGTTGACTGTTACGGGTTAACCGGAAGCACTATCTCTTTTCCGCCATACCCGTGAACAGAGTCCTTTGCGCGAAAACGCACCTTCTTAATGTTCTTCGGAATCGCGATACCGCTCAGGGACCGTGTGAAAGGTTGTTCATTGACATGCGGATGGGCAAGGACGCGTGTAGCAAGCACTGTACCGTCTGGAGCAACCACTTCCCAAGCATTTGCATAATGATCCCATCCTTCATCTGCATGCTCTACAGTAACAGATGCCTGATAGGTTCCATCGCCCGATCGTGTCAAAGCAACCTGCACCACATCGGCCTCACCTGCACGAACTTCGAAGGGCTGCGTTAGAGCAGCAAGCGAGAGGATGAAGGTGGATAGCATAGTTTTCATGACGCTTCTTTTTCAATGAAGTTGAAATATCGGAAAACTATATTCGATCTGCCAAAGAGATGTGGTCACATTGACGCGAGCATAAAAAACTCCGGCTCATCTTCACGCGCCGGAGCTCTTATCTTTTGAACTGAAATCAGATTCAGATTTTGCTACATGGTCTTTTCAGGTCCCTTCAGCGCCACATAGATCGCCGGAATGACCAACACGGTCAGCAGTGTTGACGAAGCAAGACCGAAGAGCAGCGAGATTGCCAAACCCTGAAAGATCGGATCGGCCAGAATCACCGCCGCCCCAATCATAGCCGCAAGCGCTGTCAGCATGATGGGCTTGAAACGGATTGAACCAGCTTCCAAAAGCACATCACGTAGTTCTTTTCCTGAACCTTTTTCATGCCCAACGAAGTCGACCAGCAAGATCGAGTTTCGAACAATTATGCCAGCAAGCGCGATGAAGCCAATCATGGAAGTGGCAGTAAAGGCAGCGTCAAACAGCCAGTGCCCCACCATGATGCCAATCAATGTCAGCGGAATTGGAGTTAACACCACCAATGGGACACGGAAGGAATGGAACTGAGCCACAACGAGGGCGTAGATACCGAGAATAGCGATCGCAAAGGCAGCTCCCATATCTCGGAACGTTACCCATGTGACCTCCCATTCGCCATCCCAGAGCATGGCGACCTTGCTTTCATCTTTCGGTTGCCCATGAAGAATAATCTCTGGCTTGGGCAGGTTCCCCCAATCATGAGCATCTATTTTCTCTTGAATGGCGAGCATGCCATAAATTGGCGCTTCAAACTCGCCCGCCAATTCCGCCATAACCATTTCAGCTGAGCGTCCATTATGACGAAAGATTGGGAAGCTTACCTTTTCCATATCTATTCGCACAACATCACCAAGTTCCACGACACCGCGATCGCCGGGGATCACATTTTGTGGCACCGGGATCGAGAGCAAGCGCTCGGAGATAGCGAGATCAGACTTGTTTGGCTTCACTGCAATCTCAACTGGACGACGACCATTGCCTTTGTGGGAATACCCAACCACCTGTCCGTTGAGATAATATTCGATGGTTTGATAGATATCGCCCTGTTCAACTCGATAATATTCCAGATTATCCTGATCAATGCGCAAGCGTGCCCGTTCGGTCGGAGCTCCAAAGCTATCATCGACATCGACAACAAAAGGAACGGCCTCGAAAAGCTTACGCAACTCAGAAGCGACATCACGACGAATTTGCGGGCTTGGTCCGTAAATTTCTGCCAACAAAGTTGCCATAACCGGTGGGCCTGGAGGCACCTCGACAACCTTAAGGCTGGTGCCTGCAGGTACTTTGACATTGGCAATCAGTTTTCGAATTTGCAACGCAATTTCATGCGAGGTTCGGTCACGATCATGCTTTTCCTTCAGGTTGACCTGCAAATCCCCCTGTTCAGGCATTGCTCGCAAGTAATAATGTCGAACAAGCCCATTGAACCCGAAAGGCGCAGCTGATCCAACGTGAGACTGAATATTGGTAATTTCCGGCACCACTTGCACTTCGCGTGCAATTGCCGCCAACACACGATCGGTCATTTCCAATGACGTGCCTTCCGGCAAATCTGCAATGATCTGTAGTTCGGACTTGTTATCGAACGGCAACAGTTTGACCGTCACATCCTTGGTATAGATCAGCAATGTGGAGCCGATAGTGGCAAACCCAACAATCAACAAAAAGATCCAGGAACGACTTCGCCCTTTCAGAATTGGGGCAGCAACCAGTCGATAGCTTTTGCCAAGAATGCCACCATCTGCACTTTCGGCATGGTCACCCTTGCCGATCCAATCCATCAGCCATGGTGTGAGCATCACCGCCACAAAGAATGATAGCACCATTGCAGCAGACGCCACGGCTGGGATTGGACTCATATAAGGGCCCATCAAGCCAGAGACAAACATCATCGGCAACAGAGCCGCTACGACTGTCAGCGTTGCAACAACGGTCGGATTGCCCACTTCAGCCACACCCTCGATTGCAGCTTGAATTTTTGACCTTCCATCCTTCATCGCCCAGTGCCGGGCAATATTTTCGATCATGACGATGGCGTCATCAACCAGAATACCGATGGCAAAGATCAGTGCGAAAAGCGAAACGCGGTTGATGGTGTATCCCATCAGATAGGCCGCAGCCAATGTCAGGAGAATAGTGGTTGGAATGACGATAAACACCACGACACCTTCACGCCAACCAATTGCAAGACTGACCAACAAAACGATGGAAACGGTGGCAAGGCCAAGGTGATAGAGAAGTTCATTGGCTTTTTCATTCGCAGTTTCACCATAATTACGGGTGATATCAACATTCAGACCTTGAGGAATGATTTGCCCCTTGAGTTGCCCCACTCGCTCCACAATGGCATTGGAGATGTTGACCGCATTGGCTCCTTTGCGCTTGGCTATGGCAACAGAAACCGCAGGGAACCGACCCAAGGATCCATCTTCCAGTCTTGGCATATGCCAAACCCGCTGTTCCTTCTGAGATGCACCAACCACAATTTTGGCAACATCCTGCACATACACCGGGCGACCATCGCGGGTGGTGAGAAGGATAAGACCAATATCGGGCACACCACTTAGGGTTTGCCCAACAGCAACCGGGAGCGCTTTATTCTGTTCCCGCATCGCGTCGACCATAAACGAGGTATTGGCAGACTTCACCTTGCCGACCAGTTGCTGCAGCGTGATACCATAGAGCGAGAGTTTTTCAGCATCTGGTTCTACACGGATCTGGTCCGGACGACCACCAACCAGATAGGTCAGGCCAATATTTTCCAGCTTGGCCAGCTCCACTCTTAGTTCATCCGCAATGTTATAAATCGCATTATCGGTCCATTTGTCAGCCACTTCTGGCTTTGGCGACAAAGTCAGCACAGTGATGGCTACATCATCAATGCCACGGCCGACAATCAGCGGCTCCGGTATCCCAACCGGGATCTGGCTTAGGTTTGCTTTGACCTTATCATGCACGCGTAGAACAGCAGCATCAGAGCTGGTGCCCACTAAGAAACGAGCCGTAACGGTGACCATATCATCCATACTTTGGGAATAGACATGCTCGACCCCATCAATACCTTTGACAATCGTCTCCAACGGCTCGGTGATCAGCTTGACCGCATCTTCCGCTCGCAAGCCATCAGCCCGCACATGGATATCAACCATGGGCACTGAGATCTGAGGCTCTTCTTCGCGAGGCAAGGCCATCAAAGCCACAAGGCCGAGGGCAAAGGCGGTTATGAGCATCAAAGGTGTCATTGGCGACGAAATGAATGACTTCGCCAGATTGCCGGAAATTCCAAGTTTCATTGTCATCCCCTTATGGCTTGACCAGCTTGTCGCCATCACCAAGACCGGAGAGGACTTCGATCATATCCTTGCCATCTTGCTTATAAGCATGACCCGCTTGAATGGCGATATCGATCGGCTTACCTTTGGCGCTGATGGAGCGCACATAGTCAACGCCATATCGGGTAAAGATGTAGCCCTTAGGCACCAGGTAGGTTTCGCGTGAGCCAGCATGCACACGCACCTGGATACGCTCACCAACGAAATAGTCGCCCAGACCGTCAACATGCGCATCGGCCAGCACGCGACCATTTGAGATTTGCGGATAGACTTTTGAAATTTTACCTTCGCGGACACAGCTTTCGTCACACCGGTTCCCACGCCCGGCAACTTCAACCATATTCCCCTTGGCAAGAAATCTTGCATGACGTTCAGGCAAGGCCAAACGCAAGATGTAATTTTCCCTGGCAATCGTCGCGACGGCTTCACCTGGCATGACGACAGAACCAACAGTCAATGGTACATTCAATACACGGCCGGATTGCGGGGCCAATACAGCGCCCTCCTCCGTCTGACGAACGATTACGGCGCGCTCCGCTTGCGCTGCTTCCAGTTTGCTGGAAGCCACATCGAACTGTGTAAGAATCTGATCACGGCGGACTTTGGAGATGGTACCCTTTTTATAGAGACTTTCTGCACGATCCTTATCGGTCTTGATGTTATCGATCTCTCGTTGCGCGGCTCGGATCTCCGCATCCACCGCCTGTATTTTCAGCGCCAGCTTCTCATCGACCACACGAGCGATAGTTTGTCCTTCCCTCACCATATCTCCTTCAGTTACCGCAAGTTCGGTGACTGTACCGGGAATGCGTACTCTTGCTGCGATTGAGTTGGTAGTCTCGACTGTGGCATAAACAGCTTTTTTATCCTCAATCAAAGTGAGATGAACGGTGAAATTCTCGGTATGAGCCGTGGTCAACCCACCAAGAAGGATTGACAGACTTAACAGAGATGGTTTCATTGCCGACGACAAAAGAGTGACGATCCACGTCGCTCTTGAGGACGATATCCAGGATGATTTTGCGTTGCGCATGGCGAGGGTCTCTGGCTTGAATTTTTATATTAGTATTATCGAATATATGAAATAAAAGCCATTGTCAAAGACCTGTCGCCAAGAATCGCATAGATAATAGGCGCGACGACTTTAAGACAGGAGAGCAGAATGGCCTCTGGCTCGAAGAAGGTTATTTATGCCGCCTTGGCGGGGAATGGTTTGATTGCGATTACCAAGTTTTTCGCTGCATCCGTCACAGGCTCTTCCGCGATGCTTTCAGAAGGCATTCACTCGCTTGTCGATACCGGGAATCAGGGCTTGCTTCTGTATGGCTTGAAGCGAGCGAGCCGTCCCGCAGACAAGAAACACCCATTCGGCTACGGCGCCGAGCTGTATTTCTGGGCCTTTGTCGTGGCCCTGCTGATTTTTGCTGTTGGCGCAGGCCTCTCCATTTATGAAGGTATACAAAAGGTTCTGCATCCGCACCCTGTCTCCGATCCGACCATCAACTTTGTTGTTCTAGGGGCAGCGTTAGTCTTTGAAGGTTGGGCTTGGTGGGTTGCATTAAAAGAATTTCGCTCCACCAAGGGCAAGCGTGGCTGGATGCAAGCTGTAAGCGACTCCAAGGATCCAACCGTCTTTACCGTCCTGTTTGAAGATTCAGCCGCCATGTTGGGCCTGATCGTTGCCGGTATCGGTATTGCCGTTTCATATTATATGAACATCCCATGGATGGATGGTGCAGCCTCCATTATTATTGGTATCATTTTGGCTGGCACAGCCATGTTGTTGGCGTATGAAACAAAGGGTCTTTTGATTGGAGAATCTGCTTCAATCGAGACTGAAGAAGAACTCGCTCAGATGGTCACTTCGCATCCAGCTGTCACTATTGTCAACGAGATCCGCACCTTGCATCGCGGACCGAATGACGTATTGCTGGCTTTAAGCCTCGATTTTGAGAATAGCATGATTGTTGGTCAGCTGGAGGTCGTGATTGCTGACCTGGAACGTCAAATTCGAGAACGCTTCCCGCTCATCAAGCGTATTTTCATCGAAGCACAGAGTTATAAGGACCATATCGAGGTCGCAACCGAACAAGGCGATCAGATCTAGATCCAGTGCAAATAAATCTCTGAACAGATTAAAGGCTAAAGGGGCGCCTCCTTTAGCCTTTTCATTTATTTGAGTGGCATGTAGATTTCCGTCACCAGATCCGACGGAACCGTTGTTTTTGGATCATTGAGGTAGCATTCAAAACACGGAGCCTCTGCGGTTTCCTCTCCGCTTTCCGAAAGCCATGCTCCAAAGAACCATTGATAAGCCTTCCCAAGCTCGGCATAGGGTCCTTTATGGATCAATACTGCGTGACGGCCACCGCCGACACTACGAGTAGAAATGCCATATTCCTCATCACTATAGTCCTTATCAACGACGAATCCTGCAGCAGAGCGCAGTTTTTCAGTCTCGACCGATGCCGGATCGTCATAATAGATGCCTATGGATTTGGCAGTCTGATTAAGCAGACCATTTTTCGCCGCCCAGATCCCCGCCTTTTCAAAGGCCTTTCCTACCTGCATATAATCGCCATGGTGATCGACACAGGCCAGTTTCATCGGATCAATTGACTTGATTTCTACGTCAAACATTTTCTTCAACTCCATTGTTGGGATAGACACAACGGGAATGTCCTGACGAATAGAACGATATGATGCCGGGGCAGCTCCATAAGACGACTTGAATGCGCGACTGAATGCTTCGACACTTCCATAACCGGCTCGTTTGGCGATGGCAGTAATCTCACTACTTGTGCGAATCAAATCACCAGCAGCACGATGCATACGCAGGCGACGCACACTCTGCATCACCGTTTCATTCATCAAACCGTGATAGATACGATGAAAATGACACCGTGAAAAACAAGCCACATCCGCCAGTTTATCCAGATCAAGATCTTCATCCAGATGATCTGACAGATAAGCCAGAACCCGCTCAATACGCTTGAGATAGCTGTCTTGCATATGTTTGTTCATAATCAGGACCTCCTTACAATTTCACGCTATCCCAAGGCAACTTGATAAATATTGCTAAGTTGAACTCAACACACAGCGCCTATACCCGTCCAGCTTTGCAGTCTTTTGGAAGAAATGAAAAAACCCGGCAGATTTCACACCATACCGGGCTTTTGATTGAAGTATTTATGCGCTCAAACGCGAATTGCTCAAAACGGGATATCGTCATCCATATCGCTGAAACCGCTGCCACCTTGGCTACCGCCGCCTTGCTGGCCACCGCCGCCAAAACCGCCGCCACTCTGCCCGCCCTGAGGACCGCCGAAGCCGCCTCCGCCAAAGTCGTTACCGCCGCCCTGGCCACCAAAGCCACCGCCCTGCGGACCAGCTCCACCACCTTCACCACGATTATCAAGCATGGTCAATGTGGAATTGAAGCCCTGCAGAACAACCTCTGTGGAATAGCGATCCTGACCACTTTGATCCTGCCATTTACGTGTCTGCAACTGGCCCTCGACATAAACCTTCGAGCCTTTGCGCAGATAATTCTCTGCAACACGGCACAGGCCTTCATTGAAGATCACAACGCGGTGCCACTCGGTACGTTCACGACGTTCACCAGTATTGCGATCTTTCCAGTTTTCGGAAGTCGCAATGGACAGATTACAAATTGGCCGACCATCCTGAGTACGGCGAATATCGGGATCAGCCCCCAGATTCCCTACGAGGATGACTTTATTTACGCTTCCGGCCATGTCCATGTTCCATCTTGTTAACGCCAAATCTTGGAGCGAGATCATAGCAGTTTTGATCCAGCATGCCACCATCCGCTGACACTTCCCACGACTTTATCAGATCGCAATGTACTCGCCTCTTGAATTAAGGAACAAATCATGCACAAATGCAATCGAAAATGCTAAAAATCCCGGCATGAATCAGCAATCCGGCTTGTTTCCTGACAGATGTGTGCTTATCTCCCACTGAGTCCAGAAACAAATCCAATCATATTTTACGTAGCAGATCCGCTCTTCCCAAGGATGTTTTACGACCATGACTGACACTTCATTATCTTCCCAGAAATCAATCTCCATTCGTGGTGCACGGGAACATAACCTCAAGAATGTCAATCTCGACATCCCGCGGGACCAACTGATTGTGATGACCGGTTTATCGGGCTCAGGTAAAAGCTCGCTCGCTTTTGATACCATCTATGCGGAAGGCCAGAGGCGTTATGTCGAGTCTCTCTCAGCCTATGCGCGTCAGTTTCTAGAAATGATGCAAAAGCCAGATGTCGATCAGATTGACGGCCTTTCTCCCGCCATCTCCATTGAACAAAAGACCACGTCGCGCAATCCACGTTCAACTGTCGGTACTGTCACCGAGATTTATGACTATATGCGCCTGCTGTTTGCGCGTGTTGGCATTCCCTATTCGCCAGCGACAGGTCTTCCGATTAAGAGCCAAACCGTCAGCCAGATGGTTGACCGTATCATGGAACTCCCGGAGAAATCCCGTCTCTATCTGCTGGCGCCAATTGTTCGTGGGCGCAAAGGGGAATATCGCAAAGAACTCGCCGAGCTGATGAAGAAAGGCTTTTTGCGCGTCAAGATTGACGGTGAGTTCTACGAAATTGCTGACGCTCCTGCACTAGACAAGAAATTCAAACATGACATTGAAGTTGTGGTTGATCGTGTGGTCGTGCGCCCGGATATGGAAAGCCGCCTAGCCGACTCGTTGGAAACGGCCTTGGAATTGGCAGAAGGGCTGGCTGTCGCTGAGTTCGCTGATCAAACCGAGGACGATGGTAAACCCAAACGAGTGATATTCTCGGAGAAATTCGCCTGCCCGGTCTCCGGCTTCACCATACCCGAAATTGAACCTCGGCTCTTTTCGTTTAACAACCCCTTTGGCGCTTGCCCGACTTGTGATGGCTTGGGAAGCGAGTTGCAGATCAGCCCTGACCTCGTCATTCCTGATACGTCATTAAGTCTGAAGGACGGAGCCATTGCACCATGGTCAAAAGGAACCTCCCCGTTCTATCGCCAGACATTAGAGGCTTTAGCCAAGCATTATCAGTTTGAGCTGACCGTTCCATGGATAGAACTCCCCTTCAAAGCGCAAGAAGTTATTCTCTACGGCACTGGCAAGGAAAAGATCCAGTTTGTTTATGATGATGGTTCTCGCTCCTATAAAGCCAACAAACCTTTCGAAGGTGTCATTCCGAATCTGGAACGTCGCTGGCGAGAGACAGAGAGCAATTGGGCACGCGAGGAAATTGGCAAATATCAGTCCACCCATCCCTGCTCGGCTTGTGAAGGCAATCGCTTGAAACCTGAAGCCTTGGCTGTGAAGCTGGATGGCAAGCACATTGCGGATATCTCGAAGCTGTCAATCAAGGATGCAACCGTCTGGTTCACCGGTCTTATTGATACGCTCAGCGCTCAACAAAAGGAGATCGCTGAACGGATTCTGAAGGAAATTCGCGAGCGTCTGGCCTTTCTGAATGACGTAGGACTTGAATATCTCTCCCTGTCTCGTAATTCCGGCACCTTGTCTGGCGGCGAGTCTCAAAGAATTCGCCTTGCATCACAAATTGGCTCGGGCCTGACCGGCGTTCTTTATGTTCTGGATGAGCCTTCTATTGGTCTTCACCAGCGAGATAACGCCCGCCTTCTGGATACACTTCGTCATTTGCGCGATCTGGGAAATACCGTCATTGTCGTTGAACATGATGAAGATGCCATTCTGACTGCTGATCACGTCATTGATGTTGGCCCGGGTGCCGGTATCCATGGTGGGCGCGTTGTCTCCGAAGGAACCCCGAGTGATATTCTATCCGACCCCAACTCACTCACGGGACAGTATTTGTCGGGTGCCAAGAGCATTCATATTGAAAACGACCGCCGCAAGGCAAAGAAAGGGCGTGAACTTACCGTTGTCAACGCGAGAGGTAACAATCTTAAGAATGTTACAGCGTCCATTCCTCTGGGCACCTTTACCTGTGTGACCGGCGTATCAGGGGGCGGCAAATCGACTTTCCTGATTGATACCCTCTATAAGGGAGCTGCGATGAAGCTGAATAAGGCGCGGAATATGCCAGCTCCGCATGATCGCATTGAGGGATTGGAGCATATCGACAAGATCATTGATATCGATCAGTCGCCAATTGGCCGTACCCCGCGTTCCAACCCGGCAACCTATACCGGTGCCTTCACACCAATTCGTGAATGGTTTGCAGGCTTGCCGGAAGCAAAGGTTCGCGGCTATGCACCAGGTCGTTTCTCGTTCAATGTGAAGGGTGGACGCTGCGAAGCCTGCCAAGGCGATGGCGTTATCAAGATTGAGATGCACTTCCTGCCTGATGTCTATGTGACGTGCGACGTCTGCAAGGGCCACCGCTATAATCGAGAGACCTTGGAAGTCAAATTCAAGGAGAAATCCATTGCCGATGTACTGGAAATGACTGTTGATGAGGCTGCAGAATTCTTTTCAGCTGTTCCGTCTGTTCGTGACAAAATGATCACTCTGCAGCGAGTTGGACTTGGTTATATCAAGGTTGGTCAACAAGCCACGACACTGTCTGGCGGTGAAGCGCAGCGCGTAAAGCTGTCAAAGGAACTGTCCAAGCGCTCAACCGGTCGCACACTCTACATTTTAGATGAACCGACGACCGGCCTGCATTTCCACGATGTCGCCAAATTGCTGGAAGTACTTCATGAGTTGGTCAATCAAGGCAATACTGTTGTCGTGATTGAGCATAATTTGGAGGTCATCATGACCGCTGACTGGGTTTTGGATCTGGGACCTGAAGGTGGAGATGGTGGCGGTACCATTGTTGGCCAGGGAACACCGGAAGACCTGATTGAGAATTCCAGGAGCTATACCGGGATCTTCCTGAAAGAACTGGTTGACCGCCGCAAGGCCGCAGCTGAATAACTAGCTCAATAGATGATATCTGACTTGAGATCTGGGCTTTGTCCTTTGAGTTAGGTACAAAGCCTTAGTCATTATTGGTTGAATTTGGTGGTTCCAATATCAGTCAGCTTTGACACACGAACAACCGCTGATCCTGGTTATTGTATTAGCTCGGATTTTCACTTGAACCGATAAGCATCATTGTCTGTTTTTATAAATTTTCACATTGCCTGCATTTTATTCAAGCACCTTTTCCAACAGCCCCAAACTCACATCCATGTTCCCTCGAAATTCATTTATTTTCGTTTCAAGTGCTTTTCATACCCATTGACAGCATATTATTCCAAATGGCTGAAATGTCTGATCTTCAGATTTTCAATACTATTAAACCTTTGAGAATCAACGCGGTATAATTCTGTTCATATTTGTCCAGAGATAATATGTATTCAAGGAATGCATGTCTTGCAAAACAGCTATGCAATATTGTGCGGTGCAAAATTTTTCAAATCATATTATATCTATTTTCAACAAAGCGAGGCCACAGAGCATCGCAAGAGATTGTGCCACGTTGCATAACCACAAGGAAATGAGCAATGTTTGATAATGTCGTGAAAAACTATCGGCAGTGGCGTAATTACCGCAACACTGTCTCCGAACTCAGCCGCCTGAGCACCCGCGATCTGAATGATCTAGGCATTGGCCGCGGTGATATCGAGTTTGTTGCCCGCCGCGCTGCTGGCAAATAAGGAATTCGGGCTTTATCTCCTCCCAAAAGCCCGATGGTTTCAAAACACCTCCTCCCAGTTTTGAAACAAGAAACGAAGCCTACCGGTTCCTCCCCCGGTGGGCTTTCGTTTTATCTGGGATCTATTTTTGTGTATCAGCTATCTATTCGGCGATTAGATTACCTGAAGTTTTACGCGCCTCTCAAGCCTGCTGGTTTTTCTGCAAACCACTTTTTCAACGGCTTGATGACTGGAAACACTCCATTATCTTTGACCCAGCTATCAATCGCATAGTGTGACTTGGTAGCTTTTTGTTTCACAACAGAAGTGGCGTGAGGATATCTGCCATCAAGGAAGAATCCTCTTGCAACTGGTGACGAAACGCTGTGGTGCTTGAGCAAACCATGCATCTGCATATACATCAAATAAGATGTGCTGTTGGAGGCTTCGTCAATACAATCCATCTGGCCAGGGATCCCTGAGCTGGTTAGATCCAAACCACCTTTGTCCTTATCGGATCCGATCAGCGGCCCAAGCCGCGTCTCGAAATATTGGATCGCCTCTCCCATTGACTGTCGCTCTGCCTCAGCACTGCTTTCGCCCTTCTTCAGAATTTCGGTGACTTTTTCCAGATCCTGATCGTTAGGTTTGAAGGCATAATTCAATTTGCAACCAAAACCATGGCAGATATACAGATTGCCGTTGCTTGGAAGGCGCATCTTGGTGGTCTCGGCCCAACGGTCTGGATTCTCATTCATTTGCGCCATGCAGCCTGCCAATGGGACAAGCAGAATCATCATCAAAAGACGGTTACGGATGGATGGCATGATTCTGCGAACCTTCAACTGAATTGCATCTATGCTGTGGCCATAGCATTGGCCAGCTACCATTGCCAAGTGTTATGATGCTCGTCTCGTATGATCAGGGCTTTTCTTCATCGGCTTGCAGTGCTAGAGAATGGCGTTCTTCCAACCAGTCTGGATATCATCGTGAACGAAAAAGTCGCTCCTATTCATATCATTGGCGCTGGCCTGGCCGGTTCCGAAGCTGCATGGCAGATTGCCAGTCATGGTGTATCGGTTGTGCTGCATGAAATGCGCCCGATCAAAAGCACCGATGCTCATATTACGGATCACTGCGCCGAGTTAGTTTGCTCCAACTCGTTCCGTTCCGATGATGCTGAAGCCAATGCTGTCGGAGTATTGCACCAAGAAATGCGCGAAGCCAATAGCCTGATCATGGCATGTGCTGACAAAAATACCGTTCCAGCAGGTGGCGCATTGGCTGTGGCAAGGGAAGCATTTTCCGAGACGGTCACCAAAGCCCTGCATGACCATCCGTTGATTACGATTGAACGCGGTGAGATCGATGAGTTACCAAGTGCTGACAATGGCTCCTGCCTTGTTGCTACAGGCCCTCTCACATCCGAGCCGCTTTCAAAGTCCATTTTGGCGGCAACGGGCGAGGACGCACTGGCATTTTTCGACGCAATTGCCCCGATAATCTATTTTGATTCCATTGATATGGATAGAGCTTGGTTCCAATCCCGTTATGATAAAAAAGGCCCCGGTGGAACTGGTGCGGATTATATCAACTGCGCCATGAATGAAGAGGAATACAAAGCTTTTATAGCAGCAATGCTGGAGGCAGATAAGACCGAGTTCAAGGAATGGGAGAAAGCCAAATATTTCGACGGCTGCCTGCCAATCGAAGTGATGGCAGAACGAGGAATTGATACACCTCGCTTCGGGCCGATGAAACCAGTTGGCCTGACCAATCCGCATGATCCGGAAACCGACCCTTACGCTGTCGTTCAGTTACGGCAGGACAACAAGCTAGGCACCCTCTTCAATATCGTTGGCTTCCAAACCAAGATGAAATATGGCGCTCAGAGCGATGTATTTCGAATGATTCCTGGATTGGAAAATGCACAATTTGCCCGCCTTGGTGGCATACACCGCAATACGTTCCTTAACTCGCCCAAACTCCTAGATGATACTTTGCGACTGAAATCACATCCGCATCTTCGTTTTGCAGGCCAGATCACAGGTTGTGAAGGATATGTCGAGAGTGCCGCGATCGGTTTGTTAACCGGGCGTTTTCTGGCTGCAGAAGCCTTGGGTCATGCAGCAGTTCCACCTCCGGAAACAACTGCTTTTGGCGCTTTGCTCGGCCATATTACAGGCGGCCATCTGATCGACAGCAATGGTGGCCGGCGTTCATTCCAGCCAATGAACGTGAATTTTGGCCTCTTCCCTCCAGTCGAATTCTCGAAGCGCCGTGAAGATGGCAGCAAGATGCGTGGTGTTGAGAAGCAACTTTCCAAGAAGAAAGCATTGGCCAAGCGTGCGTTAGGCGATACCAGAGCATGGCTTGAGGAAATCTCAATTGCTGCGCAAGAAACTTAGGAAAGAAAAGGCGTCGAAACTATCGACCATACCGCCAGATGGACCAGTATTGCTTCCAAAGCGGAATGTTTTTTGGCGCAAGTGGTTTTTTCTTCCACTGCTTGAGGCGTGCTGATACCAAAGCAAGTTCCAAAAAGGCTGAGCCCAAATGGGCTTGGCCTTTTTCTTTTAATGAATTGAATTCCTGTTGGGCCTGAACATGGTGATCATGGGACTTGTTCGCGATTGGCTTCAAGACAGAGATTATGTCTTCTTCAGATTCGAGCACCCAGATTTGCGCTTCGTTCACCTGAGCCTCTGAAAATTCCCCAAATGGCAAATAGAGCTTTTGCCGATTGGCATTGCGTGCAAAATTCGTCAGTTGCTTGGTAAGACAAATTGCCATGGCAGCATTACCGCACAAATCCGAGATTTCGGGCACTATTCCATCATTGAGGATTTGAGCAGCAAGCAAGAGTGGAAGAGCTTCAGTCTCTCCGGCATAAGTTTCAAATGTATCCCAGTCAGGCATAGGATCGTTATAAAGATCAAATTTGCGCGCTTCTATGATCTGAATGAGATGATCGGGTGAGAGATTATAGTTTCGCTGTATCAGTTTCAGACATGACGCGACTGGGCCGATATTTTCCAGACCGTCCCTCCCCTCCAGATCAGTATTTTCTCGTGCGATTACATCCAGCCACCATTGCAGGCGAATTTCCCCCATTGTCGGCTCACTAACTTGCAGTGGAATGCGCTCTATCTCGTCAAGGAAGCAATGGAGCACCATCAATGCTGGCCTATGGATTTCCAAAGACGCCAATGCCATGAAATGATGCAGCGGATCGAACTTGCGCAATTGGTCCTGACAAAAAGCCAGATCTGTCTGCTGGTCCGGCATTGATCTCCCCTAAAGATGGTAAGCCTCGGCGAAGAAGATATTCCAAAATAACTTGGAGCTAATCTACTGCCAGAATTGCAGCAGCGACAGCCCGCTCTTCTGCCAGCAGGATATTGAGAGTGCGCACAGCTGCACCCGTATCCATTACATCACAGATGATCCCAACCTCACGGAGTTTGGCTTTCATTTCCGGATGCAACGGCACAAGAGAATTGCCTGAACCAATCAGAAGAATTTCGATTCCATCTGCTTCAGCAACGACTTGTGTGAAGGCTTCCTCCGAGAATTCTTCAGGCGAAGAAATATCCCAGCGACGCGTGCCGCTGGGAAGAAACATCAGGGAACCCTGATGGGAATAGTCGCCGAAACGAAAGCCACCATTGCCATAATAATCAATTGGGTCATGGCCAGGATAATGCGCATCCACAAGAGACAGCCCCGTCGCCATCGCCACAGCATTTTCGACAAAGCCATCGGGCTTGTTTTTTGCGGCATCTGGTCTTGGCGCATCAGGATCTGACAAAGTAGATTTCTCCCTCGCCTTGTCGGACACGGTATCCTTGGCCTTTTTTCCCAATTTGAAAATCATCGTCAGGCACTCGCCTCTTCCGTGCCTTCATCCTTTTGCTCCTGCATATGCTCAGGGCGCAATTTAAGGAAGATAAGCAATGGCGCAGCCATGAAGACCGAAGAATAAGTACCCACAAACACGCCCCAGATCATAGCGAAGGTGAAGCTTTTAATAACCGCACTACCCAAGACATAGAGCGAGCCTAGCGCCAGCAAAGTGGTAACCGAAGTCAGAACCGTACGAGACAGAGTCTGGTTGATGGAAAGGTCGAGGATGTCCTTCAATTCTTTCTTTTTGTATTTGCGTAAATTCTCACGAATACGATCATAAACAACCACGGTATCGTTGAGCGAATAACCAACGATGGTCAGAATAGCGGCGATGGATGAAAGGTTGAACTCCAACCCGAGAGCTGCAAACATGCCAATTGTCAGGATAACGTCGTGAGTGGTTGCCATAACTGCACCCAATGCAAACTGCCACTCAAACCGGAACCAGATATAAACAAGAACAGCAAACAGCGCAGATAGAACTGCAATGCTGCCGGCAGAAGCCAGTTCACCAGACACACGCGGGCCAACAACTTCGACTCGGCGATAGGTTACTTTATCACCCAATGTTGCTTTGACCTGATTGACAACGGCCTGCTGAGCTTGCTCGCCGCCTTCCTGAGTTTCCACCCGGATAAGAACGTCATTTGGTGCGCCGAATTCCTGAACCTCGACATCACCGAGGCGCAAATCATTCAACTTGCCACGAATATCACCAAGGTCGGCAATATCTTCTGCTGTCTTAATCTCAATTAAGGTACCGCCTTTAAAGTCGATACCAAAATTGAGGTTGAACACGCCATAGAGAGCAAGAGACGCCACGATCAGAACAACTGACAGCGGGAAACTCCAACGGCGGTGGGTCATGAACCGGATATTGGTTCCGTCCGGAACCAGACGAAGTGGTTTCATTTTGTGATCCTCCGGCGTTTAAATTGGCAGCTCAGATGGGCGGCGGGATTTAACCCAGCCAGCCACCAGCAGGCGGTTGAATGTAAAGGCGGAGAAGACAGTGGTTACAATACCGATGGCCAATGTAACCGCAAAACCGCGGACAGGTCCTGATCCCAGCGAGAACAGAATAATTGCGGCAATGAAAGTTGTGATATTGGCATCCAGAATGGTACCCAATGCACGGCTATAGCCCGCATCAATAGCGGCGATAGTAGAGCGACCATATCGATTTTCTTCGCGGATACGCTCATAGATCAACACATTGGCATCTACAGCCATGCCCACAGTCAACACGATGCCCGCGATCCCTGGCAGGGTTAGTGTCGCACCAAGTGCCGACAAAGCACCAAGAATCAACGTGATGTTGGCAATCAATGCCAGATTGGCAAACAGACCAAACAAACCATAGCTTAGGAACATGAAGACCACCACAGCAATTGCGCCGACAATACCGGCAATCTCGCCAGCTTCGATGGAGTCTTTCCCTAGACCGGGGCCAACTGTACGCTCCTCAATGATGGTCAAATCAGCAGGCAAAGCCCCAGCGCGCATCAGAACAGCGAGGTCATTGGCACTTTCCACTGTGAAGGAACCGGAAATAATGCCGGACCCTCCCAGAATTGGCTCGTTGATGCGCGGCGCAGAAATGACTTCATCATCAAGAACGATGGCAAATGGCAGTCCGACATTTTGCTGAGTAACACGACCGAATTTACGTGCTCCAGACGTATTGAACCGGAAGGAAACTACTGGCTCATTGGTCTGCTGGTCAAAGGTTGGCTGAGCATCATCCAATTCGTCACCGGAAATCAGAACGCGTTTTTTCACCAGATAGGGAACCGGAGGGTCATCAGCGGAATAAAGAACTTCACTATCCAGAGGTGGGCGACCTGTTATGGCTTCATCCACTGAATTGGATACATCAACCAGGCGGAAGGTTAGTTTGGCGGTGGACTGAAGGATGGTTTTCAGGCGATCGGAATCCTGTAAACCAGGCACCTGAACCAAAATGCGACTATTTCCTTCACGCTGAATGGATGGTTCGGTGGTGCCCAACTCATCCACGCGGCGACGGATCACCTCGATGGACTGGGAAACCGCAGCATTAACGCGAGACTCGATGCCTTCAGGTGTCAAAGTCAGACGAAGCACACCATCTTCTGTGGTTTCCAAGCTGCTTTCCAGTGCGCCACCACCACCCAGTAGAGACTGAGTGATTGGCTGTACCAGAGTACGAACCTTGGTCCGCGCCTCTTCGAGCTTGGTGACGTCACGGACTCGAACCTGAACGGAGTTATCCTTGATCGCAAGACCGGTATAACCAATTTTATCTTCCCGTAAGACAGAGCGTACGTCACCGCGAAGAACCTCAAGGCGCTCCTTGATAACTCCAGCTTCTTCCACCTGCAGAAGAATGTGCGAACCACCCTGCAAATCAAGACCCAAAACCAGCTGCTGCTTGGGCAACCAATCCGGCAAACTTGAGAGTGTTTTTTCGGAAAACAGGTTGGGCAACGCAAACAAAAGTCCGAAGACGATTGTCAGCAATATCAAGCCAACCTTCCATCGAGCAAAATGTAACATACGACTATCCGTTCCGGAAGAAAGAGCGACCCGCTAAGCGGGTCGCACCTATCACGGTCTTCATATCAAAATTTGGTAATCAGGAGGCGTCGCCTGCTGGTTCTCCTTTGGAGCGCAGCTCGGCTATGGCCTTACGCATGATCTTGACCTTTACGCCTTCGGCAATCTCAGCCTGCACTTCGGCATCATCGACCACTTTTGTCACTTTTGCCACCAAACCACCGGAAGTCACGATGGTATCACCACGACGCACTGCTGCAATCATTTCCGCATGTTTTTTCATCTGGGTCCGCTGAGGACGGATGATCAGGAAATACATGATCACAAAGATCAAGATGAAGGGGACAACTGAAACAAGAAAATCAGAGGTACCAGCGGCTCCGGCTGCCTGTGCGTAAGCGGGCGTAACGAACATTGTTTGCTCCTTGGCGTGGGATCGGCGCGCTTCATGAATGCCTGATCCGAATTATGGTTGAGCGGACTATAGCGGCCCAGCACAGCTTTGCAAATAGCAGGCTGGACTCTGCGCCCATCTCTGGTAATCAATGGATACAAATAGTGTTCCTTGGACCAAGTTGAAAGGTCTTTGAGGTCTTAAATGACCTGATTTTCAGAGTTTTTCAGCACTTATCAGTCCAGAAGATAATTAAGGGGGCTTCATGTCTTCGAATGAGTTGAAATCCATCGTCAAAAGCCTGAAAAAAATCCACAAGGTGCTGGAGCGTGCTGTTCCAGAAAAAGCACCCAAGCCAAGACTGGATGGTGCTGACGGATTTGTATGGCATACCGAACCCTACCCGCATCTTGCCCCCGTCAAACACATCAATCGTGTGGATCTGGGCCTGCTGAAAGGCATTGATCGCAATCGCGATATGGTGCTCGAAAACACTCGTCGTTTCGCAAATGGCTTTCCTGCCAACAACGCTCTTTTGTGGGGCGCACGTGGCATGGGCAAAAGCTCCCTGGTCAAAGCTGCTCATGCAACGGTGAATGCGGAAAAAGATGATGACGAGAAAAACCTCAAGCTGATCGAAATCAGCCGAGAAGATATCGAATCGCTCCCTATTTTGATGAACATTCTGCGCGAGCGCGAAGAATGTTGTATTCTTTTCTGCGATGATCTGTCTTTCGACAGTGGAGAAAATGCCTATAAATCGCTCAAAGCGGTTCTGGATGGTGGTATTGAAGGCCGCCCTACCAACGTTCTCTTCTATGCAACATCCAATCGCCGCCACCTGATGCCGCGCGATATGATCGAAAACGAGCGTTCAACCTCCATCAATCCGAGCGAATCCGTACAGGAGAAAGTCTCGCTGTCCGACCGCTTTGGCCTTTGGATCGGATTTCACAATTGCTCCCAGGACGATTACCTCTCCATGGTCAATGGTTATGTTGTGGAATATCACATCCAAATCGATGCAGACGAGCTTCGTGCCAGCGCTCTGGAATGGGCCATGACCAGAGGTTCCCGCTCCGGCCGTGTAGCATGGCAATTCATTCAGGATTTGGCGGGCCAAAAGGGTGTTGTACTGGGTTAAGCTATACTTGACCAAATATCCAAACATAAGCCTGCGTCAAAAGACGCAGGCTTTTTCTCTACGCATTCCGCTCAATCAGTGCGGCATAACAGCCTCGTTGGGCGTAGTGAGCATGGATATATTGAACATCCGTATTTCCCAACATTCTGAGGATTGTAGGCTCTATAGCCTCACCCTCAGCAAGATCAGCTTCTACGATATGATCATTTTCATCGAATGCACGCAGTGACAGAATGCGTGTAGCCAATGAGTCTGGTACCTTGTCGATCACAAGATCTGCCTCCCGAGCACCTTCTTGCACGAAGATGGCATGTCTTGAACGATAAGGAGACGCGACTGGCAGGTGCTCATAATTCATGAGCAACACCGTCCCCCCAGCCTCCACTTCACTCAAGGTCACTCTATCTGGATAACCCGGATATTCATCAACTTGATAGCGAATAATTCCGAGCGACTTCAGCTCTTCCTCGCTTTTGCCATAGTATTTCTGAAAAGGTTTTGGGTCCAATCCTCTAACCTGAAAAGCCACGTTTGCCTCCTTAATTTGATGATGGAAGCAAGGCTAGTCGGAAGATGCCCTACCTGCAGCCCGTTTCTTGCTCAAGCAACAAAAAGCTCCAACGATAAACATCGGAGCCTTTGTTTTTCAATTCTTTCAACGCTCCTATAGTGTCGACAAAACATCTTTGAAATAGAACAGAAACGCGGTGATCTTAGGCAAGACAGTCCTGCCAGCCACCAAATTCGCGCTTCATTTCCTGAAGAACCAGGCCGAGTTTTTCATCGATTATGTGCAGATATTCTGTCCAGTCAGAAATCTGCTGCAGCTCTTTCTCTCCATCAGAGATACCGCGCAATCCAATCATTGGCATAGCGAATTTTTCACAAACGCGCCAGATGGCAAAGCTTTCCATATCCACCATCTCTGCATTGATTGCTTCATAATCTTCCCCGGAAACGATATTCGCACCGGTGGAAAGAGAGGCCTTTGGTACGGAACTCAGAAAATGTTCCATTTCCACAATTGCCGGGATATCGAGGAAAGGCGTTGTTCCCTTTTCGAAACCTAGTGCTGATGCATCCATATCCCGGTAGGACAGGCTGGCAGCTTGATAGACTTCAGTTTGTTTCAAATGCTGCGATCCGGCAGATCCAAGTGAGACTATCAGATCCGGTTTTTTACCCTGATGGGTCAAATTTGCCAATTCCGCTGTCAAATTCACAGCTGCCTCAACCGGGCCCACACCAATCATCAAAGGCTTTATCAGCTGCTGCAATTGCGCTCCATATTCCGCAGAAGCCGCCATTACAAAAAGAATTTTTGGATTGGAAAATGTCATTTCTCACCTTTGTACATTCCATCTACCTTCACACATCCTATTTGGTTTTCAGTAACTGATACTGTCAAAACCTTAGGAAAGCTTCGGATATATTGAGTATCAAAAAGCCCCGGTCAGTGAAACTCTGCCGGGGCTTAACAAGATCATGACTTCATCGACGCTCTTAAAGAGCAGCCATGATACGATTCAGAGCTTCCTGAACTTTGGCTTTCAGAGCTTCTTGTTCAGCCAGTTTACTCTTCTGCTCTTCGACTATTTCAGCTGGAGCATTGGCAACGAAGCGCTCATTATTCAGCTTGCCGGAGAATTTGGCCGCAACCTTGGAGATCTTGTCGATCTCTTTTTCCAGGCGGACTTTTTCTGCATCCAGATCAATCACGCCAGCCAGAGGCAGAGCAATGGTAGCCTCACCCACGACTACTTGGGCTGAGCCTTGTGGTACATCAGCTGAAACCTTGATCTCTTCAGCACGAGCCAGACGCTTGATAACTGCATCCTGAGCTTTCAGGCGGGCTTTGGTCTGATCAGACGCGCCCACGATTTCCAGCTTCAATTGAGTGGATGGCGTTATGTTCATCTCGGAACGGACGGAGCGGATTGCCGTGATGATATCAACCAGCCAGTTGATGTCATCGGCAGCACCGGTGTCTTCAATGGAATAGCTTGGCCATTTTTCAAGGATCAGCAAACCTTCACGTACTGGACCGTTCTTACCGGTTTCCGCCCAGAGCTCTTCGGTGATGAAAGGCATGAATGGATGCAGAAGCACACAGATCTGATCCAGAACCCAGGCAACGCAAGCCTGCGTCTCTGTCTTGGCACCACTCTCACCTTCTGCCTGGAGAATAGGCTTGGTCAGCTCAATATACCAATCGCAATACAGATTCCAAACAAAGCGATAAAGTCCGTTGGCCGCATCGTTGAAACGATATGTTTCGATGGCTTCGGACACTTCCTTGGCGGTTTTGGCCAACTCAGTCACGATCCAACGGTTAACTATTTCCTTCACGCCGTTCGGGTCAAAATCTTCAATGCGCGCGCAGCCATTCATCTGGGTAAAACGGGTCGCATTCCAGAGTTTTGTACCGAAGTTGCGATAGCCGGCAACCCGGCTGGTGGCAAGCTTGATATCACGACCTTGAGCAGCCATTGCAGCCAGCGTGAAGCGAACAGCGTCAGCTCCATACTCGTCTACCAGATCCAACGGATCGATGACATTGCCCTTGGACTTGGACATTTTGGCGCCTTTTTCATCGCGCACCAGCGCATGAACATAGACGGTATGGAATGGCTCTTCCTTCATGAAATGAAGGGACATCATCATCATGCGAGCAACCCAGAAGAAAATGATATCAAAACCAGTCACCAGGACATCGGTCTGATAATATCGCTCAAGCTGAGGTGTTTTGTCAGGCCAGCCAAGTGTGGAAAATGGCCAAAGAGCAGATGAGAACCAGGTATCCAGAACATCTTCATCACGAACCAACTCAACCTCTTTGCCAAATTTCTCTTTGGCCATAGCCATGGCTTCGGTTTCGTCATGGGCGACAAAAACGGATTCTTCCGGACCATACCAGGCCGGAATCTGATGCCCCCACCAAAGCTGACGGGAGATACACCACGGCTCGATATTCTCCATCCATTCGAAATAAGTCTTTTCCCAATTCTTCGGAACGAAGTTGGTCCGTCCTTCCTTTACAGATGCAATGGCGGGCTTCGCAAGGGTCTTGGCATCAGCAAACCACTGATCGGTCAGCATGGGTTCAATAACAACACCGGACCGGTCTCCGAATGGTTGCATGACCTTTTTGTTCTCGACAAAAGGAATGTCATTGCCTTCGTCATCCTTGGCGAAAACGCAAAGACCTTCCCCATTTATGGCAGCGACAATCTGCTTGCGCGCTTCAAACCGGTTCAGACCACGATATTCATCAGGAACCAAGTTAATTGCATCAACTTCTGTCTCGGATGGCAGATTGCCGGTTTTGGCGATCTCAACAGCCAATTCTGCGCATTCCGCGTAAGGAGCACCATCTGCGCGCATGGCAGCTTTGGTGTCCATCAGGCGATAACAAGGAATGTCGCAGCGACGAGCAACACCATAATCATTGAAATCGTGAGCACCGGTAATCTTCACCGCACCTGAACCAAAATCCGGATCAGGATATTCATCGGTGATGATCGGGATCAGGCGGCGATGCTCCTTCGGCCCAACAGGGATTTCGCAAAGCTTGCCAACAATCGGTGCATAGCGTTCATCAGAAGGATGGACAGCAACGGCACCATCGCCGAGCATTGTTTCGGGTCGCGTTGTCGCGATCGAGATGTAATCGCGCTCTTCTTCCAAAACGACGTTGCCGTCTTCATCCTTTTCAACATAGGTATAGGTCTCGCCGCCAGCCAGTGGATATTTGAAATGCCACATATGGCCGTCAACTTCCTTGTTCTCCACTTCGAGGTCGGAAATTGCCGTTTCGAATTTGGGGTCCCAGTTGACGAGACGTTTGCCACGATAAATCAGCCCATCATTATAAAGCTCAATAAAAACCTTCTGAACCGCTTTCGACAAACCTTCATCCATCGTGAAACGTTCGCGTGACCAGTCGGCTGTCGCGCCCAATCGGCGAAGCTGATTGAAGATGGTGCCGCCAGATTCGCCTTTCCATTTCCAAACCCGTTCAAGGAAGGCCTCACGCCCCATATCACGACGGCCTGGCTCACCATTGGCTGCCAGCTGACGCTCTACGACCATCTGGGTCGCAATACCGGCGTGATCCATACCCGGTTGCCAGAGAACATCCTTGCCACCCATACGGTGGTAGCGGATCATGATATCTTGCAGAGTGTTGTTCAGTGCATGGCCCATATGCAGGGAACCAGTCACATTCGGTGGTGGAATGACGATGCAGAAACTGTCCTGTCCATCCTTTTTACCAGCGCCAGCATTGAAGGCACCAGATTTTTCCCACTCTTCATACAGGCGCGGCTCCACATTGGCCGCATCGAATGTTTTTTCCAGCATTGCACTTCCATATCGCAAGCAAGAGAGCATGCACGCCCTCACTACCTGTCAACAAATCCTATGGTTTGCCTGCAAATGCCTTATTCCTGCAAACATGCAGGCAACGACCACAAATATATCTTTGTATGGTGTAAATCCCATTCTGTGGCGGTCTGTCAACCGTCAGAGACGAGCCATGCGCCAATCGCCCACCTTTAATAGGCAATCAGCGCAAATTTGCCACAAAACCAGGTAATTTCAGGTTGGTGCGGGTGATCAGCGATAATGCTGCTCACCCCGGGACACTCGCTCAATCTCTGCACGCACCAGACGCTCTACCATTACCGGCAAATTCTGGTCGAGCCACGCCTTGAGCATGGGGCGCAGCATGTCTTCCACCACATTTTCCATGGTCCGTGTATTGTTGGACAGAATCGTGTGGGTCAGATTTTCAAAAGCATTGGTAACCACTTCACTGGTTTGATTTGATACCAGCGGCATGCCTTTTTCAACATCAGGCAAATTATCCAGTGGTGTCGGCTCGGTTTCAATCGTGGCTTTCAGAAGAGATGGTACCTTCTCTTCCAGCGTAGACTGAACCATTTGCTCCAACTCGGGCGTTGGATCTGGTTCCGCTATCGGCTCTGGGGTAGCTTCTGCAACTGTTTCCGGAGCAGGCTCTTCTTCCTGCTCTTCCATGAACATCAAATCATCGTCATGAGGTTGGACCAAATCCTGTTCCTGCCACTCGGTCGGCAGGTCCAGAACTTCTTCCTCTTCTTCAACCTCACCTTCAGCAGAATCCGTTTCCATGGCTGCCATCATGGCTGCCATATCATCTTCTTCCTCTGCTGGCTCTTCTTCAACTGGAGCAGGCGCATCAAACAGAGCATCAAGATCGTCTTGACCCATTTCGGCATTCGGATCGACTTCGGGCTCGGCAGCAACTTCCGGCTCTGGTGTCTCATCACCACCGATGGCGGCTTCTTCATCTGAAATGATCCGGCGAATGGACGCCAGGATTTCTTCCATCGAAGGTTCCTGAGCTGCGTTGGTATTAGACATAGGCCTCACCCGAAAACTGAAAACCAGTAGTGCTGCAAATCACATTCCACCGCAGAAATGATTCGCTGGTTCTATCACTATAAGCTGTTTAACTGCGTTAGAAAATCTGTTCGCATAAAAAGCACCATTCCGCTGTGCATGGAAACCGCTTTTCAAAGCTTTCCCCATTATCCCACTAATCCTTGCACGCAATAATTAACGCCCAGTTTTCATGGATACCGACATTGACGCGACCCAGAATCAAAAAAGCCGGACCCTCGAGATCCGGCTCAAATGAAAAACTCGCTCAAATCAGCGTCCATCTGGTGTGCGCAAACCATACCATTTGTCACGTACCTGCTTATAATGCTTCTTCGTATCATAGCGAGCAACCGGCAAATCAAGACGATTGGAAGTCAGGCGGCCAATGGCTGATGCAATGCGGAATGAAGCGACGATGCGATCACGTTGAGCAGTGACCAGCGAGATGCGCGCATCAATCAACTCACCTTGAGAGTTCAAGACGTCCAGAGTGGTTCGCTGCCCCACGCCACGCTCTTCGATCACGCCGCGCAGCGCAAGGCGAGAAGCTTCTACTTGCGCTTGAGCAGCAGAGATCTGGGGGATGGAAGCCTCATAGATGCTCCACGCAGAAATCACTGCAGCCCGAACCTGATCACGAGATAGATCAAGCTGAATACGGCGCTGGCCCAAAGTTTCCTTAGCCTGACGCACCTTGGAGCTCACGCGACCGCCCTGATAGATGGGCACGGACAAAGTACCCATGATGGAAGCGCTATTGGTCGTCTGCTCTGCACTGGAACCACGGCTGGATTGATCCTGCCACGAACGTGCTGCCGTTCCACGCACACTAAGCGTTGGCAACAATTCGCCTTCAGCAAGCTTCACATCCATCTGAGCGATATCAATATTATGCTGACTTGCACGAATAGCTGGGTGTTCGGTCAGCGCAGATGAAATTGCTGAGTTCAATTTGCGTGGGAACAATTTGTCCACGGAATATCCGGCTGCCAATTTCCCCGGCTTCTTACCAACCAATTGCTGATAAGTTGCACGACTGGAGGCCAGATTGGCTTTTGCCAAATTAACCTGTGAGATAGCGCCAGACAGACGGGCCTCTGCTTGTGCAACATCGGTGGAAATGGTTTCACCGACGGCAAATCGATCCTTTGCCGAGCGAACCTGCTCCTGCAAGAAAGACACATTCTGTTTTCGCAGTTCAAGGATCGCCTGGTTTTGAAGAACATCCATATAGGCGGAGGCAACATCGAAGAGAACCGTCTGTTCGGTATTCTCCAATGTCGCACGAGAAGCAAGAACGGCGGATTCGGCTTTTTTCACGCCATTCTTGGTACGCATACCACGGAATAGGATCTGATCGACCTGCAAACCCAGATTGGTTGAATTGGTCTCATTGCGCTTGGCAGACCCAGAAAACTGTTCGATGCTGGTCCATTGACGCGTGGCGCTTGCCGTCCCATTGACAGTGGGACGATAGCCGGACAAGGCCTGAGACACATTTTCATCAGTCGCGCGTAGCCCGGCCCTTGCCGCATTCAGCGTAGGATTGTTCTGATAAGCCAGCGCCAATGCCTGCTGGAGGGTTTCTGCCGATACGGAGGATACGCTCAATGCCAACGCCGCTACTGCACAGACTGTTGCTGTCTTAAAGCTTCTCACGCCCCTGCTCCTTGCACATGTTATGCCTGAATGATCAGGTTTCGCGCCCAATCGTCCGAAGATCAATTTCCAGATCTGAATATTCTTGATTGTGGCGGCACAATAGGCAGATTGCTGTTGCATTCCTAGTACCGCGCACACCTCGAGGCGTTAAAAAATCACTAATGCTGCATTCTCGCAACAGATCAAGCGCCAGTTTATACAGAACTTTTGTAACGAAATGTATTTTAGATTTTCTGCAAATACAAACAAAAAGCCGCCTGTAGCACATACAGACGGCTTGTATATTTTCAAAGGCAAGGATTTTTCTTAAAAACTGAAACCGACCGGCTTGGAGAATTCTGTGAGAATTGGTGCATTGGTATCAAACGCAGGGATACGAGAGAAGCTCTCACCATTGCGCAAAATCTTGATAGCCTCTGCGCGGCGCTCCTTGCCGTCAACCGTTACCAGAACGCCGCCATCTTTCATCTGATTCAGCAGATCATCCGGCAACTGTTCCACAGCCCCTTCTATGACAATCACGTCATAAGGACCTTCAGATACATATCCTTTGGCAATATCACCACTGATCATGGCGACATTGTCAAAACCCAAACCCGTCAAGGTGTCCTGTGCCTGCTCAACCAGAGCTTCGTCACTTTCGACAGCGACGACGGTATTTGCCATCTTGGAAGCCAGTGCAGCGGTATAGCCAGCCTGCGCACCAATCACCAGAACCAAATCCTCAGATTTGATATCAGCCAACTGAAGTAATTTGGCGAGCGGCGAAGGTTGCATCATGCAACGACTATCCGAGATCACGATATCGACGTCACTGTAAGCCAGATTCCGCAGATGAGCTGGTACGAACAATTCGCGAGGGACAACCTCAAATGCCTCCAGCACATTATAGGCAGTTACATCGGTGGTCCGAATTTGGTTGTCCACCATCTGGCGGCGTGCATCTGCATATTCGCCCATAACAGAATATCCTGTCTCTAGTTGATCCCAGCGGCCAAGAAGCGAGCCAAAGGTCCATAAATACCCGCTTCTTTTTTACCCTTCCCCGTGATTATCCCTGCCGCAAGCCCGTTGCAAGGGCGTTCGCCGCATTTTTCGAACCTTTTGTCTCGCTTTGAACAGCTCATTCGGTGAGTTTTGTCAAAAAGTTCAAATTTTGGTGGATATCGACTTGTCGGCCCGAACTGGTTTCGCTATACACCATCCACCACAACGCAGGAAGGCTCGATGGCGGAGTGGTGACGCAGCGGATTGCAAATCCGTGTACGCCGGTTCGATTCCGGCTCGAGCCTCCAACTCTTTTCTCAGATCACATATAATTTGTTTTTGTTTGAGCTTTTCAAGCGTGCCTGGTACCTGTGTGAAATTGTAAAACATAGCTTTTCGTTTTCATGAACTCAGCAGTGTCATTGCTGATCGGGCGGGATCATGGCTTGATTCATAATTGACCTTGCTATTCCTTAGCCAGTGCCATTGCCTTGATCAATCGTCCCCATTTCATGTCATCCAATGTGATGAGCTGCACATTCAGCGCACGGGCTTTGCCGAACAGCGCTTCATATTTGGGTTTTCTATTATAATTGTCATAGAGATCGGTGGTAAGAATTAGGCCGACAAAGCTGTTTTGGCTGCCAAAATGGTCCGCAAGATTGTCAGCCTCATGCAGGGCTTCCATTAGTTTCTTACGGCGGCGATCATTCGATCTTTGATATCCAGCCCCAAAAGCTTTGCAGGAATAGAAAGCAAGACGTTGATCAAAACGGGCGATCACATCAATCTCATTCTCACCTTCATAGCCATCGATTCTCCAGCGCACTGACTGCCCATAGCGCACCTCATCTGCCCCAGCCTCAAGCGCAGCCAGACACGCCACCTCTTCCAACCAACCGCCAGTAATGAACCGTCTTGCCTGCGGCGTGTGGGCGCGCAGGATGCCCTCCTCCGTTTGAAGAACAAGATCACAGCCCTGCAAAGCTTCAACGATGCAGGCTTCAACCGGGTCGAGATCAGAAATGGACAAACTGCCCTTGAACAGCCGCTTCTTGATCCGCTCAAAGGCTCTGAAATGACTGGCAAGGAGAGTGCTGGCGGGACGATTTCTTTTTGCTTCCCTTAATGTACCGCTCCGTCCCTCATCCAGCCAGGCTCCGGATTTGGCGATCAATTCTGCAAGGGTCTTTTTCTGCGCCATTTAAACTTCCGTTCCATTATTGAATGCGGGCATGAATCAATACAGAGTTACACCACTTCGCCAGCTTGCAATCCATAACACAGATAGGTAAGAGCGATGCAAGTGTCTTGGCAATCCTGCCAGCGAAGAATGGGTGAGAGTGATCATGTTGCATGGTGGCGACCTTGGCTGGGCCATGGAGGCATATGGCGGACAAAAAGAAGACTGGCTGGACCTCTCTACCGGTATCAACCGGCGATCCTATCCATTCTCAATAGATCGTGCACTCTCTGACATCCGGGAGCTACCAAGCACAACTGACCTCAAAACCTGTCTTGAAGCTGCCCGTCTGGCTTATCAATGCCCCAAGGATTTAACAATTGTAGCCGGCCCCGGTACACAAATCCTGATCAACAGCATTCCTCATATCTTGAAACCCGGTCGGTGCCATATAGCAGAGCCTACCTATAGTGAGCACAGAGGTGCCATGGAGCTGGCTGGTGTGCCCTGTTCCGGTTTTACTGCCATTGATGACCTTCTTGCGCAGAATATTGACCAACGATCCTGCGTGATTGTTGTGAATCCCAACAACCCGGATGGCCACACCCTTTCATCGCCAGAATTGTTAGAATTTTCTGTTCACCTGCAAAAATCAAACAGCACCTTGATCATCGATGAAGCGTTTGGCGATATAGATCCTACCCAAAGCATCATACCCCACCTCAGCTCCCGGTCCAATATTGTTGTTTTTCGAAGTTTTGGGAAATTCTTTGGCCTTGCAGGCATACGGCTAGGATTTGTGATTGGAAGTGAGGAGATCACAAACAAGATAACAAGCTTTCACGGCCCCTGGACTGCTTCATCCGTAGCATTGAAAGTTGGAAGTCAGGCTCTATCAGATCTGGAATGGCATAAAAAAGAGCGTGAGCTCCTAACTCATTGGAGCGAGCGATTACAAAGCTGTTTAGCCAGGCATGGATTATCTGTTGTTGGTGGAACCGGCCTCTATCTGCTGATTGAGAGTGAATATGCTCGAAGGCTGCACATGCATTTGGCCAAGCACCATATCTGGAGCCGCATATTCACTTACCAAGATCGCTGGCTAAGGCTTGGCATTCCGATGCAGGACGCGGAGCTAAAACGCTTCGTGTCAGCGCTTGACTGCTTTGTGGTAGAGGCAGCAAATGACTGATTGGTTTGTTCTTTCCGATTCCTACTTTGCAGCCACTTTTTTGATCGCTTTTTTGGCTCTGATCATGGATGCACTGGTTGGTGATCCAGATTGGTTCTGGCGAAGACTTCCTCATCCAGTGGTGTGGATCGGGACGTTCATTTCATCGCTCGAGAAAAGCCTAAACGCGCCACTTACTCTACCTCCTGAACGTCAGGATATTCATATGACTCGGTTCCGAGGCATGCTCATGCCTCTTTACCTTATCGTTCCTGCATTAGGTGTTGGCGCAATCATTCAGAAACTACTATTTGATCTGGGAATCGGAGGAATTCTTGCTACTGGCCTCATCGCTTCTGTCTTCATCGCGCAAAGAAGTCTCAGTGATCATGTCTATCGGGTCTGGCAACCACTCTCAAACGGTGATCTAAACGAAGCAAGAAAAGCAGTTTCAATGATTGTCGGGCGAGACCCGGAGCAACTAGATGCAGCAGGCATTGCCAGAGCTTCAATAGAAAGCACTGCCGAGAATTTTTCGGATGGTGTTGTCGCCCCCCTCTTTTGGCTATTGATTGGCGGGCTACCCGGGTTGTTTGCTTATAAGGCGATCAATACGGCTGACAGCATGATCGGCCACAAGAATGAGCGCTATCAATATTTTGGCTGGGCATCGGCCAAGCTGGATGATGTAGTCAATCTGATCCCAGCACGCATCTCCATGATCCTGCTTCTTCTCGGAGGTAAATTAAGACCTAAAGGTCCTGGAGAAAAACACCCCTCCACTGGCATTTGGAGCAATGTTAAGAAGATTTGGCTGGATGCCCCAAAACACAGATCACCCAATGCCGGTTGGCCCGAAGGGGCAATGGCCTATCTTCTCAATATCACCCTATCCGGTCCTCGCATTTATGGTGATAAAGTGAGCAAGGAACCATATGTCAACGAAACTGGCCGGAAAGATATCGGAGCGCGCGAAATCAAGTCAGCAGTCTCCATTTATGCGTGGGCTTGCGGCTTGGAAATCTGCGCAGTTGGTCTTGGTTATGCTGCATTGCTATTCAGCCACTTTCCGAACATGACCTAGTCCTTCTTTCTTTGGCAATTTCCAAAATGGCATCGACATCCATATGGTGCTCTATATGCTCAGCCAAAGAATCGAGGCTTTCTTCAACCATATTCTGATAAGCCATGTTCACTTTCCCTGAACCGCCCAACTTGCTAAAGAAAGCCGCACGAAACGCATCTTCATTGAAAACGCCATGAAGATAGGATCCCATCACAAGGCCGTCTTGTGACATTGCACCTTCAGGATTTCCGTCAATCTCAAAAAGTGGTCGTTCACAATCAACACCTTCTGTTTGACCGATATGAATTTCATATGCAGATATATCTTTGCCGCTTTCCAAGTGGCTACCTGATACTTGAACCGTGCGTTTTTGCCCATCCAGAATGGTTTTGACATCCAACAGCCCCAATCCCAGACAATCGCTTCCAGGCTCTGTTTCAACACCCTTTGGATCGGAAATGGATTTTCCAAGCATCTGATAGCCACCGCATAAGCCCATGACTGCACCACCTTGACGATGATGAGATAGAATATCGATATCCCAACCCTGATTTTGGAGAAACTTAAAATCTGCAATTGTTGTTTTTGATCCGATCAGCAAAATCAAGTCTGCTCCTTGCGGCAACGGCATACCAGGCTCAATCATTTCCAAGGAAATATCAGCATCAGCCCGCAGTGCATCCAAATCATCAAAATTCGCAATACGCGGAAGGATTGGCACAATAATCCGCACCCTCCCCTTCCTTTCACTTGAAACGATATCACGCTTTAGGTCTTCACTATCCTCTGCCGGAAGCGTAGCTGCCCGATCAAACCAGGGAATTACCCCAAAATTCTGCCAATCCGTTTCTTTGGATATGATTTCAATTCCAGAATCGAACAAAGACACATCGCCACGAAATTTATTGATCAGATACCCCTTCACCAAAGCCAAATCCTCAGGCGGTAAGAGAGTTTTCGTTCCAACGATGGATGCAATCACTCCACCTCGATCAATATCACCGACCAGTATGACAGGAACATTCGCAGCCTGAGCAAAGCCCATATTGGCAATATCACCAGCTCGCAAATTCACCTCCGAAGCCGCCCCCGCACCCTCCACGACTACAATGTCATATTGGCTTTTCAGATGCTCATAAGAGTGTAGAACCGAAGTCAGGAATTTTCCCTTATTAGCGGCATAGTCCCGCGCCTTCATCTGCCCTGCGACCTTGCCATGAACAACAACTTGCGAGCCTATATTGCTTTGAGGTTTTAGCAACACCGGGTTCATGTGAACGCTTGGCTGCAACCCACAAGCCATGGCCTGCAACGCCTGGGCACGACCAATTTCACCACCATCGCAGGTGACTGCAGCGTTGTTGGACATATTTTGAGGCTTGAAAGGTGCAACGGAGAGACCGCGATGCTTTAAAGCTCTGCAAAGTCCGGCCACAAGCATCGATTTACCCACATTGGAGCCAGTCCCCTGAAACATGATTGCTGCCATCATCGCTTCCTGATCCTCCGAATCTTAAGCTCCAAATCGTTCTACAAGGTGATCGCAGGATAAGGACTTGGCTTCAAGATCAAAGGCAACCCTACCCGCACTTCAATCACCCTGTCGCATTGCTTGGCCATATATTGATTCATGAGGCCCTGATAATCACGAAACTTGCGGGACAAAGCATGTTCTGGCACAACACCCTGCCCAACCTCATTTGAGATAAATATAAGCGTTCCGGGGCAATCCTGGATCGTTTGAGCAAGCTGCATGCTATGCTCCTCGACATATTTATTCTCGAACATCAAATTGGAAAGCCAGAGTGTGAGGCAATCAACCAGGATCACTTGCCCCTCTCTTGCATGTTGACGCAGACACGTAGCCAGATAGACGGGCTCTTCAATCAATTTCCAGCGAGGACCTCGTCGTTCCTGATGCAAGTTGATACGATCTGACATTTCTTCATCATTCATTTGAGGGGCAGAAGTAGCAACATAGAGCAATTCCAGATCGCTCTTTTCGCAAAGCTCTTCAGCAAATTCACTCTTCCCAGAACGGGCCCCACCAAAAATCAGAGTTGAACGACAGTTAGTCATGGCAAGGTCCGTTTGTGGTCTGAGTGATTTAGGAGGAATCTATCCTTGTTTTTGAAAGTCCATCCTATCAGCCTCATTCACCTGAGACCAATCCCCCGTTTGATAAGCCATGATGACTTTGTCAGAACGACTTTTCCGCTCGAGCAACGCCTGACCTTTCCTTCGCAAGCGTCGTAAATAGGGTGAATCCACCGATAAAACAAAAAGGCCCAACGGAATCATCCAGAAACCGAGCACCGGTAAAAAACCCAGAACTCCACCAATAATTAGTATTATTCCCAAACTGCGGCGTGCCTTTGGCGTACCGGGCATGGCAATCGTCCATTGTCCCAGGGAAATTGATTTGCGCGGAGTGATCATGAAAGAGAAGGTCCAGCCTGCACTACTAAAAAGGTGTTGTTATCATCCGTAAATAGGAAAAGCAGTGTGTATTTCCAGTCCTTTGCAGCTATCGAGAAGGATTTATCCACGACCTACAAACTTTCCCCAAGCAAATAAAAAAAGGACTTGGCATTTTCGATTGGCTCCATTAGAAACCACCTCACCAACGCTCAAGGTTTCTACCTTGTTGCAGTTACCAAGTTTTCCCCAGTAGCTCAGTTGGTAGAGCAAGCGACTGTTAATCGCTGGGTCGCTGGTTCGAGTCCGGCCTGGGGAGCCAAATCAAGGTCTTCTGATTAATTTCAGAAGACCTTTTTTTATTTGTTCCTGCCAATCTGTTGAATCTTAAAGGCGATTGCCATAGAAAACAGGCATTCGCTACAGCAGGACATGGCAAATAGTCAACGCACATCCCCAGATATTTCCGGCGCCTGTCGCTGATCGACCTTTTGCGTGTCATCACTACAGTGAGTACCTAACAATCTGGTATGATTGAAATACCCGAGGGAATCTTGATCCAACTCAAGTTATCTCAACATTACTGTGAGCCTTTATTTTATCGACCAACTCGATCCATAACCTCTTCTTATCTCGGCAATCCAGATAGCCATTTTCAGCGTAGTAAACATACCCAGCATCACAAATGGTTTCCTGATCATGTTTTCATTCCGGCTTGGGACTTTACCCAAGTATGCGCTCTTTGTTGCTATGTCTCTCTTCATCGCAACGATCGGTATGTCCGGGCAATGGCTTTCAATTGATGTTTCCGTGCCATCTAGCAGGACGTAACTTGCTGATAAGTCTGTTTGCTATATTCTGGCATTGGCTTTTATCAATGCCATGCCAGTTGCAATTACTTCGACCCTGTTCGTTTTTTTTGTCGAGCACCGTTTGTTCATGCCAGGGACGGCAGGATTATTTCTAGTCCTGTTTTTCATCGCAGCGGCAGCTTCGACTCCTCTATGAAGATATCTATCAGTACGCTTGGGAATGCGATATACTTTAGCCTCCGGCATGGTGCTGGCCATTATAAGTTTTATGTGGGCCTACCCATTGAACAGTGGAGATCAGGTCTGGTTTGCCTTGGTGTGCATTGCATCGGGCGCTGCTCTGGGAGCGGACATGATGTTGCTTCCAGCTCTTTTCTGCCGCTATCAAACAAAAACATCTCTCAATCCAGCCGTCGCATTTGGTTTTTGGATTTTTTCCGGCAAAGCCTCACTTGCCCTGATCTTGCCGGCTCTATCCTGGTCAGGGTTTAGCGTAGGTTCAACCAAATCACCTGAGGCTTTGAATGCACTGGCGTTTCTGTATGCAATTGTTCCTTGTATCTTAAAAACAGGCGCATTGATCATGCTGTTTATGGTCATCAAACCAGATCAAACACCACAAAAAATCCTGTAATCATTTTGCCCTTTTCAAAGCGAACCATAAAGCCTTGGATGATCCAAAGAACTGCCTTCTGCGTATCTTGATAAAGCGCGAACAAAGAAAGCAGATACCATGCCAGGAAAGTCTTTTATCAGCTTCATCACCATTTTGATTGGTTTAACGCTCCCTGTTTCTGCATATTCTGCAACAGTTCCGGGTGAGGTGCGCAAGCAGATTTCCGCACCTCAAAAAATTGGTCAGGTTCAGGTTAGTTTTCTCGGAATCAGTATGTATTCGGCAACTCTGTTTACTCAGCAAGGCAACGCATTTGCATGGGCAAAACCATTTGCTCTGAAATTGCAATACAAGCGCAGCTTTAGCAGGAGCCGTTTGGTCAAGGCCTCAATCTCGGAATTGGAACGCCTTGAGGGAAAACGTGAAGACCATGCACAAATCGCCCAAAAGCTGCACGGTTGCTTCAAACCCGTAAGGAAATCAGATCGGTTCGTAGCCATTGCAAAAAGCCGAAATAGCTTACACTTCTTCTTCAACGGTCGTAAAACTTGCAATATTCAGCATTCAGGCATCAGAGAAAGGGTTCTGGGAATCTGGCTTTCTGACAGAAGTCGAAACGCACAACTCAGTCGCAAATTAAGAGGTAAAAACTGAAATCCATACTGCATTGGTTCATAGACATTATTGTCGTTTCCACCTGACAACCCACTATCTGCAAAAAGGAAAGCGGAGACTTATTTGCCATACAAAACATGAATCGAATTCAAAGTTTTGTTCTGTTTGTGTTGGTCGTAAGCTATCTATAATCATATCCCTGAACTTCTAAACCGGAACAATGCCCCATATGAGTGATCTTAGATGGATTTACTTGGATGCGCGTGCCCTTCTTGTCAACCTTTCGCATCACTCTCACTGTGATCTTTGACCTCAATTGATGAGACCCAAATCCAACTCTTAACTTCTGTCAATATTTTCTCATCAGTTCCGCCGGAAAATGACACTCAGATTGTTGGCTGGCATGTCTATTACTGAACTGAGTTTCAAGCCGCATTGCGCGGCCAACTCGGCAACCTCTTCCAACTGACGGATCCCCCATTGCATATCCTGATTGCGTAACCAGTTATCAAAGTCGACGTTGCTTTCCACAAACTCTCTGCCTTCTTGTTTATAAGGTCCATAGAGTATCAGACACCCATCACGCGGGAGTAACTTACCCGCACCTTTCATCAATCCTTCCGTCGCACTCCAGGGACTGATATGCACCATATTGATGGCAAGGATCGCGTCCGCCTGTTCAACCTGCCAAACCTCATTTGTCACATTGATATCCAAAGGAGACAGGAGATTTTCAAGCCGCTTCTCGCTTGACCATTCCCTTATTGAGGCTCGCGCTTTGGAAGATGGATCTGATGGCTGCCAGATCAATTTTGGTAAACGGGCTGCAAAATGTATGGCATGTTCTCCGGAACCGCTGGCAATCTCGAGAACCATACCTTTTTCCGGTAGAAAAGCCTGCAATATATTCCAGATTGCTTCACGATTTCGCAATGCGGATGGACTCGAAAATCTCTTACCTTTGGAAGCCATATGGATTTCTCTGAACAATGAGGATGACGATTTTACGGAGGAGGTTAGATCTTCTTTTGCGACAACATCAAGTTGCAATCAAAAGGATTGATAGAGCGATCACATTCCTTGTTGCAAAGACCCTACCGAGTTTGGGGAAGAGTTTGATTTGGACAGATTTCAAGTGACCCTTCTATCTTCAGATATATACGTGCATTGGCACCGTTAGTTACAATTCTGTCCTGGCCAATTGAGGCTATGTATTGAGGATGTTCACCCATGCTCCCTTCTCAGATCACTGATGATCACCATTTTTGAATTTTGGCTCTGCCACTTGTCTCAGATACAGTTATTCTCACGCTGCTGTTCTTCCGGAAAGCCAAAAACCAATTACTCCCTATATTCGATAATCTGACTGGGAGAGTTTTCTTGTGACATTTTTATATTTTCCCTATAATTTTATCAATCTAGGGGTTGGCAAGGTGAGTAAACTGGATTAGAAACCACCTCATCAACGCTCAAGGTTTCTACCTTGTTGCGGTTACCAAGTTTTCCCCAGTAGCTCAGTTGGTAGAGCAAGCGACTGTTAATCGCTGGGTCGCTGGTTCGAGTCCGGCCTGGGGAGCCAAATTAGGGTCTTCTGATTGATTTCAGAAGACCCTTTTTCGTAACAAGCTTCACCGCTCCCCTTCAATCTTCAAAACAATGCATGGGGTGGCGTGAACTTCTGGTCAGCTGAGCAGAAGATTCTGGAATGCATAATCCCCCCAAGTTTGGCTTTCAGATAGTCAAACTCATGACGACTATCTCCAGTCATAGGATGCAATATCGTATCTTCTGCAAACTCTTGAGCAGGATGATATCCATAACCTCGTTCATCTAATACCTAATGCACTTGAACTTTCATGTGCCAATAATCTCCGTGATGACATGGAGCCTATAGGTTCAGGACACACTAACTAAACACATTCTGTTTGCCCTGAAATATTCAGATGAAGAACCAATGACAAAATCAGGATGCATCCCTTTGCAGTCATTGGTTCGTTAGATGGATGTTTAAGAGAAAACCAGAAGGACAAGACGCTTTTGTCCATCAGTCAAAGAAGGTTTGACATCAAATTGACTTCTAGCCCATGCGTTCGGACGCAAAGCTGTTGGGGCTTGCCGGGAAGACAACTGTCTTGGAGCCATTGAGGAAGGCACGACGGTGAACATGGGCATGGATTGCACGGGCCAGTACCTGGCTCTCGATATCTCGGCCAAGGCTCACATAATCACTCGCGCTTTGAGCATGGCTCACACGCACAATATCCTGCTCGATGATTGGCCCTTCATCAAGATCAGGCGTTACATAATGGGATGTAGCACCGATCATTTTCACGCCACGAGCAAAGGCTTGCTTATAGGGATAAGCCCCTTTGAAGCTCGGCAGGAAAGAGTGATGAATATTGATGGCTTTCCCGGACAGCTTGGTACACATCTCGTCCGATAGCACCTGCATATAACGCGCCAGAACAACCAGTTCCGCCCCGCTCTCTTCAATGATCTCAAGCTGCTGCGCTTCTGCCTGCTCTTTATTTTCCTTGGTCACCTTGACCCGATAGAAGGGTATATCATGATTGACCACAAGCTTTTGATAGTCATTATGGTTGGAAATCACAGCCACGATATCAATCGGCAACGCACCAATCTTCCAACGATAAAGAATATCGTTCAGGCAATGGCCGAATTTTGAGACCATGATGAGCACTTTCATTTTGACGTTTTCATCATGAAAGTCCGCTTCCATCTCGAAATTGCGAGCTGTTTCCTCAAATCCATCACGCAATTCTTCAATTTGCTTACCCTCATCACTGGTGAAGGTGACGCGCATGAAGAAATTTCCGGTCTCCTGATCATCAAATTGGGCACTGTCGGAAATATTGCACCCTTGAGCGGCAAGATAAGTGGAGATGGCGGCAACAACACCACGTTTGGACACACATTTCACTGTCAGAGCATACTTACTCATCACTAGATTTCCTGAATTGTCTTGATTTTTGGGAGGTGAGCGAAGAATTGTGATCTGTTACTCACCAGATCGATAGTTAGGCGCCAAGACCATCTGGCGCAGCAAGATCGTGTATCCGGCAACAAGCCGTTACAGTATTGGCCAGCAAACAGGCGATGGTCATTGGCCCCACTCCTCCTGGAACCGGCGTGATGGCTCCAGCAATTGGCTGGACAGAGGCAAAATCAACATCACCGACAAGACGAGGTTTTACATTATTGTTCTCAATGCGATTGATGCCGACATCAATCACTGTGGCCCCGGCTTTCACCCAGTCAGCCTTGACCATTTCTGCACGCCCGACAGCGGCAACCAAAATATCTGCTCGTTGGCAGATCTCTTTGATATTTTGAGAGCGAGAATGCACCACCGTAACGGAACAATGGTTGCGCAAGAGAAGCTGAGCCATCGGCTTGCCAACGATGTTGGAGCGACCAACAATGACCGCTTCCTTACCCGACAAATCTCCGTGCAGGTCCTTCAACATGAGCAGACACCCCAGAGGCGTGCAAGGTGTCAAAGCATCCAGTCCTGACGCGAGACGCCCGACATTCACCACGTGAAAACCATCGACATCTTTTTCAACTGCGATCATATCAATCACTTTGGCACTATCGATATGATCCGGTAGAGGCAGTTGCACCAGAATGCCATGAACTTCAGGATCTTGATTAAGCTTTACGATCAAATCCAGAAGTGTGCTTTCCGACACACTCTCATCAAGCTTATGCTCAAAGCTTCGCATGCCCACTTCGCGCGTTTGCTTTGCCTTGTTGCGTACATAGACCTGACTTGCAGGATCCCCACCAACCAGAACAACCGCCAAACCTGGAATGATCTGATGTTCCGAGTTCAGCAATTTGACGTGATCTGAAACTTGTTGACGAATGGACGCGGCAAACACCTTGCCATCAATGATTTTCGCGGTCTTGTTCAAATGGGTCATCATCTCTTCTCACGAAACGCTTTTTGCCATTGCCAAGATGGAATGATGAAGCGAATGTGCCGAAGACCGTGGTCCAAGAACATGAAACTTCAAATTTTCATCACTCTCATCGGCTCCGCAGAGCACAAAACAACCTTGATGATCGATCTGTGTACGTGTGGCAAAGCCATCAACACATCTGCTCCAATCGACATTACATAGCCGGGCAAACAACTCTCTAAGTGCAACCATGGAACCTTGCAGCTCGAACACCACCCATGAATCATTTTGCTCAGTGATACTGCCATGCTCTCCAGCTTGCGCTTTGATCAAGCTGGAAAGATTTTCATGAGTTTCATGATTGGCCTGCACAAACCATTGATTTGGAGCTGTCCAGAAAACTCCAAAATCACCAGATCTTTTCCACTCTTCGGCCTTGGGCAAACTGCCGCCAAGAAATGCTTCCAGTGATGTCTGAAGTTCGTTATGCCGTCCTTGCCGCACAGAAACAGACGCCAAGGACCAATTGCATTCTTCGCGAATGGTCAGTTCACCAATTGACTGGACTGAAGGAGCCGTTCCTCCCATTGCAGACAATGGTGTCAAAGAAAAATCAGGCACGGAGACGGCCTCCTTCTGGATCGACAAAATGCGGACTGACAAGACGGGCGGCCATATCCACTCCATCAACAGCACTGATCAGGCGAATTTCCTCACCAAGTCGTTGATCGCCCTGTTTTACAAAGGCAAGCCCGATAGAGCTTTCAAGGTTCGGGGAATAGGCTGATGAGCTGACCCAACCCAGATCTTGTGCCGCAACAGCTTCCACATGTTTGTCAAAGACATGGGCACCTGAGAGTACAGTTTGAGAGGCGTCAACTGGCATAACGCCGACGAGCCTTAGATCATCTTCCCGATTCAACTCGGAGCGGCGTGACGATACCATGCCGATACTATCTTTCTTCTGCGAGACCATGCGCCCCATGCCAAGCATGGCAGCAGTGGTCTGACCGTTCAGCTCATTCCCCGCCGCATGGCCTTTTTCGATACGCAAGACACCAAGCGCCTCGGTTCCATAAGGGGTAATATCGAACTCTTTGCCAGCTTCCATCAGAACGCGCATCAACGCATCGCCATAGCGTGTGGGAACGGCCAGTTCATAGGCAAGCTCACCCGAGAATGATAGACGGAACAAACGGGCTCTGATGCCATTGCAAATGGTAAGTTCCGAGCACGCCATGAACGGAAAACCTTCATTTGAGACATCAAAATCGGGATCAACAATCTTCTCCAGAACCGCACGGGAGTTTGGACCTGCAATTGCATATTGAGCCCATGCTTCAGTCGTTGAGATCAATTGCACATCCAACTCAGGACATAGAACCTGACGGACAAACTCCATATGTCGATAAACTGGTACGGCCTTTGCTGTTGTGGTGGTGACAACAAAATGATCTTCAGCCAAACGCGCTGCAGTGCCATCATCCATGGCAAAACCATCCTCACGTAACATGAGGCCATAACGCGCCTTGCCGACAGCAAGCTTAGCAAAGCCATTGCAATAGACCTTGTTTAGAAATGCAGCTGCACCCTTGCCTTGGACATCGACTTTGCCGAGGGTGGTGACATCACAAACGCCAACGGATGTTCGGACTGCCAGAGCTTCGCGATCAACACTTTGCCGCCAATTGGTTTCCCCTTCCCTGCTAAACCATTGGGCACGGAGCCAATTGCCGGTCTCGACAAAGGTTGCTCCATTTTCCTCTGCCCATTTGTGGCTGGGTGTTTTGCGAACGGGGCGGAAATCTTTCCCACGAGATCTTCCAGCCAGCGCTCCCATTGGAACCGGCGTATAGGGAGGGCGGAACATAGTGGTACCAACCTCATTGATTGGCTTGTTTTCCAGTTCCGCCAGAATGGCAAGTGCACCAATATTGGCCAGTTTGCCCTGATCGGTCGCCATGCCCAATGTCGTATAGCGTTTCAGATGTTCTACGGAACGAAACCCTTCCCTATGGGCCAGTTTCACATCCTTGATGGTCACATCATTCTGGAAATCCAGCCACGCCTTGGGGCCTGATTCTGCAACATGCCAGAATGGAGCAATCGCAATTGGCTCGCCTTCGGCTTTTGGCAAATCGATAGAAGATGCTGCTTTACCCAAGTCTTCAAGACAGGAATTAGCAGCTGCTCGGCCGGCTTTCAGAACGTCTGCAGTTGAAAGCTGACCTGCGGCTGATCCAGCAACCACCATGCCAACCGGCAGGTTACCGCCTGGCACAAAAGCAGCAATATCTGCATTCCATTGAGGCAATCCACGCTGATGACAGGTCAGATGAACATTTGGGTTCCATCCGCCGGATACACCAAGCGCATCACATTCAATCACCCTGCGCTGCCCATTTGCATCTATAATCTGAATGGACTGCAACCCTAAACGGCCCTTGGTATCAACGACCTTGCCACCACGGATCATCTCATATTCACCTTGAGAAGCAGCATCTGCTCTTGGATCGATAACAGCAGCAACTTTGACGCCGGCCATGATCAGATCATTTGCCGTCTTATGTCCCTCATCATGACAGGTAAACAGAGCAACAGAGTGGCCCGGAGTAGAAGCCCAACGATTGACATAGGAGCGCATGGCTCCCGCCATCATGATACCGGGGCGATCATTGTTGGCAAAAGCGATTGGCCGTTCAGTTGCACCCGCGGCGAGAATGGCGCGCTTGGATGTGATACGCCAAAGGGTCTGGCGTGGTTTGCCATCTGCTACAGACGTTAGATGATCGGATACTTTCTCAATGGCGCCATAGATTCCGTGATCATAGGCACCAAAGATAGTGGTCCGTTTCATGAGGCGGACATTTGGCAGTTGCCTCAATTCCTCAAGACAGTGCTCCACCCATGAGACACCAAACTCATCCACCAAGAGATCTGTGTCTGACAGCAGTCTGCCACCAAACTGAAAATCTTCATCAGCAAGAATGACCGAGGCACCGGATCTAGCCGCGACAAGTGCAGCAGATAGCCCACTTGGGCCAGATCCGATTACCAAAAGATCGCAATGCAGAAAACCTCTGTCATAGCTGTCAGGGTCTTCCTGTTTGGACAATTTGCCCAAACCGGCAGCATGTCTGATAACCGGCTCGTAAAGCTTCTCCCAGAAGGCTTTTGGCCACATGAATGTCTTGTAATAGAATCCCGCCGCCAGAAATGGCGACAGAAAATCATTGATGGCCATTGGATCAAAACGCAGTGAGAAACCACGATTTTGACTATTGGCTACCAGTCCATCAAACAATTCAGCTGTCGTTGCACGGGTGTTGGGCTCCTGAAAAGCACCGTTGCGCAACTCGACCAGGGCATTCGGTTCTTCCGAACCGGCGCTCAGAATACCACGAGGGCGGTGATATTTGAAACTCCGCCCTACCAATTTCACGCCGTTTGCGATCAGAGCTGAGGCAAGAGTATCGCCTTCATATCCCTGATAACGCGCACCATCAAAATCGAAAGACAGGCTTTTGTCTCGGTTGATCAAACCGCCGGGAATACGATGGGTCTGTGTCATTTTTCCTGCCTCGCTTTCAATACAACACCATGAGCCAGTTCGACTTCGACAATCTCGTGCGTGATGGTGTTGCGGGTAACGACCAGCCAGGAGCGATCGCCCTGTTCGTGAAACCACAATTCGCGGTGAAGTCCTGCTTTGTTTTCACGAAGATAGATATAGTCATGGAACTGATCGTCAGCCTCCGGCACCATACCATCAGGGCGATTGATCAGAGCTGCATCCCCCAGATACACAAATTCCTGCGCATCACGTGGACCCAAAATTGGATGATTGATAATCATGATATCCTCAATGCAGGTTTGGCTGGGCACCGACGCCCTTTTCATCGATCAAGGCTCCGGTACGGAACCGATCAAGACGATAGGCGTTGGCAGTTTCATGGGGTGTATCGGTCGCCAGCAAATGAGCATAGGCATATCCGGATGCAGGAGTGGCCTTGAAGCCGCCATAACACCAGCCACCGTTAAAATAGAGCCCTTCCACGGGAGTTCTATCTATGATGGGTGAGCCGTCCATGGACATATCCATGATGCCGCCCCATGACCGGAGCAAACGGGCGCGGCCAATCATTGGCATCAGCGCCATTCCACCTTCTGCGACGTCCTCAATGACCGGAAGATTACCGCGCTGGGCATAACTGTTATAGCCATCCAGGTCTCCACCAAAGACAAGGCCACCCTTGTCCGACTGACTGACATAAAAATGTCCCGCACCGAAAGTGATAACGCTGTCGATCAAGGGCTTGAGGCCTTCTGTCACAAAAGCTTGCAAGACGTGACTTTCAATTGGCAACCTGAGCCCTGCCATGGCCATGACACGAGAGGAAGATCCAGCAACACAACTGGCCACCTTACCCGCTCCGATGAAACCTTTTGACGTTTCAAGCCCCAATATCTTGCCATTTCCGATTTTGAAGCCTGTGACCTCACAATTCTGGATGATATCGACCCCATTGGCATCGGCCGCGCGCGCATAACCCCAGGCAACAGCATCATGGCGAACGGTACCGCCACGCGGTTGATGCAATGCCCCCTGAATTGGGAAGCGCGCATTTTCATAATCAAGATAAGGAAAACACTCTCGAAGTTGAGACGCGTCCAGCAGCTCAGCATCGGCCCCATTGAACCGCATCGCATTGCCTCGACGGCGAAATGCATCACGCTGGGCATCAGAATGATAAATATTATAGATCCCGCGCTGACTGACCATCGCGTTATAGTTCAGATCCTGCTCAAGATTTTCCCAAAGCTTGAGAGAGAACTCATAGAAAGGTTCATTGCCGTCAAGAAGATAGTTGGAACGAATGATTGTTGTATTGCGACCAACATTGCCGCCACCAATCCAACCTTTTTCCAAAACAGCGATATTTGATTGGCCATAGATTTCGGACAGGTAATAAGCCGTAGCCAAGCCATGCCCACCTCCACCGATGATAATGAAATCATAGTGCTTCTTCGGCTCGGATTGCCGCCAAACCGGCTTCCAGCCAGTTTGACCCTTCAGGCCTTCAAGCAGAACTTTTAATCCGGAATAGCGCACTGTCTCACCTCTTTCTCGTGAGACTATTGAGCCATAAAAAAGCTAGCGAAGATATTCTATATATGTCATTATATGTTCTATATATGACATTCGGTTCAATTTTGCAGGCTTATCGTATTGCAGGTCAGTGATTCAACCATCAAGAAAGTCGGTTTCCTTCTTATTGAAGGATACGCACTTATGTCGCTCTCATCGGCAGTAGAGCCTTTGCGCGCCGCGAATCTCTTGTCAGATAATCTTCTCTACGAAATGCGTTTCATCTCTCCAGATGGTGGAGAAACCAGTTCCTCAATCATGAGCATGTTCAAGACTGAGGCGATCAACCAGACCGATCTGGATTTTGATCTCATGTTCGTAGTTGCAGGGGGAAATCCGCTGCTCTTTGATGATAAAGAGACTTTTTCCTATTTGAGAAAGCTGGCCGCCAACGGCCTCAAACTTGGTGGTATCTCGGGAGGGAGTGCATTATTGGTCAAAGCTGGCGTCATGCAAGATCGACGCTTCACCATTCACTGGCAACATTATGAAGCCATTCTGGAGTCCTATCCAATAGCACTGATGGAACGGAGCTTATATGTGATTGATCGCGATCGCTTCACATGTGCGGGCGGTATTTCTCCACTCGACATGATGTTTGCGATTATTGCCAGCCATCATGGTAGTGAATTTGCGCATAAAATCTCCGACTGGTTCATCCATACGAGCATTCGCACCCATGATGCACCTCAGAGGGTTGGTCTGGATCAGCAATATAACATTCAAAACCCGACCTTGTTATCTGCAATCGATTTGATGATCAGTCATATCGCAGATCCGTTGGATCTCAAGCAGATTGCCCATTTGGTCAATATCAGTCCCAGACAATTGCAACGCCTGTTTGAGCAGAAAGGCGGGAAATCTTTTTCAGGTTTCTATCGCGATATTCGGCTTGAAAAAGCCAAGGAGCTTTTAACTCAGTCTCCGGTCTCGATCAGCGATATTGCTATAGCAACTGGGTTTACAAATTTCTCTCATTTCTCCCGCGTCTATAAAGACTATTTCGGCAAACCGCCAAGTGAGGAGAGAACACCCTCTGACATCCCGGTTATCACAACAACCAATTAAAAAACGCGGGCCAGTGACCCGCGTTTATCTGAACTGAATAAGCTAGATGGATCTATTCGCTTATAATTGCACGAATTTTATCAAGCACAGCACTATTTACCGCAACGCCATTTGTCTGAGCATTCTTGCTTTTATTGCGTCGCCCATCACCTGGAAGGCGAGCTTCTGGTTGTGCATGGACTGCGCCAACCAACTGCACCATTCGCTCAGCGAAATCTCCAGCCGATGTTGCTTGCGGATCAATTGCGATGAAGAATTGGCCGGTTTTTGGTGGGCCACCTACTGTTCCAGAAAATGGACTTGCATGAATGCCCAAAGTCGCCCCGCTCATCGCCGCTGCCATCATCTCTACCATAAGTGCTATACCTACACCCTTGTAGCCTCCAGACGGAGCCATGGAACCTTTCAAACCTTCGGCTGGATCAGTGGTTGGGTTGCCGTCCGCATCCAACACCCAGCCAAGTGGAACCTCCTGCCCTTCACGGGCATGTTTCATGACCTCACTTTTTGCGATGGTGCTGGCGCTTTGGTCAATCAGAATGGCCGCATTGCCTTGTCCATCTGGCGCAGCAATCGAGAACGGGTTTGTGCCAACGACCGGTTTCTGACCACCTGAAGGAGCAATGGATGCAGGCGCATTGGTAAAACCAATAGCCAGCAATCCTTGCTGAGCCAGACGCTGTGTATGAATTCCAAGAACGCCACAATTATAGGAATTATTGATGGCGAGAACAGCCACACCTTGCTCACGCGCAAGCGGAACAAGCTCTTCAAATCCTTTGTCAATTGCAGCATGGGCAAAACCTGTAGCCGCATCAACTTTCACCACAGACGGCTTGGGTCGTGTCACGATTGGCTTGGCTTTGCCATCCACTTTGCCACATTGCACATGCTCGCAATAGATCGGAATATATGCCAAACCGTGAGAAGACACACCGTCAGCTTCAGTGACAGCAGTCGCCTGAGCCAAAGGGCGCGCATTTGCTTCGTCGGTACCAGCCTGCACCAATGCCTTGAAAGCCAGGTCCTCGATCTCAGCGAGGGAAAGAGTTTCCGTCTTAATCATCCGATCCATTCTCGTTAAGCATTTTCGGTGATCGTTGGCTCACTGAAAATGGCAATACACTCTTGTTTCAAGCGAATTCTTGTCCGAAAAATGCTTCAACTTTTCGGGAATACGCACTAGTCATTATCATTGAGACCAGCACCGGCCCCCAGAAGCCTCGAAGCGTCTGTAGCGGGTGCATAAGTTCTGTGGGCGAAGGCACCAAGCCGTTCCCAGCATTCTTCATCGACATCGGCACGCATGACGGGCTTGGCAGGAGATGTCATGGCCACAGGAGCCGCACATTCCACCAAGTCGGCATGATCTGTTAGCATCTCGTCATACTCGCCCTGAGCACAGAGAGATTTGCCGTTTGTGGTCAGACGAACATTGCCCCATTTCACCGCAACCGGTGCATTCAACCGCAAAGCCGCACCTGCGGCAAACGGAACAACCAGCAAAGGAAAGCTCACATGTCGCATGGAGATAACCTCTCCAGCTTCCATCTTGATGGCGCAGTCACTCATGGCAGCACCTGCAATAAGCGGGCTCAAACGGCCTGCTGGTGCGCACCATACCCCATCCAGAGACATGGGTGTGAAATCGATATGTGGCAAGCGATCATTGAGTTCCAGCAGGTCAGCCAGAAGCTTCGGACCAGGATATCCGTAGGCAGCCAACCATCTTGTTCCTTTGGACGCTTCTTCGCTCAATCCCCATGAAAGTCCCGCACCTCTGGCGGCGCGTTTGCTCATCGCTTCGATTTCGTTGAGAGAATGACTCATGATTGCACCTCCTTCTGCTCTGGATATACCCAGAAATCAGCATTGGCTTTAGAAAGCTCTTCCGGGAATGGGGCATCGCCATACATGCAAATTCTGACCCAGCGATCTGAGCGGGGGTCGAAATGAACCGCACCAAAGAAAGCCAGCTTGCACCGGAGCATATCGATCGGCAGAACATCGCTGGAAATCGTGTTGTCACGAATTTCGGCATAGGGCGCGCGATTTACGATTTGAGCACGGCGCACGATATGTCGGTATTCAGGATGGCGAAGAAGGAATTCAGCGACATTGGTCTCGCATGGCCAATGCTTTAGCGCCTCATAAAGGTCTGCAGCATCTCTTCCCGGAGCCAGCGGTTGCTCGTAATTCTCAATTGGTTCTTCGAAGCGCTCACCAAGGCGAGGCTCAAGCTTTTCCTCGGATACGTACCAAGCTTTGGCTTTGTTCTGCGGATCCGACCAATCTGTTTTCAGGGCCCAGCCATAAGCATCTTCGAGCACATCTTTCAAGACGCCCAAAGTCATGGCACCTGCAATACGGAAAGTCGGCGTATTGTCCGCCGCCATACGATCGCCCAAGTCATCAACAATCCCGCTATAAGGCTCCAGCATGAGCGAGGCTAGGCATTCCTGCCCTTCAAGAGACAGATTCTGTTCAGCCCAAATATAGAGCTTGTCCCAAGGGCGTGATGCTGCAAAGTCGAAGCTCTTCAAATGATCTCGTAGCTTATTCAGATCTCCACGCAGATCAGCAAGTTTTCCTATTTGGATTTCATGGGCGGAGTGCCAATGCTCCGCCGATAAGACAGATCGTTCAAGCAATGATCTGAAAAGCTCGACTTCGCTGTCAGAAATCATATCGAGGGCTCTTACACGCGCAATAGCCGTCTCTCTGGCGGCAACCCAGTTGTTGAACAGAACCGGATGGTTCAAAAGAAATGGTGCCATGCCAAGGCCAGTAGAATTGCCGATGCCCATGGAACGTGCAATTTCAATATCCAGATCGACAGCCTTGTCGCCACCCTTGGCTTTTGCAACATGTTGCACAAGATCACGAACAAAGGCACGCGTCAGATAGACTGACAGCATTTCGACCTGAAATGGGGTGGAGAATTCCTCTCGTGTTGCGATCATCTCACGATCTGCTGCCCCGAGTTTACCTGATCCATAGACGGCTGTGGTTCGCATCAAATAACCAACTGCTTCTATTTGCTCCAGATCTGGCTGCTTTCCGTCAGACAAGCAGGTGACCACATGCTCCCATAGCCGTACAGAACGATTGGCGCGAGAGACGGACAACTCAGAGCCCGTCACCCGGCCAACCTCCTGCAGGGGGACATTTTGTGATAGACGTTCAATATCAGCTTTGGTGGGCACCCCATCAAACAGCGTGAATGTGGCATCCCAAGCCTCTGCAATAACGCGATCCGAGCGTTTCTCAGCGGGCAAATCATGAGCAAAAGCCACCAGTGAATAGGATCGTTCAGGGCTATGGGCCGAATAAACGGCATGGCCGACGCCTTGATCATCAATTTCGAAAACCGGTCTGTCAAAGGACCACTTTTCCCGAGCCATGCGACGTGTGAGAATACGCATAAAAGAAAGGCGAGATTGATGAATGGAGCCAAGTCTGGCCAATTTCATCACTTCATTAGGATCTCGCAATGGGACCGACGCTATTTCGCCACTAGTCATGTTGCCCTCCCGGCACACTCCCAAACATAAACAATGATAATGGATGATGACCCGAGTACAAATCTGCACATGATCACTATGCAATATGATTGCGATATCGATTGGTTCAGGCCATCCCGGGGAAGCTCCCCGGAATGGTCATCTTGATTGGTGAAGTTAGTTTTCCTTACCCTTCGCCAGAGTGATGCGAACAGCATCCCAAAGTGAAGGGATCAAGATCAGTGATACCGGCACGGCAGTCACGACAATGAAACTTTGCAATTTCGATACACCGCCCGACCCCACGGAGATCAGGATCATTGCCATCAGGCCCATCGCTACACCCCAGAAGACACGCACTGGCATGGATGGATCACCTTCTTTGGACATTGTAACCGCAATCACATAGGTCATGGAATCACCGGTTGTTGCCACAAAGATCGTGGTCAGGATCAGGAACAGGATCGAGATAAGGAAGCCCCAAGGCAATTGCTGGGTGATTGCCAACAGTGCTGCAGGAAGATTGAAGCCTTTGAAGGCTTCGGAGACTGAACCAGCCTGTTGCAGCTCAAACGCGATCCCTGTTCCACCTACGATGGTGAACCAGAAGTTGGTAACAATCGGAGCAATGATGGATAGCATGATCACAATGGAGCGGATGGAACGACCACGGGACACACGGGCAATGAACATCGCCATCAATGGTCCGTAACCCATGAACCAACCCCAGAAGAAAACTGTCCACCAACCGAGCCAGCCGGGAGAACCAAACAAGCCTGCATCACCTCGATAAAGAGCCATATCGAAGAAGTTGGCCAAGTAGGTCGCAAACCCCGAGAAGAAACTGCTGAAAATGAAACCGGTAGGTCCCGCCAACAGGACGAACATCAGCAGACCAGCGGCCAAGATTACATTCAGCTTACTCAGGATTTGGATGCCCTTGGATAGACCTGTCATCGCCGAAGCGGTATAAAGCGCAACAAGGCCGGCAATCACAATAGCCTGAGTCACGAATGTGTTGGGAATCCCAAATAGATCATCAAGACCATAACTAACCTGCAATCCCAGGAAACCAATTGGCCCGACAGTACCAGCAACAACGGCGATGATGCAGGATGCATCTGCGATCAGGCCAATTGGACCGTTGATCGCCTTGTCGCCAAAGACAGGATACAGCAACGTACGTGGCGCCAGCGGCAAGCCCTTGTCATAATGATAGTGCATCAGCATGACGGTGCTGAGTGATCCAAGGATCGCCCAAGCCAGAAAGCCCCAATGCATGAAGCTTTGCGCAATAGCCGGGTTCACTGCTGCCTCGGTCCCTGCTTCTGCACCAAACAGAGGTGGAGAAGACAGGAAGTGCGCCATTGGTTCGCCCGCAGCCCAGAAAACGCCGCCACCCGCAAGAAGGGTGCACATGATCATCGATCCCCATTGGAAGACCGTGAATTCTGGTTTGGCCAATTTGCCCATGATGGCTTTCCCGCCAGGCAGGAAGCATAAAGCCAAACCGATCAAGAATGTTGCCAACAGCAGAACTTGCCAGAATAAACCAAAATAGGTCGCAGAAACATTGAAACCCCAATCCACGATAGCGGACAGTGTATCAAGGCTCACAAGTGCAATCAGACAGAAGATGGCAATAAAACCGCCTGTGATGTAGAAGAGTGGCTTATTTGTCTCGCCCTGGCCTTCTTGTGTTTCGCTTGTAATATCCGTCATTTTTCCCTCCCTGGTGACGGCTATGCAGCACCCCCAATTTAGCTCTCTCTCGCTGAGCCTTATTCACTGGGAATTGTATCAATCACCTGCTAAAGGGCTGATGCTGCGCAAAAGTTGTTCTGATAAAACCGGTACCAGTTACAACCCATAATCCCCGCGATTTCGTCGTCATTGAAGCCGACATTTCGCAGTCCATTTTCCAAATTTCCGAAATCTCGATTATCGCGGAACCATTCAGGCATATTCGGGAAACCTGGAGCGGCAGCTGAGCCTTCTCCGTAATCGATTTCCTTGGTCCAGCGCCCCACACGCATCCACTCCACCACGCTATCTGGTTGGTCCTGACAGAGGTCGGAACCGATACCCAGATGTTCCGCACCAAATTTCTCAGCAGTTTGAGCAATCATCGTGCAGAAGCCTTCGAGCGTGCAGTTGGACTTATCCTTTAGGTGATGGGGATAGAGTGAAAAACCCATCATACCGCCATTTTCGACCACAGCACGGATCACATCATCCTTCTTGTTGCGAAGAGCTGGAGCCCATGCATGAGGATTGGCGTGAGTGATCGCGATAGGTCTTTCGGAAAAATCTGCGGCCTCGATTGTCGAGCGATCTGCGGAATGGCTCATATCGACCACAAGACCAACCCGGTTCATTTCCTTGACGACCTGCTTCCCCATACGGGTCAATCCGGTGTCTTCTGCTTCATAACATCCAGTCGCAAGCAAGGACTGATTGTTATAAGTCAGCTGCATGAAGCGAGCGCCCAGACGATGAACGATCTCCACCAATCCAATATCATCTTCGATAGGACTTGGATTTTGGAAACCGAAAAAGATCGCCGTACGACCGGTTTCCTTTGCCTTGTCAACGTCGGATGCTTCATATCCAGCCATGATCAGTTCAGGATATTGCTCAAACCAGCGGTTCCAACGTTCAAAATTGAGGACTGTTTCACGAAAATTTTCGTGGTAGGCAATGGTAACGTGGACTGCGTCCAAACCACCTTCGCGCATCTGACGAAAAATTTTCTCCGACCAATTGGCATATTGGAGATTATCGATCCGCATTAGCTTGGTACTCCTGCGGAAATGTAGGAGGTCTTCACAATCGTATAGAAATCCTTGGCATGAGAGCCTTGCTCGCGCGGACCATAGGAGCTATCTCCACGACCACCAAATGGCACGTGATAGTCAGTACCCGCAGTCGGCAAATTTACCATCACACAACCGGTTTTTGCATTACGACGGAAGTGCGTTGCGCGTGCCAGATTTTGCGTAACAATGCCGGAAGTCAGGCCGAAATTGGTGTCATTGACCACGGAAAGTGCTTCTTCATAGCCACCAACCTTGATAACAGCGGCCAGCGGCGCAAACATCTCTTCACGGTTGATACGCATGGAATTGCTGGTTCCAAGAAAAACGCCTGGAGACATGTAATAGCCCTGCTTTGGCATCTCCAAGCGCTGCCCACCACAGGCCAGTTCCGCACCTTCAGATTTCCCCAGCTCGACATAAGCCAGGTTTTCACTGAGCTGTGGCTCTGAGACAACGGGGCCAATCTGAGTCCCTGCTTCCAGAGCGTGACCAACTTTCATGGCCTGAGTGCCAGCAACCAGCTTCTCCACAAATGCATCATGAATTGCTTCATGAACGATCAGACGTGAAGATGCCGTACATTTTTGACCGGTGCCGCCAAATGCACCACCAAGTGCCAAAGATACAGCCAGATCCAAGTCAGCATCATCCATGACAGCAAGAGCATTCTTGGAGCCCATTTCCATCTGCACACGGGTCAGGTTCTGCAATGCCGCTATCGCAATGCCTTTGCCGACAGGGACAGAACCGGTAAAGGAAATCGCATCGACCTTGGGGCTTTCAACGAGACGCTGCCCAACCGAACGCCCAGCACCCATGACAAGTGAGAACAAGCCCTTTGGAATATCCTGTCGCTCAATGATCTCTGCCAATGCCACGGCAGATGCAGGTGTCGCATTAGCAGGTTTCCAGACAACGGCATTACCAAATGCCAATGCAGGTGCGATTTTCCAGGAAGCGGTGGCAGTTGGGAAGTTCCATGGGGAGATGATGGCGACAACACCAACTGCCTCACGGCGTACATCAACCTCAATGCCGTCACGAACGGAGTCGGCATTCTCGCCAATCTGGCGCAGGGTTTCAGCCGCGTAATAAGTAAAGAATTGACCAGCGCGATAGACTTCGCCCTTACCTTCCGCTAAAGGCTTGCCCTCTTCGCGAGATAGCAAAGTTCCCAATTCCTCAGAGCGCGCCATCAGCTCATTGCCAATGGCCATCAGAACGTTATATTTGCGTTCAATGCCGTAAGCCGCCCATTCCGCCTGTGCAATGCGTGCCTGATCCAAAGTCGCTTCCAACTGATCAGATGATGCCTGAGCGAAAAGGCCAATCAAATCTGACAGATCAGATGGATTGCGATTTTCAATTTCACTTTCACCTGCGACCCATTGGCCGGCAATCAGATTCAGTTTTGTATCAGTCATGAGGGAAACCTTCGCCTAACGTAGCTGTATTTATCGTTGCGTTAATATGGACTCAGGTTTTAATTTCAGTCAAAATCAAATAAATGAAATATATTTCAGGAAAATTGAAATGGCGATCAAAATCGAAATGCTCAGATGCTTTGCAACAGTGGCTCGGACGGGCAATCTCAGCAGTGCAGCAGATATCCTTGGCCGGACCCCATCCGCTATTTCCATGATGCTCAAACAGTTAGAGGAAAATCTGGGTGAGCCCTTGTTTGAAACTGATCGCAAAAGCAAGTTGACGACTTTGGGAGAGTTCGTTCTGGAACAGGCAGAACGTGAGCTCAGCCAATTCGATACTACCATTCAGGAAATTCTGGATTTTGCCAAAGCCAGAAGCGGAAGGGTAAGGCTTGCTGCAGTTCCCTCGATCGCAAGCACGATCCTACCTGATGCGATTTTTCAGTATCTCGAGAAATATCCGGATATCTTCATCGAAGTCCGGGATATGGATTCAGCCTCGGTCATCAGGGAACTGTCACGCAACAGAATTGATATTGGGATCGCGTCGACGCAAGGTCATAGCACCCCCTTCTATACAGAAACGATTTTGAGCGATGCCTTCGGCGTGATTTGTCACGCAAATAGCAGTTTGGCGCGCTTAGACAGATCTCTTACATGGCAGGATTTGTCCCAACACCGTCTCATCGCAAACAGCCTTTCGAAATCCATCGATATACCGGAATGCATAGATCTTCATGCTAATGCAGGATTGGTTGTTCAGAATATCACGTCATTGATGGCGATGATTAAAAATCAAGTTGGCATAACCATTCTGCCTGAAATGACCGCCAAGACCGCAACCTCACCAGACGTCATATTTCTGGAAATTGCTGACTTCAACATCCGGCGCAATATTGAAATCATCAAGAATTCGGAAGCCCCCAGCTCTCCTGCAGCGCGCATTTTGGAGGATACGATCATTCAGTGTATCAGGAAATATGAGACGGATCGCCGCGGCGATATGCGCTGATCGAGGAACATCTGCTCATAGGAAAATCTCGCCAAGCCATATGATTCATCGCGCAAATATCGCATGGATGAGATGGATTGGAGATTCACTATCGCTCTGAGATTAATTCTTACAACAAAGCCTTTAGTCCGGCCACCAGCATCTCCACCGCGATTGCAAGCAGAATCATTCCCATGAGGCGGGTCATGATCACGCGCATGGTCTCGGTCAGGACCTTGCCTATAATTGATGAGAAAAAGAAGACCAGATAGAGCATCAAGAGAATGACGGAGATAATGGCTCCAATTGTTCCGATCTCCAATGTGTTTTTGGCATGCCCAGCATAGATGATGATCGTCGCAATGGTGCCTGGCCCCACGATCATGGGAAATGTCATCGGATAGAATGCAATGCTGTCCAATGAGGACTTTGCTTTATTTTCTGCTTCACTACCGTGATGAGAACTGCTCTCATTTCCGTGCAACATGGACCAGGCAATACTTGCCAAGACAAGTCCACCTGCGACTCTGAAATCATCAATTGAGATTCCGAAGAAGCCGATGATCTGCTTGCCTGCAACCAGAATGATCAAACACATCAGAACAGAAAATGCAGCAATCTTGAGAGCTAACTGACGCTGCTCACTCACCGAATAGCCGTTGGTCATGGACAGGAAGATGGGCAAATTCACAAATGGGTTCATGATGGCGAAGAATGCACCAAACAGTTTGATCAGAGTAGCTGTATCCATGATAGGACCTCAATATTGCAACCGGTTGCTCACCTTCGTCTGGATTTATGGCTGAAATCAATTCCAGCTCGCCATTCTCCACGGAATTTAATTGCTCCTGTCGGCAAAGCATCTTATCCCTGTAGTCAAACAGTGACTTAAGGCTTGTGACCTGATCATGAAAATCCTGATTGCCGAAGATGACGAAACGACCGCCCACTATGTTCTCAAGGGTTTGAAAGAGCAAGGGCATGTGGTGGATTGGGTCAGCGATGGCCGAGAGGCCCTCACCTATTGTCTCTACAATCAGTGCGATTTGCTGATTGCCGATCGCATGATGCCCGGTATGGATGGCTTATCTGTCGTCAAAGCCTTGCGTTCATCCAACTGCCAGATCCCGGTGATTTTTCTCACCGCCATGGCAGATATCGACGACAAGGTGGATGGTCTTTTGGCTGGCGGGGATGATTATATGGTCAAACCGTTTCATTTTTCAGAACTGTCAGCTCGCATCACTGCTCTCTCCCGTCGCCCGCAGGAAAATACCCAAAAGACAGAGTTGGTCGTTCACGATCTGACACTTGATCTGCTTGGTCGGTGCGCGCAACGCCAGGGGCGGGATATTGATTTGCTGCAAAAGGAATTCGCATTGCTCGAATATCTGATGGAAAATAGCAGCCGTATTGTCTCGCGCACGATGATATTGGAGAAAGTTTGGGATCTGACCTTTGATCCAGGAACCTCTGTTGTGGAGACCCATATCAGCAAGCTGCGTCAAAAAGTCGACAGGCCTTTTGCTGAACCGCTCATTCATACCATTCGCAATATGGGATATGTGATCCGTGCCCCTCGTTAACCCGGTCTCTGCCAATCCATTCAAGCTTGCTTTTCATGTCGTGCTGCTCTTTCTGGGCATGTTAGTGCTGATCGGCTTTCTGATTTTCTCTGTGGTTACCGCCGCACTAGAAGGCGAGCTGCGTGCCCAATCTGAAGAAGAGATCATTCTCTTCACCGAGATTTTCGAGAATGAGGGTCGAGATGGGTTGATCAAAGCTTTAAGAGCTTTATCAAGCGGTTTTGAGCCTCAGGAGCACGCGGTTGGTCTGTTCGATGAAAGCCTGAACAGGATCGAAGGCAATATCTCACTTGCGCCCGATTTTGTCGGCTGGCGAAAAGTGACCCTTAGATTGCTGCGATCAGGAGATAAGGAACTTCCCTTTCACGCCAAAGCCGTAAAGCTAGAGAGCTTTCGCCTGATAGTCGGCCGGTCGTCCCGGATCATTACCGGCACACAGACACAGCTTCTTATCTGGCTAGGTCTATCCGCCATCATTTTGAGTATAGGAACCTTGATACTCGGTTGGCTTTCCAGCAAAAAGTCTGCGCAGAAGCTAGATGCCATGGATCAAGCTCTTGGTGCTTTTTCCCAAGGTGACATGAATGCCCGCATCAAAGTGATCGAGAACCAGGATCAGATCGATGCGATTGCGCTCAAAATGAACACCAATATCGAGCAATTGTCAGATCTTGTGACAAGCATGCGCACGACCGCTTCAGCCATTGCTCATGATCTCAAGACACCTCTCTCTCATGCTCAGATCGCGTTGTTCGAAGCAATTGATGCCTGTGAGCAGGGCCAAGACCCCAGTCCAATTCTTACCAATGCCTTGGGAGAGATTGACCAACTCAATCAAACCTTCGACACCATTTTGCGCATTTCGCACATCAAGGCACAAACAGATCGTAGTCACTTTAAGCGAGCAGACCTTTGGAGTTTGATCGACAAGATCACGGATCTTTATGAGCCAGTACTAAGTGACGCCGGGGATTACCTGCTAATACCGACATACAGTGAACGCAGCGCGCCAGCATTCATCTCTTGTGACACAGGGATGGTGGAACAATTATTGGTCAATTTACTTAAGAATGCGCAAGTTCACACGCCAAGCGGCACCAATATTGCTGTATCAGTCAAGCCCTTCGAAGACCGTATCAATTTGAGTATCGAGGATGACGGCCCTGGTATCCCAGCGAATAAACTGGAAACTATCCTGAAGCCTTTTGAACGGTTGGATGTTGCACGAACCAAACCAGGCAATGGCTTGGGCCTTGCATTGGTCGCTGCTATTGCCAAACAGCATAAAGCAGATCTGAAACTGGAGAATGCTTCTCCGGGATTACGCATCATTGTGAGCTTTTCGAAACTTTAAATATATTTAAAGTTCGCTTCAGCGCAGTTTGAAATCGGCATTCTATCTTCTGTTCAGACACAACGACAGTGTTTCTGACAACAGGAGATAAACATGAACAAAGCTTCCAAAATCGTAATGCTCGGTCTTGCTGGTCTTATGGCTGCCACTTCACTCAACGTAACCGCACACGCCTCAGAACCAGCAAAAGACAAAATGGCCAAGGAAATGGTCGTCGCAAACGAGATCAAAATTTCCGGTCATGCCAAAGCAGTTCTCTCGGATGTACGCGGCGCTCGCTTCGCTCTGTTTGATGGCCAAACCGATGCCGCCATGGATCTGGTCAAGAAAGCACGTGGCATTTTCAATGAGAAGCTGGCCAAATTTGCCATCAAGTTTGGTGAAAACAAAGGCTTTGGTGCCCCGATTGACCGATCCATCCTGTTCTCAGAAGGCTTCAAACCAACTCCAGCCCATGCGGCTGTGATTGGTAAGGCTGGTGTTCTGGCACAGCATGGCAAGACCTCTGACGCCGTCAAAATGATGAAAGCAGCCGATATAGAGCTGGATGTCAAATATGCTTTGCTACCAATCTCAAAGTCCGTTGCCAGTCTCGACAAGGCCATCATTGATATCAATGCAGGCAATTTCTATGAAGCCAACATGGTTCTCAAATCCATTGAAACTTCTGTTGTTGTCGAGGAATTCGAGGAAACAGCAGTTCCTAAACAAGGTTATGAGTTGAAAGAAATTCTCTAACTTTCTCCTGTTGTGGGGAAGGCCTTGCAGACCTTCCCTCTCCTCCAGTTTTCACAGGATCTTCCGATGAATACTCTCTCCCAACCTTCACTTGAGGGTGCACAACCGCTTGGCTCGAACTCTGGTACCGACAATAAAGTCATCTCTTGCTTACGCAAGCATATGAATGCACGCATCGTCGGACAGGAGCGCTTCGTAGATCGTCTTCTTCTTGCTCTGTTTGCCGATGGCCATATTCTGCTGGAAGGCGCACCAGGCTTGGCAAAGACCAAAGCCGTCAACGCGTTGGCTCAGACCATTGACTGTGATGCCCGCCGTATCCAGTTCACTCCTGATTTGTTGCCATCAGATTTGACCGGCACTGAAATCTATCGCCCGGAGCAAGGTCACTTCACGTTTCAGGAAGGCCCTCTCTTTCACAGTCTTATCCTTGCAGATGAAATCAACCGCGCACCCGCAAAGGTGCAATCAGCCCTTCTCGAAGCTATGGCAGAGCGTCAGGTGACCGTAGCTGGCAAGACCTACCAACTACCAGATCTATTCATGGTAATGGCTACTCAGAACCCGATTGAGCAGGAAGGTACCTATCCTCTGCCAGAAGCTCAGCTTGACCGCTTTCTTCTGCATGTGAATATCGATTATCCAAATGCTGCTGCTGAGAAAGAAATCCTTCGCATCATACGCGGTGAAGCACAGGGCGAAGCCACCGATCCAGAAGTCATGATCCCCGCCAATGCCATTTTTGCGGCACGCAAGGCAGCGCTTCAAGTCCATTCTTCCGAAGCTTTGACCGATTACATCATCCAGATCATCCAGGCAACGCGAACTCCGGCTCTGTATGGCGAAGATCTGGCACATATGTTGGCCTATGGCGCCAGCCCCCGAAGCACCATTGCGCTAGATCGTTGCTCTCGCGTTCATGCATGGATGCGTGGTTCCGAATTCGTTACTCCCATGGATGTGCAAGCCATTGCTCACGATATTTTACGTCATCGTATCATTTTGAGTTTCGAAGCTGAGGCTGATGGTCATACACGCGATGACTTCATCTCCGAGCTGATCAATCGCATCCCCGTTAGCTAAAGGAGAGCAGCATGGCTCAGACCAACTCCAAACTTCCGGGGATTGAAATCGGCAAGCCAGATCTGATCCGTGCTCGCCCTCCCCGTGGCACAACAGGTTTTGCTCCCTCAGGCCGCGTTCGCACGCATCAATGGGGCACCAATCGCTCGATATTTCTGGGACGCGGCATGGAATTTGCTGAGTCTCGTGTCTATCAACCAGGCGATGACGTCAAGAACATTGATTGGCGCGTGACCGCTCGCACAGGTCAAACTCATACCAAACTGTTTCAGGAAGAGCGTGAGCGCCCTGTTCATATCTTGCTGGATCTCAGAGCCATGATGCATTTTGGTTCCCGCGTTCGGTTCAAATCCAACCTGGCCACCGAAATTGCCGCTCAATTGGCATGGGTTGGTCATGATGGCGGTGATCGTGTAGGCGGACTGCTTTTGCACAAGGATGGCTATAAGGACTTCAAAGCCGCCCGCACACGCAGGGCGGTTCTGGAATTCATGGAAGCTGCAGCAGAAGCAACTCACCTTGATCAACCAGTTGGTCAAGAGCTTGCTCTACCTAAAGCCATTCGCCGCCTGCGCCATAGCGTACGCCCGGGGGCTCTGGTTTTTCTCATAAGTGATTTCTGGGATTTTAATGATGTCACTGAACAGGAACTTCAGCGCCTGTCCCTCAGAGCTCATATCACGCTAATCATGGTGAATGATCCGCTTGACGAAGCTCTACCAAGATCTGCCGGACGCGTCACGAATGGCGAGGACATTCTCTCCTTATCCTCGCTCAAATCGCGATCATTGGACGAATACAGCCTGGCTTATTCGGATCGTCTTGATCGCTTGCATGCACTCACTCGGCGCCGTGGCATGGCCTTTCATACCATTTCGACCGGAGACGATCCGCGCAGTCTGCTCAATCCGGACAAACGATCCGCTTCCAGCCAAAACCATCAAGGGGCAAGATCATGAAGCAACTCTCGCCCGAACTTCAAAGCCAACTAGAGGCATTGCGTGATATTCACCTCCCAAGTGAAGCCATCTCTTGGTGGCCTCTGGCTCCAGGCTGGTGGATATTGATTGGAGCATCTGTGACACTCCTTTGCGTCTCAACATTTGGATTGTATCTGCGCCGCCGCACTGTGCGCCATGCCGCCTTGAGAGAAGTCGATGCGTTGCGTCAGCAATTCGGCAAGGATCCCTCAAATCTCTTGCATCTGGCGACAGATCTTTCCGTTCTCCTTCATCGCATAACTCTCAAACAAAATGGCGCTGAAATAGCCACCCAAAGTGGCCATGGATGGGCAACGTTCCTGAGTGAGGGCGAGAAAGGCATGGCGCCGGCCCTCGCAACTTTCCTTGCACAAGCCCCATATGCTGCCAAGGTCAGCGACCTTGACCCATCTCCTACTCAAATACTGGATACCGTTGAACTCTGGATCAGGAGGCACGCATGATCACTTTTCTATGGCCATTGGCATTTCTCCTTCTACCTCTGCCCCTGATTATTCGCAAACTTGCCAAGCCGATTGCTCCCTCTCAGGCTGGTGCACTTATGGTCCCGTTTTTCAACCAGCTTTTTGCCAATCGCGCTTCCGGCAACAATATAGCCAAAACCTCTATATGGCGCGGGCTCCTGTCCAGCCTTATCTGGCTTCTGCTGGTTGGTGCCCTCGTCCGTCCCGCTTTCGTCGGCCCCGAAGTCCCACTCCCTGCCGAGGGTCGGGACATCATGATGGCCATCGACTTATCCGGTTCGATGGAGCAAGACGACTTTGCTCTCAATGGACGCCGGGCAACCCGACTGGATGTAGTGAAGGCAGCGGCTGACGATTTTATTGATCGTCGCAAAGGAGACCGGGTTGGGCTTGTGCTCTTTTCCAATCGCGCCTATCTGCAAGCACCTCTCACCTTTGATCGTCAGGTGGTGCGTGAACTGCTTGATCAGGCCCAGGTTGGCTTGACCGGTCAGAAAACAGCCATCGGCGATGCAATCGCAGTCTCTGTAAAGCGCTTGAAAGATCGACCTGCCAAAGGACGTGTTCTGATCCTGCTTACTGATGGAGCGAGCAACGAAGGTGTCATGGAACCACTCAAGGCAGCTGCTCTGGCAAAGGAATTGGGTATTCGCATCTACACCATCGGTGTTGGAGGTGAAGCGCGTGCGGTCAATACAGCTTTTGGTCGTCAGTTGGTGAACCCTTCACAGGATCTGGACGAAGGGACCCTGCGTGAGATCGCAGCAGAAACCGGGGGCAAATATTTCCGCGCCACTGATGTCGCCGGACTGGCAGCAATCTATGAGGACATCAACAAGCTCGAGCCAGTTAGCGGCGACCCACTTCATGTTCGTCCGGAAGTCGCTCTCTTTTTCTGGCCAGCAGGCCTGGCTTTGGCCCTGATGGCGCTTATGGGACTGATCATAGCAATGCCAGCCCTCATCCGGTCACTCACCACCCGTTCCAACCCTCAAATAGCAGGAGAATAACATGTCCCTACTCCCACAGACATTCCATTTCCTGCGCCCGGACTGGTTTTGGGCGCTCATTCCAGCAGGGTTGGCAACGATTGCTCTTTTCAAAGCCAGCCTAACCGGATCGCAAGACAATTGGAGCAAATATATCGACCCCCATTTGCTCGCCCATCTATCGCTCTCAGGCAAACAGCAGAAGAAATCACGCCTTTTTCCGCTTGGCTTTGCCGTTCTTTCTGCATTGTTGATCACAGCCATGGCAGGACCAAGCTGGCAAAAGAGTGACATCCCATCCTTTTCAGGCGGGGAGCCGGTGGTGATGGTTTTGTCATTGGCTCAGTCAATGAATGCCGATGACTTGTCTCCAAGTCGTCTGAAAAGAGCAGGCCATAAACTGCGCGATATTCTCGAACGCACTCAAGGGGATGATCGTGGTTTGGTCATTTATTCCGATGCTCCTTTTGTTGCCACTCCATTGACAAATGATCCCAAGGTGATTGAACAGATGTTGCCAGAATTATCCACCAATCTGATGCCGGTTCTTGGCAATCGCCTGGATTTGGCACTGGATGAAGCAACCAATCTGTTGCAACGCGCTGGTGCAACGAGCGGAAAGGTCATTCTGCTGGCAGATGATATGGGTAACGACCCCAAAGCCAGCATGAAAGCAGCTACAGCTCTCAACAGTGCCGGGTTCGAACTATCCGTGCTTGCCGTTGGTACAGAGAAAGGCGCAACTCTTCAGACGTCAAATGGTCAGGCAATAGCCAACCGTAAGGGTGAAACCTTTGTCACCAAAGTTCCTGTGAAAGCTCTGACCAATCTGGCGAAAGCTGGAGGAGGACAGATGGCAATCTTGACTGCAGGCTCACAAGACTTGGATCAGTTACTTCCCAAATCAAAATCTGACTATACCCAGGCTGGCAAGGCGAATGATTTCAAGGCGGATAGTTGGGTCGATATGGGCTATTGGCTTCTGGTTCTCCCTGTTCTGTTTGCAGCCTTCGCATTTCGTCGCGGCTTGGTCTTTGTTCTTGCTCTCACTTTGGCCGGCACAATGGTTCAACCTGAAACTGCAGCAGCATCTGTAATCACGGCCTCCTCAAGTAATCAGTCTGTTTGGAAAGATCTTTGGCAGACCAGAGATCAACAAGGTGAAACCGCATTCAAGGCCAAGAACTTCGCAGGCGCTGCAGCGTCTTTTGAGAAAAAAGACTGGAAATCGGCCGCGCTCTATCGCGCAGGTGATTATGCAAAAGCAGCCCAAAGCTATGCGTCCGTCAATGGTCAGGATCAAGGCTACAATCTTGGCAATGCCTTGGCCAAGTCTGGCAATCTCGAAGGCGCGTTGAAGGCTTATGATGATTATCTCAATCGTCATCCAGACAGTGAGGACGCAAAGTTCAATCGTGATCTGATTGCAAAGCTTCTTGAACAGCAGAAACAACAAGAACAAAAACAGCAAAACCAGAAACAGGATCAGCAGCAAGACCAGAAAGGTCAGGATCAGCAGCAAGGCCAGAAAGGTCAGGACCAGCAGCAAGACCAGAAAGGTCAGGATCAGCAGCAAGGCCAGAAGGGTCAGGACCAGCAGCAAGACCAGAAGAGTCAGGACCAACAGCAGGGCCAGAAAGATCAGGATCAGCAGCAAGGCCAGAAGGGTCAGGATCAGCAGCAAGGTCAGAAGAGTCAGGATCAGCAGCAAGGTCAGAAGAGTCAGGATCAGCAGCAAGGTCAGAAAGATCAGGATCAGCAGACTGAAAATCAAGCGACAGGCCGCTCGGATCAGGAAAGCCGACAGCAAGACAAAGACCTGCTCTCAAAACTGGTCTCCGACATGTTTGATGGAAACTCTGATCATGAACAGGAAGAGCAAGTAGAAGCAGACATTGCAGGCACACACTCAAAACCTCTCAATCAGGCCGTTGAACAGCAACTCCGCCGTGTTCCTGATGATCCGTCAGGATTACTCCGCGCTCGTATCCGTCAACACTATTCCCGCCTCCGTGCCAACCAACGCTAAATGGAAAGACAGTCTCATGATCAAGTCAAGACCATCAAAAACATGGCTAAAATCTACTGCACTGGCTGCCATTCTAGCAGCTGGCATGATCCAGAATGGTTGGGCAGCAGGACTGCAAGCTCGGGTAAATAGTTCAATTGTGGCTATGGGTGATAGTTTTCAACTGATCCTTAGCACCCAGGATACAAATGCAAGTCAACCAGACCTTGGTCCACTGTCGCAGGACTTCAAGGTACAAGGCACTTCGCAGTCAAGCCAGACGCAAATCATCAATGGCCGTCGGACTGACAAGAAAAGCTGGATTGTCACTCTCTCCCCAAAGAAGAAAGGCGAGTTGACCATTCCTGCCTTGCAGGCAGGCAATGTGAGCAGTGAAAAAACATCAATCAAAGTTCTGGGTGCAAGCGCAGCACCCAAGGCAATTGGTATCAACGGGGTGTCGGTCACTGCTTCAATTGAACCTGGTCAGCATTATGTGTTCAGCGAAATCCCGTTGACTATCCGCATCGAAACAGATCAAGCCTTTCAAGATGCTGGTCTGATCGCCCCTCAGGGCGATGGTTTCGAACTTTCTCAATTGGGTGAAGATCGTTCTTCTCAAGTGGTTCGGAACGGGCGTCCTGTTACGATCATTAAACGTGATTATATGCTTCGACCACAAAAGGCTGGCTCCTTGACATTGCCGCCCTTCGTACTCAAAGGAAGCATCCCCGACCCTCGTCAGAAGCGTGACCCCTTCTTTGATGACTTTGGGTTTGGAAGTTCCATGATGCGAAACTTCGGTATTGGACGCATGTTCCAATCCGGTAAGCCATTCAAGGTTCGCTCTGATAGCGTATCCATCGATGTTCTGGCCAACCCTAATGGCTCAGCCCAGAGTAACAACTGGTTCTTGCCTGCCAAAGCCGTGCAATTGAAAGCAGAATGGACGAAGGACAACCCGACCTTCAAAGTTGGTGAGGCCATTACACGCCGCATCAGTCTGCTTGCCCTTGGTGCCCGCCCGGAGCAACTGCCAGACCTCGATTTGGGGCAAGCAAGCGGCGTAAAGCTATATGTCGACGATAGCAAGACAGACTTGGTGCAGACCAATGATGGAACCATTGCTCGCAAAGATGTCCTCGTGTCGATTGTTCCCACCCAAGGAGGGACAATCACTCTTCCAGAAATTCGAGTGAATTGGCTCGACACCAAAAACAATAAGGAACAAACCGCAATTTTGCCCGCTCAAACCATTCAGGTAGAGGGTGCAGCCCCATTGTCAAAATCCCCGCAGCCGGTATCGAGCCCTGCTTCCACATCCGTGGACGATACCGGCACCTCCCAGTCATTCGGAAACCTGGAAGCCTTCGGATGGCTGGGAGGCCTTTCTCCATTACAATGGGGCCTGTTGGCGGGAGGTCTGGCAGTCCTTGCGATTGGCGCATATAGCTGGCAAAGCACTCGTTCCCCTTCTGTGTCCAGGAAGCGTGCTCAGCGCAGAGTGGCGATGAAATACGGTGCCAAACCCGCAGTCTCCAACTCTTCAGACAAGCAGGTCAATGCAAGGAAACTGCTGATCCGTGTGGTGAAAAGCGGACAACCGAACAAAAGCTACGAAGCCCTCATGACTTGGCTTCGACTGGCCCCTCATCAGCGGCAGAACGCAAAACTACAAAGCGAGATCTTGACGTTGGAGCAACTCCTGTTTGATCCGAATTCTACCGATGCGAGCTGGAATAACAGTTCGCTTCTCACATGCCTTCGTGAACTCGGTCATCCAGAGAAAGCAGGAAACAAAACAATACTACCCGGTCTTTATCCGACCATCTCCTGATCAATATCAGATTGGGAAAACATGAACTCCGAGCAATGAAAGTAAAGATCAAGAACCGTTCGGTAGAGATTTGCCCGATATTACAACTGCTGCAAAAAGCATCCTGAGTTTGTGGCAGTTGCATGGCCATTCATTGATCGAATGCTCCTTCTCTAATGATATTACAGCATCAATGCTGAGATTCGGTATGTCTTTCGTTACGCAAGAATAGCTTCACACATCTCATTCGGTTCAATCGACATGACATTTATGCATGTTGTGACATTGGATGCCAAATACTCCTTTTCTGATGCAAGCCTCTAAAAATAGTATCAATTTCAATTACAAGAGCTCATTCTCACACTTACTTGCTCCCTGATGCTACCCAGATTTGAATTCAGCTATGTAAAATGAAAATACCTGTTGTGGTTGATTGATCTCGTGCGATTTGCGAATAGTATAATGGATACAACAATCATAAATCCGGTTGTTCGACGTGCATTCCAAGTCCTCTTGCATCCCTCTGGCTCAATCATAGTTGCGATTACATGACCGATCTAATAACAGCACCAAAATCCTCAAGCTGTTGCACGAGATGCGTTGTACATATGTCGGTCGAAATGACACCTCTTCAAGAGATGAACACAACATTCTGCCCTAGAACAGCATCACATAAAAATTGCTAAAAGTAGCTCTCAGTCTACGGCGCTTTTACAATTTCACATATCAGGCCTCCCGCAATGAACATTATCCCACATCAACATTGGACCCGAGTTCTATCTGATCATTGGGGCGTATCTGGCCAGCTGGATCAGCTGGATGGCGAATATGATCTGAACTTTCGGGTAAGTGGCGAAATTTCTGCAATCCTGAAAGTCATGCACCCTGGTTGTGAGGATGATTTGATTGATCTTCAGTGTCGTGCGCTATCGCATATACGATCCAAATCTCCAGATCTTCCAACGCCAGGATTTATCCCTGCACAAAATGGTGCTGCCTTCATTCATGTTGCTGATGACAATGGTGATGAGCGCATTGTATGGCTACAAGAATGGCGGACAGGCAAGGTCTATGCCTCCTTCAAGCCGCATAGTAGCGCTCTGATCGAAGATCTCGGCACCAAGATGGGTGAAATGGATGAAGCCCTTGCAGATTTCGAACATCCTGCGTTGGCTCGTGACTTTAAATGGAACCTGATGCAAGGGGGCTGGATCAATGAAGAGCTCTCTGCCATCACCGATCCTGCTCGACACAAGCTGTTACAGCAAATCTGTCAGGACTTTGCTGCGATCAAACCTGTTTTGGAAGACCAGCCATCGGTTGCCATTCACAATGACATCAATGATTACAATCTTCTGGTAAGTGGATCACTCGAAGAGGCACCGAAAATTTCGGGCATGATTGATCTGGGCGATATGTGCGCTGCCCCGCGTATTTGCGATTTGGCGATTGCAGCCGCCTATATCGTTCTGGATCATGAGGATCCCAAAGGAGCTCTCATCGCGCTCACTTGTGGCTATCACGCACGCTATCCTCTCTCTGAGCAAGAATTGGCGATGGTTTGGCCGTTATTACGCATGCGCCTGGCCGTGAGTGTGGTCAATTCGACCCTAATGGCACAGGAGAGTGACGATCCATATGTGACCATCTCTCAAGCCCCTGCCTGGCGCTTTCTGGAAAATAGCAAAATTGAGCCAGCGTCACTTCTTCTTGCTATTCGTGTTGCTTGCGGCTTCCCGGTTACCACAACAGCTCCAGCCATTCAGACATGGCTCACTGAGAACCGAGGCAGTTTTGCGCCCGTAATGGGCAAAGAATTGAGCGATCTGCCAATAGGCTCTTTGTCAGTTGAAGCTTGCGCAAACCCGCAAAACCCTTTTGAGATGAGCAAAGCGGAAGCTGCGACGCTAGGTGCCGATATCGGTTTCAAGGATCAAGACTGGCTCGCTCATTATGGAGAGCCACGGCTGGTTTATACCGATGCCGCCTTTTACAACGGCCCATGGAAGGCGAGCAATCGTCGGACCGTTCATCTGGGTATTGATGTCTTCATGCCTACTGGCACGTCCGTCCATAGCCCAGTGGCCGCCAGTGTTCATCATGTAGAGGTCCGTGACGGTGAACTTGATTATGGTGGCATGGTCGTGCTGCGTCATGAAACAGATGCGGGCGATGCCTTCTATACTCTCTATGGCCATCTGGCGCCCGCTTCCATTTCCAATCTCGAAGCAGGACAAATGCTTGAAAAAGGCGAAGCTTTTGCTGCGCTTGGCGCTCAGGAAGAGAATGGTGGTTGGGACCCACATCTTCATTTCCAAATGGCTACCACAGTGGAGGCAATGGGCAAAGATTGGCCGGGCGTTGCAAATCCTGACGAATTTGATCTTTGGAGCAAGATTTGCCCAAATCCGGCAGCTTTATTGAACTTGGCTGATGATGCAATTTGTTATCAGCCAACCTCCAAAGCATCTATTTTGCAGGAGCGACGGGAGAAGTTTGGCAAGAATTTGAAGCTGACCTACTCAGACCCAGTTATGTTCGTACGGGGTTGGAAGCATCATCTGTTTGATGAATGGGGTCGTGCATATCTGGATAGCTATAACAATGTGCCCCATGTCGGTCACGCCCACCCACGCATCCAAGCCATTGCGGCTGATCAGCTCAAGCGGATGAATTCCAATACCCGCTATCTCCACCCGGCACAGATCAAGTTCGCTGATAAAATCCTGTCCAAGATGCCAGATCATCTCGGTGTTGTCTTCTTCGTAAACTCCGGAACCGAAGCCAACGAACTTGCCTTGCGTCTGGCACGCGCAAAAACCGGTGGCAAGGACATGGTCACGCCGAACCATGGCTATCATGGCAATACAACGGGTGTGATCGATATTTCGGCGTACAAATTCAATGCCCCTGGTGGCGTTGGTCAGCCTGATTGGGTTCAGTTGGTGGATGTCGCTGATGATTACCGCGGCACCTATCGTCGTGATGACGAGCAGCGAGCCACACATTACGCCGATCAGGTGAAGGAAGCGATTGAGCGGATCAATGAACGCAGCGGCAAGCTTGCAGGTTTTATTGCCGAGACCTTCCCATCTGTCGGTGGACAGATCATCCCTCCCAAAGGCTATCTCGCCAAGGTCTATGAGCATGTTCGAGCTGCTGGTGGTGTCTGCATTGCCGACGAAGTACAAACCGGTCTTGGGCGCTTGGGCGATTATTATTTCGCTTTCACTGAGCAGGAAGCTTCACCTGACATCGTTGTATTGGGCAAACCAATAGGCAATGGACATCCGATTGGTGTGCTGGTGACAACCCGTGAGATTGCAGACGCTTTCGCACAAGGGCCAGAATATTTCTCCACCTTTGGCGGTTCCACCCTATCCTGCCGTACTGGTAAGGAAGTGCTGGACATCGTTGATGATGAAGGCCTGATGGGTAATGCCAAACAGATGGGCGAGCGTTTGCTCTCAGGTCTGCGCGCCTTGCAGGAGAAGCATGTCATCGTTGGCGATGTTCGTGGCTATGGCCTCTTTGTCGGCCTGGATCTGGTCATCGATCGAGAGACCCGTGAGCCTGGCACCAAGCTGGCAGATTATGTCAAAAACCGCATGCGGGACCATCGCATCCTGATGGGCACCGAAGGACCGGCAGATAATATCCTCAAGATCCGCCCACCTTTGACCATTGAAGCCAATGACGTCGATATGATCCTGCATGTCATGGATCAGGTGCTAGGCGAAGCAACCCAACTTGCTGGACTATAAAGCCCATTTAGGCCCTCTTCCCCTAAATTCAGGAGGGTCTATTTTTTATTTCATAAGAAATGAACCTTCTTTATCACACCAAACTAACTGGCAACCTGCAGTTCAACGCGTGACTTCACCCCTTTTGCAATCTCATTGGCAAGGGATTGAATATGTCTGGAATTGGCATTGTGACCCAGGCGTAGGACATAGCAAAGCTCTGGAGTTGGCGGAAATGCCTCGTCGATGATTTGCATCTCGTCAGTCAGATATCTACCAGGAAGCAACGACACGCCCAGACCAGCCCGCACAGCAGAAGCGATGCCAGCGGAACTCGCGCATTGCAGAACGATTTCCAGCCCTGAAGCTGGGAGATTACCATCCTCCATTGCCCAATGTTTGAAAAAGCAATCGTCGTCATAGGCAAGGAACGGAACAGGTTGGTCCAGCCTCAACTCCATGTCAATGTCCTTGACCCAGTGCAGACTGTCTCTGAACAACAAGATATCAGATGATTTCATTTCCGATGAAAATACTTGCATCATCGATATATCGATCTCACCTTGTGCAAGCTCTTTCTGAAGGATGGTGCTTTGTTTTACGTGGGTTCGTACTGATACATCAGGCTGAAGTCGAGTGAAACGACCAAGAATAAGCGAGAGATCACTGGAAGTTACATCTTCCGTCATACCAAGACGGATATTGCCTGATAGGGGCTGTTTGGACAGGCTTTGCAACGCCTCATCATGTAAAGCACAGAGGCGTCGCGCATAGGACAGCAACCGCTCCCCATCTCTTGTTAGCAACGGACCACCAGAGTGTCTGGCCAATAGTGAACAGCCGATATTGTCTTCCAATCGCTTGATCTTGTGACTAACTGCGGACTGTGACAGCGGCAAATTTTCTGCTGCACGTGTAATTCCACCGTGATCGACAATAGCACAAAGCGTCCGTAGAGCTTCGATATCCAGTTTGCTCATTGCCTTACCTCTTTCATGCTTCAACATGACAAAATTAGATCATTTTGTGAAAATTTGCCATTTGTGTCATTTCCTGTCAAATGGCATTGAGTGAGCGCGAGCGAAGCATGGAGCATCGCTCAATCGAGTGGAGGCGAACAGCAATTGATGCGAAACACAAAACTGATAACTGTCTTCGAAGTTACCGGATCCGCCCTTGCCATCATCTATGCGTTGCTGATTGCCTCCAACACTGGCAATGAGACACTCGGATTCAGTCTTCTGCTGGCGTCCGCCGGTCTTTTTGCCGCATGGGGTATTCTGGATAGACGTTGGGCATTCCTGTCACTTCAATTCTTCTATGCGGCTTCTGCCATCATTGGACTTATTCGCTGGACATAAGCAGATAGAACTGAAACGTCATTCTAACAAATAGCTCATTCTGGATATGCATTTTTCGCACTTGCACAATGCAGAACCAAATTTGCGTTTTATACCAACTAGAGGAAATAATTATACCACGTCGCGAGCTATCTCTTGTCCACATCCAACTGACTGCTTATTTTGTAGTACTCTTTTAAAGAGTAGCGCAACCAATATCACAATAAGAGCCGACAAGGACTTGATCGACATGCCCATAATGCCATCCGTGATTGATGCAATCGGAAATACGCCGCTGATACGGTTGAATGCCGTGAGTGAGGCAACTGGCTGCGAAATTTTGGGCAAGGCGGAATTCATGAATCCCGGTCAATCAGTGAAAGACCGCGCAGCGCTTTATATCATCAAGGATGCCATTCAGACTGGTGCGTTGAAGCCAGGTGGCACCATCGTGGAAGGCACTGCAGGCAATACCGGTATCGGCTTGGCATTGATTGCCAATGCCCTTGGCTATCGCTGTGTAATTGTCATTCCCGAGACGCAGTCTCAGGAAAAGAAGGACATGCTGCGCCTGGCTGGTGCACAATTGGTGGAAGTCCCCGCAGTTCCTTATCGCAACCCGAACAATTATGTGAAACTATCTCAGCGTTTGGCTGAACAACTGAACGAGACCGAGCCACATGGTGCAATCTGGGCCAACCAGTTTGACAATGTTGCCAACCGTCAGGCACATATTGAAACCACTGCTCCAGAGATCTGGTCACAGACTGGTGGCGAGGTTGATGGCTTTATCTGTGCTGTCGGTACTGGCGGTACTTTGGCAGGCACCGCCGAAGGTCTTCGCATTCGCCAGCCAAAGGTACGAATCGGCATTGCGGATCCTGAAGGTGCAGCTCTCTATTCCTATTACAAGACAGGTGAGTTGAAAGCCGAAGGTTCTTCCATCACCGAAGGCATCGGTCAGGGCCGCATTACCGGCAATCTTGAAGGCTTGGAAGTGGATGAGGCCCATCAGATTGCTGATAAAGACGCCCTTCCCTTCGTTTTCGATCTTTTGGAAAAAGAAGGGCTTTGCCTCGGCGGATCTTCTGCTATCAATATAGCGGGTGCGGTGGCCATGGCAAAGAGCATGGGACCGGGCCATCGGATCGTGACAGTCTTGTGTGATTATGGCAATCGCTATCAATCCAAGATGTTCAATCCGGAGTTTCTTGCGTCCAAGGATCTGCCAGTTCCCAGCTGGCTCGGGCGCAAGGTTGAAATGACCATACCATTTGTAGAAGGCGATTGATCATGACTTGTGAGGCTCTGTTCCGCTCTGATTCCTATCTGACCATATGCGATGCAAAGGTCACCGAGATCAGAGAGGATGGAGCCATCTTGCTGGATCGCTCGATCTTTTACCCTACAGGTGGTGGCCAACCTGGCGATTGCGGTTCTCTGGAACTGCCCAACGGCGGAAAAATTGAGATTGCCACCACCCGCAAAGACCGCGAAAGCGGGGATAATCTGCATATCCCTGCAGAAGGTCAAAATACTGACGGCTTGAAGGTTAGTGACGCCATTGTCTGCCATCTTGATTGGTCCAGCCGCTACCGTCATATGCGCTTGCATACTGCCTTACATTTGCTTTCGGTCGCACTACCCTACCCCGTGACAGGCGGCCAGGTTGGGCAAGATGAAGCCCGACTTGATTTTAATATCCCAGAGCCCAATTTCACCAAAGACGACATCACAGCCAAGCTTTCCGAGATGATCGAGGCCGATCATGGTGTGAGCGAGAGCTGGATTACCGATGAAGAGCTGGATGCAAAACCTGAAATGGTGAAGACAATGTCCGTTCAGCCTCCGCGCGGAGCCGGTCGCGTTCGGCTTATTCAGATTGGTGACATTGATCTGCAGCCATGTGGTGGCACCCATGTTAGCCAAACAGCTGAAATTGGTGCGGTTGAGGTCAGCAAAATCGAGAATAAAGGCAAGCAGAACAGGCGCATTCGCATCCGCTTTTCCGCAAGCTCCGACACCTAATTGGACCTCCTTCTATTTCTGAGATTTTTCGTTGACCAGCGATGCGACAATTCATTATGCCAAATGCCATTGTGGCTACGCGCAATTCAAAGTTCGTTAAATGAAGGTCTGAGTCAGCTCGGCTCTGTACGTGCTCTCTTTGCCGAAGGCGAGGCGCTATAGCTGTCTCCGCCAATCTGGATGACATCACCTTCACTTCAGGAAAAGATAAACTTAGCCTCTATCAATTTAGTACCAAGACGGAAAACATTATTTCTATTCACAATGCGGGATCTATACCCATCATCAGCGCCGCTCAAATCCCAGCGAGTTTGGAATCAATGTCGCCTGTCTGGACGATGTTGGTCCATTCAATTTCGAGCAAGTGGTCGTCTATGATGATGCCAATCATCACCCATCTAAAAGCGGGACTGGCTCTTGTATTGCCGAAATTTTACGCTACGAGAAAAACCAAACCCACCCAGCACCCACAATTTATACAGTCTTGTTCAATTTCTTTGTTGTGTGCCAATCACTTATCCATAGGCAACGAAGGACGCTCTGACATATACTTGTTTCATGTCGCAAATATGATTCTGCAATCTGCCCATTTATCTGGCTTGCCAAGCAAAGGGGCAATTTGCACAATGAAAAGAAGAAGTGGCTGCGCGCCACATGACAGGTATGATCAGGGAGGAATGCTTATGGGTGAACGGACAAAATGGCTGGTAAGCACAGAATGGTTGGCGGCTCATCTGAATAGTCCCGATGTCGTGGTCGTGGACGGTTCCTGGTATCTGCCCCATATGGAACGCGATCCGATCGCAGAATACCAAGAAGCTCATATTCCGGGTGCCATTTTCTTCGATATCGACAAGGTAGCAGATCTTACCACCGACCTCCCCCATATGCTGCCATCTGCGGTACAATTCTCGTCCGCCATGCGTAAATTGGGCATTGGTGACGGCCAGCGCGTTGTCGTTTATGACGGCATGGGTCTGTTCTCTGCAGCACGGGTGTGGTGGACATTCCGCACCATGGGCGTTCAGGATGTTTATGTTCTGGATGGCGGTCTACCGAAATGGAAAGAAGAAGACCGACCAGTTGATGATCTTCCTCCTGTTCCTCGCCCACGCCATTTCTCCTCACGGCTTGATCACGGCGCGGTTCGCGATTTCAAGGATGTCCTGAAGGCGATGGATGACGAGCGCATTCAGATCGTTGATGCACGCCCTCACGAACGCTGGAAAGGTTTGGCTCCTGAACCTCGTCCGAATGTCCGCTCCGGCCGTATTCCTGGCTCCCATAGTGTGCCCTTTATGGACTTGTTGGATGATAAAGGCCGCTTGAAAGATGTCTCAGACCTCAAGGACCGGTTCGAGAAAGCTGGCGTGGATCTTGATAAGCCGATTATCACCTCTTGTGGTTCAGGCGCGACCGCGGCGGTTCTAAGCTTTGCACTCGATACCATCGGCCATCGCAAGCATTCGCTCTATGACGGGGCATGGGCAGAATGGGGGGCTAAAGATGACAGCCCGCTGGATAGCGACTCCTAGCTAGATGATGCCCCCAACCCGCCGATTATTTTGGCGGGTTTTCTTTTTGCCTGACTTCGAGCTCTTGGAGATCTTGTGATCGCATTTTTGCCCCACTCCAATCTTTGCCGAGATAAGGAGCGGGTTCTTTCATTCCGAGAATGACGGGAAGATAATCTTGCACCAGTGAGAGAGCCTCAACATAAGCACGCTCTTCGAGGGCCGGGATTGTGTCTAGGTCCTCTATTCCAAAATATCGTGTCGTTACAATGGTTCCTGCATCAATCTGAGGTGCCATTTCGTGTAACGTAACTCCAAACTCCCTATCTCTTTCCAAAATTGCAAAATGGGTCGGGCGAAATCCGGGTCTGGATGGTGGACCAGGATGCAGATTATAGGCCTTTGCAAGCTGAGATAAATGTCTGGATGGAACATAGACCGGTGTCATGAATCCGAAGAGATGGCAGGGATACTGGGAGTGTGCGACCGCCTTTTCAAGCTCAGTGTCGCTGTTGGCAGACAAGATTTGAAGATCCGGAGCGAGTATATTGATCTGGTCGCGGAAGAATTTTGCTTCCAGTTCGGGCATTAGCAGAATCATGCTTCTCGCTAGGGTCATGCTCCAATGCTAACAGCTTACAGCTCTCCATCATAGGGAGCCAGAACCAAAGAAAAAGCCCGGATCGAATGATCCGGGCTTTTTCGATTTTCAGAACAAGATAAACTTAGTGCAAAATCTGAGACAGGAACAACTTGGTCCGCTCATGCTGCGGATTGTCGAAGAAGTTCTCTGGATCATTCTGCTCAACGATCTGACCGGCATCCATGAAGATCACGCGGTTGGCAACCTGACGGGCAAAGCCCATTTCGTGGGTCACGCACAGCATGGTCATGCCTTCTTCGGCCAGACCAACCATCACATCCAGAACTTCCTTGATCATTTCAGGGTCAAGGGCTGAAGTCGGCTCATCGAACAACATGATGCGCGGGTTCATGCAGAGCGAACGGGCGATAGCCACACGCTGCTGCTGACCACCGGAAAGCTGACCAGGGAATTTGTTGGCCTGCTCTGGGATCTTCACCCGCTCCAGATAGTGCATGGCAATCTCTTCAGCTTCTTTCTTGGGCATGTTACGCACCCAAATTGGAGCCAGTGTGAGATTTTCCAGAATTGTGAGATGCGGAAAGAGGTTGAAGTGCTGGAACACCATGCCTACTTCGCGACGGATCTCGTCAATCTTCTTCAGATCGTTGGTCAGCTCGATGCCATCTACGACGATCTTACCTTGCTGATGCTCTTCCAGACGGTTGATACAGCGGATCATGGTGGACTTACCGGAACCGGAAGGCCCCGCGATCACGATACGCTCGCCCTGCATCACTTTCAGATCGATGTCCTTGAGCACATGGAAATCGCCATACCACTTGTTCATACCGTCGATCTCGATAGCCACGTCGGTATCGGATATATGCATCTTGTTACGGTCTGCGTGAAGCTCAGAAGCGTCTACTGCATTCTCAGTCATAGTTTTTTCCTCGCAGCTTATCTTTTATGACCGGTGTGCAGCCGGTTTTCCATGAAAATTGAGTAACGGGACATGCCAAAGCAGAAAATCCAAAAGACAATTGCGGCAAAGAGATATCCCGTATGAGAGGTGTTTGGCGTCGCCCATTTGGAGTCGGTGAAGGAGAACTGCACCTGACCAAGCAGATCAAACAGACCAATGATCAGAACCAGCGTGGTATCCTTGAACAGACCTATGAAGGTGTTCACGATGCCAGGAATCACCAGTTTCAACGCCTGTGGCATGATGATCAGGCCAGTTGACTGCCAATAGGTCAGACCAAGGGCAGATGCACCTTCATACTGGCCTTTTGGAATGGCCTGCAAACCGCCACGTACCACTTCCGCCATATAGGCAGCTGAGAAGAGCGCAACACCGATCAAAGCACGGAGCAATTTATCGAAGGTCACACCTTCCGGCAAGAAGAGCGGTAGCACCACAGAGGACATGAAGAGCACTGTGATGAGCGGTACGCCACGCCAGAATTCGATGAAGATCACCGAAACCACACGGATGATTGGCATGTTGGAACGACGTCCCAATGCCAATGCGATCCCTAAAGGCAAGGAAGCAGCAATACCGGTTACGGCAATCACCAAGGTTACAAGGAAGCCACCCCATCTATCTGTTTCGACATGTGCGAGACCAAAGTCAAAAGACATGACACCGCAAATGATGGCAATCGCAATGCCAATCCCGCCCAAGGTCAGCGCGACCGGTTTGGGGTCGGATTTGGTTGCGACTGAAATTCCGACACCCAGCGCTACAATAATCGCAAACAGGATACCATATTCCAGCAGGTAGTCTTCAAATGCAAGATTACCACCAGATAACAGAATGAACGTCATCACCGGATAAGCAATCAGCATGAACAGAATATTGAAACGCTTGTACGGAGCCGATGGAATAAGTGCCGGGATCAGACCCAAGGCACCGACGGCAAAGACGATATCAACACGCCAATATTCCGACACCGGATAGCGACCATAAACGAACTGGCTGAAATACGCCCTTACGTAGGCCCAGCAAGCGCCCGTTTTATCTGTACAAGCTTCACGACCATCCCCAGTCCAAGCAACATCATAGAATGAGAACTTGAGCAACGGCCAGGACAGCCAATAGATCAGGTAAATACCAATCAGTGTAAGAATGGTATTGGGAATGGATGAAAACAGATTATGCTTCATCCATGCGATTGGACCGTGCGTATTGTCTGGAGCCGGAAGTTCCGGTGCCATCTCGGTCCGAACATATGCTACTGATTTTTCAGACATGTCATCCCTTACCTCTCTACCAAAGCAATGGACCGGTTGTACCAGTTCATGAACATGGAAATCAGCAACGAGATCGACAGATAGACAATCATCCAGATGCCAATCACTTCAATTGCCTGACCTGTCTGGTTCAGAATGGTACCGCCAGCGGATACAATATCCGGATAGGCAATTGCCACAGCCAACGAGGAATTTTTGGTCAGGTTGAGATATTGGGATGTCAAAGGTGGAATAATCACGCGCATGGCTTGCGGGATAATCACCAACCGCAAAGTTGGTCCATTGCGCAGGCCCAATGCATTTGCGGCCTCAGTTTGACCATGGCTGACTGCGAGGATACCAGCACGAACAATCTCTGCGATGAAGGCACCTGTATAGATGGTCAGAGCTAACAGCAGGCCAACAAATTCCGGAATGACCTTCATGCCCCCTTTAAGGCTAAACTTGGTTTTGACTGGTTGTTCAAATGTAACCGGCATACCGGAAACAAGATAAGCCAGCAAAGGCAAGCCAATAAGGAGTGCAAGACAGGTCCAAAACACGGGAAAGCGCTTGCCAGTATCCATTTGTCGTTTCTTCGCCCATTTCGCGAGAGCAAATACTCCGACCACTGCCGCAACTGCAGCGTAACCAATCAATTCGGATCCATCTCCGAATATTGGCTTTGGCATAAAGAAACCACGATTGTTCAGATAGAAATCTGACATGAATACCAGCGATTGCTTGGGTTGTGGCAAAGCCCGCAGAACCGCGAAATACCAAAAAAAGATCTGCAACAATAGAGGTACGTTGCGGACAATTTCGATGTAAACGGTCGCAATTTTGGAAATCACCCAGTTTTTCGAAAGGCGGGCGATACCCATGACAAAGCCAACCAACGTTGCAAAAAAGATACCGATCACGGCCATCAACAACGTGTTGAGCAATCCTGCCAGAAAGATCTCCCCATAGGTAGATGCGGCAGTCACATCAATGAGAGACTGGTTGGGGGCGAAACCTGCGGTTCCATCCATAAAACCGAAACCGGATGCAATATTTTGCTTTTCCAGATTTCGAGCGGCGTTTTGAATGATTGACCAAACTAAATAGGCAAGCCCTGCCACCAGGGCCACCTGATAGACAATCCCTCTCACCTTCGGATCGTTGAAAACCGATCCTTTTTCGGAAGGGGCGCCTTTGGTCGCTTGAGAATTAGCAGCCATAATCTCCTCGCGGCTGTCTGACCGGTAAAGGGTGCCGGCCAGCCAAAGAAAAGAAGCAATATCGTTTCCTGGTCGGATTTATTCTATTTTAACTAACTGATATTGCTTACAAAAAACCCCGGCAGACACTATTGTCCTGCCGGGGCGTCTTCAATCGCTAATTAGCGGATTGGTGGAGCGTACATCAGGCCACCTTTAGACCACAGATCATTCACGCCACGCGCAATGCCCAGTGGAGTGTCCGGACCAACGTTACGATCGAAGCTTTCGCCGTAGTTACCAACGGCCTTGATCACGTTGTAAGCCCAATCATTAGACAGGCCGATTGCTTCACCAAAGGTACCCTCGGTGCCCAGCAGACGACGGATAGATGGGTTTTTGGAATCTTTCATCTCATCAGCGTTTGCCTGGGTGATGCCGAGCTCTTCAGCATTGACCATCGCAAACAGAACCCACTTGTTGATGTTGAACCACTGATCGTCACCCTGACGAACAACTGGGCCAAGAGGCTCTTTGGAGATGATTTCTGGCAGAACCATATGCTCATCAGCATTGGTCAGTTTCAGACGCTGAGCATACAAACCGGAAGCATCGGTGGTGTATACGTCACAACGACCGCCATCATAAGCCTGTACCACTTCGTCAGCTTTTTCGAACTGAACCAGTTCCAGCTCCATGTTGTTGGTGCGGAAGTAATCAGTCACGTTCAGCTCGGTGGTGGTGCCGGTGTTGGTGCAGACAGATGCGCCAGACAGCTCAAGAGCAGAGCTTACGCCCAAGGACTTACGTACCATGAAGCCCTGACCATCATAATAGTTTACACCAGCGAAGTTCAAGCCGAGCTTGGTATCACGGGTCATGGTCCAAGTGGTGTTACGTGGCAGAATGTCAATCTCGCCGGACTGCAGAGCGGTGAAACGCTCTTTTGCAGAAAGAGGAGCGAATTTTGCCTTGGAAGCATCACCGAATACGGCAGCAGCTACTGCATTACAGAAATCCACATCCAGACCGGACCAATTGCCCTGATCATCTGGATTGGAGAATCCTGGCAGGCCCTGGCTCACACCACAGGTAACATTGCCCTTGGCTTTGACGTCATCGAGAGTCGCGGCCTGTGCAGATGTTGCAGCGAAACCCATAGCGGAGCTGAGAAGCACAGAAAGGAGAACTTTTTTCATTTTGCAGCCTTTAGATCTATTGCCCAATTGAATTAGATTGCTAAGCCAAACAACAACAGCTGAGGGATGCAAATTTTCATATATCTGTCCCCCTCGTCCATTTTTTTATTAGGTTGGTCACTCTTGCCGTTTAGCAATTGACTCTCCCATCGAAGAAAATTATTCGACTTTGGTCAAGGGGCAAAGTGTAGTTCTATCCACGAAAATGCAGCAAAAGCACAATAAACGTCCTCAAAAGGTGGATAAATACAAAATATCCTGTCGTTTGCGATGAAATTAGCAACAATAATTCTGAATTTCTTCGAGATTCAAACAGCGAAAAAGCAGATTCATGATGAATAAAAATGATAAATCTACAAAGTCCTATCGCTCTGACACTCGTTTGGTATTAACCGGACGCGATCCGGCATCCAATCATGGCTTTGTTAACCCTCCAGTTATTCATGCTTCAACGGTTGTTTTCGAATCGACCGAGGTCATGTTTTCCGGAAAAGCACCCTATGGATATGGTCGTCGCGGCACCCCTACCACCAACGCACTGACCGAAGCTCTGACTGATCTGGAAGGGGCTGCAGGAAGCGTTCTAACACCATCCGGTTTGGCCGCCTGCTCTCTGGCACTATTGAGCGCTTGTAAAGCTGGTGATCATGTTCTGATAACCGACAGCGTGTATGAACCGACCCGTCATTTCTGTACGACCGTATTGGAGCCAATGGGTGTTGAGGTCAGTTATTACGATCCTTTGATCGGCAATGAAATCGGCTCTCTTTTCAAAGATAACACCGTTGCCGTTTTTACCGAGGCTCCCGGCTCTCAGACATTCGAAATGCAAGATATTCCCGCGATTGCCAAGATTGCCCACGCAAAAGATGCCATTGTCTTGGTTGACAATACCTGGGGTACTCCTCTTTTCTTCAACTCATTTGAAAATGGTGCCGACATCACCATTCAGGCGGGCACCAAATATATCGTGGGACACTCTGATGTGATGCTAGGCACCGTTTCTGCGAATGAGCGGGCCTGGCCACGACTGCATGCTGTTCATGGCGCCATGGGGTATCATGTTGGCCCAGGAGACGTATATCTTGCTTTGCGCGGCCTGCGCACTATGGGTGTTCGTCTGGCACAACACGAAAAGAATGCCATGGAAATTGCCAGTTGGCTGGAAACCCGTCCAGAGGTAGATCGTGTTCTTTATCCAGCTCTGGAGAGTGATCCAGGGCATGAAATCTGGAAACGCGATTTCTCCGGTGCTTGCGGTCTTTTGGGCGTTATTCTGAAAGATTGTACCAAAGCACAAGCCTGCGCCATGCTGGATAATCTGGAACTCTTTGGACTTGGTTATAGCTGGGGTGGCTATGAAAGCCTTGCAATCTATGCCGATCCTCGCAAATACCGCACGGCGACCAAGTGGGATGAACCCGGACAACTGGTTCGTTTCCATATTGGATTGGAGGATCCCAAGGATCTGATTGCTGATCTGGAACAGGCCTTTGGGGCACTGAAGAGCTAAAACATTGTTTCCATGCATATTCTTGTCCGAGAACCACATACACTTTTCGGGAATATGCTCTAGATAATTTCCAACTGAAAAATCGGAAAAGGCGACCTCGGGCCGCCTTTTTATTATCGAATGGTAACGTTCCTCAGATTGTCGTACATATCCAAGGAATGATACCTGCATTCAGATGATATCCCTCATGATCTCATCTTCCTCGCGCTGTTGTTTTGGATCCTGTGAGGTTTTTTGCAAATCCTGCCCCAGCTGAATGCGACGGTAAAGATAGGCGCCCATCACACCAGATATCACAAACAAAATCACGCCAACTGCGATTTGTGAGGTTTGGTCAACCTGCACACCACTGCCCATGAGCGCAAAGATTGCGGTCTGTGGCACGTAACCAACTGCTGATCCCAAGACAAATGGAATTGCACGAACGTGCGTTACCCCGGCTATCAGATTGGTCATGAGATTGCTGCCGACAGGCAAGAATCGAATCAGCAAGGTCGTTACGAAAGGGCTGTTGGCCAGCACTCTTTCAAAGCGGGCAACGCGCTTGCCGAAATTCCGCTGTACAATGCTTCGTCCCATGATGCGAGCATATAGAAATGCCAAAATACACCCGCATGTCGTAGCTAGAACCGCCAGCAGTGTTCCACCAACAAAACCAAATGCATAGCCACCCAAAAAAGAAATTGCCTGACGAGGAAAACCAACTGCAGCCAAAACGCAAGTCATTCCCACGAACAGCAGATATCCGTTCATGCCCTGACCTTTGACCTGAGCGTCCACCCATTGTTCATCAAGCATGTCACCAATGCCGGCAGCCTTGAAGCCGTAGCCTATCGCCACCAGAGACATGATCATGATCAGGCCTTTGACATAGGGGCGGATGGTTTCAAAGAACCCGCTTTGATTTTGACGCGTTGCGTTGGTCATCCAAGCAGATCTAACTATCTGAACTGTGAAGAGAGATCTCCGATATCACCGGAATTTTCATGCGGCGCTTGCGAAGCCATAGAACACCAAACAAATCCGGGATTCCGACCCATAGTCGATCAAAGATACCATATTTCGAGGTCCCATGGCTGCGCCCTCGATCCACGACATCAATATGCACAACGCCCAGTCCTTCACGCACGACGAGAGCTGGCAGAAAACGATGCCAGCTTTCAAAGAAGGGGAGCATTAGAAAAACATCGCGACGAACGACTTTCAGACCGCACCCAGAATCACGCGTGTTGTCTCTCAACATAGCCTGCCGAACACCATTAGCAATGCGTGAGGATAGCATCTTGAGTGCACCATCCTTGCGCTTCATGCGCTGCCCAGCAGCAAGAGCACATTGGGGGCCAGCTGCTTTTATCTTGTCAATCATTTCCGGGAAGAAAGCCGGATCATTCTGGCCATCACCATCGAGGGTCGCAATGAACTCACCCTTGGCATATAGCAGGCCGGTTCTTACAGCGTTGGATTGTCCGCAAGATTTTTCATGTCGCAGATGACGCAGCCAAGGACGGGTTTGGGCAAAGTCTTTCAGCAAAAGATCCGTACCATCGTCTGATCCGTCATCGACGACGATCAGTTCAAAACTGCGCTCTTTCAGCGCTTCCCCCACCTCATCGATCAGAAAACTGAGATTGTCCCGCTCATTCTTGCAAGGGATGACCACACTCACTTCCAGTTGATCCGACATTAGCCTGTCTTTCTTCCTATGCCCGGTTTCGAACCTTGCCGACGATCGCAGACAGCAAGGCGGAATTAGTCTTCGCCTTGTGCACTCTTGTTTGAGGCCTTGTCATAGGCCTTTTGTCTCAGCAAGGAAAGGGATTTATACAGGGATGTCGCTGAAAGGCGCAATTGATTGGGGACGTCAATTGATCCATCGATGACCCTGAAATATAGCCGATGCCTAGCCATCCAGGCGGCTAGAAGCCAGGTGAAGGCGGCTCCATAGGCAAAACCAGCTACGATATCAGCAGGATAATGTGACCCAACCACAACGCGGGAAATCGCAATCCATGCTGTCAACCCGATCCATGTCCATTTCAGACGAGGAATAAGCAGAATCAGAATGATGGCCAATGCACCTGCTGTGGCTGAATGCCCAGATGGGAATCCTTGAAAACTTGAAGATAGACCCGGCGGGTCGAAGGTCATCGGACCCAGTTCATCGAAATGGCGTGGCCGTGCCCGACCGATCATGATTTTAAGCAGATTATTGGTCAGACCTGATCCGGCAATCGCCACAAATAGAAAAAGACCTAACATCTGCACACGCATCAATGCTGCTTGTTGTGCTACGCGTAAGGCCTTCCAATTCAACACACCCAGAGCCAGAATGGCCAGAGCTGCCGGGATAAGCACCACTTCAGACTTTCCGAGATCAGTATAGAGTCGGAAGAGCTTGTGCGTGACAGGGGGAACCGTGCTCTTCCAGACACCTGCCGCCTGATCGAGGAAGAGGAAGCCCATCAGGATCAGACTGACCGTCACCACCGCCAGCAATTGCCAGTTTGGATGATTGATAACTGGCTTGTCACTCTGCTGTTTGATGATAACGCGACGTTGCTTGAAGAGCGCCCAGAAGGCCCTGCCCTGCCCTGACAAACGCTTCCAGCCAGCGATCATATGCTCTTTGATTGATGTTTGGGTCATTGGTATTTTCAGTTGTAGCGACACGGACTGGCCGAGAGAGCTAATTCAGTTTGAGTTGATAGAGGCCGAAGGATTGCCATTTGCCGCCATTGAGCTTGTACCCCTCAATCGTACTAGATTTCTGAATGAGATTGGCTTTCTCACCCAGTGCTTCCATGAAAGCAGTATTCTGTCGCCGTTCTACCAGGGCAACTCGACAACCAGCTTCCGTAATGAAATGCGCTCCCCTTTCGGCATTCAGAAACTTCAGATCAGTACCACCCAAGAAAACCAGGCTGGGTTCCGTATATCCGATAGACGCCAGTTCAACAGTTTCACAACTTTTGACCCTGTTAGCCTCTTCCACCAGAGCACTCGATAGCCAAACCGATTTAAATGCCGGGAAGATGGCACCGTGGACATTCAGATACAAAATCGGTGTAATCAGACACGCGAGCACGAAAGCCGCGATTACTCGACCTTTTCTCAGAACGGAATAGGAGAGAACAGCCAAAGCAGCAGCCACCAGTCCAAGGCCAAGCGAAGCGGGAAGCACGGTGCCTTCCAACACGATTAGACCGATTGGTGCACCAACCCCTAAAACAATTGCCACTAATGGCACCAGCAATGCAAAGAGCCTCGCCCAAAGAGCAGAAAACTCTGTTGCTCGGCATTCCATGGCATGGATTGTCAAAACCGCCATCGCAGGAAGCACTGGCAAGATATAGTGAGGCAGTTTCGTTGGTACCAACTCGAAAATGATCCAAGTCGGTATGATCCATGTGAGAGCAAACCGCACAGCCTTGCGTTTTCTCTCCGCCCAAACCCAGGGCAACGCCAAGATGAAGAAAATGGAGACCGGCCAGAAGGTCGCAAGGCTCACCCCTAGATAAGTACCCGGAGGTGCGCCATGGGACTCCTTGCCCGTTGCCACTTTAGCCAACATATCCTTTCCAATGGAATCGATATAAAAGCTCCAATCGGTATGGATCCCAATAGCGATAAACCATGGCATGATAAGCAAGAAGAATGCAGGTACGCCCCATTTGTAATGAGCGCCACTCAACCAGCGAACGGAACGTTCCTGAATGGAAAGGCCAGCAATGGTCAATCCTGCAACCATCAGAATGATCGGGCCTTTGACCAGAACCCCTACAGCCAAGGCCAACCAGAAGATGATGGCCTGTTTGGGCGTCAAACCATTCTGGTGATCATAGAGTTCCCAGATCAGCCATTGTACAGCCATAATACTTGCTAAAAGCATGGCATCGGTCTTGGCCAAACGGGCTTCGACACCCAGCAAAATACAGGCGGCCATTCCAAGACCAGCTAGGAACCCTACCCTGACGGAAGCCATACGCATACCAATCAGGAATGTGAACCCTACCGCGATCAAGGCTCCGATCAATGAAGGAATTCGATAGGCCCAGATAGGTGCCTCGGCTCCCATACCGGTTGCCTGCGCACTACCCGCTTGCATCCAGTATATACCCACGGGCTTTTTGTAGCGCGTACCTTCCTGGAACCGAATATCGACATAGTCGCCGGTTTCGATCATTTGTTTGGAGGCTTGGGCAAAGCGCGCTTCGTCACGATCAACTGGCGGAATGGAATTAAAGCCCGGCAGGAAGCAAACAAGCGCAAATAGCATAAGAGCAGCAAAGGCTTTCAATCGTGACGTGCAGAGTCTCAAAAGGCCCTCTTGTATCGCATCGCTCAGGGAAGCAATCCAATCTTCCTCTTGCACGGGCGGCCGTGGTGAGAAGGGATGTTTTGTTTGCATCTAGTCGTCTCGCTTGATCATCTTTACGCTGAACGCTTCAGCGCGGAAGAATCCTATATCGCAACATCATCAGACAGAGCGGTTGTTGGCCTTCCATTCATTTGCTAGAGGCTTACCCTTTTGATTTTCAAGGTTCAACTGCTTTTGTGTAACTGCACTCGTTGTCCGCTTCCTGCTGCTTTGACATAGGTAGAAAAGATGGTGAAATTTCGAAGATACATGAAGCTGATTTTGCTTACACCAACTCTCAAGTCGATAGAAACTCAATTCATTACGTTCGCCCAGCTGCGCATGGACAAGAGATGACTATAGATCAGTCCCAGAGCCTTGGTTTTTCGTAATTTGAGAAATTCCTCATCTGAAAGAGCCTCAAGCCGTTTCTCATCAATCACCATAAAACCGGCAACCACTGTTTCCTCTGCTCCCTTCTCATCCGGGGTTTTGAACTTGGCATTCTGAATCATGAAAAGGTCCAGTTCTTTCATATGATTACAGAATTGAGCCGTCTTTTCGGCCTCCGCATGGAATGCCTTTGAAAACTCAACTGCCTTTTCAATCAGATGCGAGGGTTTGTCGCCTTCATAAAGAGGTTCACCATCCTGCTCACTAAGCAACGGGCAATCCAGATCAATACATAATGACAGGGAGTTGCTCTCCGAATTTTCCATAAAGATGAACGGATAGCGCCGCAAGAATGCGGGAATGTAGTGATTGGGTCTCCAATGACCGTTTTCATCGACATAGACGTTTTCATTCTGCTTATAGCCTGTTACCGCATAGGGCATGATCTTGTCATTGGCTTCTGCGAAAACAATCGGATAATCCCTCGCAGCAGATGAGAATTCGGATACAGTCACGACAATGGAATTCATCTTGGAGGCAAAGGCCATGCTTTCCATAGGCTTCATGCACAGCTTGCCATGCTTTTCCTTGTTCAGCAGTTCGACCCGGGTATAGAGGCCGATCGCAGGGATATTTTCGGACCCCTCATCGCGCGCATCATTGATCGCGCCAGAGTCTGCTGCACTCATTTCACTCATCAATCATCTCTCAGCATCAATCACGCATCTTTTGCCTGGCAAAACCACGTATCATTATGAACGGATAGATATTCTGATGACTATATCCGATTCTCAGCTCCAAGGCATGGCACTCGTGTCAACACTCGATCCACCCAATGGATTTAACGTTATAAGAGCTCAGACAACAAAAAAGGCGTGACCAATACGGCCCCGCCTCATTCAAATATTGTAATCAACCATTGGGAAGCGCCTTAGTGCGTCCAGTTCCCTTCTAGGCGATTGGTGGCAAAATTATCGGAATATGCCACGATACGGCGCTTGCGCTCTTTTGGCACAATTACCTGATATTCGATGTTGTTGCGCTTGGCATAGGCCACCGCATCTTCTTTGCTATCAAAGGAGAGATTGAGTTGTTGACGGGTATCGCCAGTAGAAGTGTAACCCATGAGAGGCTCTACCGTTCTGGAAGAGAGCTGCTCAAATTTCAGAACCCAGCGATGGGTTTTGGCCCAACCGGACTGCATTGCATTTTTGGACGGTCTGAAAATACGTGCTTTCATCATGGCACTCCTTGGCTCAATCTGGTCCTCTTATATGATCTTCATATATGGACTGGCCATTTTTCATCGAATGGTCGGAGCGAGAGGATTCGAACCTCCGACCCCCTGATCCCAAATCAGGTGCGCTACCAGGCTGCGCTACGCTCCGATACCCATTCAGAATGGCGTTTGAATACCAATCCGCCTGGTAGCGAGCAAGTCCTATCTTCCCCTTTTGGCAAATTTTATCAATTGGATGTGAACAATTGGTGTTGAACCTGATCACCTTTTTTCAACTGATGCCGTTTCACCGTTCCTGCTTTGACTTCCAGCACATAGCGCACAGACCCACCAGACCCGATCAGAGAGCGCGATAGAGGGGTTGTTGATTCCACGATATGGTGCACCCGCCCCAGCTCGTTGATGAACAGCATATCCAACGATATATAGGTGTTCTGCATCCACATATAGACCGGGCGACTTTCGCCAAAGTCGAAAATCATACCTTCATTTTCCAGCATCTTGGTGCGGAACATCAGTCCCAGAGCGCGTGTATTGTCATTATCGGCCACTTCAACCTGAAACGTGATGTCATTATCCTGCTTTGCAATGATCAAGGGGGTATAGGTGCGCTCTGATCGATCTTTGACGCTTTGTGATGTCAGTTCCTGCGCATTGACCCGATCAGAACCGCTGACCCAAGCCAACGTCAAAGCCAAGGACAGAATGGCTGTCAACTTTGTCAGGGAGCCAACGCACAGACTGCGTGTTACGGATAATTCTTGGGTCATGGTCATTTTCAAATCAAGTAAGCGTCAGGAGAATAGGGAAGCTGTCGAACTGGTTGTGAAATCCGCAGAACCCTTACTACATCAGTCAGATTGGTCAAGAAAAAGGCCGCATTTGCGGCCTGATGCTTGTATACAGATTTATCGTTTCGCCCGGGACGGCTTTTGCTTCTCTTCAAGTCAATGGGAGGATGGAATGAAGCCGCCAGTCGCCGGGCGAATTTCCGTGGCCATTTTACCCTTTGGCCCAGGACCATAGCGCACCTGCACTTCTTGCTGAGGACGCAATTCTGTAATGCCATAGAGACGCAATGTCTCCATATGGATGAATATATCTTCGGTTCCCTCACCTTGGGTCAGGAACCCAAACCCTTTTTGGCGATTGAACCATTTCACCCAAGCTCTTTCCAACTCGCTGGTTGGCTGTACTTGCACATGGGTATTGGCAGGTGGAAGCTGTGAAGGATGAATAGCGGTACTCTCATCCATGGATAGTATTCGCAGAGCTTGAAGGCCTTTTGGTCCCTTCAGCACTTCACAGATAACGCGTGCGCCCTCATAGGCCGTACGATAACCATCGCGACGCAAACATGTTACATGTAGCAGAATGTCTGGAATATCAATATCGGGTACGATGAAGCCGAAGCCTTTCGCGACATCAAACCATTTGATCTGACCTGCAACCTGCATCACATCTACAGCTGGGTCGTCCCTCAGTTTGCTTTGATCAAGATCACTATCTTGTGTGAATTTGACCCCCATAGCCTCGCCTCAATGTTCCGCCTACATCAATCAACCGACTCAAAAATTGGTTTGATTCTCAATCAAGCATACCATTGAGAAGAGCTTCGTCATTCATTTTTTTTTAACCTTTGGATATTTTCGAATGAACGGAAGCGTCCAATTTACCGGGTCGCGTTCATGGATGGCATTTCAAATAATCAAAGGGTGCAAGCTTCTGCCCAATTCCGCATTGAGCACAAAGTCTGCCAAATGATCCAATGGCGTCGGGTCACGATTGATGATGAAAAGCTTCGCGCCATTACGTTTGGCGATTTGTGGCAAGGCTGCTGCCGGATAAACCTGAAGAGACGATCCCAAAACGATAAATAGATCACAAGCTCTGGCATCATCCTCTGCCTGCATCATAGCATCCAATGGCATTGCCTGCCCAAAATTGATGACGGCGGCCTTAAGCAAGCCACCACATTCATCACATAAGGGACTTTGATCTGTTGTCTCGATCTTTTCATGACACTTCTCGAATGAATAGGGCTTGGCGCAGGTCAGGCAGGTGGCGTAGGTACAGTTGCCGTGCAGCTCTATTACATTGTCGTCGGACAGGCCGGAGCGCTGATGAAGCCCATCGACATTTTGCGTGATGACACGCAAGAGCCGATTCTGCTTCTGTAACTCGACAATTGCCAGATGCCCATTATTTGGTTCAGCCTTTTTGAACTCGTCATTGAGAATGAAACGTCGACGCCAGTCTTCTCGCCGCGTCTCTTCACTCGATACAAAATCCTCATACATGATTGGTTCAAACTTGTGCCAAAGACCACCTGGTGATCGATAATCTGGTACACCGCTTTCCGTACTGATCCCCGCACCGGTAAAGACAATAATGTTTGAAGCCGCATTGATCGCTTCCAACAAAATCTGCTGCCGTGATTTGAAATCCATCACCCGTACCCTATACTTTCGTTCACATTTCAACAGGAGTTCCAATCAATGAAATATCTACACACTATGGTGCGTGTCTCGGATCTGGAGGCCTCACTGGACTTTTATTGTAACAAGTTGGGACTGGTCGAGGTCAAGCGGAACGATTATCCTCAAGGGCGTTTCACTTTGATTTTTCTCTCCGCTGACGGAAGCACTGAAAACTGTCTTGAACTCACTCATAACTGGGATCCTGAACAATATGGTGAGGGACGAAATTTTGGTCATCTTGCATATGAAGTAGATGACATTTACGAATTATGTAAAAATCTTATGGATCAAGATGTTATCATAAACCGCCCTCCTCGTGACGGTCGCATGGCATTTGTTCGATCCCCGGATGGAATTTCCATTGAGTTGCTTCAGAAGGGAGAAGCAAAAGAACCACAGGAACCCTGGCTTTCTATGGGTAACATTGGCCATTGGTAATCAGAAACGTACTGCTCTTGTTTACCAATATATAGACATCCAAAAGCATTCGGGCCGGTTGGAACACCTGTGTTCTGTCCGGCCTTCTTGGTGCCCGTACCCGGCGTCGCAGAAATCGATTGTTATCCTGACATTTACTCTCATACGTAGTTGTTACTATTATTTTCTTGCTCCTGTCAGATAAGTGTCATAAAAACGCCCAAATTTCCCTTAGTTTGCGCAATCGGCGCGGAATGAGGTCCGCAAATTAAGGTTAGACTGATTAAGACGTTAGAACGGATTAGATGACGTAAGAAACGTAAAATCACCATAGGGTTCAGCAAACACGCGAGCATGACGCGACAAATAGAATTTGCGCCCCACACTTTCCAAAAGAACAGCCCAATTGCCAACGGCCCACACTGAATGGGACAGGCCACTTGTGCCTGCATGGTATATGAAACGACTTATTCGCATTTGCGCCATCCTCGGCGCTCTGGGACTTCTTGCGGCCTGCAAAACGACCGGTCAGCAATCCAAACTGGGCGTGACCAGCTCGGTAAGTACCCATATTGATCTGTCAGATCGAAGCATGACGGCCTATGCTGAAGGCCGCACCAAACAAGGTGCCAAACTGATCACCGGCAAACACGGGTTCAAGCGCGCACACGGACGTGTGAAGCTTTCTTGCCTAAAGCCTGAGATCGTGAAAATTCTCAAGCAAGTTGAACGCCACTATGGCAAGAAAGTTATCGTAACCTCTGGTTATCGGTCCAAATCTCATAACCGTCGCGTTCGTGGAGCGAGAAACTCCCAACATATGTATTGTCGCGCCGCAGATATTCGAGTGCCAGGTGTCTCCAAGCACGCGTTGGCCAAATATGCGCGCACAATCAAGGGTATTGGTGGCGTCGGGGTTTATTGTCGCTCCAGCTTTGTGCATCTGGACAGCGCCAAACGCCGTGACTGGCGATGGGGCTGCGGCAAGAAGAAACGCCGCAAGCGCACAGCCAGAAGGCGCTAAATCAAATAGTCGACCATTTTAGATAAAGGCTTGGCACAACAAGGGCACTTCGGTGCCCTTTCCTTTATCTGAGGATTGGTTTTCCTGACCGTATCTGACGATATCATTCTGACATAGGGTCTGTATAATAATGGTCGAGAATCGTCATTCAGCAAAAGGCTCTTAACCTACATGGCAGCAGCATCCTCCCCGCCATTTTTCTATGAAGCCATCGTCTATTTGTCCGCCGCCGTTGTTGCGGTCCCCGTTGCCAAAAAATTGGGCCTCGGTTCCATCATAGGATATTTGGGTGCAGGAATATTGATCGGTCCGTTTGGCTTGGAGGTAGTAGAATCTGCCGAAGCAATCTTGCCAGTTGCGGAATTGGGTGTGGTCCTGCTGCTCTTTGTTTTGGGGCTGGAACTAAAACCCAATCGGCTCTGGCGCATGAAAGCAGACATATTCGGACTTGGAAGCAGTCAGATCCTGCTCACAGGCCTTGCTCTGGCCAGCCTCATGTATCTGTTGGATTTCTCACTCGAACTCTCCCTTATTGGCGGCTTTGGAATGGCATTGTCATCCACTGCTTTTGCTGTTCAAATCCTAAAGGACCGAGGGCACTTTTCCGCTAAATACGGACAGCGGGCCTTTGGAATCCTGCTTATGCAGGATATCGCTATCGTGCCTTTGCTGGCGATGGTTACCTTGCTCGCGCCCCGTTCCAGTTCAGCTGGAATGGAAGAGATCCTGATGCAAATTGGTATCACGATATTGGCAGTTGCCGGTGTAATCGGCACTGGACGCTATCTGCTCTCGCCAATGTTCCTGTTTCTTGCAGGCACCCGAGCGCGTGAAATCATGTTGGCCGCCGCCCTACTCGTCGCACTGGGCAGTGCAGCCATTATGCATTCTGCAGGCCTCTCCATGGCGTTGGGAGCATTTCTGGCTGGCATCATGCTAGCGGAATCCAGTTTTCGCCACACATTGGAAGCCGATATTTATCCGTTCCGTTCGCTCCTCATGGGTCTCTTCTTCATGACAGTGGGCATGACGCTTGATCTACCTGTCACCATCGAGTTTTTATGGACCATTCTGGCGGGCGTGGTGGTTGTCATGGGCATCAAAGGTTTGATCTTGTTCACGCTTGCTCGTCTTACAGGTTCAAGCAACCCAGATGCCATTCGCATTGCCGTCTCATTGCCACAAGCAGGCGAATTTGCCTTCGTGTTATTTGCTTCTGCCGCAAGTGCAGGCATTGCCGCTGGTCAGACGAATACCATCCTCTCCGCCATCGTGATCTTGACCATGGTATTGACGCCCATCGTTGGTAAGATTCATGACTTCATCGCTCTCAGGGTGAATGACAAGGAATCTGACAAGAGCGATCACATCATTGAAACTTTTGACGAAAGCAAACCCCATGTTCTGATTGTCGGCTATGGCCGGTTTGGCATGATCGCCTCACAAATGCTGATGTCCGAAGGCCTGAACATCGTAGCCATTGACAACAATGCCAACCGCATTGCAACAGCACGCAAATATGGTCTACCTGTCTATTATGGCGACGCGACTCGCGAAGATGTGCTACGTGCTGCTGGTGCGGATCAGGCTATTCTGATTGCGCTTTGCATCGAGAATGAGCAGGTTATGGCTCGGGCGATTGATCTGATCAAGGAGGCCTTCCCCAAATCTTCCATTTTTTGCCGTGCAACGGATCGCGCTCACGCTATGGAGCTCACTTTGCGTGAAGTTGATTTCCATATTCGTGAGACATTTGAGAGTGGCATCACTTTCGGCCGCGAAGCACTGGATCATTTGGGCATACCAACAGATCGGATCAATCTTATCGAGAGCGATGTCCGTCATCGTGATCAGGAGCGTTTGAAGCTGCAGATGCAGATGGGTGAGTTTGCGGGAGCTGAAACCTTGCACAGGGTCACCCCGAGACGACGTCATGACGATGTCCGGCCCGAGTTGGAACCCGAACCGGACTCATCTGAGAAATAAGCCTATTTAGGCTTTGCTATGGGCAAATCCTGACGTTTGGCCCACTCGGCCATGGATGCATCATAAAGTTTGGCATCTTTGTTGCCCAACAGCTCATGGCTGACAAACCATGTGAGCGACGTTCTGTGGCCAGTATGACAGAAGGAAATTTGACGGCCTGAGGTCGGAACCTTGTGCTTTTCATAAATGGACTTAAGTTCGCTCACTTCCGGAAAACGGAAAGATTGTCCATCTTTCTCGAGCAAGCGATCAAACGGCATGAAACGTGAATCGGGGATGGTCCCTGCCCGCTGTCCCGGACCTGCTACCTTTCCCAGATACTCATCCTCACTCCGGCTATCGACCATCACAACGCCCTGTTTCCAGGCAAAGTTCACCTCATCACCGTTTGGAGCCATATCCTTGTTCAGGCTGGCATTATAGGTTGTCGGCGAGACTGTGGTTGGCTCTGTCACAAACTTGGCATCGGACAATTTGCTATAGGCGATCAGACCACCATTCAGTATGGAAACTTTGTCATGCCCCAATGTCTTGAATGTCCAATAGACACGCGTTGCAACCGCAACTTCGCTGGCACTGATCCCAATAGGAGCGAGAATGACGTGGGTGCCTTGTTCAATGCCTAACGTCCCAATCAAGCTCTGCAAATAATCCAGGTCCGGCAGCATCTTGGGCAACCCATTCGCATCTGTCCGCCGCCACTGCGCGTAGCTGGTATTGACCGCTCCCTTGATATGAGCACGGGCATAGCCTTGAGGTGATTGAAGATCGAGAATTCGTATAGATGATGCATCAAGATTTTCACTCAGCCATTTTGCACTCACCAAAGGCTGGGCAGCTTCTGCTCTGATGGTATCTACAGATGCAATCAGAAAGATAGCTGTGAGCAACATGAAAAGCGTATGGGGAATGCCCCATCTGGTGCTTGGAGTGCGAGCAAAAGCTGAGCGCGAAGAAGAGAAAGACATTGTCATAACGGATACTAATCTTGTGGGCTGGAATGTCAGAATATGGAATATTTGCATTTTCGCAAGTTATCACACCCTTTCACCAGACAGCCCACTCCGTCAAGTCGGCGAGGTCGATTTCTCTTCACATATCTGTCAGGTCAGGAATATCAGTATCAGAACTACCAGCGCAAGTGCGATCCACCCCCACATTTGAGCACCGCCTAGAACCCCTTTTCCAGCCGCAATTTCCGCTTCATTTTCAAGTTCCATTGCGGCGTCCTCCAGACTATGGAGTGTCTCGCCGAAATTTTCATGGGCTTTCTTATCTGTCATGTTTACACCTGCATGGTGACGCAATTTATCGGCAAAGCGGTCAGTCAATGCCGTGATGAAGGCGATACCTCGACCATTTTCTGATTGATTGTTGCCTCCGTTTGGATTCACTGTCATTTGAATCTGGTGGGATATCTGTGTATGGCTTTTGTGAGGTGTCAACGCGAACACAGCACTTCCGTCAGGTAGTAAGGCACTTGGCTCCTCACTCGACCAAGTCAATGAGATTTCACGGTCCTTGATTGTCTCCGCGATCCGAAAATGATACAGGAAAAATGATGTTTCCTGATCCAGAACAGGAGTGATTTGGGCCTCAAACCGACCCGGGCCGATCTGTCTCATTGTCTGACAATTGGGTATGGCCTGCTGGAGAACCTCAGGATCTTGAAATGCCTGAATTATACGCTTCGGGCTGGCGGAAATCTTGAATTCCCCTGAAACATCCATTGAATGGTCCTTGCTGCTAAATTCACCACCGCTTGCCTGAACCTAAGTATTCTACCCTTAGGTATTATTGACAGTCAAACAGCCCAAATACCTGCGCCAGATCAATTTCGCGCCTTAGTCCACCAGAAAATTTGAAATTTGGAACCCTCTCTGCTACCTGTGCGACTGCTGAAAAGCTGTGGTTCACATTCGGGTAATTTGACATACCCTCCTGATTGCAGCTTTGCGTATTTTTCCGTATAAACAGCGACGAAACTCGTTAAGACTGCCAGCAGGACATCTGGACCAATGACCAAGCCTATCCATCATTCCGGCCGCCCGGCCCACTCCGAGCTTCTGATGCCTGCGGGTAATCTGGAAAAGCTTAAAATGGCTGTTCTTTATGGAGCTGATGCTATCTATATGGGCACACCGGACATGTCCTTGCGCACCAAGTCCCAGATGACCCTGGAGGATGTGGTCGAAGGCATCGAGTTTGCACACGCGCATGGCAAGCGGGTTTATCTAACGCTCAACCTGTTTTCTCATAACAAGGACATCGACAAGCTGCCGCAATATGTTGAAACGGTTCGCAAGGTTAAGCCCGATGGGTTGATCGTGGCTGACCCGGGCGTCTTCATGTTCGTCAAGCAACAAGCACCGGAGCTGGAGCTTCATGTCTCCACTCAGGCTAATGTCTGCTCCTGGCAGTCTGTGAAATTCTGGGAGAGCCAAGGCGCTGGCCTTTGTGTATTGGGACGTGAAGTCTCATATGCTGAGTTGGCCGAGATCCGTGAAAAATGTCAGGACATCAAACTGGAAGCCTTTGTCCATGGCTCCATGTGCATGACCTATTCTGGTCGTTGTCTGCTGTCCAACTTCATGGCTGAGCGCGGGGCCAATCAAGGCTCCTGCGCCAATAGCTGTCGTTGGAAATATAAAGTTCACATGAAGTTGCGTGATGGCACTGTTCGTGAGCTAAACCTTACCGAAGAGAATTTGGAGCTGTTTGATTTCTTCCTCGAGGAAGAGCAACGCCCCGGCGAATTGATGCAGATTACCGAGGATGAGCGTGGTTCTTACATCCTCAACAGCCGCGATCTCTGCATCATGCCCAAGCTGGAAGATTACTTGAAGATCGGCGTTGATAGCCTAAAAGTTGAAGGACGTGGCAAGAGCCCTTATTATGTTGCCCTTGTAGCACGTGCCTATCGCATGGCCATTGATGACTGGTACAAAGACCCGGAAAACTGGGATGCAGACGCCTATATGGAAGAGCTGGCAACAGTTCCAAACCGTGGCTATACTCTCGCTTTCCACGAAGGACGCCTCACCAATTATGCTCATGGCTATGAAGAAACCGGCACCTATGCAGAATGGGAATATGCCGGTCAGGTCAGCGCCGTCGAAGAAGATGCCTTCATCGTCGACATCAAGAACAAGCTTGAGGCAGGCGATGTGATTGAGTTGGTTTCCCCCCACCTGCGCGAAGCCATTCCGATCCGTCTGTATGAATTTGAAGATGCCAAGAATGGCAAGATCCTCGAGGTTGTCAATCCCGGTACCAAGCCTCAGATCCGTCTGCCGTTCAATCTGTTCGATCACGAAGATCCAGAACTGCTGCGCAAGCATGTACCAGTCATGACTGTGCTGCGTAAAGAGCGCGCCTTGACACCCTCACAATGGCAACGTCTCCAGCATGATGATGAGGCTCACAAGCTGGAGCTCGGCAAAGGTAGCGAGCGGCTTTATGATCGCAAGAAAGACAAGCTGCAGACCGCGATTGATCAATCCAGCACCAAACGCTCAGTCAAAAGCCCGCGCCTTGGGGTTGAAGGCTGCTGTGGCCGTGGCTGCAATGGTTGCACTATTTTCTGGTATGACGACAAGTATCAAAAAGCCCGTGATCTACTTGCCCAAAACAAGCAAGGTAAGTTGCTGACCAAACAGCAGGCGCGACAGGAAATCATTCAAGCTGCTGAATAGCGGTTTGTGTCCTAGTGAAAGTGAACAAAAAAGGCAGTGCTGACTTGCAACACTGCCTTTTCTCTTGTCCAAATTGACAAGCATCCGATCAGGGAAGATTTTCTTATTCTGCAGCCAGGGATCCTGCCATGTTCAGATGATCAATATGTTGGACATGATCTTCGTGACGCGCCAGCTCTTCCAGCCATGGCAGGATCAGAGACCGGTCATGAGGTGCAGGCTGAACGCCACTGGATAGTTTTCCATCCAGAACGGCTTCCGTTGCAAGGCTCACAGGAATTGAGACAAGACGCCCCATGGCACTGTCTTCGGCATTGCCAAAGCTGTCCAACAGTTTGGACTGATGCCAGATGACCTTTCCATCTCTTGTGACTTTCAGTTCAACAGACAGAACGACACGGTCGGCCTCATGTGGCTCATAGGCATGATCGGCCCAGAGGCGATCACTGAGTTTTGCCAGCTCCGCTTCACCTTCAGGCTTGTTCGCATTGCTTACTGCTTCAAACACATCTGCCCAAGCTTCGGCCCAGCCGTTCAGGCGCAGCGTTCCGCGTACAAACTGGCTGACATTCCAGTCTTTTTCAAAGCCATATTCCGCCATGAATGGCAGCGAATCCCGGTTTGGATAGGATTGAAATATCTCACTCCCCTGAGCTGAGTGAACAACATAATCCTCCACTGCATCCCAAGGGCGCTGCACCTCGGCAACTTCGCCCTTCAACAGAGCTTTTGCGGGAGAGGCAAGCGCCTTCAAAACACCGAGTGGAGACCAGCTGAACTTGTATTTGAAATCATTGGCAACAGCAGGAAAGCCACCGCAATAGGAGCGGAAGTCATGGTCATTCTGTTTATCGAAGACCGGACTTTCCTGATAATCCTGCATCAAGAGATGAGCAAAGAGATGATCAAGGCCAGGATCAAGCCCCACTTCATTGACAAAGCAAAGGCCTTGTCTCGTTGCTTCGTCACTCAACGCATTCATGTCAGGGCTTATATAGCTGGAGGAAACAAAGTGCGCTTTCTTGCTGAGGCACATCTTTGCAATGGTCGGATGAAATGCTGCAGGTAGCATGGAGACAATGACATCACCAGCTTCAATATCAGCTTCCAAAGCCCCATCCAAAGCTTCCTTGATCGCGTAGTTCCCGCTCAGGCCTTCAACTGCTTCCAAGGCCTTTGGCACGTCTCTCTCCCAAAGGGTCAGAGAGTGACCTTGCGTGATTAACCGACGAATACCGGGGACCGAGGCCAGTCCCGCTCCAAGCCAATGGATATGTGCCATGTTTCATCTCCCTCAACGGCGCAATCCCAACAGCGCCGGAAAATCAAATGTTTCCCTAGGGTTATGAAAAATGGTAGTGAATGCAAGGCAGCCTGTCATCGGTCTCGGCAAATTGCCGAACAGGTCCGGACAGTTTGCGGGTCGGCATCCTACAAGGCGCGCATTTCGCCGTTTTGCTGGTGTGGGAAAATGCCATGCGACTGCCAAATTTCGCAAACTTAACAGCACGACAGCAATCACATTCTCGAAATTCGCTGTCGGAAACGCGCGTAAATCACAAGAAGCGCAACTCTCTGAGCTGCGCTTCTTGATCAATTCAATCGCTTGAATTTCCGAGGTTATACCAGATTGTCGGTCAGATGAAAGTCATCACCATATTTGGACAGTTCCGCGAACCAGTTTTCAATGATAGCTGGATTACTGGGAGCAGCCTGAACACCAGCCTCCATCTTGCCATCAAGAACCGCTTCAATGGCAAGGCTCACTGGAATAGAGACCAAGCGTGCCATGGCAGAAGCATCATCGTTGCCACGGGCGTCCAGAGCATATGATTTGTGCCAAACAGCTCGGCCGTCCTTGGATGCTTTCATGTCGACAACCAGAACCACGCGATCTGGTTCCCCTTCATCATATGAGTGATTATTCCAAAGCTCTTCGGAGAGTTCGGTGAGCTTCTCTTCTCCATCAGGACCGGCAATTTCATTTTCAACGAAATTGAAGATGTCCGCCCAAGCATCAGACCAGCCATTCAGACGCAGTGTGCCGCGTACAAAAGTGTTCATGTTCCAATCTTTGTCAAAGCCATAGTCATCCAGGAATGGAAGAGAGTCGCGGTTCGGATAGGACTGGAAAGTTTCACTACCCGATGGGAAAGTAACTTCAAAGTCCGCAATGGCATCCCATGGCTTCTGAGTCTGAACCACATCGCCACCAAGAATGGACTGAGCAGGACTTTTCAGAGCTTTCAGAACACCAAGCGGAGACCAGCTGAATTTGTACCGGAAGTCATTAGCGATAGCTGGAAAACCACCACAATAGGAACGAAAGTCATGACTGTTGGAAGCATCAAAGGCCGCAGAGCCTTTATAATCAGCCATCAGAAGATGGGCCAGCAGATGATCAAGGCCAGGATCGAGCCCTACTTCATTGACGAATACAAGGTTCGCTGCTTTGGCCTTGTCGCCAAGAGCGCTCATTTCCGGGCTGATATAGCTTGATGACACGAAATTAACGCCTTTGTCGAGGCACAGCTCAGCCACCGCAATATGCATCGTCGCCGGGAGCATCGAGACAACCACGTCACCACCCTGCACGGCTTCAGCCAAAGCATCCAACGAGAAGGCTTTTACATCAAAATCACCTTCCAGCCCATTGACGGCCCGCTCAGCTTTGGCAACCGTGCGGTTCCACAAAGTGATGGTTCGGCCTTCCTGAATCAGACGGCGAATTCCGGGAACAGATGACAGTCCGGCTCCAAGCCAATGAATGCGCGCCATAAATCTCGTCCTCTAATATGATGCGCTCGGTTTTCGAGCCGCATTGAGATTGGTGGGGATGAAGGTGCAGATATCCCGAATGATTGGGGGCTGCGCGCCTTCAAGCAAAATGATGATTTATTCGTCATATATCAGCAAATCACCGACTGGCAAGCAAATTGGATACAAAATACCCGAAATGCATAGCATCATGACAGAATACGATCTCATCATGAGGAATGTGAAAGGCTATCACACCAACAAAATGCGACATCGCCTGCTGCAATTCAGTCGGATTTGTTCTGAAGCTGAGCAGGAGAAAAAGTTAAGGTTACATGATCTTGATCAATCATGGCTTGCTCAAAGCTAGTCTAAAGTCTTAGAGTTTTTAAACTCAAAAAGAGACCCAATAAAGAAAACACCTGTAAGGAGGCAAATGTGGCCAGTGATATCGAAATAGCCCGTGCGGCGAAGCTCAAACCGATTCAGGAAATTGGTGAGCGATTGGATATTCCCTCCGACCATCTTCTACCCTTTGGGCATGATAAAGCCAAAATTTCGGAAGAATTTATCAAATCACTGGCTGAGAAAGAGGATGGTAAGCTGATTCTTGTGACCGCAATCAGCCCTACTCCGGCTGGTGAAGGTAAAACGACAACCACAGTTGGCCTGGGTGATGCACTCAATGCAATCGGCAAAAATGCCGCTGTTTGTCTACGCGAGGCCTCTCTTGGTCCATGCTTTGGCATGAAAGGTGGCGCCGCGGGTGGCGGCCATGCACAAGTCGTACCCATGGAAAGCATGAATTTGCATTTCACAGGTGATTTCCATGCCATCACCTCCGCCCATAACCTGCTGTCTGCAATGATCGACAACCATATCTATTGGGACAATGCCCAGGAAATTGATAGCCGTCGGGTTACCTGGCGTCGCGTTCTTGATATGAATGACCGCTCCTTGCGCACAATCACGACTTCTTTGGGTGGCGTGGTCAATGGCTTCCCACGTGAAGCAGGATTTGACATCACTGTGGCGTCCGAAGTCATGGCCATCCTTTGCCTTGCGGACGACCTTGAAGATCTGCAAAAGCGCCTGGGCGATATCATCATCGGCTATCGTCGAGACCGTAGTCCGGTTTATTGCCGTGACATTGGTGCCGACGGTGCCATGACCGTGCTCCTGCAGCAAGCCATGCAGCCAAACCTTGTACAGACACTGGAAAACAATCCAGCTTTTGTTCACGGTGGTCCTTTCGCCAATATTGCCCATGGCTGTAACTCAGTTGTCGCGACCAAGACAGCTTTGAAACTGGCTGATTATGTCGTCACCGAAGCAGGTTTTGGTGCAGACCTTGGTGCGGAGAAATTCTTTGACATCAAATGTCGCAAGGCTGGACTAAAGCCAGATGCGGCGGTTATCGTCGCAACCATCCGTGCATTGAAAATGAACGGTGGTGTTGCCAAGGGTGATCTGGGCATTGAGAATGTCAATGCGGTGGAAAAAGGCTGCTCCAATCTTGGTCGCCATATCGAGAATGTGCGCCAGTTTGGTGTGCCTGCAGTGGTGGCTATCAACCATATTATTGGGGATAGCGATGCCGAAATCCAAGCCATTAAAGACTATGTCGAGGAAAAAGGTGCTCAAGCCATCATCTCCAAACATTGGGCAAATGGTTCTGCTGGTGCGACAGAATTAGCAGAGAAAGTCGTTGAACTCGCTGAAAGTGGCACCTCTCAGTTTGCACCACTTTACCAAGACGAACTGCCATTGATGGAGAAAATCTCCACCATCGCCAAACGCATCTACCGCGCAGAAGAGGTATTGGCCGATAAGAAAGTCCGTAACCAGTTGAAACAATGGGAAGACCAAGGCTTTGGCAAGCTGCCTGTTTGTATGGCAAAAACCCAGTACAGTTTCTCGACCGACCCGGATCTTCGCGGTGCACCGACTGGCCATTCAATGCCAATTCGTGAAGTTCGTTTGTCAGCGGGTGCTGGCTTCATCGTCGTCATTTGCGGTGAAATCATGACCATGCCAGGTTTGCCGCGTAAACCTGCCGCTGAATCTATCCACCTAAATGCTAAAGGCGAGATTGAAGGATTATTCTGATCCCGCTATTAGAATGCACATGATTTGGGCCGGGCGTGATGCCATTTCGGCAACGCCCGGTTCTTGTTCCCTCCAATTGAAGAGACCTCGTCCCATGACCGCCGAGCGCATTGATGGCAAGTCCATTGCCGCCGACCTCCGTGACAAAATCGCAGTTGAAGCCAAGAAGCTGATTGATGAGACCAAAATTGTCCCCGGTATTGCCGTGGTGATTGTGGGCGAAGATCCAGCCAGCAAGGTTTATGTTGCCTCAAAAGGCAAAGCTGCCAAGGAGTGTAATTTCCACTCTGTTCAGCACACTCTGCCTGAGGACACGCCTGAAGCAGACCTGCTAGTTCTGATCGAAAAGCTGAATACTGACGACGCCATTCACGGTATTCTCGTTCAACTTCCTCTGCCAAACCATATCAACGAATCCAAGGTGTTGAACCTGATCCGTCCTGACAAGGACGTTGATGGCTTCCACCCGATCAATGTCGGCCTGCTGACAGCTGGTGAACGTGACAAGGCTTTGGTGCCCTGCACCCCTGCTGGCTCTTTGATCTTGGCAAAGCGCGTATTGGGCAATCTTTCTGGCAAAAATGCCGTTGTCATTGGCCGCTCCAATATCGTTGGCAAACCAATGGCGGCACTGCTTCTGGCTGAAAGCTGCACCGTCACCATCGCTCACAGCCGCACCAAGGATCTACCTGAGGTGGTTCGTGGAGCAGACATCGTGGTTGCCGCGGTTGGTCGTCCTCAGATGGTCAAGGGTGATTGGATCAAGGAAGGCGCATGCGTCATTGACGTTGGTATCAATCGCATTGACGCACCAGAGCGCGGTGAAGGCAAGACTCGTCTTGTCGGCGATGTCGACTATGACAGTGCCGTTGAGCGCGCTGGTTCCATTACACCAGTTCCCGGTGGTGTTGGCCCCATGACAATTGCTCTTTTGATGGCAAATACTCTGACTGCAGCGCGTCGCGCAGCTGGCTTGAGTGATTTGGACTTTGCCGCCCTTCTGGCGGAAGTAGAAGCAGCATAAGCTGCGCAAATCTTCACACATCGAAAAGGCCTGACACAGCAAAATGTCAGGCCTTTTTCATATCATGAGTTCACACCAAGATTTTCTTAAGGTGTATTCAGTTCGCAAACTCCGCCATGGCATCCATCAGAAATGTGGCGAGATATTCGGCAAAGGAATTACGCACGAGCAGTCGAAATTCCGGCTCATTTCCAGATTGCCAGAATATAACCTGTGCCCGCCCATAAGTGGATTGGGCTATCATGCCCTTTTTCCAGGATCGAGGATGGAAATCCAGATGCGCGCCTTTATTGAGAACATCCCAACTGGCTGATCCTGAGAGGGTCAGCATCGTGCGATTATCAGAGATATCGACAAGGGCGATGAACTGATCTGACAACATGACCTTGAGCGTCGACATCAAGCGTGTTGCTTCGCCCTCAGGTGCCAGAATAAGCCACTCATCGGGCCCCATCCAGAGGATGTCGATCTCACCTTTTGAATTGGCTGTATTGGCTTTGATTGGCAGCGCCACACCCAAAGCTCGCTTCACGCCATCAGCAAAAGCTTTCTCGTCAGCATTCCCACGCAAAGTGAGCTGTGTCCTGAATGGGACCTCGGTCAGTTTTACCTGATCAGAGGACGCATTTGCCATTCGGGCTGCCAGATCCGTCAAAGGGGAGCGAGCCTCTAGGGTGATTTCCTGAATTTGCTCAGCCATCGCGGCGGGCTCCTTCCTTGTCATAGAATACTGGATCGACCACAGTCACCTTTTGCCAATTGCCCAACGAGAAGGTATGCAGCTGCTCACCTTTCCGATTGAAGCCATCCTTTACCACCGCCATGGCGATGGAATGACCAAGAGCTTCACTCCAATAGGATGACGTCACATGGCCAAGCATCGGTATTGGCGTCGGTGCATCCGGGTCTTCCAGGATTTGAGCACCCTCTTCCAGCACGAAATTTGGATCTTCCGTCAGCAAGCCGACGAGCTGTTTGCGATCCGTACGAGACGTATCTTCGCGGCTGTAGGACCGCTTGCCAATGAAGTCCTTCTTCTTCTTGGAGACGATCCAATCCATATCCAGATCCTGTGGCGTCAGAGAGCCATCAGTATCCTGGCCGGTGATGATGTAACCCTTTTCTGCACGCAAAATATGCATGGTCTCGGTACCATATGGCGTGATGTCATAAGGCATTCCGGCTTCGACCACCGCTTTCCAAAGTGCCAGACCATAGCGGGATGGTACATTGATCTCGAAGGACAATTCGCCGGTAAAGGAGATACGGAAAATCCGAGCGGGAACGCCACCAATGGTCTGTTCTTGCCAGGTCATGAATGGGAAGGCGTCATTGGACCAATCCACATCCGGGTTCAGCGCTTCCATCACCTTGCGTGCCATCGGGCCATTGATAGCGATACAGGACCATTCTTCCGTGACAGATGTGCAATGGACCTGCAATTCAGGCCACTCGGTTTGCAGATATTCTTCCAACCAATCCATCACATGAGCGGCACCGCCAGTGGTGGTCGTCATATGGAAGTGATTTTCGCTGATGCGGCTGGTTACCCCATCATCAAACACCATGCCATCTTCACCACACATGACACCATAACGACATTTGCCGACGCCCAGTTTGAGGAATACATTGGTGTAGAAACGATTGATGAATTCTGCTGCATCTGGTCCCTGAATATCGATCTTACCAAGGGTCGAAGCATCCATCATGCCAACGGATGTGCGAACAGCTTTGCATTCACGTCTTGTCGCGGCATGCATATCCTCATCGCCTTGGGCATAGAACCACGGACGCTTCCATTGGCCGACATTCTCAAACTCCGCGCCTGCTTCAACATGAGCCGAATGAATTGGTGTTGTGCGGATCGGATCAGACAGATCACCAATCTCCCGCCCAGCCAGCGCACCAAAGGTCACCGGAGTATAAGGTGGGCGGAAGGTGGTGGTACCGGTTTCCGGGATCGAGCTCTCAATGGCTTGCGCCAGAATTGCCAGACCATTGATATTACCGGTTTTACCCTGATCGGTCCCAAAGCCTGTCAGCGTATAGCGCTTCATATGTTCGACTGACCGGAAGCCTTCTCGCGCGGCCAGCTGAATATCAGCCGCGGTTGAATCGTTCTGATAGTCAACAAAATGCTTTGCCTTGCTCTGACCAACCGGCTTTTCAGACGGAATCAACCAACTTGGGTCTGGATTTCCAACTTCAGGCTCTTCTACCGTGAAGCGTCGGGCGGATTTACGATCTTCAAAGCCAGCGTGTACGGCTGCTTTCACCCCTTCCCGGCTGCCTGAACGCAGACATTCGGCCAACGTGAAATCGCCATTGGCGCCACCGATTGAGACAGCATCCTGATTGGGAGCATAAAGATTAGGTACAAAGGCTGCTTTCTCATCGTCATATTTAAGTTTGCCTGAAGATTGACTGAAGAGATGGACAACCGGGCTCCAACCGCCTGACATCATCAAAAGATGAGCATCAAACTGCTCGACCTTGCCGGTGATCTTCTCACCATCCCATGCAGCAACACGAACACCGGTGAAATGACTTTGACCCAAGGTCTTGGTGACCACATGACCGGTCAAAACCGTCGTACCGGTTTCGCGCATTTGCTGGATCAGCGGACCTTGCGGATCTTTGCGGGTATCGATGACGGCAACCAGATCGCCCCCAGCAGCCTTGAAATCAAGAGCGGCTTCATAGGCACCATCGTTATTGGCAAAGAGGATAGCCTTTTTGCCCGGCAATACCCCGTAGCGATTGATATAGGTTTGCACAGCACCTGCCAGCATGATGCCCGGACGATCATTGTCGCCAAATACCAATGGGCGTTCATGAGCGCCGGTCGCAAGGATCACACGCTTGGCACGGATATGCCAGACCCGCTGCCGAACATTTGCGCGATTGGATGGCTGGTTCTTATGATTCAAGCGTTTTTCCAATGCCACCAAATAGTTCTGGTCGTAATAGCCAAAGACAGTTGTGTTGGGGAGTAGAGTTGTCTCTCTCTGTTCGGAGAGCGCTTTAATCTGCTCTTCCACCCAATCGACAGAAGCCTGTCCGTTGATTTGACGTTTCACACCAAGAAGCGAACCACCCATACGCCCTTGCTCATCTGCAAGGATCACTCTGGCTCCACCACTTGCAGCATCACGTGCTGCCGCCAAACCAGCAGGCCCAGCGCCAACCACCAGAACATCGACATGTTTATGGATATGGTCATAGCAATCCGGGTCGGTACCCGTTGGAGCGGTACCCCACCCGGCAGACTTTCGGATCATAGGCTCGAAGACATGATGCCAGGCCCAAGGCGAGCCAAACAAGGTCTTGTAATAGAAACCCGCTGCAAAGAAGCGATGAAAGAGACCATTGATGGCCTGAACATCAAATTTCACCGATGGCCAGGCATTGACGCTGCTGGCAACCAATCCATGACAAAGCGGTATTTGTGTTGCCTTTGGGTTTGGCTCTGCACGCACACCCTGATGCAATTGCACCATGGCATTTGGCTCTTCTGTACCCGCAGCCATGATGCCCCGCGGGCGGTGATATTTGAAAGAACGCGCTACGAGATGAACACCATTGGCCAGCAAAGCTGAGGCCAACGTGTCGCCTTCATAACCGTAATAATAGCGATCATTGAAGCGAAAACGCACTTGTTTGTCACGGTTCACAAAACCACCGCTCTGTAAACGATGGCCGTGAATATTGGATGGGGAATGAGGCTGATCACTCATCTTATTTGCCCTTCCCTTTCAGATCTTTCAAATTTGGCTTTTCGCCAGCCTTATAAGAACCCATTATTTCATGGGTAACGGTATGACGTACGACATTGAACCAGCGACGGCAGCCTTGGGTATGCACCCAACGTTCACGGAACCAGCCTTTGGTATTGGTACGCATGAAGAGGAAGTCTGCCCATTCCTTGTCATCAAGACTTTCCGGGTCTTCTGGTCTCGCGATATGCGCTTCTCCACCATAATGGAATTCGACTTCGTCGCGTTCGCCGCAATAAGGGCATTCAATCTTCAACATGTCTTCTCTCCCTTATCGTCTTAGTGCGCCACGCCCGCGGCACCATGCTCATCAATAAGATAACCGGTCACGAAGCGGTTCAAATCAAATGGAGCATTCAGCTCGTGCGGTCTGTCTCGTGCAATGGTATGGGCATAGGTCCATCCAGATCCCGGAATGGCCTTGAAACCACCAGTTCCCCAACCGCCGTTTATATAGAGGCCATCGACCGGTGTTTTGGAGATGATCGGGCAAGCATCTGGACAGGTATCAACGATCCCGCCCCAGGAGCGCATCATCTTCAGACGTGAGAAAATCGGGAACAGCTCTTTCAGTGCGCCAATCTGGTGTTCAATCACATGGAAGGATCCGCGCTGCGCGTAGGAGTGATACGCATCAATCCCCGCTCCCAGCACTAGTTCTCCCTTATCCGACTGGCTGACATAGACATGCACCGCGTTGGACATGACGACTGTATCCAGCACTGGCTTGATTGGCTCCGATACCAATGCCTGCAAGGGATGGCTCTCGATTGGCGTCCTGAAGCCTGCCATATCGGCTAGAACTGAGGAATGGCCCGCAACGCAAATAGCGACTTTCTTGGCCTTGATGGTACCAAGCGTTGTTTCGACACCCGTTACCTTACCTCCATCGCGATTGATGGCAGTGACTTCGCAGCCCTGAATGATATCCACTCCGCGCTGATCAGCGGCACGTGCGTAGCCCCAGGCCACGGCATCGTGTCGACCAGTGCCTGCACGCTTTTGCAAACTTGCTCCCATCACCGGATAGCGGAGATCGGTGGAGATATTGATGATCGGACAGAAATCCTTGACCTCTTGCGGATCCAGCCATTCAGCATCAATGCCATTCAGTTTATTAGCATTCACCCGGCGTTTGGTATCACGAACATCCTGAAGGGAGTGGGCCAAATTCATCACGCCTCTCTGAGAAAGCATGATGTTGTAGTTCAGATCCTTTGATAATCCCTCATAAAGCTGCAAGGATTTCTCATAAAGATGTGAGGCCTCATCCCAAAGATAATTGGATCGAATAATGGTGGTGTTGCGACCAGTGTTACCGCCTCCCAACCATCCTTTTTCCAGAACGGCAACATTGGTAATGCCGTGCTCTTTGGCCAGATAATAAGCTGTCGCCAGACCATGCCCACCACCGCCAATGATGACAACATCATAGCTTTCCTTGGGACTGGGGCTACGCCATTGGCGCGGCCAATTCTGATGAAAGGACATGGCATTCTTGGCCAACGAAACAATGGAATATCGCATGATTGTGCGTCCTGCCTGAAAGAAGTCTTTTCACTGACCAATCCCCGCCGGAATCACGCTTGATCAATCAGTTTTTATTTCCTCTAGAGAAGCCGAGCTTTGTATCTAAATCAAGGCAACGATCATACTTTACTCCAAGAATTGCGTATCAAGTATCGTAATGCCGACATCTGCTAATGATTGACAAACAGAACCGAATAGTCGACATAGGATGTCCGCTTTGGTTTTTGGTTGCATGCGTGGCCAAAATGAAAAGGGAACATGGTAAAGGCGACCCAAACCGGGGCCGAATCCATGGCTGCCCCCGCAACTGTATGCGGCTGTGTCATTTCATAACCACTGGCCTTTTGCCGGGAAGGGAAATGTCACGATAGCTGCGAGCCAGGAGACCTGCCAAAGGGATTTGAGTTTTTAGCCGGTCGGGGTGTGCTGGGAAAAGCGAGGCTTGCGGAGCATCTTTTCGATCCCTGTTTTGCCACTTTGCTTTTCTCCTTCTTGATCATGACATGCATCGACTAGCTGTTATTTCCAGCTTGTCAGGACCAATGAGAAGAGCATGAGCAAGCAAACAGGATCTCCCAGTATTTTGCAGATTTGTGTCACATGCCGTACGCAGGAAGATCTTCAAGCTCCCGTACCGGATGACGGCATTGAAGCCAAGCGTAGCGGACAGAAGCTTTATGAGCGCCTGCTTGACCAGCAGGATGCTCTGAATGGGGATGTCGAAATTCATGCCGTCGAATGCATGAATGGCTGCCAATCTGCATGCACCGCCAGCCTGCAAGCAGCTGGGAAATATTCCTTTCTTATAGGCAATCTGGATGATAGCACCGAGCGTGTTGACGATCTATTGTCCTTTGCCAATGCTCATGCTGCTGCCGAGAATGGCTTACCAGCATGGCGGGAACGCCCAGTCCATGTGAGGAAAAACACTCTGGCCCGGCTGCACCCTGTTACGCGGCCATCGTCCGGTGCATCATCCAGCAATGATGCCAGCTAATCCAATTTCAAACTTACGAGAAACCCGATGAGCTTTAGCACCAATTCGGCCAAGAAAATTCCAGCCACTGTCGTCACCGGTTTTCTGGGCGCAGGCAAGACCACTCTGATCCGCAATCTGATCAATAATGCTGGCGACAAGAAAATCGCATTGATCGTCAATGAATTTGGCGACATGGGTTTTGACGGTGAGCTGCTGAGTGATTGCGGCAACCCAAACTGTACGGAAGATGATGTGGTCGAGCTGAAGAATGGTTGCATATGCTGCACCGTTGCTGATGACTTCCTGCCGACCATGGAAAAGCTGATTGCCCGTGAGCCTCGCCCTGATCATATTGTCATCGAGACTTCCGGCCTTGCTCTGCCTCAGCCACTGGTTCAGGCTTTCTCATGGCCGAGCGTTCGCGCGTCCGTCACCGTTGATGGCGTTGTCACGGTTGCTGATGCCATGGCATTGTCCGAAGGCCATTACAGTCAGGATGAGGAAGCCATTGCCCGCCAACGTGAGGCAGATGACAGCCTTGATCATGAAAGCCCGATTGAAGAGCTGTTTGCCGACCAGATCAAATGCGCCGACATGATTGTCGTCTCCAAAGTCGATCTGGTGGATGAAAATGGCCTGTCTAAGGTGGAAGCCCTGTTGGCTGAACAAATGCGTGATGGCGTCAAAGTTGTTCCATCCCGCAATGGTGATTTGTCTGCTGCGGTTCTTCTTGGCCTTGATAGTGCAGCGGAAGATGACATGGATAGCCGCAAAGCTGCTCATGATCACCATCATGACCATGATGATGACCATCACCATGACGACGATCATGATCACGATCATCACCACCATCATCATTCTCATGATGAGTTCAGCTCCGATGTCGTTGCACCACGCGTCTTTGCCAACATGGATGATATCAAAACCCAAGTCGAGAAAACCCTTGCCCTGCCGGGTGTTCTGCGGGTCAAAGGCTATGTGAATATTGAAGGAAAATCCGCCCGTGTCGTTGTACAGGCTGTTGGACGTCGGGTGGAGACGTGGTTTGATCCAAGCATGGATGATAAGACCGGTCTGGTTGTCATCGGCCTGACTCCGCTGGATCTGGATGGTGCAACTGCACTGCTTAGCAAATAAGAGTAAGTTTTCCTTATGCACATTCTTGCCCCACAAGCCGGTCGTATTGACGATGGTGATGAAGCTATCGATCTGGGTCAGAGCCCGGGGGATATTCTCTTTCTTTCAGCTGCGGATAGCGAGTTATCCGCTCTGGCTGATTGCGCCCAGTTGCGCAATGAGAATGCGCCGAGCCTGCGGCTTGGGAATGTGCTCTCGCTGAACCATCCTTACTCAGTCGATCTGTATGTGGAGCAAACAGCAAAGCATGCCAAACTGATTGCCTTACGCATTCTGGGGGGCGAGGAATATTGGCGTTATGGCCTTGAGCAAATGCAAAAGCTCTCGCGTGGCCATGAAATCGCATTGGCGGTCATGCCCGGTGATGACAAATGGGATTCTGACTTGGCTGGATGGTCCAGCTTGCCTCAAGATCAAGTCCGTCAGCTCTGGCGCTATTGTGTAGAAGGTGGTCAGGAGAACCTCTCCAACGCCCTCTCCTTTGCCGACTATCTGATTGGCGCAAATGAGAGTAGCCCCGGCCAACCCAAAGCCTTGCCGCGCATGGGGCTTTGGTGGCAAGGACAAAGCCTTGAAGGTATGGATGCAATTTCGACGCACATTAATAAGCAAGTCGTCGCGATTGGTGAAGCACCAGTTTTTGCTCCCGTCATGCTTTACCGCTCACTCGTGCAGAGTGCGATGATGGCTCCGGTTCAAGCGTTATGCGATGCACTATTTGCCAAAGGCGCAATTCCGCTCCCCATCTTTGTGCCAAGTTTGAAAAATGCCGAGGCGCAGGAATTCCTATCGGAGCTCTTCGCTCGCTTTCGGCCTTCGGTCATTCTCAACACGACGGCCTTTGCCATTTCCAAAGCTGGACAGGCTTATGAGCCAACTGTGTTGGACAAGCCAGGAGCTCCAATCTTGCAAGTCATCTTGTCCAGCTCCTCAGAAGAAGCTTGGCAGGAAAGCCCACGCGGTCTATCGGCTCGTGATCTGGCCATGCATGTGGTGTTGCCTGAACTCGACGGACGCATCCTCAGTCGCGCAATCTCCTTCAAGGAAGAAAGTGGCTTTGATGAGCGCACGCAGAGCAATCCCGTTCGTTATGTCCCAAAGGTTGATCGTGTTGCTTTTGTCTGTGAGCTTGCAATGCGCTGGGCGCGTTTGGAACAGAAAAGCCAAGCAGAACGTAAGGTCGGTTTGGTGCTAGCCAATTATCCAAACAAGGATAGCCGCATCGCCAATGGCGTTGGCTTGGACGCTCCCGCTTCCGCCGTCATCATCATGAAGCAGCTGAAAGAACTTGGTTATTTCATTCAAGATGAACCAAGCGACTCCGATGCTCTCATGGCGCAGATTTTGGCTGGCCCGACCAATGCCTATGGGACCAGCATTCGTGTCTCTGATAATGCTTTGGCTTTGGATCAATATGAAGCATTCTTTGCTTCATTACCCAAGGCAGTGCAGACCCAGATATCGGAGCGCTGGGGAGTACCTGCCAATGACCCGATGGTCGCAAATGGTGCCTTCCAGCTCCCCATTCATTGCTTTGGTAATGTGGCTTTGGGCATTCAGCCAGCACGTGGCTATAATATTGACCCAAAAGAAACTTACCACGATCCGGATCTGGTACCACCGCACAATTACTTCGCCTTTTATTTCTGGATGCGGGAAAGCTTTGGCATTGATGCGGTCATCCATGCGGGTAAGCACGGCAATCTGGAATGGTTACCAGGTAAAGCCCTTGCCTTGAGCGAGGCCTGTTACCCGGAAAGTGTGCTTGGTCCCCTACCCCATCTTTATCCTTTCATTGTCAATGATCCCGGTGAAGGCTGTCAGGCCAAACGCCGTACCAGTGCTGTGATCATTGACCACCTGACGCCTCCGTTGACCCGCGCTGAAAGTCATGGTGTCGGTGAAGAATTGGAAGCTTTGGTCGATGAATTCTATACCGCACAAGGGGTTGATCCACGCCGCGCTGAAAAGCTGATGGAAGAAATTCGCTTCCTTGCTACGCGTACAGGATTGGACAAAGATGCAGGGATTGCTGAGGAATTCTCAAACACCGAAGCCTTGCAACAATTGGATGCACATCTTTGCGATTTGAAAGAACTGCAAATTCGCGATGGCCTGCACATTCTTGGACAATCTCCAACGAGCGATCAGCTCACCGATCTACTCATCGCGATCGCTCGCGTTCCCCGAGGATCTGAATCGTTTCAGCAAAGCTTGCATCGCGCATTGTCGATAGATCTCAGCTTATCACTGAATGGTAGTAATTTTGATCCGCTGGATTGTGACTTTGCTGCGCCTTGGGACAGTGAAAAGCCCGATATACTGAGCCAACTAAGCAGTGATCTCTGGCGCAATGCAGGCGATAGCGTCGAGCGACTGGAACTTCTTGCGCAGAAGATTGTTTCCAATGAAATGGAAGCGTCTTCTCATTGGCAGCAAACACTCACTGTTCTTGGCTGGATCAATGATGAGCTTCGTCCGCTCATTGCCTCTTGTGGGCCAAGCGAACTGGATGCCATCACCAAAGGACTGGGGGGCAAGTTCATTGCTCCAGGACCATCTGGTGCACCAACGCGTGGTCGGCCGGATGTTTTGCCAACCGGCCGGAACTTCTTTGCCGTTGACGTGCGTTCCGTTCCATCCAAAACCGCCTGGGCTATTGGCGAGCTTTCAGCCCAGCGTTTGATCGAGCGACATTTTCAGGATGAAGGCGAATGGTTGCAAGCCATTGCTCTCACCTGCTGGGGCACAGCCAATATGCGCACTGGTGGCGATGATATCGCCCAAGCGCTCGCTCTCCTTGGTGTACGCCCGGTTTGGGAAGCCGCATCTGGTCGTGTCACTGGCATTGATGTGATCAAGCTTTCCGAGCTTGGTCGCCCGCGTGTAGATGTGACCTTACGCATTTCGGGCTTCTTCCGTGACGCCTTCCCACACCAGATCGATTTGTTCGATAGCGCCGTACGTGCCGTTGCAGAGCTGGATGAGCCAGCAGACGCAAACCCGATTGCAGCCCGGGCCAAAGAGGAAATGGCCAAGGCGATTGAAAACGGCCTTGATTGTGCTCACGCCAAGCGTCAGGCAACATTCCGTGTTTTTGGCTCCATGCCCGGAGCATATGGGGCCGGCTTGCAGGCATTGATCGACGAGAAGCTCTGGGACAAACGTTCAGATTTCGCTGACGCCTTCATCGCCTGGGGTGGTTTTGCTTATGGGGCTGGCGAATATGGCAACAAAGCCGCCGAACAGCTAAAAGCCCGCCTCGGCCAAGTCGATGCGGTGGTTCAGAACCAGGACAACCGTGAGCACGACCTTCTCGATTCTGATGACTATTATCAGTTTGAAGGTGGGCTTTCCGCCAGCGTGGAAGCCTTGAAAGGGTCTGCTCCCAAAATCTATCACAATGACCATTCTCGTGTCGAGCGACCGGTCATTCGCACCTTAGATGAAGAGATTGCGCGCGTGGTTCGCGGTCGCGCAGCCAATCCCAAGTGGATAAATGGAGTGATGCGGCACGGCTATAAAGGCGCATTTGAGATGGCAGCGACGCTCGATTATCTGTTTGCCTTTGCCGCCACAACAAACGCTGTTGGAGACCATCATTTCGATCAACTTTATTCCGCCTATATTGATGATGAGACCGTTAGGGATTTCCTGATGGAAAAGAATCGGCCAGCTTATGATGATATGATTGATCGTTTTCTGGAAGCCATTGATCGCGGTCTTTGGACCCCACGTTCCAACAGCGCTGCCTTTATGCTGCAGACTGCCAGCAACCAAAACAAACAGGAGGATGTCGCATCATGACAAAAGACATGACCCCGGAAGAACAAGATGCTCGTCACGCAGAAAAAATGAAAAAGAAGAAAGCAGCTCGAGATAAGATCCTGGCCACCAAAACCATCGAAAAAGGCTTGGTGATTGTTCATACCGGCAAGGGCAAAGGCAAATCTACCGCCGCCTTCGGAATGGCCTTCCGCCAGATTGGCCATGGCAACAAGATTGCCGTCATCCAGTTCGTCAAGGGTGCTTGGAATAGTGGCGAAAAGGCCGTTCTGGAGAAATTCCCTGAGCTGGTGACCATCAAGGCCATGGGCGAAGGTTTCACCTGGGAAACACAAGATAGGCAGAAAGATATCGAGAATGCAGAAGCAGCCTGGGCAGAAGCCAAGAAGGCTATCCTTGATCCCGAAATTCGCTTCGTTCTGATGGACGAGCTGAATATCGTTCTGCGCTATGATTATTTGCCAATCGATGAAGTGACCTCTTTCCTGCAGAACGAAAAACCCGAAGACACCCATGTTGTCATCACCGGCCGAAACGCCAAAGATGAGCTGATTGAAATTGCAGATCTGGTCACCGACATGACACTGATCAAGCACCCGTTCCGCTCAGGCGTAAAAGCTCAGGAAGGCATTGAATTTTAACTTAAAAAAGTCTTTTCATATGAAAAGATTGCAAACTTTTTCCTTCATTACCTGCAACCATTTATCTGGTTGACAATGAAGGGATCAGCTTTTAACTGTGACACAGATGGTTTGCCTCCCCCGAGAGTGGTGAGGTGATGAAAAGGGAACATGGTGAGGCGTACCCAGAAGGGACCGAATCCATGGCTGCCCCCGCAACTGTAAGCGGTGAGCAAAGGATGCGAATGCCACTGGCCTGATTTAAGGCTGGGAAGGTGCATCCCGCGCCAAGACCCGCGAGCCAGGAGACCTGCCATCTTTGGTGCGGCTGTTGCAAGACAGCACTCTCTCTATCAAGACGCCGGGGTGTGCGTTAGGTGACGAGACAAAGATGGAAATTGGTAAAGTCAAAAGCCACCCTCCATCCCTCTCCTCTCCAATCGTTCAAAGCCTTTCGCGTCTCCAAATAATGCGACTTCGTTCGTTGGAGGCAAAATGACATTTTTGAAAAAACTGGGTCTGGCAACTGCCGCCCTCGCTCTCTCAATCTCTTCTTCTTCTGCCCATTTTGTTCTGGCCTATACCCCAGAGGTGAATCTGGAGCGCGCAGGCGATGTTCCGCTCAAACTGATCTTCTGGCATCCGTTTGAAAATGGTCATGTGATGGATCTGGCAAAGCCGGAAGCCGTTTACATGATGCATAAAGGCAAGAAGATCGATCTGATGGACAGCCTGAAGCCGATCACATTCAAGGGCGCAAGCAATGAAGCCAAGGCCTTTGATGCCACGGCAAAGATCAAACGCAACGGTGATTATATCATAGTGGTTGAACCTACTCCTTATTACGAGGGGAGTGAGGACATCTATATTCAGCAGCTGACAAAGAGTTTCCTGAACAAAGGTGGTATTCCAACCGGTTGGGAAGAACCACTTGGTCTCGCTACCGAAATTGTACCGCTGAACAAACCAACCAATATTCTGGCAGGCTCCACCTTTACCGGTCGCGTTCTCGCTGAGGGCAAGCCTGTTGCCGGCGCTGAGATAGAGATCGAATATATGGCTGCAGAGCCAAATATGGAAACCAACAGCCCCAAAGACCCAAAGGCCAGCCCTATGCCAGGCGGCGCTGTTGTTGCTCTGTCCGATGAGAATGGCTATTTCTCTTTCGGCATTCCAAAGGCAGGATTCTGGGGCTTTGCAGCCCTTGGCTCTGGTCCGAAAAAAGAACATGAAGGCAAAGAGCTTTCCCAAGATGCCGTCATTTGGGTTCGCGCTTATGACGTCAAATAATTCGCTTGAGGGGTGGTTCGCCACCCCTCGTACCCGCAACCAGATACCGGAGAGGACAGCCCGTGCATATCATAGATGCAGCTTTGACCAATGATGTCGTCATTGCTGGCGGTGTCCTCACTGTTGCAGGCCTCGGACTTGGATTGCGCAAACTGGACATGGATCTAATCCCTGCTGCTGGTGTTTTAAGCGCGACTTTCTTTGTTGCATCCCTGATCCATGTTCCTATTGGGCCATCCAGCGTTCATCTGATCATGAATGGTCTCGCCGGACTGATTTTGGGGTGGGCGGCATTTCCTGCGCTGTTTGTCGGTCTATTATTGCAAGCAATCTTCTTTGCTTTTGGTGGCATCACCGTATTGGGTGTAAATGCAGTCAATATCGCCGGACCTGCCGTTATTGTCGGGTTGCTATTCCGTCCATTCGTGATTGGAGCCAGTTCAGCAGTCATGGCAGCAATCTTTGGCGGATTGGCTGGAGCGTTGGCCATCTCTCTGACAACATTATTCGTTGGCATCTCGTTGGCGCTGTCAGAAGAATCCCTCATCCCTGCCGTAAAGCTTGTGTTCCTGGCACATATTCCCGTGATGGTCATTGAAGGATTGCTGAGCGCAGCCGCTGTCTATCTGATTTATACGGTCAAGCCGGAGCTCTTTCAGGTGATGAGCCAACTCAATATGAGACAAGTTGATACGGAGGAACGGTCATGAGACTTCTCTCCAAAATAATTTTCGGCCTTGCTTTGGCGCTGTCTATTTCCATCAGTTCCATGCCCGCATTTGCCCATAAAGTGATTGCCTCGGCTTACGCCGAAGGAAACGCTGTTGAAGGCGAGATTGGCTTTTCCAATGGCGACATGGCCAAGGATGTTGTGGTCGAAGTCTTGGATGATGATGGCAACAAACTCGGCGAGACCAAGACAGATGAAGAAGGCATTTTTCGCTTCACACCGACCAGCCTTATTCCCTTGACCTTCAGAGCGGATCTGGGCCAAGGGCATGTCGCTGTCTATCGCATGGCTGAAGACGAGCTTCCTCAAATTGAAGACGCAGCGAAACCTTCAGCAACTCAAGCATCCATGGTCAAACCTGTTGGTGATACAGGCTCTTCAATCAGCTCCAGCAGTCAGGTCATTGCAAATGATGCAATGATGCAGATGATCAATACTGCAGTGAAAACTGAGGTGGCTGCTTTGAAGTCCGAATTGCGCATGGCCGTGCGATTGGAAACCAAGCCGCTTCGTAAAGAAATTGCGGCTTACAAGGAAAAGAATGATCTTCAGACCATTTTGGGTGGGATTGGGTACATCATAGGCCTATTCGGCATTGGCTTTTATGTGGTAGCCAGACGGGAAGCTCAAAAGATGAAGACAAATGGCAGCTCTTCTAACAAAAGTGAGGCCGCTTGATGAGTGATATACTGGAGCAAGCTGGCCGCGCCTATGACATAACAGGGCATGAGTTACCAACTGACCATATGTGGATCCGTCGGTTGGATCCGCGTGTGCGGATTGTGGCTCTTAGCGCCTATGCTATCACACTCGTTCAGCTTACCAGTATCCCTCTACTTCTAGCAGCTTTGGTGCTGTCTTTTGCCCTGATGAGCCAAGCCAGGCTACCAGTCGGCCCCACCATCAAGCGCGTGGCCATGATGGATAGTTTCATCATCTTCATGCTGGTGATGCTTCCCTTCACCATGGCGGGCACACCGCTCTTTCATGTCTTTGGTTTTGCCGCTTCCTATGAAGGTGTGATGAAAGGCATTGATATTTTGCTCAAGGCCAATGCCATCGTTATGGCGACGCTCGCCTTACTCAGCACCTTGGAACCGGTCACGCTGGGGCACGCGCTTGCCCGTCTCAAGGTCCCTGCCCCTTTGGTTCACTTGCTTCTCTTCACTGTACGCTATATCGAAGTGCTCCATGAAGAATATAACCGTCTGCGCACTGCAATGAAGTGCCGAGGATTTCAGCCTGCCAATCGCTGGCATAGTTACAAGAGCTTCGGCTATCTGGTTGGCATGCTTCTCATTCGCTCATTCGAGCGATCAGAACGCATCATGCAGGCCATGAAATGCCGTGGCTTCAATGGTCAGTTTCATCTACTTGACCGCATGGCATTTGACCGCCTTGATGCTGTTTTTGTCGGTTTTGCCAGCCTGACAATGCTGACGCTGTTGGCTCTGGAGATATTGAATGTCCTCCCTTCTTGAGCTCAATGACATCCGCTTTGCCTATCCGGGGTTCGAGCCTTGTCTGAATGGTGTCAGCTTGAATCTGGAGGACGGAGAACGTCTCACCCTGACCGGTCATAATGGTGCTGGCAAGAGCACTTTGCTGCATATCATCGTGGGGCTGCACAAAGCACAAGGCGGTACGATCAGAGCCTTCGGCAGCGATTACAAATTTGAAAAAGAATTTCGGTTACTGCGCCGGCGCGTCGGCCTTGTTTTCCAAGACCCGGATGATCAGCTCTTTTGTCCGACTGTCGCCGAAGATATTGCATTTGGTCCGCTCAATCTTGGCTACTCCAAGACTGAAGCCATGAAGATCGTCGACGAGACACTCGCCGAGCTCAATCTGTCGGCTTTTCGCGATAGAGTGACGCATAAGCTATCAGGCGGACAAAAAAGACTGGTATCATTGGCGACGGTCTTGGCTATGAAACCAGAAATTCTGTTATTGGACGAGCCTACCAACGCTTTGGATGAGAAAACGACAAAACGTCTGATTGACATTCTTGTCAACTTGCCCCAAGCCATGGTGATCGTTTCCCATGACCGGCAGTTTCGTGCTGCAGTGGAGACCAGAAGCATTCAACTGGAAGCCGGATGCATTCTGTCAGAGTCTGAAGATGCCTGAAGCGGCATGATGCAGACACAAGGTTTCCCGTTTGGCCATGCCTGAAGACAGGCGCCGGACAACTTTCGCAGTGTTCCCCTTGAGGGAACTGAAACACATGCCAGTGCGGTTGATCCAATTCGGAGACCAAGTCTGGCCTGCAGGAGAGATTGACAGGTTGGAGAGTTCCAACCCTGCCCTTTTCCATCCCTGCATTTTAAGGACCAGCCGAGCGATCGGCCAATGAGATAGGGATTTGACGTGACTCAGGACGCCCCAAAAGAAAAACTAGGCCTGATGATTTGTGGCCACGGCAGCCGCAACAAAGAGGCTGTTGGCCAGTTTGCCAAGCTGGCAGAACGTCTGGCACCACGCTTTCCGGATTGGCCTGTTGATTACGGCTATCTGGAATTTGCCAATCCCGTTCTCTCCAATGGTTTGGACAAGCTGGTGGAGCAAGGCTGCAATCATATCCTTGCTGTTCCAGGTATGCTGTTCGCAGCAGGCCATGCCAAGAATGACATTCCGTCTGTTCTGAACGCCTATCAAGCCAAGACACCTGGCGTGAAGATCACCTATGGTCGAGAATTGGGGCTGGATCTGAAAATGATCAAGGCTGCTTCTGCCCGCATTCAGGAAGCTGTTGATGCGGCCAATGAAGAGCATGGCGAACTGCCATTGTCCGAGACCATGTTGATGGTGGTTGGACGTGGTGCATCTGATCCTGATGCCAATTCCAATGTCAGCAAATTGATGCGTATGCTTTGGGAAGGTATGGGTTTTGGCTGGGGCGAGGTTTGCTATTCTGGCGTGACATTCCCACTGGTCGAACCTGGGCTGGAGCATGCTGCTCGCCTTGGTTACAAGCGGATTATCGTCTTTCCTTATTTCCTCTTCACCGGCATTCTGATCCGCCGCATCTATAACTTCACCGATGAAGTTGCCGCACGCAATCCAGATATCCAGTTCATCAAAGCTGGCTACCTGAACGATCAGGATTATGTGATCGAAACCTTTGTTGATCGCGTTCAGGAAATTCTGGATGGCACTAATAATATGAACTGCCAGATGTGCAAATATCGCGCGCAGGTTCTTGGCTTTGAAGATGAAGTCGGCTTGAAACAGGAAAGCCATCACCATCATGTGGAAGGTGTTGAGACCGCTGATTGCGAATATTGCACGGATAATATGTGCAATAATGAGTGCCTGAAGCATGGTCCTGCGCAGCACGGTCATCATCACCATGATCACGATCATGGGCACCATCATCACGGTCACTCTCACAGACATGATCACTCACACGATCATGGACACAGTCATGACCATGATGATCACCATCATCATCCTTATCCTCATGCAGATCACCCACTTGGGCCAAACAGCATGTATAAAAAGGACTAGGGAGCGATGCTGGCCACGCCGACCTACGACTATATCAAATCACCTCAAGGCATCTATGAGGAATCCTTTCGCATCATTCGCGAAGAGGCTAAGCATGACTTAGCCTCCCTCCCTGATGATTTGGGTCCCGTTGCCGTACGTCTGATGCATGCCGTCGGCATGACCGATCTGGTCCCCGATTTACGCTTCAGCAATGCCGCCGTGGCGGCTGGCCTGTCTGCCCTCAAAGAGCAAAGGCCAATATTGGTGGATGCACAGATGGTTGCGGGCGGAATTACCCGGCGGTTTCTTGATGTGGAACAGGGGGGCAATGGCAATGAGGTTCTTGTCACGCTGAATGATCCGAGTGTATGGGATTTGGCAGCGCGAATGGGTACCACTCGCTCTGCAGCAGCTTTGGAACTTTGGCGACCTCATCTGGACGGAGCCATTGTTTCCATTGGCAATGCTCCGACCGCTCTGTTCCGCTTGCTAGAGATGATCAAGGAAGGCGCGGCCAAGCCCGCTCTCATTCTTGGTTTCCCCGTTGGTTTTGTCGGCGCTGCTGAATCCAAAGAGGCTTTGGCTGAGGAAGCACAGGAACTTGGTCTTGACTTCATTACCCTGACCGGTCGGCGTGGTGGAACTCCCATGGCAAGCAGCGCTGTGAACGCATTGGCCCTGATGGCTTTGGGGCGCGAAATTTAAAAGGCATCTCCATATTATTGGAGGGATTATTTCATGAGCAACGAAAAACCAACCAGCACTCGACCCGAACCTTGGATCTCGGTGATTGGCATCGAGGAAGATGGCGTAAGAGGGTTGTCTGATCTTGGACTGTCCCTGATCAAGGATTGCGATATATTGCTGGCTGGCCAACGTCATCTGGATATGGTGTCAGATGATCTCAGCCCCAAAGCTGAGCGTATGACTTGGCCATCGCCTTTTTCATCCACCTTTTCGATAATTGCCGAGATGAAGGGCAAGCAAGTTGTCATTCTGGCAACTGGCGATCCGATGTTTTGCGGCATTGGCGGAACGCTAACGCGTTTCTTTGACTGGTCCGAATTAAGGGTCCTTCCAGCCAAATCTGCCTATAGCCTAGCTGCAAGCCGTATTGGTTGGCCGCTCGACAAATGCTCTCTTCTGACCATACATGGCCGCGATCCAGCGGGCATTGTCCCGCATATTCAACCGGGCGCAAAATTGATCATTCTTTCCAAGAATGGCGGTTCCCCCAGTCTCTTGGCGTCCAAGCTCTGCGAGATCGGAGCGAATGATGCAGAGATTACCGTGCTGGAACATATGGGTGGTGAGAAAGAAAAGATCATTGAAACCAGCGCTCATGCGCTGAGTGAGGCAGGTGACGCCCTGCCCTTTGCAGATCTCAATGTCATTGCCGTCGAAATTCCATCCGATTTCAGAAACTGGCTCTCCACCAGTCCCGGTTTGCCAGATGATGCCTTTGAGCACGATGGCAAGATGACCAAGCGCGATATTCGTGCCAGTGCTTTGGCGAAACTCGCGCCACGCCCCGGCGCCCATCTTTGGGATGTTGGAACTGGATGTGGGTCCATTGCCATCGAATGGTTACGCGCCGCTCCAAACACGTCTGCCATTGGTCTGGAGCCTCAAGAAAAGCGTCGCGCCTTTGCCAAGCACAATGCAAAGACCTTGGGCGTGCCACGCCTGCAACTGATCGATGGAACCGCTCCAGATGGCTTAATGGGGTTGGATGGCCCGGATGCGATTTTCGTCGGTGGAGGTCTATCGAGCGAGACCCTGAATTTCTGCCTTGATGCTTTAAAGCCAGGTGGGCGACTGGTTGCCCATGCGGTGACACTCTCGTCGGAAGCTCTTTTGCTTTCTTGCTTTTCTGAGCATGGAGGTGAATTAACCCGGCTCTCCATTGCCAAAGCTCAACCTGTAGGCCTGCATTTTGGCTGGAAAGCGTCCATGCCGGTGACACAGTGGGTTTATGTCAAAGGTAATGACATTAAAAAACAAGAAGGATTGGCATCCTAATCATGAGCGGAACATTATATGGCGTGGGCGTCGGTCCGGGAGACCCGGATCTGATCACCATGAAAGCCGCCAAACTCATCTCGAATGCCAAGGTCATTGCCTATCCTGCTCCGGATAGTGGCGTCAGCTTTGCGCGCTCCATTGTGGCTGAGCATATCGCCAATGATGCTCAGGAAATTCCGATGATTGTGCCTATGCGCGTCGATCGCTTTCCAGCGCAGACCGTCTATGATCGGGAAGCTGAGGTGATTGCAGGACATTTGGCTTCAGGCGAGGATGTGATTGTACTTTGTGAGGGTGATCCCTTTTTCTTTGGATCCTTCATGTATCTCTATAATCGTCTGGCAGATCGCTTCAAAAGTGATATTGTTCCAGGCGTATCGTCACTGACAGCTTGCGCTTCTCGTCTGAAGCATCCATTGGCTGCGCGCAATGATGTGCTGTCAGTCATTCCCGGCCCGGCCAGTGATGAAGAATTCAAGGCCCGCCTTTCGATGGGTGGCTCCTTTGCCATCATCAAGGTAGGCCGTCATTTTTCTCGTATCCGCGCCTTGCTGGAACAGCATGGCCTTTTGGAACGTGCCGGATATGTCGAGCGCGCCACATTGGAAGCAGAAAAAGTGATGCCGCTTAAAGACGTCACCGATGATTGCGCCCCCTATTTTTCCATGATCCTGATTTATGATGGAGAGGAACCTTGGTCCTGAAGAACGAAACCAATTTTGCCATTGTTGTCCTGTCCCAGAACAGCATGGATCTGGCAAAGCAAATCAAAAACGCCCTTGGCGGAGAAAACATCTCGATACAGATCCATGGCAAAGGCGACCTGGATGGAGCTGATAGCTCCTATGGTGAGACAACTGCTCATCTCGCCTCCCTCTTTGCACAAGGCACCGGTATTATCGCTCTTTGCGCCAGCGGCATTGTCATACGAGCCCTCGCTGCGCAAGTCCGCGACAAGTTCGACGAGCCACCTGTTCTGACTGTTAGCCGTGATGGTGCGTCCGTGGTACCTTTGCTAGGTGGACATCATGGTGCCAATGAAGTTGCCGATCTGTTGGCTGATCGCCTGAAAGCCCATGCTGCCATCACAACGGCTGGCGATTGCCGTTTCAAACTGGCGCTAGACAATCCGCCGAAAGGCTGGGCATTGCAGCATCCTCGAACGGCTGGCCCCATCATGGCCCGTTTGATCGATAGAGAAGCATTGCAAGCTGACGCAGAGTTGAACTGGCTAAATGAGTCAGAGATCACATTGAATGAAACTGCTGATCTGAAAGCCATTTCCACGATCAAGGCTTTACCTGCTTCCGAAGATAGTCTTCTCTATTCGCCTAAAAGCCTTGCTATCGGCGTAGGCTGTGAGCGTGGTGTTGACGCTGGCCATGTCATCGAACTCATTGAGCGAGTGCTTGCAGACAATGGCCTGGCAAGAGAGGCTATTGCTTGTCTCTGTTCCATTGATTTGAAGAGCGATGAAGCAGCTCTGCAAGCTGCAGCCAATCATTTTGGGGCTCCCGTTCGTTTCTTCAGCGCCGAACGCCTGAATGAAGAAGCCGATCGTCTTGCTAATCCGTCCGAGGTCGTTCGAAGCGAAGTGGGATGTCCGGGCGTTGCTGAAGGCGCAGCTCTGGCAGCAGTCGGTAAGGATGGATCACTGCTGGCTGAAAAAGTGAAGACCGACAAAGCGACTTGCGCTGTAGGTCTTGCAACGAAGCCCATTGATGTTGATCAACTCGGCACTCAGCGCGGTCGTTTGTCAGTGATTGGCATTGGTCCAGGTCAGTCCGAATGGCGCACGCCAGAAGCCTCTCGCCTTGTACAAGAAGCGGAAGAGCTGGTTGGCTATGGCCTCTATATCGATCTGCTTGGCGCACTTTCCGAGGGCAAGAAACGCAGCGATTTTCCGCTTGGCGGAGAAGAGGATCGTTGTCGCTATGCACTGGAAGAAGCAGCCAAAGGCAAGAATGTCGCTCTGATTTGTTCAGGTGATGCGGGCATTTATGCCATGGGTGCCTTAGTCATGGAGCTGATGGATCGCGATGCCGATCATGGCGGTGTTTCAGATCTCGCCAAGCGGGTTGAGATCGTCAATGCTCCAGGCATTTCCGCCCTGCAGGCAGCATCTGCCCGTTTCGGCGCGTTGCTTGGCCACGATTTCTGTACGATTTCTCTCTCTGATCTGCTAACCCCGTGGGAAGCTATTGAAAACCGTCTCCACGCAGCTGCACAGGGGGACTTTGTGGTTGCTTTCTATAACCCTGTTTCAAAACGCCGCCGCACACAATTGGCTGAGGCCAAGAATATCTTACTCCAACATCGTCCAGCTAACACTCCGGTGCTTTTGTGTTCCAATCTCGGACGCCCAACAGAGGCTTTGCGCCTACGGACCTTGGCTGAGCTGGAAGTGGATGAAGTGGATATGCTGACCGTTGTGTTGGTGGGTTCTTCGCAAAGTAAAGCATTCCAGACTGGTGATCACTCCGTCGGAGATGATGGTTGGCGAGTATATACCCCACGCGGTTATGCCAAAAAGATTGACGCGGCTGAATAGGCCAATGAAAAGAAAAAGGAATTTCTCATGACTGTTCATTTCATTGGTGCAGGCCCCGGTGCTCCCGACCTGATCACCGTTCGTGCCCTAAAGCTCATTCAAAGTTGTCCGGTTTGCCTTTATGCGGGGTCGCTGGTGCCTGAAGTGATTGTAGCAGAAGCGCCAAAGGACGCGCATATTCTGGACACTGCTGGCATGCATCTGGATGAGATTATTGATGAAATCAAGAAAGCCCATGCCAAGGGACAGGATGTGGCGCGAGTTCATTCGGGCGATCCGTCTATTTATGGTGCAACTGCCGAGCAAATGCGCCGCTTGAAGGCTGAAGGCATCCCGTTTGATGTCACACCGGGCGTTCCTGCCTTCGCTGCAGCCGCTGCTGCAATTCAGACTGAACTGACCATTCCGGAAGTAGCGCAGACCATCATCCTGACCCGCACGGCAATGAAGTCTTCTTCCATGCCGAACGGAGAAGATCTGGAAACCTTGGGAAAGTCTGGCGCGACTTTGGCCATTCACCTGTCCGTGCGGAACATTCCCGAAATTCAGCGTAAACTGACACCTCTATATGGAGCGGATTGCCCGGTTGTGGTGGCCTTCCGGGTCGGCTGGCCAGATGAGATGTTCATCCATGGAACACTGGACGATATTCGTCAAAAGGTCCGCAAAGAGAAGATCACACGCACTGCACTGATTTTTGTCGGCCCTGCTCTAGCGGCAAGTGGCTTTATTGACTCCGCGCTCTATGATGCGGAATTCAGCCACGTTTTGCGTATCGGCAAGAAAGGTGAAGTGATTGAAGAGCCGGTACAAATCGACTAGGCCTCAAATCTCATCACAGCTACCTTTACCAGAAAAGGCCCGCTGTTGCGGGCCTTTTCTTTGGATCCAATCCAGCGATGAAACAGAGTTAAGGAGCATTAACCTTTTGCACCGATAATATGAGCAAAGGATCCCATGACCGACCCAATTCTTAGCCCCATGGGCGCAAGTTCCTTACCGGAAGCGTTGGTTGCATGAAAGAGGCTCTCTGCTTTCCCCTGCCAGGTGATATTGGCATAGTGGAATTCATGAGCAACGAGGCCGGGAGCCCAAGGAAGAAGTTGGTCATGATTGAGTATACGATAACCCAAATTTAATTTTGGGTTAGAAAAACTTGTAGTGATTGGCAGCAAGTTTAACATATCCTCTACCTTACTATCTTTGCCAATTATTTCCTTACCCAACACCATAAAGCCACCGCATTCACCGAAAATGCGTGTGTTGTTGCTTGCCGCCTCTCGCATGGACATTTTGAACTGATATGCCGCCGCCAGTTGCTCAAGATGCAGCTCAGGATAGCCACCTGGAAGATAGATTGCGTCGGCATCTGGATGCGGCTCCTCATCATTTAACGGAGAAAAGAACGATATTTCAGCACCTTGATCCTGCCAGTCACTCAGGACATGCGGATAGATAAATGTAAAGGCTGCGTCCTTTGCAATCGCAATATGTTGCCCTAACGGTTGCAACATACCCGGTTTTTGGACAGCAGAAACATCAGGTGCATTCAGTGGCTGCGCCAGATCAATCAATCGCTTCAGATCAATATTGGGCTCGATATGGTCCGAAATCCGATCAATCCGAGCATTCAAGTCAGCATATTCATCAGCTTGCACCAGACCCAGATGTCTTGAAGGCATTTCCAAATCCGGATTGTTCCGTACCGCTCCGATAACGGGAATATCAAGGACCTCAATTGCTTCTCTCAGCAGGCTCTCATGGTGAACGGACCCAACCCGGTTCAGAATGACCCCGGCAATCTGCAAATCAGGATCATAAGCTTTCAGGCCATAAATCAAAGCAGCGGATGTTTGCGCCTGCCCTTTTACATCCAGTACCAGAATGACTGGCAAATTCAGTATCTTGGCGAGAGATGCCGTTGAGCCTTGACCCCCAGCTGCGCCATCAAACAGCCCCATGACCCCTTCGCAAAAGAAGATATCAGCACCACCCGCATGATTGAATGCGCGTGTGCAAAGCTCTTCTGGGATCATGGCCCAAGGGTCAAGATTGATGGAGGTTTTGTGACTTGCTGCCTTGTGAAACGCCGGATCAATATAGTCTGGACCGCATTTGGCAGGAGCAACGCCTATATCATTTCGAACCAACAATCTTTGCAGACCCAAAGACAGCATGGTTTTGCCAGAATTGGAGCTGGCTGCCGCCAGTATCAGTCCGTTGGGTGCAAGATCGGTCATGGCGCCACTCCTTCGGCCTAGTCTTGTTAAGGGCTATAGACTGAGAGAGAAGACAGGGCAAGAGTAAGTCTGCCGACACCTCTTGGCTTATCCCAACGGATCGGGATTGAGTTTTTTGCCGGCTTGATGAACTCCGAGCCAATCGAGACCATCATGAAGCTTGACCACATCGCCAATCACCACCAACGCTGGGGGCTGCAGGTCACTTTCTCGCGCTTCCTGCGCAATCTTTCCCAGTGTTGATATCAACACCTGCTGACGAGCTGTCGTGGCATTGCAGACAATAGCTGCCCCTTGATCCTCGGGGCGCCCCGCCTTGAGCAATTTCTCCGTTATGCTCTCCAAGTGCTTCATGGCCATATACATGACAATCACTTGGGATCCTTTGGCTATTGCATCCCAATCCAGTGCAGTTGGCATGGAGCCTGTCTGGTCATGTCCCGTCAGGAATGTCACCGACTGATTGATGTCACGATGTGTAGCCGGAATGCCAGCATAGCAAAGCCCACCAATCCCCGCTGTAATGCCCGGTACGACGCGAAACGGCACATCAGCAGCGACCAATGCAAGCGCCTCTTCTCCACCACGACCAAAGATGAATGGGTCGCCGCCTTTAAGGCGCAGCACACGTTTGCCCTGCTTTGCCAGTTCGATCAGGCGCAAGGTGATGTCATTCTGCTTCGGTGATGGTCGGCCACCGCGCTTGCCAGCAAATTCCGTTTCAACATCGGGCTTTGCAAATGCCAGACTGTCCTCATCAATCAACGCATCATAAACAATGACATCCGCCTGACGCAGCGCATTGACAGCATGCAGTGTCATGAGACCGCGATCTCCAGGCCCTGCCCCCACAAGCCAGACATGGCCAGGCTCGAAATCAGGCAATCCAGCAAAGAGCAAGTCTGCGAAGGGACCAGGATTTACGGAGTGTGACATTTCTTGTTTCCTTTGGACCTGTGGCTGTAAACAGCACTAGATCGTGACAATGGGTCTTTTGCAGGTTTATAACCGACATTATGACTCGTGATGTGCCGCAAAGTGGAAAAAATTTACCTCTAAAACGAGGTTGGACGACAGGGGCTTGCGCCACTGCCGCAACGAAGGCTGCTTTAACGGCACTCATCAGCGGTCAATTTCCCGATCCGGTCCAAATTACTCTGCCCAAAGGCCAGGAACCAGCCTTCCCTTTAGCTATGGAGGCACTTGGGGACAATTCTGCGATCGTCGGCATCATCAAGGATGCCGGTGATGACCCAGATGTCACCCATGGGGCAATGATCAGGGCCGAAGTACAATTTGGCGAAACAGGACAAGGCATAATCTTCAAAGCAGGCAAAGGCGTTGGCACAGTCACCAAACCCGGCTTGCCTATAGAGGTCGGCAACGCCGCCATCAATCCCGTCCCCCGTCAATTGATGAGCAACGTGGTTGAAGAGCTTTGTAAAGCGCATGGATTGAAACCTGATGTAACCATCACGATATCGGTTCCAACGGGTGAGCAACTGGCCAAGAAAACGTGGAACCCAAGGCTTGGAATTCTGGGTGGCATCTCCATTCTTGGCACGACTGGTATTGTCGTTCCTTTCTCGTGTGCAGCATGGATTCATTCCATTCACCGCGGCATTGATGTTGCCCGTGCAACCGGTCAGACCCATGTTGCGGGCTGCACTGGCTCAACTTCAGAAAAGAAGGTCCGCGGGCTTTATGATCTACCAGAAAGTGCCATGCTGGATATGGGCGATTTTGCGGGTGGCATGCTGAAATATCTGCGCCGCAATCCAGTCGAGCACGTGACCATCGGCGGTGGCTTCGCCAAATTATGCAAACTGGCGCAGGGCCATATGGATCTGCATTCCGGTCGTTCTCAAGTGGATTTCGATTGGCTCGCAGAGCAATTGGCCGTTTTGAATGCCGATGATGAGTTCATCGAAGTAACGCGTACCGCCAACACTGCATTGGCAGTCCTTCGCATGGCCAATGAGAAATCTCTCCCCATTGCTGACCATGTAGCCAAGCTGGCCCATGATCAGGCCAAGAACATGTTGAAGGGAGCGGATATTCATCTCGACATTGTCGTGGTCGGACGCGGTGGCGAGTTACTCGCTCGCTACGAACCGGGCTAAAACCAGATAATGAGGCTCCTATGACGCGGATATTGTTACTGGGCGGCACAACAGAAGCCCGAGAACTAGAAGCCAAACTGACGGAGTTTTCCGAGTTTGAGGTAATTGTATCACTTGCCGGGCGAACGCAAGCAGCCCGTTCCGGAACATCCCTCAATCCAACAGATGCCACTCGCCATATTGGTGGCTTTGGCGGAGTTGAGGGACTGAAACACTTTCTAGTGCAAGAAGACATCAACATCATTCTGGATGCCACTCATCCCTTTGCCAATCAGATCAGCTGGAATGTTGTTGCCGCCAATGAGGAATTGGCGCTTCCTATTCTACGCATTGAGCGCTCCGCCTGGCAGTGGCAAGCGGGTGACAAATGGGTCCGCTCCCCTGACCTCACTCATGCTGTCGATGCCCTAACCTCAGGAAAACGCTATTTGCTGGCAATTGGTCGACAGGAAGCCCATCAGTTTGCGAGGCGCGGTGATTGCTGGTTTTTGAGCCGTTCCATCGAAGCGCTTCCCACTGAATATCAAATCCCAAATGGACAGCAGATATTATATCAGCCTGACGGCGATCTGGATGCAGAATGCGATCTTTTGGCCAAATATTCTCTAGACGGAGTTATTTGCAAGAATTCAGGCGGAGAATCAGGGTATGCGAAAATATTGGCCGCCCGGGAATTGGGGTTGATTGTCCATATTATTGAACGACCTAACAGTCCCGACCAAACTTCGGTCGACAATATAGATACAGCATTACTTTGGATTTCCAATCAATCTGTAGACAAAACTGCCTAAAAAATGAACGTATATTTTGCAAAGCAACATTTATTAATTCAGCATTTCAAAATAACATCCAATTTATCTTTTTCTTTGAAAAATCAATGCTGTTCGTGTCGTAATATTTCAGTTTGATGAAATCTCTTTTGAATTGAAAAATCACACTTGATACTTTGCTTTTATTTGATGTAAGCTTTTTTCCGTTGGTTTTTCATGAGCGTCTGGCCTTTGGCAAATTCTAGGGTGTGCCATTTCCTGACGGCGATGAGAATTGACCTCTCTCGGCATGGAGCCGAATGAGGAAGGCACTATTTAAAGGAAAGACAAAATGACAACCGGAACTGTAAAGTGGTTCAACCCAACCAAGGGCTATGGCTTTATCGAGCCATCCGAGGGAGGCAAAGATGCCTTTGTCCATATTTCTGCGGTTGAACGTTCTGGTCTGACGACCCTGAATGAAGGGCAAACCGTTGAATTCGAAATGGTTGAAGGTCGGAATGGCAAGGCTAATGCTGACAATATTAAGGTTATTTCCTAGATATTGCTATGCACTAGCTGGCAACGCTTCAAGTCAGCCAAATCAGATCGGCACGTGTCGCCCCGTCTTATTCGGCGGGGTGATGTAGCTTGCGTGGATACTACCACAGCTTAACCCGCCTTTTGTGTTAAAAATGGCGGATCATTATTGTTGTGCTGGATCGCTTTGGGTTCATATCCCTAGTGCTTCCTATCAGGATTGACGTTTATTTTTCCTGATGCAGATCTCCCCACATTCATCACCATGACATAGTCAGCAAGTTTGTTGGCGTGGAGCAGCATGGCTCTATGCACAGATGTCATGATTATTGTACAGCCAGAATACGGAATGCAGACATAATCAACTGCCTGCTTGACTGAGTGCTTCTTTATATCCGAGATAGAATGGCACGCCCTACGGGACTCGAACCCGTGTTTCCGCCGTGAAAGGGCGGCGTCCTAGACCGCTAGACGAAGGGCGCATGCCTTACAATTCCCCATCTAGGTTGAGGAAGGATCAGTGGCACGCCCTACGGGCGTGCAACAAATCCTACTATACAATGAGTTAGAACAGTCTAACCTGTCGATAGCAAGCGCTGGGAACATTACATATTTCTTTCGAATGTCCAACCATGTTTTCGATATCAACTGGGTTATTAACAGTGACCTGCGCCCCCACAACCTTAGCCAATTAAATTTAGATCGCTTCCCATGGCTACATCATGTCTTCGTTGATGGTGGCTATGCTGGCGAGAAATTGCGATCGGCATTGAGCGGCTGGACCAGCGAGTTCATCAAACGGTCAGACACGACCAAGGGGTTTGAAATCCTGACCTGACGATGGGTGGTGGAACGCACCTTTGGATGGGTAGGGCGTTGTCGCAGATTGGCAAAGGGTTGGGAATCTTCCATCGCCTGTTCTGTCGCAAGGGTCATCTGTAGAAGTCTCGATTTGATCTGACACCGCCCTCAATCAGACTGAGCTGAACGAGGGCGGGACATCTCTTGCGAGATGATGTGGTTATCCGTTTTGATGGTGGTGCAAACCCAACCTCAAAACGAGAAAGAACCACAATGTTGCATTCTACCGACAAGATTATCAAACACAAAGCCGGTCTTTTGAATTTGGCCGAAGAGCTTGGCAATGTCTCGAAAGCCTGTCAGATGATGGGCTATTCGCGCGATACTTTCTACCGCTACAAGAATGCCGTCGATGAAGGCGGTGCCGAAGCGCTGCTCGAGAAAACACGTTGCAAGCCTAACACGGCCAACCGGGTTGATGCGGTCACGGAAGAAGCCGTCATCAAATCGGCCCTGAACTTTCCTGCCTATGGTCAGGCCCGCACGTCCAACGAGTTGCGCAAGCAGGGAGTGTTTGTCTCGCCCTCTGGTGTTCGATCCATCTGGCTGCGGCACGAACTTGCCAACTTCAAGGATCGACTGAAAGCATTGGAGGCCAAGGTTGCCGAAGATGGCATCATCCTAACCGAGGCACAGGTTCAGGCTCTTGAGAAGAAAAAGCATGATGATGAGGCCTGTGGCGAGGTGGAAACAGCCCATCCCGGCTATCTCGGCAGTCAGGATACCTTCTATGTCGGCACCATCAAGGGAGTTGGTCGGGTCTATCAGCAGACCTATATCGATACCTATTGCAAGGTCGCCCATGCCAAGCTCTATACCACCAAGACACCGATTACCGGAGCTGATCTACTCAATGACAAGATGCTGCCTTTCTATGAAGAACATGATCTTCCAGTGCTGCGTATCCAGACTGATAGAGGGACTGAATTCTGTGGTAAACCAGACAAGCATGATTACCAGTTGTTCATCGCAATCAATGACATTGATCACACCAAAACCAAGGTCAAGCATCCCCAGACCAACGGTATCTGCGAGCGGTTCCACAAGACCATCCTGCAGGAATTTTATCAGATCACGTTCCGCAAGAACCTTTATCAGAGCATCGAACAGCTTCAGGCTGATCTGGATGTTTGGCTCCATCATTACAACACAGAGCGCACTCATCAGGGCAAAATGTGTTGCGGCAGAACACCGATGGAAACTATGATTGATGGAAAGAAGATCTGGAATGAAAAATTCGTAGATCAAATCTGAACTTCTACAGGTCATCATTGCCACATCAGAGTGATGATCCGACGTTTGGCAACCTATTGTTATGTCCGAAGAACTTTTGAACCGGACACTAAGTACTTAGACAATCTGCCAGACCTTTATTAATTGCCCATGATGAGTCTTTTAATGACAAAGCACCTATTCCTTTGCCTTGAACATAAATTTTAACACTACTATATGCTCCTGAAAGAGCTATCGCCAATTTTCTAGTGAAAAAAGCAACATATGGGCTTTCGCTTGCCCCACTCTCATCCGATTGCCCCACAAATTCCGCGGTGTGTACCTCACCACCAAAATCAAATTTCAGTGTGACTCTATTTGGTAAAGCTCCCAATAGTTCGCTAAGTTCACTCCTCACAAAAATATTATTACCTCTACAACTCATGAACAATATTGCTTTGTTGCTCTCCTCAGAAGGCCAGATCGAAGCCCCACGTTCGCTTGCGCGCCAAGCCTGATTAGTCAAATTTCCTAAATATCTGATATTATTGATTCTTTTTACACCTTCACCATCACTCAACAGATGACCTCTAACCCCAATCCAATTTATGACATCTGAATTACATAAACGATATAATAATACCTCTCCTCTACACTGAACATGTTGAGTTTTCTTCACTCCGTTATAGTAAAAGCTAAAACAAACCCTTGAATCCGAGCCTATATTTAAACCTACGTAACGACCATTGCGGGGCAATATCGCCTTTCCAAAATCTGGAATGATTGCATATTGATTTTCCCAGACTGTGAATCTTGTATTCGCTAATGAATACCCACATTGAGGGACATCCAACTCCGTCTCAGTATTTGAAAATGATATTCGTTTTATATTACTTGGTGTTTTGCCTTCTATAAACCAATTGGGAATGTAGCTGTAGATACCATAATCTTCTAACTCTGCCCCATCTGCACCATAATTTTCCGCTATCTCATAGAGCCCAAGTAACCATAACCCCATATCCTTGCCATCACTGCATTCATTAGTCGGAGAGTTTATGAGTATAGGCTTTAGTTTCTTGAAACTCTCGCATAGCTCTGAAATATTTAGGCCTGAGATGCGAGATTTTTTTAAAAAATCTCTAACAAAGCTAACTTGTTGCCCTATTTTTGATTTCACTAGAGAAATATGCGGGATATCATATTTCCCAATATACTTAGCAATATTGTTCCGTTGGCTTAGATCGAAATTTTTCTGGTTTTGCTCAACCCATTGATAGAAAGTTTCAGCGGTAAAAAACGGAGTTTCTCTATGAAAAATATCTAGTGCTTCAGCTTTGCTTTTCTGAATTGCATCTAAATAACCCTCTTCATTAAATTCAACTCCAAGTGACCGGAGCATTTTTATTCGATCATTGTGGCTAAGAAACCCTATTCCATAAGCATGTCCGTCAGTTAGATCAAATGGATAACCGGCTTGCTCAAGGGTTTCCTTTAGGAGCCTCAACGGAACAACACGGGCAAGGCCATTATCTGCTTCAACAATAAGCCCAAATATTCGCAAGCCTTCATCAAAAGTTGCGCCGCCTGACATACCGGGAACAACAGATTTTGACTCAACTTCTATAGAGGTCAAAGTTGATGAAACAACTTTTTCCGGGCTTTTGTTTCCGCTCCAAACTCGTCCACTTGGTTGCCCAAAAAGATAGGCTCCCTCACCAGCTTTCACCTCTTGAGAGATACGGGCTGCGGAAAACTCATTAAGCGATGTTATGGAAGCTGGTGCTCTGCTCTCTGGAACGACTAAAATTGCTAGGTCGATGCCCTTATCTAAATTTGACGGCCAAAGCGTCGCATCTATCTCTTCGCCAGGTCGGTCTTGAAATTGAACTTTTATATCTACTGCCGCTTCGGTTAGCCCCTGCACAACATGACCAGCAGTTGCAATATACACAAGTCCGCCTTTGCGACCGACAACAATTCCTGCACCTTCTGTGAGTTTGTCAGTTGTTGGAAATCGACCGTCGATCATCACAACCAACTGTTTTGCTGATATTAGTTCGTTTTTGCTTTCCGCTACTTCCTGAGCTATTGCGACTGATAATCCGATGATAAAACATATCATTATGCTGATTAATCTCGTTAGCATTTGCATATTTTGTCACCTTTCACTTTCTCTACCCAAACTTATTGCGCTTAGAACAGCGAGCAACAGCGCAAAAAGAGATGACATTATAATCACTAAACTTTCGATTGATCGAAATCCATCAAGCATACTTGGAGTTATATTTCTGCGATTATTTAAAAATCCCGTTTTTACAGCATTAGCCTTCCCTACCAAAAGGAACCTAATTCCTGTCTCAGTCAGCTCTAAGTTTGTGATCTGGGCTTCTAAATCATTGAACTGCGTGAACTCACCACTCCGCAATGTGGTTGGCTCAGTGGGGTAACTTCCAAATGGGAAGTTCAGATAAAATTGAATTTCACCTTCCAGCAAGGAGCTGGTAGCTATTTGATTTGATCCACTTAGCCGCAATCGCTCGGTAGAAAGGGCGGTCACAGGTATTGGACTATAGATTAGGCCATCTATTTCCGGCTTTTGAATTTCAATTAGTGGTGAAATTGCCTTCCACCTATCACTGCCAATATCCTTTGAAATTGGAACTGAATCTAGAGTAATATCCCCATACCAAACTATTGTTGTTTCAGAGGCAACACTTTGGTCATCGCCGACAATTTGCAAGGAGATGTATTTGTTTTGTCCAGAAGTTGAAATCTCCATCGCCAGTTCGGCAGGAATTAGGAAACTATCAAGCTCCAAGTGGCTGTCTTCCGATGCTTTCGAAAATACTTTGGATCTTGGACTTTCGGTTCCTTGAACATCAGTTAATTGAGTGAGGTCGCCGACCTCTAACGCTTGATCTGGAGAGTATGCATTAATCTCACGCAAAGCTATGCTTGATCCTGAAATCCCTGAGATGCTGGAATTCTGTTTCCCATTCCTAAAAGTCAAGTTCTGTGTTTCGAGTGTGGCGACAAAAGTTGTATTTATGAGCCAATGACTTGGTAGAAGTTCCAAAGCGATGACAGAAGCGCAGAAAAGTGACAGAGAAACAAATATGATCACCGCATATACACGCCACGTCAGGGCAATTTTGAATCTTCTATAAGATCTACGCAAGAAGAGCCTAAGCGTAATGACGCCACTTCTAAACTTGTTCATTCATATTCCAAACGAGCACTTATGCTATCAATTTGTTTACGGCCTCTTCCGACAGCAATAACCTCTATGGTGATACTTTCATGACTTTTAAAATATGGTTTTAAAGGAAAAGTTGCAGGTCGGCTTGCTGGCCAAGTTCGCTTGCCGAGCATTTCCTTATCAAATAAGACCTTTCCGGTATTATCGGCTTTTATCGATATCCGTAGCTCAAACAATTCAAGGTTAGCTACCAATGCTATGTATGGATTAAACACATCCCCTCTTCCAAAGGAAGCTGGCGTTAACGTTGGGATGGAAGCGTCACAATTTTCCTTACATACAACAGCAGCGAAGTCAGAAGGAGTCACATTGACATCAGGGTGGCGCACCACATCCAAAGGTAATGAATAGTTGTTACCGGAAAATCTTGTGTCCATCCTATAAAATTGTTTTGGACGCAAAGAAGTCACTGTTAATGCCTTAGAAGAATTTTCAGTTCCAGATGAAATATTTAAGGCTAATGATGTTTCATCATAGGAGGCAGGATGTTTGTGATAAGCCGCAATGCGCATTCCTGTAGCTGAAACTTGCTGTAAAAATAACCCCTCACAGCGATCACCTCGTTTTTTGTATGCTAGGTCGCTCGACGAAATAGGATTCACTTCTTCTCTACAAAAATTTTCTTGTGCATAGACGTTCATAGTAGAGAGGAAAATGATTGCAAAAATGAAAGAAGATAAATTCTTCATAATGGATACTACTCAAGGAATATTAATATCAAAGTATTTTATCAATTTGTGAAGAGCGGTAAATCGCCAAATTTTCATACAGCTAGTTATTAACATCTTGTGTCATTCAGGTTACGACCTAATAAGTTGTAGAAATTCAGACCTGCTCTAACAGCTGCCGTTATAACGGCGGTGATTTATCAGATCGGTCTGAACTTCTACATTTTAACGCTCTCGTGGACTTGACCTTTTGCTCTCAGGCGCTCGAATATCAATATTCGATCCAGTTTTCTCCGCCAACCCCTTCGCTTCCAACGCCATTTTCAATCTTGCGACCTTAGTGACTGATCCGTTCTGAATTTGCTCATAGACACCTTTATTTAGATAATCTTGTGCAAAGTTTCGAATTTCTTTTATCTCGTCAAAAACAGCATTGAAATTGTCTTTCTCCTCCTGCGCCCTCTCTTTTAACTTCTCAGCTTCTGCCTTTGCTTTATTCGCTTCAGCTATGGCAACCCTAGCCTTTTCATCAGCCTTACGGTCAATCAACGCGCCAATATGATTGCCGATCCTCTTGGCAGCACCCTTGGCAATTCTTCTCAATATCGCAGCGACTGAGCGAGGAAGCCGATCCACGCCTTTAAGTTCAACCTGAACAATTTCGTCAGAAGAATCCGTTTTGTCGGGATCGTAGGAAACTGAAACATCCACCAGTGACGGATCCGCCTGAATAGCACGCTCACATTGTGCTAGGTCAGAATTCCAGATCCTGCGGGCATATTTTTTAATGACATCAGATGCACGCCTTATCGGAGCAGCAAAAGCTTCGCGCTCCGCTGCATCCTGAGGTGCATTGGGGCCATAATTCAGACCATCTTTTTTATTTGTTTTACTGGCAGGCCGATATATTATTTTGCCGTCATCAACGGCGTCTATCCCCTTTTCAAAAGCTACCTCATAGCGATCCATCTCCTTTTCCTGCTCTTTTCTGATTTGCTCCACTTCTGCATAGCGCTCCTCAGCTTCAGTTTTCTTCTTTTCTGCAACCCTTATAATTCTGTCAGCTTCTAAACGACTATCTGATAATATTGTTTCGGCTTCACGTTTCGCCTCCTCTTTATACCTGTCTATTTCCAGCCAACGCTGTAGATAGCCTGCCTCAGTTTCCTTGGCCACTTCTTCACGTTTTCGAAGATCTTCCGCTCGCGCTGCGCGATGGTCTTGGGGAGCGACATGCTCGCGCTTTTCCGGAACTGGCAGGTCAAATTCTTTTGCTTTGCGACGTTCTTCAGCACTGCGCTGACCACGCTCAAGCCCGATGCTGGAGAAAAATTCTCCAGCCTTATCTTGTAAAAGTTCATAGGACTGGAACAGCGGATTGGCGCTTGGTGTGATCATGGTTTGCTTGCCGCGTCTTTTAGAAACCCGGACTTTTGTTACCAAAACCAATGCATGGAAGTGAGGCACCTCCTCATCCATATCCAGACGCAAATGACGAACCTGTTCTGGAAAATATGTCCCAAAAAATTCGAGACCAGCTTCTTTGAATGCAGCAATCTTCTTCCGGCAAAGCCGAACTGTTTGTCGGTCACCTTCTTTGGTGGTGGTATGAGCAAGATACGGATCGGGATCATCATTATCCGCTGCAAAATAAGACCCATTAGCTGTCAGGATGACCTCACGCAAGGGGCCTTGCTTTGAATCGCGAAATGGATCTTTCAGACCATCTTTCAGTCGCTTTTTCATATCACTTTTACGGTGAATCTTTTCCAGAGCCAGCAGCTCTTCTTCCAGATTTTCTTCGCTATAAGTCGCGATCTCCTCATGGATCGTTTTGGCAAAATCATATCCACCGATGAGCCATTGTGTGTCATCAAGACGGCCTTGATCACAATGATCAAGATCCCCGCCTTTTCTTTTGCCATGAGAGATCATGCCAGCAATATCTGCTGGCCACATTTCTTCGCAACGCACAACAACGGGATGAGCCATTTCAATTTCTCCAAGAATTTTCCTGGAGGGGGAAATGGGTTCGTTTTCAAAAGCCCCAAAATATATTTCTTAGCCAACTTCTGACAACTGGAGGGGTATCGTCAGATACTTACTCACTAAGCAAGTGACAACCTACTGGCGTATGTTTTCACTTGCAGCTCGCTCAGGGCAACCCCAAGACCCCGGCGGCGCAGGCGCCGCTCAGGAGGCATTCCATCCTCCCAAGCCCTCCAGGAGCCTTCAGCCAGACCAAAGGGATTTCATTCCCTCTGGACACCTGAGCAAAGAATGGTTCGCCACATCTCTGCACACTTTGGCGCTTTCCAGCGGAGCAAAGACAAGCCCTCGACGGTTTTTCTCTGCACTCTTTTCTGCCTGTTGGGGATCCATTCTGCATGTCCCCAGAGCGCCTGTGCGCTTGGATAAGCGCCATTGCACATGCCTCTCTACACCTCACCAGTTTGAAAAAAATCTCTACCGATCTTTGATGGCAAAACCGCATCAACTTGATGCAGATTTTCACACAACAGATTTGCGACAAGCCTGCTTGGTGACGCCTCTCGCAACTCTGTTTTTTGAGAAATCGATCGGGAGGTTTGGCAACGCATCCAGAAAAAAACTCGATCAGAAATTTTGATTTCAAAATCCAGATTGGAGATTTGGACGCCGTTTGTTTTTTCATTTTTGACTTGGAGATTTTTCCCATGACCCGACAGCAGCCGCGACAAAAACAGCGTTTCAAAAAGTTTCAACTCCGGCAAATTGAGCAAGCCTTGCTCAACCATTTCCCTTATTGCCCATCAGAGCATCGACAGCTGATTTTGGAAAAAATGACTGAGAGAAATTGGACCAGAAAAACTTCTCTCACCCGCGCCATCTCAATCGTCGTTCATAATCATATTCGTCATCATCTGACCGATTATGAGGAGATGCTCAGAGAAAAACATCTGACGCGAGATGAGGCAAGCTGAGTGAATTTTCTATCTGCCCTGTTTATGAGGGCAGCTTGATAATCCATCAGATCACTCATCGATCTTAGTTGGCGAATTCTCCCTGCCCTCTGACAACATCCATTCAAGAAAAACAGGATCATTCCCATGCACCATCAAGCAATCAATCAAAAATCTGATCAGAAAAAGGACAGCCACCATAGCGATCTCATTCATCTGAAAAGATGACAACAGAGGCAATTGGCAAAGCACGATTGGCTCTTGTTTATATCGCTCGCGAGACAGATGAATTCCGTGAGGCAATTTCTGAATCCAAATCAGAACTTGCATCATTGGACAGGCTCTGTTCCCAGCAAGTTGACAACAGATATTTCTGGCTCGCAGCAACAACATTAGGCAGCTTCAGTTGATCCTAGTCTTTTATCAATCCGGGTAGTAATTGCGATTGTCGAAAAGGCCAGCACTTCAAAGCAAATAGCAAAAAAGAGCGGAAGCCATATTTTGATATCGTTGAATGGCGATTTTAGTTTCTCCAGCGTGGACGCAATTCTTGCAATCAGTGGCACTTCTGAGGGACCGATAGCTCTGAAATGCTCGCTATCATCAGCCATTTTCTGCCGAAGACCTTCGGCTTGCTTTATCACTTCCATTTTTTGAGCTCGTATCTGCTCTGCTTTTGGGCCGCACTTCTCATTTTGACATTCCGCCTTCCAAGCTTTGTGAAGCTCCGCAATTTCCTCCTGATAACGTTGATAGGCAGCCCTATACCCATCAACGATTTCCTGATCTCTTTCTCTTCTGTCATTGACATCTTGGGCCTCCATCAAGCTGGATGAAAACAATGTCGTTGTCGAAATGAGTGAGACCGGCATCAACATCAGGACACTCACACAGCAAAAACTTGCGATAAGCAATTTGCCATCTCTTAAGAAGCGCGAAAAGCTTGCAACTAACATGGCACGCCCCAAATCGAGGGCAATAAAAAAAACAACGACCATCGATTGGATATAGATATCCTGTCCGCCCAGTGCCAAGCCAAAGCGGGCATTAAAGCTTATAAGAACCAACCAAGTAATGGACGTGACCAGCCGTGAAAACCAATGGAATGGGTTGCTACATACTGACAGTGTTGCGAAAGCATTATTGGATAGCGCTATTGTCTCAGGTCCAGATGCTCCGTCTTGATCAGATTGCGTCGTTTCTGATTGCGGAAGCTTCATCCATACCTTTTCATCATGATCGAATTTTAGCACACCTTTCTGGGTCAAAGACTGTGACAGCCCGCGGATAAAATCTCTTACCTGGCTTTTAGCTACTCCGACTTGAGCCAAGGCATCTTCAAACTCTTTTCTGCTAAAATAGGATGAGAGCAACTCCAGCGCCTTATTAACTTGCGCCCAAGTGACTGTAACACCGCAATATGTTCCAACATTACCGTTTGGATTTGTGGTATTCGGCTCGGATGGATCAATTTTGTTCATCTAAGTATCTTCCTTTTATCAATTAAAAATCAGACATTTTCTGTCCGTAGGAAGAACGCGCAAGCACATGGAAAGAAATGGATCAAAAGCAATTCCAGAATTTGATGGTTTGCTAAGCAAACCAATCCCTCTAAGTGCCAACACGCTCTTTAAAGGAACTAGGAAAAATTTCAGGGAAACAAAAAATGAGGAGCTATTTTTCTGAAATATGATTTGGAAGGGTCAAGATGCAAAGCGCACATCCTCTGAGAGCCACTCAGATTTCAAAATACCTGAAGAGAAGTGATTGCCTCTCCTGTGATCCAAAATCACTGATGTCATGATATGCAAAACGCCACACCTGAAAGTGAAACTCACTCCATCAGATCATCTGTGACGGCTCGTCCAGCCAGCCTGCTCGCCTATAACAAGCAGAGCGCAAATGACAAAATAAATCAATAAAATCAAACGCTAAAAGAAAGAACCAAAGTATCACAATGATCGACTGATCTGTCATGATCATTATAAGAGACGTGATGACTTCCCCCGTCACGCCCTCAAAACATCATGACGGTTAAGATAGAAATCGAAGCGGACCTAGCAAATGTTCAAGCTTATCATGACAAGCATCCGTGACATCAGATTGATGTCAGGTAAGCCTCTGACAATTACGTGATGGTCAGCAAATCCGGGAAAGCAAATAATCGCTATGTTGAGAGGATCATGACCAAAAAATCAGCCTATCACTGCTGATGGATCCCAGTCATGTCGATTTTTTCGACAGAACCGCAACTTTGACGCCACCAACATCCCAGTTTCACTGAAGAAATCAGCACTTGATATCTTATCAAATCTTCGATCACCGAAGATAACTCATGGCTGATAACAATATCAGCCGTTAACTCATGCTTTCGCGCGAAGCGAAATCTTACATGCCCATCTTGGTATGACTGAAAGGGTCTATGCAGATCTGCCCTGCCCCAGCCCGGTCTCAGGTCGCCAAAATTACAGCTCGTTTCATTGAAAGATGATCATGACGTTCGTCAGGATGTCATGACGCCAAGAAACAAGGTCTCTTAAAGGACCTGAGTTACTTAAAAGTCCAGATTGGGCGGAGAACTGACCTCTGTTGCAGATGCGAGCAGCTAACTTGGGCATGGCATTAGCAGACACTCGACCAAAAAAATACACGGGCTATTGTTTTTGAAATCAACCAACAAATTTTGAACTGGCAGAAGACGCTGGTGTATATATAGAAAAATCCCTTTTTGATTGATTCGAAAACACCAATGACGATGAATAATGCCAAACATTGGCTATGGATAGCCACAACCAGCAAAGATCAAATTGTCTATGGCTGCTTGGTTTTCAACGCAGAGTTTTGGTCCAAATTAGCTGTTGACATTAGTAGAAAATCGAAGCTCATGGACGGTAATCTGACGGTGTTTCAAGCGTTGCTTGATTCAGCAGAAGCGCTGGATACAAAACAAGTATTAGTCGACAGTTCGGTACTAGATCTCACGCAATATGGAGGGCCTTGTGTTGATCTAAGCAAAGGTGGATATAGATTGGATGACGGATTTGGTAAAAATTCTGTACCCGTAGAAACCTACCTATCAGTCAACTTCCCAGAACTTTCGGATGAACGGTGGCTTGAAACATTTGAACTGCTTGAACAAGAACTAGGTATTAAATTTCGATATGCACCAGCTAAATTGGGCACCTTAGAAATTTTCCAAGACCTCAGAGCTGATCTTCCAAAACCACTTTTAGGATTCAAAGCTGGTCATGTTGAAGATCACGATTTCAAGAACTACCCAGATAAGTTCAATCTGATCAAACTTGGTAAATTTAACGAACAGTTGAATGTACATGTTCAATTGAAGCTTGGTGATGATCTTGTGTACTCAAAACTGCTTAAGCTTTCTTCAAGCCGTCAAGAAGAATTTACTGCCTTACCATTCGACAGATATTCTATGTCGGTTTTTGATGATCAAGGCTCGCTTGTGCAGTTAGACGAACATCCTCTTATAACGCGAATTCCGTTCAACATGTCCCCAATGCAGGGCACGCTACAAATTGACGATACCTTAACGAGATCAGCCCAGGGAGTTAGTCGAGAAGTTGGGGAGCAGGCTTCTATTGTAAAACCACGGTCAACACAGCGCTCAATGGTCGGCGTCAATGTTACAGAATATGAAACACATAGGTTGAGAAACTCGACACTGGTAGATCGGTTATTTCCAAGTTCAGAATACGATCGCTGGTTTCCAAAGGGTGTTACTGAGGAGGTAGGTGTAATCCGACATCTAAACAAACTCCTAGACGGTGGGCAGGTTAAATCTGCCATCATCGTAGATCCCTTCTTTGGAATCGATACACTCAAGCGAGTTATTACTAGGCTGGAGAGTGTTGACGTAAAACTCACTATTGTAACAAGCCTTTGCTCAACTGACCCCGAGACAAATCGCAAGACCAATCGACTGGTCGAAGATCTTGACCAAGCCTTGATGGAACTAAGAGACCGTGGTGTACCGAGGTGCTGTAGGAACCTTAATGTCGTAAATATGACTGACGGAAATAAACAAGCTTTTCATGATCGTTATCTGTGCCTATCTACTCATGATGGGCAACGAGAGATCTACTTGATGTCAAATAGCTTAAACAAAATGGCTGGAAATTGGCCATTTTGCTTAACGAAAATTGATGCCCCAACCACACAGCAAGTACTTCCTTATATCGATGGGCTCGCCAGAGGAGAGGACGTGTCTGGGGCAACCAACTCTGAAGTAGATTATAGGTGGCCATGATGACGACTGCGAAAAATGGTGCATTTGCGGTACTGGGCGTAAAGGAGGCTGTAAAGTGGTTGATTGATAGCAAAGAAGAATGCAATCAAAAACTTCAATTTCAGGCTGAGCTAAAAGGTCTTTTGCATCCGACAACAAATGAACAATTTTGGAAATGTGACGGTGAGCGTCTGACGTTCTTCTTGAAACTGCGAACACGATCAGCATCGCTGCTTTTGAACGGAGCGATTTTGCTAGGCCTCGGAGAGTTGGTCGCTAGATCACGTGCAGATGAACGCCTTATTTATCACCGGCTGCAATCGATTTTTCAATCCTCATATCCTGAGTTTAAGCGCCTAAAGCTATTGAAATCTGCTCTTGACCTTGCGGCAGTCCATCAAAAAAGACCAACCAAAGTGTTCGACCAAATTACTGTCGGAAGCTCGCTCAGTATACTGAACTGGGATACGGTGGGAGAAGCCAAACACTGGATTAACCAACATCATACAATAGGTTTCTCAAATGCCTATGGGATATGGTTTCTCACCCGTATGATACTTCACAGCGCCCCACATCGAACTCGTTGGCTTTCTGAAGAAGCAGACAGGAGAGGTCTTCTAAATATAGTCGTCAATACGGTTTCGACTGAATGTAGTGTCAGTTTGGAAGCATCCCGAAGTGCATTGCAAACTGGTGTACCATTTTATATCGGATTTGGGCTCTCTATGCTTTATGGCACTGATGGTTTTAAAGGGTGGTCATCGAGCCAAGCAGACAACATACTAAGCAAAAATGGCGTTCCACTGTATGGTCGCATGAAAGCCAGCGCATTCATGCTTAAAGAAGCTGTCCATTCTTGGTATCGGCAAAAAGAAAGGCCTGATGACAATCGTCGTAGACAGACCTTACTAAGGATTGAGCCAAAATATGCACTTGGTGGGGCAGACTATGCATCTCAAGAAATTGTAAGATTAAAAGAAGAGGAGAAAGAACTCGCATCTCGGTATGAAGAGGCTGAAAAGCAATTACAGGACGCTTTGGAATGTGCCGCAATGTTGAACAAAGAACCCGATCGATATTGGAGTCTTTTCGAACCTGCATTGGTGGATACACCAGAAGTATATTACCGTTTTGCAATTGCCCATGCAGACACAGAGCCTAGAACTGAGGCTCTAAAACAGTCGATCAATCGATTTGATATGATAGTCGGAGTAAAAAATCCTGAGCAAAAATTTGATGCTAATTTGGACTATCATAAGAATACCTCAGAGCTCGCTTTTTGGGCAGCAAAATCCCAGTTTGAGCTTTCAGATAGAGACGGGCAAGATGTAGGTCATGTGGCCGTACGACGAATTACTCGTCTGGAAAAAAAAGTGCGATGTTTCACGACCGAACCATTTGCGTCGTCTCGCTACGGGGAAAGATTTCAAAATGCGTTACACCGATGGGCCGTGGCTTTAGAATTCGCTGCTAATATTGCATTGCTTGACAAAAAAAGCCATTTGAAGAGCTTCGAAAGAATATTGCAGGCAGTGCTAAACTGTTTTTGCAAGTCGCTAATACCACACTGTGGGAAAAGAGTATATTGGACAGTGTCTGCCGTCTGCTGTCTCCGATTGTGTCGACCGGGGATGCAGACCATTTGGGTAAATGGATCAATGATGAAACATTACCTTATCTCATCCGAGCATTGCTAATTTGGTCCAACCCATCCGTTCTCGAAAAAAATTTAAGCTTGGCTCGTTTGCTTGCGGATGAGGTTGCAAATCAACCCGAAGCCAGAAACAAGAGTGGTTCGAACGCAAGCAACTTACTATCCATTTTGGACGCAGCAAGTGCAGCACTTTTTCACGAGCAACGACTTGACCTAATTCCGCACTTGAAACACCTATATTCAGCGGCATTGGCGCAACCTAATTGCCCATTTGTTCGTAGCCTCGATTTCACAACCATTTCCAACACCTTGACTGGATGCCCTGAGGCTCGAACACAGTTTGACGCAGATTATTTTTGGGGTCAGAGCGTTCTATCAGATAAGCTACAGGAATCTTCTTAGTTCTTCGACAACTCCGTTGTTAGATTTGATTAAGATCCGCAAATATTTCCGTTCACCCAGAAATTGAGAGCATTCGTGCTGCATCATATGTGAATGGCAGCAATCAAGGAAATCACTGTTGAAGCAAGCGTTCTTTTAAAAGGCAACTTTGGGCCGGAGTTTCCACCGACCCACCATTTTTCAGATCTCGACACTTTCGGAAATGGACAATGCTTCCCCCAGATCAACACCAAGATAACGGACCGTGCTGTCCATTTTGGTGTGACCAAGCAAGAGCTGGACAGCTCTCAGGTTGCCAGTTTTCTTATAAATCTGCGCAACTTTGGTCTTCCTCATGGAATGTGTTCCATAAGCGCTTGGTTCCAGCCCAATTGACTTACCCCCTCCTTTCAGCGGCCTTGCATATTGGCGGGTCGATACATGCTGGCCATAATGAAATCGGCCAGGCCAAAGATATTCATGACCAATCATTGACGGGTGCATAATCCATTCAAAGAGAGATTTGCGAGTCCCCTATGTGATTCCAAACCGAACGGGTGTTTTGGTTTTGATCTGCAAGATTGAAACCCGTTCTTTGATAGCTCCACTTGCGAAGACATCTGAAACACGAAGTGTCACCAGGTCAAATCCGCGAAGTTTGCTATCAACGGCCAAATTGAACAATGCAAAGTCCCGAACAGCGCCTGCAATCTCTAACCTCACACGGATAACCCAAACATGTTTGGTAGCAGCGGGCGTTTTGACCGACTATTCGACCTCTGTTCCAATCACGCTTCTGAGGGATGAACATGGGCAAATTGGAAGCAGACATTTGCATTTCCTCCTTACCATTCCCTCCATCCCATCGCTCAGACATTGAGCTTTGGTATTTTGATCCCCAACATGGGGAAGTGCAAATTTCTGCAGGGAGCCCAAACTCAAACTGGGTCGCAACCAGACCTGTGACTTTCACAAATGACGGGAAGCCAGCGATTTTCGATACTGTTACACGAGGGACTGGCAAGCTTGGCAAGACTCGTGATTCCAAGGTTTCGCTTGACGCCCCGCCAAGTGCGATTTGAACACCGATATGCTCGGCCGCTAGTCAGGCTTCGGCGGATTAAGGGGAGACCGTATCTTCTTCGTCGAAGAAGCAGAGCATTTGACCAGTGAAGAGAATCCTTTGGACTAGGTCTGGCGCGTCCGGGGGGGCAACAAGGCGATTGAATGATAAGGACGAACTCGACTGTTATTTTCGGACGCGGTTGGTATTCGTTGGTATCGCGACGAAATGCCTAAGCGAGGATCACCCGTGATATCGGCGGACTCGGAGCATAACCGCACGGTTCCCAGTACAGCCGGGCGTCCCAGGTAGGGGCCGGGGACCTGTTTCTTCAGGATTCGGCGATAACGGATTTACTGAGCGACTAATCGATGATGCGGTGCAGGCGTGGCTTTGCTAACTCTTTGCACCGCCTCAGCCGTCGCGGGCGGGTGGCTCGTCCTGAACGGCACGACCGAGATCCGAGGACCGCAGGGCGAAATCAGTGGCACGCAAGTCTCCGAGGTGACGGCGCTGTGGCTCCAGACGATGGTCGTGCTCACCACCGGCGACACCATCGAGCTGCAAGGTAGCTTCCGCGCCGTGGACGGCTACTTCGCCGCCAAGCGACCTCGTTCTGGCGTGCGAAGATCGGCTAAGGCAAATCCCTTTAGCTTACGGAGCATCATTAGGATCTGAGCCTCGTCGCTTCACTTCGGCCGCTATCGGCTACGGTTGGTACGGACCTGTTCCGCGGCGGCTCTTGAGCCGTTTGGCCATAGGTCCGCAAATGACAGAGGCGGTCTTCTCAAGACGATTCCGGAACACAAGCAGCGCCGGGGGTGTGATCGCGCAGAGCGAGTGCGCGCGGATCCGCGACGAAAGGCTCATACCAGCGCGGGGCAAAAACCGCATCTGGGGACTGCGCTTCTAACCGGTCGATGAGCGCCTTGAGGCCCAGTTCCTCTCGGTGGGCACCGGCAAGTCGCATGTCTAGGGCGGACTTCGTGGTCACATAGCCACCACGTTGCGCATTCAAAAGATGTACGCAGAACGTCGGGTTTGAAGTAGCGCCCCAGCCCACCACGAACAATGCGTCTTGTCCGTCGGGACGCAGCCATAGACGTGCCACCGTCACCTCGGCACGCAACTGCGCTGCTATGTATTCGGAGATGACAGCATCCTCTGGCGCCCTCGCCAACACGGTGTCGGGGTCGCCTTGCAACTGGAGCGGATACCACCGCGTCCTAGTCATGGCGCGCGCCTCAAAGGTCCAGGCACCTCCCAGCCGCGTCACCGGTGACACGTTGTCCAGGCTGGCGCGTCCTGTTGCCTCGCAGGCGCGATCGTCTGTTTGCGCCAAGAGCCAGATCGGCGCTTGTTCTTCTAGGTCAACGGCGCGCAGGAACAAGTGGCGCGGCGATCCGTCAGGCAGCAAACGCCCGCTGAGAACGTCTAGCTTGGCCCGGCCCAGTGTTTCGAGCGAGACCAGCAGACAGCCCCGGTCAGACAGGATGATCCAGTCTTGTTCCATGCCTGACCCAGCGCCGGTAACCGCCAGCAATCTGCTGCCGTCCTGCGCCAGGACGTCGAAGCGGAACGGCGCATCGGCTCCCTTCGGCATCAACCGACCATTCAACAGGTCAAAATCGGAGCGAGAGAGCGGCGTGGCCTCCGCGCGGGACAACCGTTTCATCAGCGCGGCGAAGGCTGTCGCGCCGACAGGCGCCGTGGCAATGATCCCGCAGGGATCGTCAAGAAACTGCGCTCCGTCAGACAAGACCGTGTGCACCAGAGGCTGGTTGCTGCAAGCTGTTACGCCCACGCTCAGGAACCAGGTCAACAGCATCTCGTGGTCTGCTGCAGAAGGTGTTTCTAGCTCGATCTCGCGCATGACTCCGGTGCGGCTATCGAGCACGGTTACCTGCCCACCGATGGCCAGCAGCGCCACCGTACCTTCCGCAGGCGCCTTAAACCAATCACAGGACGCGCCCGCGTCCCAAAGACGCTTGGCCAAGAGCCGCAGCAGCTCATTGGCCTCGGGAGTGAAGGTGCCGAGGCAGCGCTTGTCCAGCGTGCCTTCCCCGACCCAGAGTTGAGCGACGGTCTCGGGCGGTATTGGTGTCGCAATCACCACGTCTGGGTGCTGACGTGTGGTCCGGGGCAGAAGATCCACCCGCGCGACATCCGTGATCTGTTCGGGCGTCGACACGACAAACGTCAGGTGCCGGCGCACGATTCCGCAGGACGACGCATGAAACCGCATCGCCAAGTCGGTATGCGCCGCACGCACTCGGTTTCCACCACTGTCTGCGATCTTCAGGATCAAGCCCTCGTCGACGCCGGAACTTGCCGCCGCCGGCCCGCAAGCGACAAGGGTGCTACCTTCCGCAAATAGGCCTGCGAGGCTATGCCCTGCCGAAAGGTTCGGTCTCAGAACAGCGGCCAGATCCGCCGCAAGCCCGGCTGCCAGATCTTGCGGCCAAGTCGATGGCGCGGCAAGGCCTGCCGGCGCGCCCATCGCGGGCTTGACCCACGCGCCTGAGATCTTTTCGCTCGCGATTTCCATCACAAGGAAAGCATCACCGGCGGGCACCAGGATGGCCTCTGCGATCGTGTCTGCTGCAGGCTCGGATGCGGTCAGATAGGCAGCGATGTCCTCGGCCAGCGCGTCAGGCCGCGCATCGGCAGTGTTTAGGAACCGCGTATCTCGGATGCGATCTCCCCCCAGCACGTCCAGCCGCGTTTCGTCGTAGAGCAACGCATCCCGGCCTTCGATGTCGAGAAAGCGGCCGCGTGTGGCCAGCGAGGCAACCGGCGTCATTTGCGCCAACAAAAGGTGCTGTTCCGGTCGCGCGTCCTGATAGCCCTGAAAGCCTCCGACGAGGTCCGGAACCGTCCCAGGGCTGTCGCGCCAGACGGCGGTCTCAAAGCCCGTGTCCGCCGTGGCCAACACGATCCCCGGGATATCCGCTGTCCAGAGTTGAACGCTCTCGAACGCCTGATCCAAAGCCGGCGTGGCAAGGCGCAGGACCGCCTCGGCCTGTGCGTCGAAACCGGCGCCGAGCTCGGAGAAATCGGTATCGATGTCGAGGACGGCAAAGGCATCGGGCGTCACTGCCAGCGCCGATGGCACACCGGACTGCAACATCGCAAGCCTGTCGGTCGCGTCCGGGATACAGGTCACAGCGGCCTCGGGCGCAAGCGCCGCCAGGCCCTGGATGAAGGTGTTGCGCTGTTCCAATGCGACCGTACAGGCGGGATCGAAGAACACATCCGGGCGCGCATTGGCGGCGAGCCGCTCTCGCAAGGTCAGCCCTGTCGCGGTTGGCGCCGTCTCCAAAAGAAAAAGCGGCGCGTGATGGGACGCGCCAGGGATCCAGATCGCCTCTTCGTACAAGCGGGATGCACCGAGGCGAAGGCTCAGATGGGTGACAATCTGCGCTGCGGTGTCGGTATCGATCACAGCCTTGCCAGACCAGTACACAGGCCCCACTGCGCCGCCAGGAAACAACACACGATGCCCATTAAGGGAAGCGCCCGGGTCAGGAAAGCTCAGCAGCGCCGGCGCATCCGGCCCGGACCAGCCGTTCGTCAGACGCTGGACGGTGAAAGAGGCCATACGCTCGGCGGCGCGCTGCAAGACGGCCACGCGCAGCGCGATCCTTATCTCGTCCGGGTCCGTCTCGTTGAAGGCTCGGGAGAGGTCCTCCGGCAGGTCGCCGTAATGACGGATCAGGTCATCAGTGTCTTTCCGTCCCAAGACGCTGCCATAGGGGCGTTCGGCCGCCATGACCGCATCCCCGGCGACACCAAGGTCAAACCAAGCGTAGCAGGCTTTCTCGCAAGCGGTCAGGCGGTCTGCAGCCAGCGATAGGGCAAAATCGGCCAAAACAGCGTCCTGGCTGGCTGCGACATCCGTCAGACCTACCGCGCTCGCCCGTTTGCCCGCAGCGTCGATTACCATGGCAAGGCGCTCCCCTGCGGAAGTGGTTCCTTCGAGGCGCGTGCAATCGGACTGGCAGGTCAACGAGATATTGCGGGCCTCTCCGGCCTTTCCCGCCACCCGGAAGAGACCCGCCGCCCGGAAGAGACCTGCGATGGCTGACTTGATCGGCGCACGGACCGTATTGGCCCCGGTCGGGTCCAACCCCTCGGTGAGCCTCAGGTCGAGGTGTAAGGTCAGATTGGTCCCGGAGAGCCTGTGCGCCTCGGTCGCAGCCGACGTGCTGCGGGCCAGCCCTGGCCACGCGCCCGTACCGGCCTGCGCAAGGCGAACGCGCCGGATGCTAGGGCCCGTGTCAGGCGCGGGGGCCGCGGCCTCCAACAGTTCTTCCCAGATGTCCCATGTGCCGTCCGACGCCACAACATTGATGCGCAGCTGTTGCGTCCGTGGGCAGAGATTGTCATTTTCGGGGTCAAACGCCTCCACCGTTCGGGTTACCGCGACCAGCGTGATGTCGATGACGTTCTCCTTGATCTCGTCCGGAAGGTTCGTCGGCAGGGTCGCTTCGATGTCACCCAGAACACAGACAAGCGGCGGCTTGTCCTTTCGCGGCAATTGGAGGCCGGCCAGCCAGACCAGCCGGTTGTCCGGGCGGATGACTTCGAGGATGACGGCCTTCTCGCTCAAGGCCTCCGGCAGCACCGTGTCTGGTAGCACGCGCAGGTCATCCTCGGGCCGGAGGCTGCCTTGCAGGCGTCCGACCAGAAGCGTCTTCAGCGCATCGGGGACGGTCTGGCCTGTCGCGACGCGCGGTGCTGCGGTGTTAAGCGCCACCAGATCCAGAGGCGTCTCGTCCCCTGTCTGGTAGAGCATGCCAACGGCGCTGTCGCGCGGCGCAGGGGCGTATTGCCAGACCACCACCCCCGGCGCGTTACACAACTGCGGCGATGCAGAAGGCGCGAGGTCCGCGTCCGGCCAATAGGCCAGCGCAGCCTGCGCACGCGGCGATGAAGCGCCGGCGTGGTCGGTGCGCAAACAGGCCCATCGCCCATCATCCGCGATCACATGCAGTGGACCATCCTGCGTGAATTGCACCAACCGTTTGTCCGAGAGACTCCAGGGGTCAATCAGAGGGGCCGCATCGGGGAGTTGCTCGGGCGACTGGGTCGCGACCTGGACAAAGAGGCGCTTGACGGTCTCGCGCGCAGCCGGCTGAGCGTCTCGTGTTGGCAAGGGCAGCACCATCGCCTCGGCCGTGTCGGTCAGGGGCAGCAGAACGAGGTTTTCCACGCAACTGTTGCTGCCTGTGCCGCAATAGCCGGTTTCCGTGCGCGCCAGGGGGGGGGAGGCCTGCAGCAGAGTGAGCCTTGAGTCATCAGAGGTGAGCATGTAGCGCAGGGCCGCCTTGACGAGCGCATCATCTGCGAAGTCGCCATTCAGATCGATCGATCGCGGCGTCTCCCCAAGCTTGAAGAACACCCGATGCTCCGTCTCTTCGTGGTGTCGCAGACGGGTTTGCCAGGCTTTCGTGACATCGACACCAGCAACCGTCAGCGCACTCAGCGCGACGGACCGTCCCGAGATTTGGGCGATCTCGGTTGTATCGCGGTCCAATTCTTTGGCCAGGGCCCCCCAGGCGTGCCGCGGCGGAGCGTCGCCGGTCATGCGCGCGAATGGCGCGATAACATCCACAGCGCTCGGCTGCAGCAGGAAGCGGCGGAAGAGCAGGTCTGCGCCGTCGGTTTGCGCGAGATAGACCGGCGCGCCGGCAGCCAACCTCTGGCCGACGCTGGTGTCGGCTACAAAAGCCTCAGGCGTGTCGGACCAAGGCGCTTCGAGTGCTTCGTTGGCGACGGCGAGCAGACGATTGCGGTCTTGGAGGATGAGTGACAAATTCTTGACGTCAACTCTCTCTCTTTCAGCTTCGAAGTAGTTAACCCTCGCCTCGGTGGGCGCCACTTGGCATTGCTCAGGCCCACGCGTTTCCTGTAGGTCCCGATTGACTGTCAACTCAATTTCGAAGTTCGGCAGGACCTCGCCAGACACTTCACTAATCAAACCGACGAAACGAGTTTGATTGTTTTCGGGGTACCAATCGAGATAAGCACCCTGAGAATTGCTGCCGCTCCAATTGCTAGCAAGCGGAATTCCGTCCTCGTACCCAAACAGGCATATCAACAGTCCGTCACTCGGACCCGACATGTTTCGAAGATCCATCGAGAAATTGCGTGTTCCTGACGGCAGCACGATGTCGAACCAGAGTTCGCTGCCGCCAGACGCCTCGTACACGATACGATTGTTACTATCGCTGAGTGTATCTTGCCGAACTGCAGCAACCTGAATTGTTGGCACCACCGCACGCCGCACCATCAGGCGACCGGGCTCACCGTTCCCGTCTTCGATGGCGTAGGCCCAGGCTTCGATCTGGGGTGCGTAGGGAATGATCTGAACACGATGTGGCGCGTCGATGTCGTTGTCGATGACGTCGTACAACTCATTGGCCACGGACCGTGCACTTGGTACCTGTGCGCGCTGTGGATCCTCCGCGATCTGGGCGATCGCTTCCCAGGCCCCGTCAGCCCAGCGGTAAACCCATAGCGCCTCGGGCCGCACCAGCAGCAGACGGTCCGGTGTTGTCACCTCGGCCTCCAGAACATCCTCGGTCAGCACGGTCAGCAGCGCCAGAGCCCGGTCTTCGGGCAAGGCATCGCCGGTTTGCTTGCTCGACCAGACCCGGTCGTCCTGCCGCACCGCCCACCAGCGCCCTGCCCCGTCTGGCAGGGGCGCTTCAAGCGCCTCGCGCGTTGGCAGGTCACTCAGCACGCGGACCGCTTTGAACCCGCCCGGTGAGGATGAGCGTGCATAGATATCTAGGAAATCGGACACCTGCTTGGCACGCGCAGCGGTGGCCGCTGCGCGCCCAACGAAGCTGAGCGGGGTCTCGGTCCGGTGATAGCCATCAGGCCGCGACAGCAGAAGATGGGCGCGCGCCTCGTCCACCGGGACATAGAATTGCACGAACCGCGCTGTCTCGCGACCGGCAATGACGGTCTCGTCACCCGGCTCACAGATTTCGCCGCCGAGGCCGCCGCGCGGGTACCGGCCGGACAATTGGTCATAGAGCCAGATGCCACAGCCATCATCCAGTTCGCCAATGCGCACCGGTACGCTCCGACAGTCAGTCTCACAAGGCTCAGGGTCGGGCACTGGTGGAGGCGGGGGCGGAGGGACCGGTGATGGGTCAGGCTTCGGCACCGGCCAGGGCGGGGTTGGGCGTGGCTGAGGCACCGGGTCTTCCGGCGGCTCTATGGGCGAGACAATCTGGTAGCCACCCGCCGTCTTCTTGGACAGGCTTTCCGCGGTGGCCAGCGTCTGGTTGGTCGGATCGACCCGCCCCAGCGTACCCTCGTCACAGTTCCACAGCGCTTGTACGGCTTCGAACACTCCTTGCGGATCGTCGAGATCGCCCCGCCGCTCGCCGTCATAGACCTGACGCATCCCAGTCAGCCAGAAGCTCTTGGTCTTCGTCTCGCCACCCGCCGAGGGCGGCTCACCGCAGGCGGTGTTGTCTTCGAACGCGCCGCGCATAACGACCAGCAACTCACCAACGCGCTGAAAGCCGATGGTCCCTTGCAGCGTGCCTTCCCCGTTCTGGACAATCCGAGCACGCAGAAGCAGTCGGCCGTAGTCGCCCGAGGGCTCTACGGGACGGGTCGCCATTTCGCCGATCAAGGCATTGTGGAAGCCGACGAGCAAGCCGCGTTCCTCCACAGACAGACCCTTGAGGGTGGTGACCGGCTGATTGTCGGTGCCAATGCTGACGCGACACAACTCGTAATAGCCGCGCCGATCCACTGTTTCGCCAGTGTAAAGATAGACGAGGTTGCCCGGCCCCGTGGTGCACTCACCGTAGCCATCAAAGGCTTCGACGGTCCCGGTCTGAATCTGGCTGTAGCCGCCGATCAGGGTCGACAGTGTCTTGCCCATGGGCTGACCCTCGGCATTGAAATGCCCGGGCGCGATGCGGGCTACCGCCAGTTTTTCATATTCGGGCGTGCCCTTGTTGCCTTTGCCGATCTGCACTCGGGCGGGATCGCCGCCCAGCGGCTCGAACCAAAGCGCGGCGACCTTGTCACCCAGGAGACCGGGGGTGCCTCCCGGCGGAATGTCTTCTGGTGCGCCGGTGTCGGCCAGAGGAGGATCTGTACCGTCGCCCAGACCATCGCCGGGATCCTGCGCTTTGCCGTCGGACGCACTGTCGCCCGCGTCACCGTCACCATCGTCGCCCATGCCGTCCCCGCCGGACCCGAAGCCGGCAAAAGGATTGATCGTGACATTGCCGCTGAACAGCGCCTCGAGCGCCTTGTCAAGATCCTCAAAGTTCGGCGTCAGCAGATTCTTGAGCATGTCCGCAATTCTGCTAGGATCCAGCGCCTGCAAACCAGGAAAGGCCACTGTAAGTCGCAGCCCCAAAACGCTGAGCCGCGCGCGTGCCAGATTGGCGCGTGCCTTGAGATCGGCGCTAAAGGCGTCAAAGCCGGCAATCGACATGCGGGTGCCCGCCGCCGCCTCGGGCCGCGAGAACCCCTTGCCGGTGCGTACGGCGCCATTGCCGCGAAGGAAGGCCGCGATGTTGAACTCGGTCGTGGTATCCAGGATGCCCTGATCGAGATCCAGCAGGAACCGCCCGTCTCCCACCGGCACGGTAAAGACCTTCACACTGCTGTCCGCAGTGACGATCTTTTGCGGTCCGTCGATCGTGAACTGCCCGCGCATCGACAGGATGTCAGAGACCGCGCCACCAATTTCAGACTGATGCTGAACAAAGGGTTTGCCCAGATCGATGACCCCTTCGTTGCTGCCCAACGGGATGATGCTGAGCAGCGTGAGCGCGCCCTTGGTGGTCACCTTCAGGGGGCGTTCGATGTCCATCGTCAGGCTGCCGCGATAGTTCAGCAGATAGCTGGCACTGCATTCTGCAACGGTCACGGCCGCCCTGATGGTCAACTCTGTGTCTTCAATGGCACCGCCGTTGGGACAGATGGCGAGCGGCGGCACGGGGATGGTGAGACCTTCGCCAAAGGAAATGGCAAAGCGGTTTGGCCCCTGGATCGCCAGACCTTCTTCGCTCAGCTGCACTTGCGGCGCAGAGATCGCAAAAAGTCCGGCAATACTGGCCTCGCTGTCGATCAACAAGGCCTTCGGCATGCTCCCGTCCGCCGGGCTCAGCCCGATATTGGTAATCTTGACCCCAAAGTCGCCGAGGAGGTCGTTGATGCCGCTGGTCAGTTGCTCAGTGATTTTGCCTGTCAGTGCGTTGTAGTCGGCGTCGATGTCCGGGTTGAGATTGCGGTCCAGCGTGATCTTTGCGTCGACGGTTTCGTCGATACCGAGGCCAGCAAAGGACGCCTCAGCTGTCATTTCGATTCGGCCAAGCGACGGTTTGTGGTCGGGCGCTTGCTTGATCTCGAAAGCGATCAGGCCGAGGTCCAGAGTCTGACCAACCTCCAGCGGGCCTTCGGCGAGGATCCGGGCCACCGCGTCCATCACCAGCGCCTCGGGCGATAGGCCTTGGCCGCCGCAGTCGGGCGCTGCGACGTTCGGAAAGCCCTCGAGGTCGATGATGCAGCGCAGATCAACGCTGCTGCGCAGGCCCAATTCGTCAATAACGAGATCGTAAGGCAGGGTCAGTTCAAAGCGCTTGTCGGTCTGGATCAGTGTCGCGCCATCCTTGGACCGAAGATATTTGCCAGAGATCGAGTCCCCAAGGCGGCGCGCCAATTCGTTCAGACAATCGCCGTCCTGCGTCTGCGGGCATGTGAGTGACAGGCGAGCATCTTTCGGGTGGATCAAGCCTTTAGCCTGGGATTCGGCCCAATCTGCGAGCGGGTCAGTATCCAGGCCTTCCACCGACAACTTCGCGGTGCTCCAGGACAGGTCCGCAGTCACCTTCAGATCCTCGCCGAGGATCTCATAAGGCGCAGTGACGATCGCCCCGGTGACCCGGCCGGTCTGCACGTCTTCACCACTGTAGGCGCCACAGGCAATCTGAGCGTCTCTCTCGGTGCTCTTCAAAATGCAGGAGGCCTCACCATCCAGGGTCGCGCCGAGCGTTTCCGTAGTGCCATCCAGAACGGAGGAGCTGGCATCGGCGATCCCTTGGTAGAGATCCGACAGATCGACCGTATCCGCAACCTCGGAGAGCGCGGCTTCGGCGGCGGCAGCGGCCAGCGCATCTGCGCAGCGCCTAAACCGGTTTTCTAGCGCGTCCAGCCCTGATACGCCCGCCCCAAACCGCAAGGTTCCGTCAAGTGAGACCAGGGCCGTCACATCGAGCTGCGGCGCGTCGAGCGCACAGGCCTCGTCGTCATAGATCCGGCCAAGCGTGTCCGAGCCGGTCTTGTTCAGCTGGTCTGCAAGGTCACTCAGGTCCAGCGTGAAGGTGCCTGTGATGGCACAATCCGACAGGCGGTTAAGATCGGAACATGCGCCATCGAACCCGAGCGACACTTTGATCTCGTCGTAGCCCAACTGATCACGGGGGAGCAGATCATCAGTGGTGTCTTTGATACACTCTTCGAGATCTGCTGAGTGCACCTCGGGTTTTTCCGGACGCTCCGTGCCGCGCCAGTCGAACCGAATGTCGACAGCGTCCCCGCAAAGGCCAAAGTCATCCGGCAGTTCTAAGTCGCAGTAATCAACCTCACGGCCCGGTGCGATATTGCTGCCGGAACAGGACCAGGTCAGCTCCTGATCGCGCAAGAGGATGCGGCCTTCGTCGGGCTCGCTGACGGTGCACATCTCGGGCACCGGGGCAAGCATCCCGTCAGCGAGGGTCTGCCCAAGGCGCTGCAGCGGTACCACGTGCTTGCAATACGCCTCGCTTTCCTCTTGCAAAGTCGCACCCACATCCTCGGCCCAGGCCTGCCAGACGGCGGCCTCCTCGGACAACATGTCGGACAGGCCGCGCCAAGCATCATCGATGGCGCCGCTGGGATCGATGGAAATGTCCAGGCCGTCCGAGGCAAACTGTAGCCCGTGCACCCGGACACCCCGGGGCAATTGCACACTCAGGGCGTTTTCGATGTCGAGATACAGCTTGGCATTCTCATCGACATCTGATGGCAGGCTGACCACGCCCCGTGGCAGATCGATGCGCAACAAGGCACGGGCGTTGTCGACCTCAGCAAAGAGCGGTGTGTGTGACGAGACCCGCACGTTGAGGTCGTAGATGCCTCCATCGTTGCTCGCATCGCTTTCGACAGCGCGCACCCGCATGCGCCAGTCGCCGTCCGGGCTTGTGAGTTCGACATCCGGGCCCAGCACCAGCCAGGGTTCGTCGCCGGAAGGTTGCACGCAGACAAAGCCCAGCGGACCTTGCACAGGTGCCTGCCGGCCAAAGGCGACCGAGACGACATAGGCACCGGCACATTGTGTTCGATCCCGCGCCGAGGCCACATCCTGCAGTGCATGCGGCAGGTCATCCGGTTTCAGAGGATCCGGCGCGCCGATTTCCTTCAGGATCAGTAGATCCGAATCCGAGGGCAAAAGGGACAAGGCACGCTGCACCAATGCGACCCCGTTCACCGTGGGTCTTTCGACAATCATCTGGTCGAGACGATCGCCGTCGAGCGTGGTCTGAAACACAAAGGCGCCTGTAAGCGGCGCAAGGCCGTGAATCGTCGTCAGATCCGCTATGGCGTTCTTGGGCACGGTTATGCGCACCCAGGACAGGATCTCGCCGCTGGTTCGCGACGGGCCCCGAACCACTGTGATCTCCGCGTTGTCCTGCAAAAGGTCTTCGATGGCGGCCAGACCCTTGGAATCGGCCAGAAAACGCTGCAACTCGGCACCAACCGTGGCGGCCAGCGCGTCGAAGGCTTGCCGCGCCATGGCCTCGGCCATCGCGCTCACCACCACTTCGGCATCTTCGAATGACGGGCAGTCTGGTGAGACCCGAGCCGGGTCGGTAGGGACGCTGAGGCAGAAACTCTGGTTCACCGGCTCTGGCAAGGCCACCCGCAACAGCAAACCGTACTGCTTGTCAAAGCCGCTGCCGCTGAGCGGTCCAAGGCGCAGGCGCGCCAGGGCGTCGAGGTCGAGCCCTGCCGCAGCGGCGATGCGCCGGAGTTGCACGTTGAGCAATGCCTCGTCGACAGTGATTTCCGCCTCTTCAACAGCACGACGCATGGCGGCCTGCAACTGGTCTGCCACCGCCACCGTATCCGTCGCCGTATCCACATCAAAGGCTTCGGAAAACTGCGTACTGGCCTCTACGACGCTGACAACCTGATGCAGGGCTTTCGGATCGTTCGAGCGCAGGCCGCAGACTGCCAGATTCAGTTCCGCACCGAGGTGGATCGTCCAGCGGCCGTCTTCGACGATGAGCCTGCGCTCGACCTTCTTCGACAAAAGCCCCATTTCGAGCCCCGTGTTCGGCGGCGCATTCTCATCGGTCTCCGCCTCGGGCCCGCACCCGCTGTCAGCCTGCATGCTGACAACACGATCCAGCACTGCAGACCCCTCGAGAATGACGGCTGCCGTTGCGGCGCGTTTCGCGAGCCGATCACCGGACTGCTGAAGGCGGTCCATGGCCTCATCCAGACGCGCGACCACGGCAGCGGCCTGCGTTTCCTCCAAGGAGTCCTGTAACACCGCGTTAAAGGCATCCGAGAATGCCGCACCGGTCCAGACGCCTGTGCCCTTGCGCAATTCGGTGCACATCAGTGCCACTTCGGCAACCGCCGCGCCATTGTCCACAAGGCCGAGGTCAGTCAGCACCGCTTGCGACACCGCGCGGCGCACCGATCCCTCCGGCGCTGGGCTGAGCGGCGTAACCATGTCGCAAAGCGCGGTCAGCCCAGTTTCGATGCTGGCGGTCACTTCAACCGGCACCTTCGAGCGGTCGAGAACACCTTCAAGACTGGCCAGCGCCTTGTCTTGCAAGGACTGTACCGCGGCTTGCAGCAGGCGCTCCAGCGCGGCGCCCGCGGCGTTTTCGAGCGCCTCGGCCCTACGCATCACAGTGTCGGGGTCCAGCGAGACCGTGCCTTCGCAAATTCCCGCTAGACCGTCCCGCCCTGCGGCTGACACCAAGGCCTCCCAAGGCTTCTGCAAATCGCGATTGAAGGGTGCTGGCAGCGCCGTCGGGACCGCGCGGATCCGGGTATCAAAGCGCTGGGTTGGTCCGGCCAGAACGGACTGCGTGCGCCGGCACATCAGGGTCAACTGATCGGTCAAGTTCTGTTCGGCACAGGCAGTCAAAACGCCAGCCAGACCTTCGGCCGCACGCCGCAGCCGGCTTTCGTTGAGTGGGCCAGTGATGGCCTCCGCTGGCTCGGCCATGGCGCGTGTGGCATCGGTGCAGGTTCCGCCCGCGAGGGGCAAGGCTTCGGCCTTGGCAACCAGCAAGCGGATGGTCAGAATGCGCTCGTCAAAGGCCTCGGTCAGCGCCGCAGTAAAGGCGTCCACTTCCGCGGCGCGCGCATCAATTTCAGCCTCGAGCGCCGCATAGGCGCCGGAGGCGGCCTCGCGCGGCACGTCGAGCGCTTCTGAGACGGCCTTTAACCGGTCGAATGCAGCGGTGCAGAGTTCCTCACGATACCAGCGCGCATCGCGCAACTCTTCTGGCAGCGTGTCACGGCAGGTGTTGGCGTCGATGGGCGTCGAAAACACCTGTTTCAGCGCGTCGGCCTGAAGCCCGGCATAGGCCGCCGCGAAGCGCACCGTCGCTTCGGCGCGGTCCTCCAGAGCTTGACCGGGGTCGACGATCACCCGCAGAGACGCAACCAGACTGGCGAATTCCGGCGCATCCTTCACCGCATTGCGCAACTGCGCCACGGCGGGTTCCTGCTCGATCTGGCGCAGGGCGCGGGCCAGTCGGCGCAGCGCCCGATCGGCGATCTCGTCTTCGTCTCTGCGCTGCTTGATCCATTCGCGCCCCACCCGCGACACCGCCTCGAGCGCCGTCGGCGCAGCCTTGGCCCACCACGCCGCGACTTCGGCCTCACGCGCCTCGGTCCGGTCCGACTCCGGGATCGGCGGCGGCGGCAGGGTGTCGGCCAGCCGTTTGCTTGCAATCAAATGCGCATCGGCGGCCAGTTCGGCCGCCAAGCGCCAAACCTGACGTTCCATCGAGATCAGGGTCGCCAGACAGTCCGGCTCGCTCAACATACGGAGCGTCATGTCCGTGTCCGGAGGGGCGCAGACCTCGCCGACAAGAGCGCCATTCCTCTGGAGCGCTGTCAGTTCCTGGAAGACGAACATCAGATCGAGCGAGACCTTACCCACCGGTCCCACGCCATCGGAGTCAAAGGCGACCGCCATCTTGTGCGCTGCCGCGCGCAAGGCTTCGATCTCGGTTTCCACAGCATCCTGGGCATGCGCCTGTAAGACACCAAAACAAAACAGGACGGCGGCAGACAGCGCGGCGCGCAAACGATCACTCCAAGACAAGAGCCCCTCCTTGTCGCTCAAGGTTCAGTGAGCAGGTGCGCGGCGCTGTTGGCCTAGCGGCCGCGTCGGCCTGCGTTCTGGTCGGACACGCCGAAAGCGTGCAGAAATCCAATTTCGCCAATCCCCTGTCATCCGCCTCCGAAAGCTCGATCAGCTCTCCGACGCTGACGCAAAACGGGGCGGGGGACCAAAAGACATCGCCAGTCTTAATGTTCACGCGCAGACGCAGATCGGCCTTCAGGACACCCTGTGGCAGTTCATGCAAGACAGCGATATTCGAAAGAAATGGCGCAACCGTGATGCGCGGCCCGTCGGGCACGAACAAGGCCGATGACAAGATATGGTCTCCCGGTGCGCCTTGGACCGGAACGACGCCGGTGCGAAACATCGCCTGCTGGGGTACCGCGTCCTCGGACGGTGCCGGCTCTTCGGGCCTGAGCAACGTCGAGTTGCAGTCTGCAGGCGTGAAACTCGCGCCAAAGTCGCACGGGATTGAATTAGCGTCCATGACCCGAAACCCGAATGCCATACGACCAAGCGCGCGATGCAGCGGCGCAATATCCAGGACGGCTTCGGCATCAAGCGTGATTAGATGAAAGTTTTTACCTTCGATACCGCTGTCGCGTCCAAGTTTGAGAACGATCAGGACCGTCAGGATCACCAGTGCGCCAAAGAGACCAAAGAGCAGGTCCATCATAGATACCCAGGCAAATCCGGCTCGCGCACGTCGCATGTCAGTACCCGCGCTCGAAACGGAAAACCGCATCGCCTTGCTCTGTTAGCGCAGTGGTAAATACAAACGTGACGTTGCAATTAGGAAAACGTCGGACGTCATAGTGCCCGCCGGTGACCAAAACGACACTGCAAGGGGCTGTGCTTGTGACCGGCGATTGCACTTCAAAACGTTGGCAACCTACCGGATTACCGGCCGCCCAAATCCCGAGTGCGGTCGAGGCCCCCGGATCATCCGACAGAAAATGGCTTCCGGCTTCGCGCATGATGCGCGCTTCGACCTCGGCCAGTGCGCAGTCTTGGCCCCTAGCGCTGACTAGTGCTACTGCATCCCTGCTAGAAGGTGCCGAAATGAACACCACAGCGAGGTTGTACATGTCCCGCGCTGCCGCTGCGGCTTCGCTGACCCCACGTTCGGCCGGTGTCGGATCCTTCGCTTCGCCGCTCTCGAAGATGGCGCGCAGCGGCGTCAGTTGGACCGGAGCGCTGCGATCCGTGAGCGCGGCCATGAGGATCATTAGGACAATTCCGCCCGCAAGCGCACATGTTACCGTGTCGAGCGTCGCGAGCCCAAAGAACTCAGGCCGGGAACGTGGTCTTTCGAGATGGCGAAAGTCAGACACTGCGAACGTCCTCTAGCTTACCGGATGCGCCGGGCGAGCCGTCAGTGCTCGCTGCAGCTGGTTCGTCGTCCACCACTGGTTCAGCGTCCTGCACATCTGGCCCCCGTACGTCTGGATCGAACGGCGCAGCAGCCGCTGAGGTCGGCACTTCAACGGGCTTGCCAGTTTCAGTAGGGGCAGACGCTTCGGTCCCCAACCCGTTCGGCGGAAATTCAATCACGCGATCAACCAGCCTATCCACCAGCAAGTTGGACAGGCTATCCCGAGCCCGGATGCTCAAGGTACGGATGTCCTGCTCGGCCCGAACGAGGCGCCAGTAGAGAAAGGCCGAGCAAACAAGAGCCATGGAGGTGGTGTCAAAGGCGACCCCCAAACCGTCCACAACCAGTTCGATGTTCTTGGAAAACTTATTCGGATCAAGGTCTGCTTTGCCGCCAAACAGGCCTTTGGCGCGCACAAGGCTGGCGCTGATGCCGTAAATCGTGCCCAAAAAACCAACGGTAGGCAGAAGCCACATCAGGTAGTGTGCCATGTCGAGCCGATCTGACAGTGACGATGTGTATTCATACACTGCGACGCGCATGCGTCGTTCGGAATCGCCAACCTTTCCGCTGTGCGCTCCTGCCTTGAGAACGTCCTTTATTAAGTCGACAGGACCGCGAAGGCTTTGATTGCCTGCTGCGTCATGCAACTCTTTCTCCACTTCGGATAATCCTTGCTCATAACGTCTCACCGCCGACCCTTCCGCTGTCATCGGCTCAAGCAGCAAATCTTGTGTGGGAAAAAACGTTTGGGCAAGCATGTGCTGAGGGATCGGATTTCCCTTTGTACCGGTAACGTTGCTCGGGCGAATGTAACGCACTGGATGGTGCACGACTTCTGGCATCCGTACTGTTTTTTCGATCCGCTCTTTCTTATGTTGGCCGTTTTCATCACGAACAGGCTGATTGTCGGCGTCAAACTCCTCAACCATCTCAATCTTGTCGCGCCACCCCGGTTTGTTCGAATTTCTCAATTCATCATTAACTGGCCAAGCCTCTTCCTCGACGGTACGAAAGAATTTGTTCCTCTGCAGCATGAACAATGCGATGATCAGAATGAGCAGGGTGAACTTCTGAACCGGACCAACGTCAAACGACAAGGCTGCCAGAATGCTGCGGGGATCATCGCGCCAAAGGCATGGTGTGTATGGCTCTGTTATTTCGCCTTGGTCGTATCCCAACAGGGCAAGGATTCCAGGTTGTCCCGGCATTTCGGATCCTGTGGGACGTCGCAATTTACCTTGCGTGATGGCGCAAGCAGGAGGAATGGCTCCAACGGCGCGCCCCAAGTATTCTCGCAACGACATGGCCGAGGTGCGATTGTGCATTTGGGCCAGAGGGCGATCGGGCTGGGCTTCGGGACTGCTCCACGCAACTTCCAGCGATCTGAAGCCGTCGAAAGGTAGAACAGGACGGTACGCGGTGAGAGCAAACAACAAAAAGAGCGCAACAAGCCAAGATACTAGCAAACCAAATAGCCAAAACCATGCGTTGTTCGCTAACGCATAGCGGCGGAGTTTTGGCCTAAACCTCTTGTCAGCGTAAGCGCGCGCAGCGTCCCAATCCTCTTCGAACAAAACAGTATTTCCCTCTTAATGCTCTTTTGGTTCGGATTAGGATCAACCAATAGATTGAGCCGAAACCAAATTTTAAAGCAACTTCTTTGGACTAAACGTTTTCAGCACGACCCAAACCCGCAAACTTCACTTTCCTGGCGAAAAACAGCGAAATGACCGCAAATATATCTTTTGCCCCTTGTTCTATCGCAGACACTCTCTCTGGACTATACCGCATAGAAGATCCGCCTCACCGCGGTATGCCTCGAGAGCCCGTCCCAATTCCGCCGCGGACAACGCCTCGGCAGCCGCAGCCTCGCTGCGGAGATCAGCCAATTGCCGACGGATAGCGTCAGACTTACCTCCAGATGAGACGAGAGTGTCAATCAATTCGTATTTTGCCTTTATAATGCCAGCTACACAGAGCGCAGCGCCAGGACCTGTCGATGGACACCCGAAAGCTGCCATTATCATCCCAACTTCATACAAAAGAATGGTTTGCGCTAACTCAGCCTTTTCGTCTGCCTGCGCGGCTGCGTATCGGTTCTCAGCGTCTTCGAGACGAGCAAGAAGACGGTTGCGTTGAGACAGCCATTCGTCTGCCCGGCTGAAAACATCATCTTCAAAAAGGTCACGATATTCGATAAACAGCTTCTCGCGATAGAGCTCCGCAGTGACGCAATTCCAACCGGTAAACACGCCATTTCCTGGCGTCGAAGAGATCGTTGCATTGGGATCAACATTGAATGACCGCATGCAAGTTTGCGAGAGCGCCGTCGACGGAAAAAGTGCCATGGTTGCGAGAGAAAGTGCTAGAATGGCGGTTTTCATAGAAATTTTTGCCCCCAGTTATTCACCTTTAGCGCGAAAGTTCGAAAGTTACACTACACATGAACTGGAGGCACTTCAATAAATTTTTTGCGTGTTGAGCGGCACGCGTCGAGCCTACCGTCATCCCAACCTGCCAAGCTTGCGGCATCTACACACAAGTAAAAGAAAGGTGCGCTTCTGGAAGATGCTGCTGCTATCGGAGTCGATCTTACAGAGAACATGTGCAAGCTGCGTGGTGCTGCCGCAAAACGCTACGGTCTGTTCTACAAGAGGCGTTCGCAAGTGCGGATTGGTCTTTTCGTTCCCGCCCCCTCCGGGATTTGGCCGCACATGGATCGTTTCCTCAGAACTTGGAGGATCGGATCGATCCGTATGCTTTGACTGGACATTAAGCACCTCTAGCATGCACTCTATGTGCAGTTTACTTCGAAAGTGCGGTAAAGCGGGGGAACAGACTTTTGGGTTAGCGAACCAAATGGCAGCTTCGTCCGCATCCCTGTCATCTGAGCGATTGGAATATTGCAGGCCGAATGAATGGCAGCTTTCGGAGGACTGGAATTAACCACCGAATGTCCGCAAAGGGCCGTTTTCAGACACGATCAAGGGGCAATTTGCCGGCCTTTGCTTCAGTATCTACGAACTCACACATTGAGGATCTTGGTGTCGTTCGGCCTGTTCGCACCAAAGATAATCTGTGTTGATCGGGGCTCAGATGCAGGCGTTGGAATCTAGCAGCACTCTCCACATCATTCCATTAATCCGAATGTGACAGAGATTTCAGCATCTCCGTCATGAATGCTTTCACCCATGGAAAATCCGGCACCCTTATAAAGCCCCAACTTGCAGGGAACAGGATTGATCTCATATTTGACCAGTCGAGCAATCGGCTTGCCAGCCTTAGTTATGATCACCTCTTCGCCTGCACAGCTTTTCTCAACAAGGGTAGAGAGTTTTGCTTTTGCCTCATGTAGATTGACCTGCATATAGCACCTCCCATTCTCTTTCGCTCTTTTGCCATTTTTCATAGGTTTAACTGGCCTCAACCAATTTCAGGCATTGATGGACATCATACGATAATCTGATGAGTCATTTCTTGGTTTTCCAACCCAAGGGTAGCGACTTAACCATTTGATCCCTGCCTACATTCAGTTTGATTTAATGCTCATTGGAAGATCCAATTATAACATCCACCAATCAAGTATGAAGCCCCGTTTTGTTAGCCATGCCAACGACTACTGATCGGGAATGCTATGTTGTGTAGCAATGACTGCTATCGTGGACTGCGCGGCAAAAATCTTGGCTACCCCCGGCCGCTTCGGGCCGGAGTTTCCTCCGGCCCATCATCTTTAGACCTCAACACTTTTGGAAATGGACAACCCATCTTCCAGATCGACACCAAGATAGTGGACTGTGCTGTCCATTTTGGTGTGGCTGAGCAAGAGCTGAACAGCTCTCAGGTTGCCAATTTTCTTGTAAATCTGAGTGACTTTAGTACTGCTTATGGAATGTGTTCCATAAGCTCTTGGTTCCAGTCCAATTGACTTGCCCCATTCTTTCAGCAGCCTTGCATATTGGCGAGCCGATATATGCTGACGAAAACCGCTCCTATGGGGTTACGATGAGCCAAAACCTCCTTTGTGAAATCAACCCAATCTGTCCCATTGGCTGAGACGAAACACATCAGCAAGGATAAACAGGCCCAAAAAACAGGGTTCGAACAGGAGGCATGAGCGTTGATGCCTCCAGGCACAACAGGGCCTGAGACCAGCAAGCGATAAGAACAGACCAATCTGCTTTCATGTGACGCTTCGGGTGACGCCACATTCAACCAGATTGGTCTGACATAGACAAAGAAAGAATGGATAGGCGGAGCATAGAATTGAAAGGATAATCCATGAAAGATGCTTTAAATCCGCAAATCACCCCTGATGACAAGATCCAACAGGACAACAATGAGCAAACCGCAATCTCGGAACAAACTCGTGAACCAGTTACATGTTTAACAACCAACAGCGACTGCATATCAGGTCCGATATCCTTTTACCCCATTCTTCTGATCTCAGCAGAAAATTTGTCTGAGGTTAAGACAAGCAATGATGCAGCCCTTAAGCAGCTGGAGTCTGCTCTTTCATTGATCAAGACCCTTGACCCAGCCCCCCTCTCCTCGATTGGCAAGGAAATCGCCATGATGGCTGAAGCAGTCAGCGAAGTCAGATTGTTTAATGAGCAATATAGGCGGTGCGTGGAGCGCGTGAAGGAGACCATGCGGAGTGATGCAAAACTCGGCAATAAGGATGTGCGGGATCAGATCTCAAAGCATCTTCGCGAAGCACTCGTTCATTCAGAGCAAATCGATTTTTGCCTGTGCCCGCAAAATAACAGCGAACATCTCTATAGCCCGGAAATGGGTGTCTTTATCGACGAGATCCTGAAAAATATCTGACCTCTCCCCATCTACAGGCAGGGTAAAAAAGCCGCTATCACCATAGCGTCATAGCCAGAAAACATGGATTTATAAAAATCCATGTTTTTCCTCGCGACGTCGTCACAATAAGAAGGTCTGCTTTTTTACCTTTTTGCGACCCGTCACGCATTTTTTTGCAAGGACAGCATCCATCGACTGGATGACAAAACAAATAAACCAACTATATCAGCGCCTTGCTCTGATTTTGAAAATTATTTTGGTTTCCTGCCAATCGAACCCACTTCGTAAGATTCACGTTCTTTTGCCAGAAGCAAAATTTGGGCATCTCAGATGCGGATCATCGATCTTCTGAAATCCCGAAAAGAAATCAACGCCTATCAAATCATTCCAGGCTGATCAGCAGGTGCCAGCAAGCACCTGCTCTCCGCTGGCTCTCTGCAGTCTGGAAATCAAAAATTCCTCAAGATACAGGCAGAATCGCCATGGCAAAAAAAGCACTCATTCATCAGACCAAACAATTCCAGCATTCCCAGGTGGAAGCCACAATTGCTCGGCATTTTCCCAATTGCCCATCAGATCACGCTGATCAAATTCTTGAAAAGGTCATGAAACGGGCCTGGACCAAGAAAACCTCCCTTACCAAAGCCGTCGCCATTGTCGCCCATAATCACATCAGGCATGAGCTGACAGATTATGAAAGCCTTCTTCAAATCAGTGGCATGACGAGAGAAGACGCCAGATTAATCGTTAAACCCGAAGTCGATGATTGGTTCGATTTTTGGTCTTCGGGTAGCAGACTTTAAAAACCGACCAATCCAGAGGACAAAAAAATCACAATCTTAAATCAGTAATTTTTTCAGCCGAAAAACGAAAAAATCCACCCAAATTAAATACATCAGTACATTCAATATCTTACTTGATAAGAAATCTTGATTGAATTTATTTTTTCCGTTTTCACTCGGATGCACCAATCTATCCCGCCCCAAAAATTCAGGAAATTGGCAAAATTTGATCCAATTGGTTGGAATTTCCAGCACCCGTTTCTCCGGCCACGTCATAGCAGGCCGTTTTTGCATTACTGAGCAAGCCCTGGCTGTTTTGCCCTGATCATTGAAGGCAAAAACGCCAGTCAAAAAAAAATATCACTTCAGATTTTGGTTTGAGAACTTTTGAACCTAGTTCCCTCTTAACGATCAACGGGCAAGGACATTTTGCTCTTCGCTTCAACGGCCAGGAAGCCGCCTGGTCAGAACCAAACTGGAGAATATTTGATGAAAGCTAAAACCGGTTTCAAACAGTCAGACATCACTCGTGCTCTGCGAGGTGCTCAAACCGCTGGCCAGACTGTCACGGAAGTCACCATCTCACCTTCCCTTGAAATCAAACTGAAACTTCAGAATCCCAAATCCATTGAGCAACAGCAAGATGATGACTGGGATGAGGTAATCGACCAATGAAACTAAAGAATCCATATCCAGGCATTACAAGGATTATAGATCGCCATGGTAAAACACGTTGGCGCTTCAGGAAAAAGGGATGCGTGTCCGGCTATATCAAGGGGGCGTATGGGTCAAAGGAATTTGAGGCGTCCTATCAGGCCGCCTTGAATAACAAGCCTCACACTATCTCGAAATCCCGGGCTACCCCCGGAACGTTTGATTGGCTAATCGAGCAATATCTGCGCTCGGCTGATTATGCTTTATTGAGTCCAACTACCCGGAAAAACCTCTTTGGCGAAATCAGGCGCTTTCGCCAGGAGCATGGCCATCGTAGGGTCGCCCAACTTCGGCCTAAGCATGTTGAGGCTCTTGTCCTCAAGAAAATGAATACTCCTGCCGCTGCCAACAAGCTAAAAAAGCTCATCACTCGCCTTTGTAGATACGCTATCAAGCTTGAGATAATTACCTCCAATCCTGCTCAAGATGTGAAGAAGATCAAAGAAAATGAGGATGGCTATCACACCTGGACCGAGAGCGAAATCTCAAGGTTCCTGGAACATCATGGAGAGGCATCCACTGCATCAATGGTGCTCCATCTCATCCTTTACACGGGTGCAGCACGTCAGGATGTGAATCGGATGGGCTGGACGAGCATTTATGACAACAGAATTTTCTACAACAGAGGAAAGACAGGCGAGCGTGTTGATCTTCCTCTCCATGCCAAGCTTGAGAAGTTTTTGATCAATATTCCAAAAGATCGAAAGACATTCATCAGTCAGGTTAAGTCAGCTGGAGAGGGATATACAACTGAATCATTCGGGAACTGGTTTGGTGATCGCTGCAGGGAGGCCGGAGTGCCTGGCCGAGCTCATGGTTTACGGAAAGCTGGCGCTACTCAATTGGCTGAGGCTGGCGGGACTGAATATGAAGTCATGACGTTTTTGGGCCACAAAACGCCACATGAAGCTCGGAAATATGTGCAGGCGGCAAACAGGAAGAAGATGGCTGATAATGCAATGGCAAAACGCAAATAATGTCCAACCTATGCAGCTAGTTGGACAAAAGCCCTCGCAACCGATTGGTGTGCAAGGGCTTTTTGTACAAAGTGGCACGCCCTACGGGACTCGAACCCGTGTTTCCGCCGTGAAAGGGCGGCGTCCTAGACCGCTAGACGAAGGGCGCGCATTTGATGGGCGGTTTATAGGGAGCTTTGCATTAAAGCGCAAGCGGGATTTTATCTTTTTGTCACAAATCCACATGGCTTTTTCGGGACACCGAAATTTTGCCATATCTTATGAAAGACAAACAAAAGCAAAGGCTTTTACGCATCAGTTCCAAGTGTGAACCAGTCATTTTCTTCTCCCAACAGGACTGTCTCCACTGCTTGAAACTTGACATCCATCACTCAATATAGTTGCATGATACAACTTAATTTGTTCTCGGAGTGATAATATGTCTTCAGATCAATCTTTATGCGGTGCCCTTCATAGCGTGGAACAGATCGCCGATATCCGCGCCTCCTCCCGATTGCTGGTGCGAGAGCTTGGCGTGTTGGACAAGGTTGCCGCCGAGACGGAATTATCTCTATCTGCCGTGCATGCAATTTTGGAGATTGGCAATCGTGAACAGTTCAATGCGCGCGATCTGGGAGAATGTCTGAGACTTGAAAAGTCCACGATCAGCAGGTTGGTTCAATCACTTCTCAAGCAGGGTTTGATGGAGCGCCAAGCATCAAAACAGGATGCAAGAGAGCGTATCCTATTCCTTACACCATCTGGACAAAAACTGTTTCACAAGATCAACTATCATGCGAATAGTCGTGTTTCTGCGGCCTTGACGACATTGTCTGGCGATGCTTCATCAACCGTGGCATCCGGTCTCTCACTTTATTCTCAGGCTTTGCAAAATAGCCGCCTTGGTAAAACCTCTAGCAGAGACTCATCAGTACCAGTACAGATCAAATCTGGCTATAAACCCGGAATTGCAGGACAAATCACTGACTTGCATGCGCGTTTTTATCATAAACACTCGGGCTTTGATCTGCAATTTGAGGCCACAGTCGGATCAGGCTTGGCCGACTTTCTTCCTCGTCTGAGACATCCGGCCAATCAAATCTGGCATATCGACTATAACGGGCGGCTAGCAGGCAGTATCGCTCTGGACGGTGAAGATCTGGGAGACAATATCGGTCATTTGCGATGGTTCATCATGGACGATGCACTACGCGGTACTGGTCTAGGCAAGATGCTGTTTCAAACTGCCCTCGCATTTGCTGATGAGCAGCAATTTGATGCTCTGCATCTATGGACTTTTCAAGGTCTTGATGCTGCACGCCACCTCTATGAAAGCCACGGCTTTGAGCTGGCGGAAGAATATCTCGGTGATCAATGGGGCAAAAACGTCATGGAACAGAAGTTTGTCAGGCCAACACCAGAAAAGCTAGCTTAGTGGAACAGGTTCGGCAGCATCCAGAATACGCAACTGCACCGTTGGACGTCCCTGCCAGTGATCCAAAGACAAGCTGCCAGCAACATGCAGAGGCTGGCCTCTATTCTCCAGCAACAGCTTGCCCAGTGGCTCATCGGCTGCACGGAAGCAAATACCTTTCAAGTTGCCTCCGGCATTGGATTTGAGGGAACAGCGTACATGTCCGCCCTGCCCAACAACATCGGCAAAGGCGATGGTATGGGATGGGAAGACAAAGACCGGCTCGGAGTTACCGGCTCCATAAGGCCCGGCCTTCTCCAGCAGATTGACCAAATCTTCTGTTGCCCCGGTAGCAGTGAGTGCGCCATCGATTTTCATTTCATCACTGGCACGTGCTTGCCCAACTTGTGAGAGCAGCTCATCATGCAAATAAGCTTTGAAAGAGTGAAGAGCCCCCTCTTCCACTGTCAGGCCTGCTGCCATAGCGTGCCCGCCGCCTTTGACCAATCGACCCTCTTCTACGCCTTTTCGAACTGCTGCGCCCAGATCGACACCAGCAATAGAACGACCAGAGCCAGTCCCCTGCCCATTCGCACCCATGGCAATGGCAAAGGCAGGTCGGCGGAAGCGTTCTTTCAGACGTGACGCCAGGAGGCCTACGATTCCAGCATGCCAGTCCGGGCTGGATGTCACGAGACAGGCGGCGTCCGGGTCGGCCATCAGAAGCATGTCGGCCTGAGCAGTCGCCTCCTCAAGCATGATCTGCTCCAGAGCCTGACGTTCTTTATTCAGACGCTCTAGCTCATTGGCTATTTGTTCGGCCTGAGATGGATTACTTGTTGTCAACAAACGTGCGCCAAGCGCAGCATCACCAATGCGTCCACCGGCATTGATACGTGGCCCCAAAAGGAAACCCAGATGATACGGGCGTACGGGACCAGAGACACGAGATACTGCTTGCAAAGCAGAAAGACCGACATTGCTGTGTTTGCGAATGACCAGCATGCCCTTGGTAACAAAGGCACGATTGAGGCCAACAAGTGGCACCACATCGCAGACTGTTCCCAAAGCTACCAGATCCAACCAAGCCAGAAGGTTGGGTGCAGAACATTGCGCACCAAAGAAGCCTTTCTGACGCAAGGTGCGATTGACGGCAACGATGGTCATGAAGGTAACGCCAACGGCTGCCAGATGGCCGAGCTTGCTGAGATCATCCTGTCGGTTGGGATTGACCAGTGCAACACATGGCGGCAATTCTTCACCCACCTGATGGTGATCCAGCACCACAACATCAATATTTCGTTCCTTGGCGCGTTCCAATGCTGTAAAAGATGTGGAGCCGCAATCCAGCGTGGCGATCAATTGATGTCCAGCATCGATGAGCTGATCAATGGCATCAGGGTTGGGTCCATAGCCTTCAAAAATCCGATCAGGGATATAGATTGTAGCTTCGATGCCACAATGGGCGAGGAAATTATAGAGAAGCGCGCTGGAGGTGGCCCCATCTACATCGTAATCCCCGAAGATCGCGATCTTGTCACCTTTGATAATGGAATGCGCGATGCGCTCAGCTGCCAGGTCCATGTCCGTGATGCAAGACGGATCCGGCATCAGATCTTTGATGGCAGGATCAAGATATCCCTCGGCCGCTTCCAGATCCAGCCCACGCCCTGCCATGACCCGGGCCACGATATCGGCGATACCCTGACTTTGAGCAATGGCAGATGCAATCGAGGTTCCACGCTCATCCAGCCGCTCTATCCATTTTCGCTCTTTGGCGGACTTGGAGACGCCGAGATAAGCTTTGCGATCTGAAATCATAATGGCCTCAAAATGGGGTTTGCTGGAAATGGCAAACAGAAAAGGCGGATCAGAGATCCTGACCCGCCTTTTACAATCTAAATGGGAGCAAGCGGAAGGGTCCCCTTCACTCACAGCCCGATAGCAATATCCGGATCAATCCAGATGGAATTTGGAAAAGTTGGTATGCTCGGATTTCACGTAGCGAACGGTACCGGTGGAAGAACGCATGACAACGGTCTCGGTACGAATACGCTCTTTGCCGAACTTCACGCCAGACAGCATGTTGCCGTCGGTCACGCCGGTCGCAGCAAAGGTTACATCACCAGACGCCATTTCTTCCATGGTGAATTTCTTGTTTGGATCGGTTACACCCATTTTGATGGCGCGCTTACGTTGATCATCGCTGTTGATGACCAATCGGCCCTGCATCTGGCCACCGATACAACGCAATGCAGCGGCAGCCAAAACGCCTTCTGGTGCGCCACCAATACCGAAATAGATATCGATGCCGGTTTCTTCCGGGTCAGTGGTGTGAATGACGCCAGCAACGTCACCATCACCGATCAGACGGATTGCAGCGCCAGTAGCGCGTACATCTTCGATCAGTTTAGCGTGACGTGGACGGTCAAGGATACAAGCGGTTACTTCGTTGATCGGCACACCCTTGGCATTGGCAACAGCCTGCATGTTTTCAACTGGCGTGCGATCCAGATCAACCAGACCTTCTGGATAGCCAGGGCCGATTGCGATCTTGTCCATGTAAACGTCAGGAGCGTTCAGCAGAGAACCAGCTTCTGCCATTGCGATCACAGCCAGAGAGTTCGGCAGGTTCTTGGCGCAGATCGTAGTGCCTTCCAGAGGATCCAGAGCAATGTCCACTTTAGGGCCTTTTTTGGTACCTACTTCTTCGCCGATATAGAGCATGGGAGCTTCATCGCGCTCACCCTCACCGATAACAACAGTGCCATCGATTGGCAGTTGGTTCAGCTCGCGACGCATGGCGTCCACGGCAGCTTGGTCAGCTGCTTTTTCATTGCCATGACCACGCAGGCGGGCAGCAGCAACAGCAGCGCGCTCGGTTACACGGACGATTTCCAGCGTCAGGATACGATCCAGCGCTTGTTCCTTGGATTCAGCCATCTTCTTTAAGCCCCTTGACACAACAGTGTTCTGTTTGCGTGTTCTATATTCTGAAAATCACAATCGTTCAATTCGAATCATCTGTGGAGGCGCAGAAATGTGCCCATCCTCCTCAATTTGTTGCAAAGCCTTGCGTACGGCCTCTTCCGTTGTCTCATAAGTGATGAGAACAACAGCCTGAGGTTTCACAACTTCGCTCGCTTCACTCTGAGCATTGGTGAAATACCCATTGCTGCGACGCTGAACGATGCTTTCCAGTGAAATGTCATGCTCTGCCATGCGCTGCGCAATAGAAGCGAAGGCACCCGGACGATCATTCACGGAAAGGCGAATATAATAGCCACCCTCGTGCGCCCGCATTTTGGCGCGAACATATGGCTGCAGCTCTGCCGCCGGACGGCCAAGCGGATAGATTTTGAAGTCACGCGCGACATCGACCAGATCGGCGACAACAGCAGACGCCGTCGCGTCACCACCAGCGCCGGGGCCAGACATGGTAATGGAGCCTACCGCATCACCATCCACAGCTACAGCGTTGGTCACGCCAGAAATCTGAGCGATAGCAGAGCTTTTCGGCACCATGGTTGGGTGTACGCGCTGCTCGATGCCGGTGTCGGTTTTCTGTGCGACACCCAAAAGCTTGATGCGGAAACCAAGCTCGTCTGCTGCCTTGATATCGTCAGTGGTCAGAGAGGTAATGCCTTCGAGGAAAATGCTATCAGCTTCGATCTGAGTACCGAATGCCAGGCTGGTCAAGAGTGCCAACTTATGAGCAGTGTCATTGCCCTCAACGTCAAAAGTCGGATCAGCTTCGGCATAGCCAAGGCGCTGAGCGTCTTGCAGGCACTCTTCAAAGGACAGGCCTTCCAGCTCCATCCGGGTCAGGATGTAGTTGCAGGTTCCGTTCATGATCCCATAGACACGGGAGATGGCGTTGGACGCCATACCTTCACGCATGGTTTTGATGATCGGGATACCACCGGCAACGGCCGCTTCGTAATTCAGCTGAACGCCGTTTTCTTCGGCTAGCTTGGCAAGTTCATTACCGTGTTTGGCGAGCAATGCCTTGTTAGCGGTGACCACATGCTTGCCAGCTTTGAGTGCAGCGCGAACGGAATCCTCTGCTGCGCCGCTGTCTCCGCCCATCAATTCCACATAGACGTCGATATCATCATTGGTGGCCAGCGAAACCGGATCGTCAAACCAGGTGCAATTTGACAGATCAACCCCTCTGTCCTTGTCGCGCGAGCGGGCTGTCACTGCGGTTACTCGCATGGAGCGGCCCGCTGACATGGCCAGTTCGTTTTCCAACAGAGCAAGACGTTTCACCACAGAAACGCCAACCGTTCCAAGGCCCGCAAGGCCCAGTTTCAAGGGGTTGCTCATAAATCGCAAATCCAGTCTTCTTAATCCGTCCAACAATTACGCGGTTTCATGCACTTTTTTTCAGTCGCTGGCAAGGAACCGGCGAATATTTCTTGCCGCCTGCCTGATGCGCTGTTCGTTTTCCACGAAAGCAAGGCGCACATAGTCGTCGCCATATTCACCAAAGCCAACACCCGGGGCCACAGCCACGCTGGCATTGGCGACCAATTCCTTGGCAAATTCAAGGGAACCACGCTCTCGGAATTGCTCAGGGATTGGCACCCATGCGAACATGGTTGCATCTGGAACCGGGATTTCCCAGCCAGCACGAGCGAAGCTTTCAATCATCACATCCCGGCGCTGCTTATAGATATCTCGCGCCTCGGCGATGCAATCTTCCGAACCATTCAATGCAGCAGCTGCAGCCACCTGAATTGGAGTGAATGCACCATAATCGAGATAGGATTTCACACGCGCCAGAGCCTTGATCATCCGCTCGTTACCAACCGCAAAGCCCATGCGCCAACCTGGCATGGAGAAGGTCTTGGACAACGAGGTAAATTCCACCGCGATATCCTTTGCTCCATCCACTTCCAGAATGGATGGTGGCGGTGTGTCGCCGAAATAAATTTCGGAATAAGCCAGATCCGACAGGACCATAATGTCATGTTCCTTGGCGATCTTGATGACCTGCTTATAGAAATGCAGATCGACCGTATAAGCCGTCGGATTGGACGGATAGTTCACGATCAGTGCGATTGGCTTTGGAATGGAGTGACGCACGGCCCGATCAATAGAGCGGAAGAATTCATCATTCGGCGCAGCTGGCATGGAACGCACCACGCCACCAGACATGATGAAACCGAAGGAATGGATCGGATAGGTCGGATTTGGCACCAGCACAACATCGCCAGGGCTGGTAATGGCCTGCGCCATATTGGCAAAGCCTTCCTTGGAGCCCAAGGTTGCAACAATCTCGGTATCGGGGTTCAGTTTCACACCAAAGCGGCGCTCATAATAAGCAGCCTGAGCCTTGCGCAAGCCGGGAATGCCACGAGACGTGGAATAGCGATGTGTGCGCGGGTTCATCACCGTCTCGGTGAGCTTGTCGACGATGTGCTTTGGAGTTGGCAGATCAGGGTTGCCCATGCCCAAGTCGATGATATCCGCGCCCGCCGCTCGCGCCTTTGCTTTCAAACGATCGACTGGCTCGAAAACATAAGGGGGAAGGCGACGGATCTTATGGAAATCATCCATTGTCATACTCCACGAGTGCATTTTTAGAGTTGATGAATGGCGCAGCTTGATTCTGAATAAATGCGCCTCTTTTGCTCGAAGGCCGTTTTACACAGCCAGCTTGATCGAGACAATCAGACAATTGGCTTTTGCTGCACTTTTTTGCGTTGATTGCGCAAGCAGACTGTTTTGGGCAACAGACCTGACAAAAGCAGAGCAATATTTGTAACGAATGGAAGGATTATCTGAGAGCTTTTACTCTCGGCCTACTCGCCCAACTCACGGAGTTCGGCTTCAATTCTTGCCCGCTCTTCTTCGGTCAGAAGGCGGCGTTTCTGTGGAGGAGCATCCTGAATGGTTGGGTAAGAAGTTTCTGGTGTCTCTGCGGTCAATTCACGCAAGGACCGCACTACACCATTGGACATATATTTCTGACCAGGTAGAGCTTCGGAATTTTTCCCCGCTTGAGTGGATGCTGCAGCTTTATCTGACTTTGCTGCTCCGGTTGGCGCTGGCTGTGTCGTGGCTGGCACAGATGCTATTGGTTGGGTGTCGATTGCATCGTCAGCCCCGCCCAAGCCCGAACCAGAACATCCTGCAAGCAGGATTGTTGTCAAAATCACGATGGATTGTGTGATCTTCACGATAGTAAGAGTCTCCACTCGAAATGCCCTACAGCCTCATAGGCGATTTCCCCTTCGCCCGCTGTGTTTTCGCATGCCCGTTTGCCTTGGTGTTTTGGACCAAGCCGTTGGTTAAATTATGGCATATATCTCTTTCGAAGAGATAAATGGTTGGCCCTATTTAGAAATCAACCCGCGAAAGACAAAAACATCGGCTTCCAGATCTTTGAAAAAGAATCATCTTGACCGACGAGGTATTCTTTTCAATTCAATATAACTGATCCATCAAGACAATACACAATTGCTGCGACGCACAAGTATTTTTCACAGAATTGCTGCTTCGCAAAATCCAAAACCTCGCCTTAAGGCGTAGATTTTTTCTTTCCTTTTACGTCATCAAAACATGCAAATTCCGCAATTATCTGCGAACCTCGTCTAATTACTTATGGGAATGGATAGAGGGCAACTTGTCACAAGGCTGCAAAAAGTCCCTAATAGGAAAAGTGACAATCAAGACCCCTTCACATATCAGATCTGGCTTAATTGCGCTCAAGACGGGTATGCTGAAGGTGCAAGCGGACGTAATTGGATACGGGAGGGGGATGCATGAGCAAGAAAGACGACAAGCAGGACCAAGGCAGCGAGATCAATCTCATACAATATATGGTCAAGGATCCTGAAAAATTTGCCATGAACTTTGCCCGAGTCGTTGAGGAAGCAGGCAAAGCGGCCTCAGCCTATCTCAACCCCAAAGACAATGAGTCACGCTCTGCCCAAGCAGAGCAGATCAATCATATCGTCAAAACACTTGGCAAGGTGGGTGAATATTGGACTTCCGACCCGCAGCGCGCCATGGATGCCCAGACACGCCTTTGGGGGCGTTATATGGATTTGTGGGGAGCATCCGTCAAAACGATGATGGGCGAAGAGCAGGAAATCATCGAAGCGCCGGAAAAAGGCGACAAACGCTTTCAAGATCCGGAGTGGGAGAACAACCAATTCTTTGATTTCGTAAAACAATTCTACCTGATCACATCCAAATGGGCTCATGAAATGGTCGATGAAGCCCAAGATCTGGATGATCACACACGTCATCAGGCGCAGTTCTATATGGATCAGGTGATCAACGCCCTCGCCCCGTCCAACTATCTGGTCACCAATCCAGAGCTTCTTAAAGAAACAATGGCCAACGATGGTGAAAATCTCGTGCGTGGCATGAAAATGCTGGCTGAAGATATCGCGGCCGGCGATGGGGATTTGATCATACGGCAGTCCAGCAATGGCGAATTTGAGCTCGGCAAGAATATTGCGGTGACACCAGGCAAGGTGATTGCGCAAAGTGATGTCTGTCAGATCATCCAATATGAAGCGACAACCAAGGAAGTTTACAAAACGCCACTCCTTATCGTGCCGCCCTGGATCAACAAGTTCTACATTCTGGATTTGAATGAGAAGAAGAGCTTCATCAAATGGTGCGTTGACCAGGGCCATAGCGTCTTTGTCATCAGTTGGGTGAACCCGGACGCCAGCCTGAGGGACAAGGGCTTTGATGCCTATATCAAGGAAGGTGTGATCTTCGGCCTGGATGCCGTCGCCAAAGCGACGGGCGAGAAGAAAGCCCATACGATTGGTTATTGCGTCGGTGGTACCCTGCTCTCCAGCTCTCTTGCCTATATGGCAGCCAAACGTCAGTATAAAGTAGCTTCTACAACGCTATTTACAACGCAGGTGGACTTCACCCATGCAGGCGATCTGAAGGTTTTTGTCGATGAAGAGCAATTGACTGAGATGGAAGGTCACATCAAGGAGCTTGGCTATCTGGAAGGCCGCTCCATGGCGAACGCCTTCAATATGCTGCGCTCCAACGATCTGATCTGGCCTTATGTGATCAACAATTACATGAAAGGGAAAGAGCCCTTCCCGTTTGATCTGCTTTACTGGAATTCAGACTCCACGCGTATGCCAGCCGCCAACCATGTCTTCTATATGCGCAATTGCTATCTGGAGAATAACCTGGCGCAGGGCAAAATGGAGATTGACGGCACAAAACTTGACCTCGGCAAAGTGAAGGTGCCGATCTATAATTTAGCGACGAAGGAAGATCATATTGCCCCGGCAATATCTGTTTTCAAAGGCTCTTCCATGTTTGGCGGCAAGGTTGATTTCGTTCTCTCAGGCTCCGGTCACATTGCTGGCGTTGTGAACCCACCAGATAAAGAGAAATATCAGTATTGGCGCGGCGGCAAGGCCGAAGGTGATTTGGAAAGCTGGACTGCAGCGGCCAGGGAAACTCCCGGTTCCTGGTGGCCGGACTGGCACAAATGGATCGAAGACATTTCAGATGAAAAGGTCCCTGCCCGAAAAATTGGTGATGGCAAACTAAAACCAATTGAAGACGCTCCGGGAAGTTTTGTGCGTGTTCGCTCCAACGCTCCCAAAGTCATTGAGGCACAAGATAGCGATGCCACTTCGGTTACCGCATAGCCTTAACTCTAGCGCTCGCAGGATTTGCATCCAGACACCCCGGACCTATGGTCTCGGGGTGTTTTTGTTTCAAATGAAATAAGTCAATAACCGATCGTGAAACGTTGCTTTCGATGTTTGGGATTTTCTGCCTCATCGAGCATGGCAATAGCAAAGTCTTCCATGGAAATGCCAGAGTTACCATCCTCATCGACAACCAACGTGTCTGAGCCAATGCGATAGTGATCTTTACGCTCTCCGGGCGTCAGCATGGCTGGAGGACAGAGGTAGGTCCAATCAACATCATCTTGCGCCTGCATCAGCTCAAACTGAGCCTGACATGCGGTCGCAATGGGCACCACCGCCTCCGGTAAGAAATTTGGTGCGGTCAGTACGGTATGGCCATTGGCATTTGGCACTTTCAGACTTGCAGCTCCTCCGACAATGATTGCTCTAATTGCTGCTTGTTCTACCCCTTTCAATATTGATTGCGTCAGGGGCACGAGTAGCTCTTCCTGTCCATCTGGTGGACGCAGGGCGCTGATAGCGAGATCTTGGCCTTGCATCAGATCAGCTATATTTTCTCCACTTATAACATTTCCAATGATACTATTGGTATTTGAAGGAATATCATTGATTTGACTTTCATTCCTAACCACCGCAGTCACTTGATGTCCACGCATCAAAGCTTCCTTGACAAGACGGCGACCAACATCACCTCTAGCCCCAAAGATGATAATCTTCATGCTCGTTCATTCCTTTTTTCAAAAGTCATTCGGTTACAGGGATAGTTTTCGTAGGACGGCGTGCTGCATATTGACTTAGCCAAACACTGACCAAGACCGCGATAACTCCCACAGCTTGTATGAGTGTCAGAGACTGATCTAGTAGTCCCCAACCCAACAGCAGAGCCGTCAGAGGACTTAAAAAACCCAAAGTCGATATGACCGAAGGTTCAATTCGGCTAATGCCGCGAAACCAAAGCAAGTAAGTGAAGGCAGCACCGATCAACCCGAGATAGGTCAGGCCTAGAACATTTTCTGTATTTAATTCAGGAAGCGTGGGCTCCATCAGTAGAGCCAATGGCAGCAACAGCAAACCGCCTGCCGTCAATTGCCATGCTGTGAAGGTCAAAGGCGAGATCGGCGGTTGCCAATGCCTACTCAGAACCGTTCCCGCCGCCATGGAGATTGCTCCGCCGAGCGCAGCAAGAACTCCGACACTATCAAGTTCAGCATTCGGCCCCAACACAAGCAGCGCTACTCCAATCATACCGGTCACTGCCGCAATAATGGAGAGAAATAATATCGGCGTTCCAAGAACCGATCGCGCAAGAAAAATCACGATCAATGGCTGGACTGCCCCGACGGTCGCCGCCACCCCTCCGGGAAGCCGATAGGCAGCAACAAATAACAGCCCCCAAAAGATTGAAAAATTCAGCGCACCGAGCAGGAAAACCCTACACCACCATTCTTTTGCTGGCAGTTGTTTGACGATTAGCAAGAGTAACAAACCAGCAGGCAGAGCGCGCAGCATCGCCACGGTTATTGGATACCCATCGGGCAAATGCTGCGTTGTCACATAATAGGTACTACCCCAGATTGCCGGAGCAAGTGCCGTCAGAATCAGATCAGATTGGCGCATTCTCATGCTCCTTGTGTTCGAAAATTCAATGTATCTTGACATCAAGATAAATATTTAAATCTTGACGTCAAGATACTTTTCCCTAAAACTGCATTTCATGGATCACGTTGATAAAATTACGGCTCAATGGAATTCCGAGCGCCCCGACCTGGATGTCGCCCCCATGGGATTGATTGGACGCCTGAAACGCCTTTCCCTTCATCTTACGCGGGAGATGGAGGAGTCCTGGTCTCAATATGGCTTGAACTCTGCCAGCTTTGATGTATTGGCCACCTTGCGGCGTTCAGGTATCCCCTATGCTCTTTCCCCCAGTGATTTGATCGCTTCCGCCATGGTGACATCCGGCACCATGACCAACCGGATCGATCAGTTGGTCAAGGCAGGTCTGGTTGAAAGAAAACAAAGCGAGGAAGACAAACGCAGTTTTCTGATTTCCTTGACAGACAAAGGCTTTGAACTGATCGACAGAGCTGTTGCTGACCATGTATCCAATCAACATCGCTTGGTTTCAGGACTATCCGATCAGGAGAAGCAAGAGCTTGATATTCTGCTCAAGGGCTTTTTGGAGACATTTGAAGCAGGCGGTTCCAAATCTTGAGCAGATTCGCCAGCACACCCTGCGCTTCAAATCTGGAATTTTGAGGTATTTCCTCACCAAATTCCGCACCCCTGGCAGCAAAACAAAGACTAAGGAATAGTCCAAAGATGATGACGCATCATCCTTGAATGAAACAGCTGTATTATTCCTGAAACAATTGTACGCAAAGCTGCGAAACATTCGTACTTAGTGCACGACCACTTGCATACATTCGCATGATTTCCTTGTTTTATATGGGCATTTAGCCGCATTTGGCTTATTTTCATTTGGACTTACTTGACGAGACGGCAGTGAAATAATACCCAGCATTTGTCCTGCACTGGTGAGTTATTCGGCAATTTGCCGAAACTCCAATTTCGACCCGTCACTTGAGCGCATCCTGTACTGATGCAGCCAGATCGACAACGAGATGAAAGAGCAAGACAGGGAGAAGATTGGATACGCGGCCTCAAGTCGCATCCACCTTTTGCGGAAGTTGGCCTGATGTCAGGCTCTTGGCACAATAAGGCCAAATCGCGTAATCGAGCACATTCTCCCAATCTCTGGCCTGGCCGGCCAGTATTCGTGAATTTATGACGACGCGTCCTTCTTGCTGTCGACCACGCAGCAAGAAAAGAATAGACGCCCCAAAAGAGTGAGGACTTCGGTTTGAATCAGACACAGCTAGATTTTGGCCTATATGACCCGAATTTTGAGAAGAGCAGTTGTGGCGTTGGTTTCATGACCTACAAGTCAGGTGAGCAAACGCATGATGTTCTTGTCAAAGGTCATGAAGCCCTTTGCACCATCCCCCATCGCGGTGGCATGAGCTCCGAAGGGGTTGGCGATGGCGCAGGCGTCAACATCGACCTCTCTCTCTCCTTTTTCCGCAAACTGACCGGTGATGACAGCCTTGAACTGGGCTCATTTGGCGTTGGCAACTTCTTCCTGCCAGATGACAAAGCCTACTGGGATGAAGCAGACGCACTTATTCAGGGTTCCCTTGAAGGGCTGGATCTGAATGTACTTCTGGTGCGCAATGTTGCTGTCAACAACGCCATCATCCGCCCAGCTGCCGTGAAATATATGCAGACCATCCATCAGGTGGTGTTCGCCAAGCCTGAGAGCATGGGCGCAAAAGAGTTTGACCGGACCATTCACGATGCCCTGATGGCGATCGAGAAGACGGCTTATCTGGAACCAACTCTCAAAGGCCTGTATCCGCTGTCTCTGTCAGCGCATACGCAAGTTTATAAGGGCCGCCTGAACTCCAATGAGGTGATTCCATATTTTGAAGATCTGATGGATGAGGATCACAAGATCCATTCCATGTTCTTCCATACGCGTTTCTCGACCAATACCGAGCCTCATCCAAGCATGGCGCAGCCCTTCCGCATCATGGCACATAATGGTGAGCTGAACACGGATAAGAAAAACCGCTTGTCAGAGGCAGCGATTGCGCAGATGAAGAATAGCCAGATCTATTCTCCTCCTGGCCAGTCCGATTCCTGCCGCCTCGACCAGACCCTGGAGCGCCGCCTGATCGAAGATGATCTGGATCTGATCACCGCTGTTGTGGCAATGATGCCTCCGGCTTGGGAAAATGACTCCCGCTTCTCTGACGACGTCAAAGTGATGCTGGAATATTTCTCTCTCTATGAAGAGAAGAATGACGGCCCGGCTGCGCTTATTTTTGGTAACGGTACTGTCGTTGGAGCGCGCCTTGACCGTTTGGGTCTGCGTCCTCTTCGTTCGGTAGAAACTGATGAATATCTTTGCGTCATGTCTGAGGCTGGCCAGATTGATTTCCCAGCAGACAGTATCACGCGTCGTGGCCGCATTGAAGCCGGTGGCATGCTGTATTTCGATCATAGCACCGGCCAGTCCTACACCTCCAGTGAAGCATTAGAGATGCTGGCATCCAAGCGCGACTATCGCAGCCTGCTGGAAAAAGCCCGTATCAATATGGGCGATCTGCCAGCTAGCGCCGATAGCGCTGATCTGGCACCCGATTTCTCCGAGCCACAGCGTGCTGTTGCCTATGGCCTGAATCAGGAAAGCTTCAAGTTCCTGATGGATCCCATGATGCAGAAGGGTTCGGAGAAAATTTCTGCCATGGGTTATGGTGTTGCCATTAACGCGCTGACCGATCAGGAAGGCGGCATGGCGAAATATTTCTCCCAGCGTTTTGCTCAGGTGACCAACCCGCCATTGGACAGCTTGCGTGAAGCCGATGGCATGACGCTTCGTGTCGCACTGGGAGCCAAGCCTCATTTCAATGAAGATGAAACCAAACAGATCGTTATTGAAAGTCCAATTCTTGCACCTTGGGAACTGGCAGCTCTGCGCAATCAGGGCAATGTTCCGGTTACCAATATCGAGACTATCTACGCCATTGATCATGACGGCGACAATGCCAAACAGCAGGCTGATCTGGTTGCTGCAATTGATGCTGTTTGCGACAAAGTTGAAGCTGCTGCCCGTGAAAAAGGCGGCATCATCATCCTTTCTGACGCCATGGTCAGCCAGCAGAATGCTGCTATCCCCCTTGTGATGGCCATTTCCGCCGCCAACCAACGCCTTATTGAGCAAGGGCTGCGTTTCCGCGCCTCCCTGATCGCTGAAAGTGGTCAGATCGCATCTTCCCACCAGGTTGCTACCGCACTTGGCTTTGGCGCAGCTGCCGTGATGCCGCTTAGTGTGGTTGCCCGTGCCGAGGATATGGCCAAAGGTGATGCAGACGAGATCAAGGCCTGTATCAAACGCTATAACAAAGCTGCTGACAAATCACTGATGAAAACCATGGGTAAGGTCGGCCTTTGTACTGCGGAGAGCTATATCGGCGGTGAATTCTTCGAACCAAACTTCCTCGATACGGACAATGAAGTTCTGGCCCGATACTTCCCGAACATGAAAAATACCGTTGGCGGTGTAGACTTCGCAGCTATTGCCGACAGCGTTAATGCTTGGCATATCCGCGCTTGTGAGATCAAAGCGGATGGCGACATTCCTCTTCTTGGCCTCTTCAAGGAGCGTTCGGAAGGTGCTGGTCACTCTTATGGTACCACCGCTGTTCGTGGCTTCGTGGAAATGACCGAAGAAGGCATTCAGTCTGGTGAAGGTGCACCTGAAAAAGGGGACGCCAATGATGACGATTTGCGTCTTCTACCAGTCTCCAAGCTCAATGATGCTTATGGCAAAGGAGCTGAAGCCTATCGTCACACCAGCTTTGCTCGCCGCAAGCCCGAAGAGATCGATGCCTTCAAGATCACTCGTCAATATCGTGAATTCTCTCACGATCTGGCACTGGAGCGTGAGAAGCGCCCCGCGGCTCTGCGCGATGTACTCTCTTTCCCGGCAGATGTGAATTGGGCTCGTAGCTCAGAAGAGTTTGCAACCGAGCTGTTCTGGCATGATCTGGTCGGCAACAATTGCTTTGTTGTTCGTGGTCTGGATGTTGTTGCCAAAGGCGATGCCGCCTTCACGCTGACCTTGGTTGATTGTGGCAAGCCGGAACGTGTGGTCGCCCTGTCCGTTGCCCTGAAAGAAAAGTTTGGTGACGATCTTCTCCATTTGGAGACCCATGGCAATGAGATTGCGCTGGAGGCACAGGGCCAAGCCCTCTTCTACTTCTCCAATATCAAGGCCTGCAATCCAAAGATCGAACTGGATGACGTCCAGCCAGCCCACGAGATTACCGCAACGCTTGCGTCCGGCGCGATGTCCCATGGTGCGTTGGTGACCCCTGCTCACGAAGCTGTGGCACATGGCACCAATATGGCTGGTGGCTTCTCCAACTCTGGTGAAGGTGGTGAGCATTTCACCCGCTATGGCACCATTCGCTCCAGCCGTATCAAGCAGCTGGCGTCTGGTCGTTTTGGTGTCTGGACCGGTTATCTCGCTGACCCGACGCTGGAAGAGCTGGAAATCAAGATTGCCCAGGGTGCAAAGCCCGGTGAAGGCGGCCAGCTCCCAGCACCGAAGGTAACGGTTGAGATTGCTGCAGCCCGTGGCGGTACGCCTGGTGTTGAACTGATTTCTCCTCCTCCGCATCACGATACCTATTCCATCGAGGATCTGGCTCAGCTGATCCATGATGCAAAAGCTGCCCGTGTTCGCGTGATCGTCAAACTGGTATCCTCTGAGGGTATCGGAACGATTGCAGTCGGCGTAGCCAAGGCTGGTGCTGATGTCATCAACGTGGCTGGTAACACCGGCGGTACGGGTGCTGCAGCGGTGACGTCTTTGAAGAATACCGGTCGTGCGGCTGAGATTGGCCTTGCTGAGGTTCATCAAGCACTTTGTGCCAATGGTCTGCGCGAGAAAGTGATCTTGCGTTGTTCTGGTGCGCATCAGACTGCATCCGATGTTGTCAAATCCTGCCTGCTTGGTGGCGACAGCTTCGAATTCGGTACAACCGCCCTGATGATGCTGAAATGCGTGATGGCCAAGAATTGCAACATCAAATGTCCTGCAGGCCTGACAACCAATGCCGAGACCTTTGAAGGCGATCCACGCGCGCTGGCGCAATATCTGATGAATATTGCTCACGAGACCCGTGAAATTTTGGCTGATCTTGGTTTCTCATCTCTGCGTGAAGCACGTGGCCGTGCGGATTATCTGCATCTGGTCAAGCATGAGCGCGCAATCGGTCAGATGGATCTTCGCAACATGCTCACCGTGGTGCCGGAAGTCATCATCAAGGAACCGGTATATCTGGACGCCAACTTCGATATTGATGACAAGCTCATCAAGGAGTTCAAGAACAAGGCTGTTCAGCAGCATCAGGCTCGCGTCAAGCTGGTGGTCAAGCGCAAGCTGGATAACCGCAACAAAACTGTCGGTGGCCAGTTTGCCATCGACATCGAGCGTATGTTGCAGCATGAGCTGTCCGACAAGCATCTCAGCACCATGCCGATTGTCTATACCGATGATCGTGGTCGCACCCTGATCAAGCCGGAAATGCTGCATATCCATACGCATGGCTCTGCTGGCCAGTCTTTCGCTGCCTTCTGCAACTCCGGCATGGTCTTCCATCATACCGGCACCTGTAACGATGGTGTTGGCAAGGGCGCTTCTGGCGGTAACATTGCCATCCTGTCTCCAGGTGGTGGCGAGAAAGAGAACTACCTGATCGGTAACTTCGCCCTGTTTGGTGCAACCGGTTCTGCTCTCTTCGTAGAAGGCGGCGCGGGTGACCGCTTTGCAGTGCGCAACTCCGGTGCGACAGCTGTCGTCGAAGGCGTTGGCGATTTCTGCTGCGAATATATGACCAATGGTGCAGTGATGAACCTTGGTGGCTTCGGCAAAGGCTTCTGTAACGGCATGTCCGGCGGTGTGGCTTACCAGTATGATCCATATGATCAGCTCGAAAAGCTCTATTCCGACGATTCCGTGAAGCTGCACAAGCTGGATACAGACAATGATCGCGCTGCGATCCACCGTCTGGCAGTGAAAGCTTTGCTTGAACGTCATATCAAGTTCACCAACTCTGCCAAGGCGCGTTTCATACTGGAAAACTGGGAGACCGAGGTTTCCAACTTCCGCTTTGCAACACCGCTGGCTCTGGAAACTTATCAGAACTATGAGGCCATTCTGAAGGCCGCTCCTCGTAAGGAGCTGGTAGAAGAGCTGGCCCAGGCTCTGGTGTCCTACCAGATCCGCAAGTTCAAAGTGGCTTATCGCGATGGCAAGATTATCGCTGGTGGTGCCATCCCGGGCTATGGTGAAGTGGATAGCAGCCTGATGCATGAGCTGATCAACAACTTCGCAGTTGTCAATGCAGCGCAGCAGGTGGTGAAAGCACGATATCGCGGCAAAGAGGATATCTCTGAATACGAACTGAATGGCGGCGTTCGCAAACTGATCTTGACCGAGGACTTCGGTCTCATGGTCAAACTGGCAGCGATTGCTCGCAATGCGCTTGCCAATTACAACGATGAGCAGCTGGCCGTGATGGTCTCTGACAAACGGATGAGAGACTATAAGACAGCCTTGTCCAACCGTAACGTACGCCTGATGGACAGCATCGGCACCTATGGCTGGATCTTGCTGCAAGACCGGTTGAACCGGGCCGCAATGGGTGACTTGCCGGATTACGAAGCACTGTTCGCGTCTTCGGCCAGCATGGAAATGGTCAAAAACATGTCATAGCGGGCGGGGCCTGGTGCCCCTCCTCTCACCCGGACTTATCAATTCCAGTTGGATTTATTTTCATGTCAGCTCTGTTCATACCAAAAGAGACCCCATTTTCCGAGGACCAACGCTCCTGGCTTTCCGGCTTCTATGCTGGCCTTCATACGCAAATGACCAAGGATGCCAGTGCTTCCAGCGCTGAGTCCGCGCAAGCCCTGACCGTCAATGTCTTCTATGGTACCCAGACCGGTAATTCCGAGACGGTGGCTGAAGAAGTGTGTGACGCTATCCGTGCTGGTGGCTCCAATGCGGTACTTGCCTCTCTTGACGAGACCGAAGTCGAAGCCCTTACCGAGATGGATTATATCCTGATTGTCACCTCTACCTATGGTGAAGGCGAGATGCCGGACAATGCCGAAATGTTCTGGGAAGCACTGAAAGACACTGGTGCCCCTCGCCTCGAAAGCCTGCAATTCTCCGTTCTCGCGCTGGGCGATACCGCCTATGACGAGTTCTGTGAGGCTGGCAAACAGTTCGACTTGCGACTGGAGCAATTGGGTGCCAAGCGCATCCAGCCGCGCGTCGATTGCGATGTCGATTTTGAAGAAGCAGCCGAAGGCTGGACCGCTGGCATCGTTGAGGAGCTTGCCAAACGCAAGCCGGAAGGCGCCTCCAATGGTGCAGCGGCTCCTGCTGCTGGTGCAGCACCGAAAGCTGCCAAGTCCAAATGGACTCGCAAGACGCCATTCTCTGCACCGGTCACCTGCAACCGTCTGCTGTCTGGTGAAGGCTCCGCCAAGGAAATTCGCCATTTCGAGTTTGACCTCTCCAATGATGGTCCAACTTATGAGGCAGGCGATGCAATGGGCGTGATCCCGACCAATGATCCGGCCTTGGTCTCTTCTTTCCTAGAGCGTTGTGGCTTTAACGGTGAAGAAGCCGTTCCTGGCAAGGATGTCTCATTGGCAGAAGCCATGTTCAGCGATTTTGAGATCTCCACGCCGTCTTCTGATTTTGTCAAAGCGATTGAAGCGCGTGCGAATGACGAGCATCTGACCCATATTGTAGAGCATGGCGACAAGGAAGCCATGGAAGCCTTCCTGTGGTCCAAGGATGCTCTGGATCTACTCAACCTCTATCCGCATATCTCGCTCTCCGTTGAAGAGCTGGTCGGCCTGCTGAAACCTTTGCAGCATCGCGCCTATTCCATTTCTTCCAGCTCCAAGCGGCATCCGGACAGCGTGCATCTGACCATCGCATCGGTTCGCTATAACAGCCATGGCCGCGATCATGGCGGTGTTGCCTCTTGCTTCCTTGCAGACCGGGTTGGTGACCAGCCTTCCAAAGTCTTCATGACACCGAACAAGAGCTTCCGCGTGCCATCCAACAATGATGTGCCGATGGTCATGGTTGGTCCTGGCACCGGTATCGCGCCATTCCGTGCCTTCCTCCAGGAACGTGAGGCGATTGGTGCCAAGGGCATGAACTGGTTGTTCTTTGGTGATCAGCATGCAGCAACAGACTTCATCTACAAGGATGAGCTCTCCGCCATGCAGTCCTCCGGCATCCTGAACCGCCTTGATCTGGCCTTCTCTCGCGATCAGGCACAGAAGATCTATGTTCAGACCCGCATGCAGGAGCAGTCCAAAGACCTGTTTTCTGCACTACAGGACGGTGGTCATTTCTATGTTTGTGGCGATGCCACGCGCATGGCGAAAGATGTCGATACTGCCCTTCACACTATCATCGCAAAGGAAGGCGGTTTGTCTTTGGATGCCGCCAAGGATTATGTGAACAAGATGAAGAAGGAAAAGCGTTACGTGCGCGACGTTTATTAAGAGCGTTTTTCAGACGTGTTTCGTCAAATTGGTAAAGTCTAACTGCCTGTCAGATATGATAAATCTGGCGGGCAGTTATCTTTTGTGCAGTATTACGACCAAAAATACGCAGCTTTTCACTCCACTCTCTTTGATCTTTGGGAGCGGATTTGGCACATTGCACGCACGCTAATTTTATAAAGATGCAACTTGTCTAGTTGCTCGTTTCCGGCATTGCTTCTCTTGTCTATCTGACAATCTGCCGGAGTGGAGGAAAAGATGAAACCCATCCTCGAAATCAATGATCTGAAAAATCTGGCCCGCCGTCGCGTGCCGCGCATGTTCTTTGACTATGCTGACAGTGGTTCCTGGACTGAAAGCACCTATCGCGCCAATGAGAGCGATTTTCAAAAGATCAAGCTCCGCCAGCGCGTAGCGGTCGACATGACAAACCGGACGCTGAAGTCGCAGATGATTGGGCAGGATATCTCCATGCCATTGGCGATGGCTCCAACTGGCCTGACGGGCATGCAGCATGCAGGTGGCGAAATTCTGGTGGCACAGGCCTGCGAAGAAGCTGGCATTCCCTATACCCTCTCCACCATGAGCGTCTGTTCCATTGAGGATGTGGCAGAGCATACCAAGAAGCCCTTCTGGTTTCAGCTCTATGTGATGAAGGACAAAGAATTTGCAGGAAACCTGATTGACCGTGCCAAGGCTGCTGGTTGCTCTGCGTTGGTTCTGACCCTTGATCTGCAGATCCTCGGCCAGCGCCACAAGGATTTGCGCAACGGTCTTTCTACCCCACCAAAATTCACGCCCAACCACATCTGGCAGATGGCAACGCGCCCTCTCTGGTGCCTTGGCATGATGGGAACAAAGTACAAGACCTTCCGCAACATTGTTGGTCATGCCAAGGGCGTGGAAGACCTCTCCTCCCTTTCCTCCTGGACCGCAGAACAGTTCGACCCGAAGCTGAACTGGGATGATGTGGAATGGATCAAAGAACGCTGGGGCGGCCCGCTGATTCTGAAAGGCATTCTGGATGTCGAAGACGCTCAGATGTCCCTGAAGACTGGTGCAGACGCCATCATCGTTTCCAACCATGGCGGCCGTCAGTTGGATGGGGCCCCATCCTCCATCGCTGTTCTGGAAGAGATTGTCGATGCCGTAGGCAAGGATGTTGAAGTCCATATGGATGGCGGCATTCGCTCCGGTCAGGATATCCTGAAAGCTCTGGCGTTGGGTGCAAAAGGCACGTATGTCGGCCGTCCTCTGCTTTATGGCCTTGGCGCCATGGGCAAGCCTGGCGTCGCCAAAGCCATTGATATCCTGCGCAATGAGCTGGATATCACCATGGCTTTATGTGGGGAGCGGGATGTCAACAATATCGGCAAACACAATCTCTATCGCAAATAAAGCGCTATAAAAATCAAACAATTATAAAACTAGCAATGCCCGAAAACACCCTTGATATCCTCAAATGCCAAGGGTGTTTTTTCATGTCGACCATAGGCACGAAAAAACACCGGCAACTTTTTATGCTGTTTCTATCGATAGTGTGGAAATGTCATTGTCCTGACAAAAAAGCGGTTGCGGCTAACGCCTCAAATCTTTAAACCGGTCTGCGGAGAGGTGGCCGAGTGGCTGAAGGCGCTCCCCTGCTAAGGGAGTAGGCGGTGTCGAACCGTCTCGAGGGTTCGAATCCCTTCCTCTCCGCCATTTCCTTCCCATCATCGCAAATCAACCCTAACACCTTGAATGGCAAGGTGGTTTTTGGTGTTCGAAGTCCTTCGCTTCGCGAGTAAGAAATTCTCTCTGCAAAAGCTAATCTCAGCACGATTTTTTGCATGATTAGATTTCCACTTTCCCAGAGTTTCCAAGGGTTTGACAGGAATGCAAAGGCGTGTTCGAACATCTCCTCAATAGTGTGCTTTGGCTTTGCCTGATTTTCCATCTTTTCAGCCAGAATATGCTTCTGCCGATCCATTTCTGCAATGCGTTTCTCATACGCTGCAATGATCGATGTATTATTGGTTTCAACAATCCGATCCAATAACCCTTCGATCTTAGATTCGATCTGGCGGTGCTCTTTGCGAATATGCTCTAGATTAGCCTCAGATTGCCGTAGGCGTTGAGACCACGCATCTTGGAACATCCGCTTAACAAAAATAAACATGCTCTCAGACGGCTTGAGATCTTGCAATAAGGTCGAGAACTCCCCTTCCAACACATCGCGGCGAATAGATTTGCGATAGCTTGGACAGCCTTTTGAGTGGCACAGGTAATACGGATGTTTCTTGCCCGATTTGCTGGTTGACCAGCACGCAGTCAATGCAGTGCCGCAATCATCACAGCAAACAAAACCACGCAAGGGAAAGTCAGTACTGATATCTTTGCGGGCTGGTGCGCGTGAGCCTTCTTTGATCCGTTGCTGGATCAGTTCATATGTCTCAAGTGAGATAATCGCCTCGTGATGCCCTTTGCGCAAGGATACATCCCATTGGGGAACTTCGATATGCCCCGTATAGATAATGCGGTTCATCAGGCGGATGATGGTTTCAAAACGAAGAGTACCGTCTGGCTTGTCTTTTGGAAAGGCTGGTTGGGATTCCAAGAAACGCTTGACCTCACTTTGAGTATCAAACCGACCCGTTGCAAATCCTTCCAAGGCTTCTTGGATGATCGATGCAATCGGTTCATCCCGAACCAATATATTCCCATGACCAGAAACCCGCTCAAACTTGTAGCCAAGTGTTGAACGGAAAGGCCAATAGCCATTCAAGGCTCGACCGCGCATACGGTTCTTCGTTTGCTCGCCATTCTTCTGGCGTTGGTGTTGAGACACAGAAGCCAGCAAGTTCTCAACAAGAATGGAATCAGAGTCCTCGCCAAACTCAATGGACGGGCTTTCAAGCTTGCCGCCCGCTTCGGCGAGCATTGCCCGTAATTGCCAATGCCCGACAATATCACGGGCAAAACGATTAATATCATCGATCACAACCACGCAAGTGTCATCTTGTTTGGAGAGAAATTCCAAAAGTGCTTTCATCGCAGGGCGATCCATATCCCCGCCAGATTTATTGTCATGAAAGGTTTCCAGGACATCATAATTCTTATATCGCGCATATTCACGGCAACGCGATTCTTGCGAGGCAAGGCCGTCCCCCTTTTTCAATTGCGCGGTGCTTGAAATCCGACAATAAATGACGGCTTGTTTTTGTTTTTCTTGTGGCATTGTCAAAGACTCCTTCTCCGTTAATCGCAATTATTGCGAAGTTGTGTCCTGTTCAGTTTTCAAATTGGGTGTGCTGTCCGATAAGCTTATCACATCGTCGGGATTCAATGCATCAAAAGAGATTTCTTTCCCCTCAAGCTGTTGCAGAGGGTGCGTTCCAAACCCCAGATCAACAAAACTCACGACAATCGACCAAAGCGTTTGAATGAACTCATGTTTCTGTTCATCGCTCAAATCACTATTCTCCAGCAATTCGCCATAGGTATCCCAATCAATGGTCAGTGAAGGTGGTTTGGTTGGGTCTAAGGTCATGGCTTTGTCTTTCTGCTGCTTGGCGTTTTTCTGTTTGGGGATACTCCTTTTTGTGCCTCAGTGATTGAGAACGTAAAGAGAACATTATAGGATGTTATTCCCATTTCACCAAACGGAATTTGCAAAAAATGTGTCTGTGTTTGACCTCAGAATAGAAGTCAGCCATCTTTCCGTCAGGATGCAGAATGCGGGTATATTCGGGTAGTACATTCCATGACATATGTCAGTGAAATCGACTGGTTGCAGACAACCGAAGAGCAAAGAAAGATACTCTATATCGCAACCAGAGCAGTCGCAGATGCTTGTGATACAAGCGTTGAAGAGATCATGGACGCTGCGCTTGGTCGCAAAGTTCTCATGGGAACGGATTATATTTCGACCTTTCGGCGTGGGAAAATTCGGCGTTCATATGCCAAGCTTATTCATGCTTGGATAAGCGAAAATCACGCTGCTAATGCCAGCACAATCGCACCGTCTCTCTTTACGTGGCAGCATACAGATGCATGGGGTGATTATCTGAAAGATTATGCGATTCAAGGTACATTGCGAATTGCTCGTTTTGACAAATCCATGAACCTCGTACAAAGACCGAGACGGCAACCAAAGCCAGAAGAAACGCTGAGGTTAGGAGAAGAATTCTGTTTTCACCTCGACAGTGATATCGATGGCTATGCTGTGGCTTTCCAGCGATACAAAGGCAAAACCCATCCTCTGCCTCTTGGTCTGAATGATGAACCAAGCATCAAGATCAATTTGGGAGAGCAGTTTCTTCCCATTGATGAGACAGGGCGGCCAGAAGTATTATCGGAAACAGAGGATGCGGGACACCATCAATTCATCATTTGCATTGCAGATGATTGCTCAAGGCTCCCGACACAAGACCTACCCCCATCATGCGAAAGAGTCGTAGCAATACACGTGACACAAGTTAAGTTTGTTACTTGATATCAATTTTACAAGCGAATCTGAGATCCTAATTAGGACAATTGAATTAGAAATGACCACGTTTTGACAAAACTTACATTAGAAAACCACCTTGATCGAGATACACGCCTAGATGCTTGGAATATAAACGGTCTTGGTGGCGGCACACACTCAACCAATGATTGGATCAAGTTGATTTTAGCAGTTTCAATCGATATTAACCTCCCGCCATTCCTACAAGAAATGTTTGAGCGCGCTCAGGCTTGCATGGTCTATGGATGCTATCACTACCCGTTGTTTACTCTTGGCAAAGAAGAGCTTTTTAGATTTGGAGAGAGTGCATTCAGAGAAGCCATAAAGGAAGCAAAACCACCCCAATCCCTGCTCAAGAAAAGATATGCTGATCTGCAAACGTGGGCGCATGAAGAGGGTTTGATTAATGACGATGAAGCAAGGCGCTGGAATGCATCTCGGCAACTTCGTAATTTTGTCAGTCACAAAGACGGAGCATTATTACTCGGCCCTAATGACGCATTAAATCAGCTTGATATCACCAAAGAGCTGACAGAATCTCTATTCATCAATTGTCGCGCCCAAGTAAACAAGATGCAAAATTCTCAGAATGAAGAGTAATCAAGAAGATTGAGAATGGCTGCATTTGTATTTTTTAAATCTGCCCATTCTTTCGCACCAGTCGTTTGAAGATCTGTCAATCGCCCAAGTTTTGCGCATGAGATATCAGCAAAGAAATCTTCTGGTGAGCCTAAATCAGCGACAATGGTTTTGGCATCCGCAATTTCTGCTAGAGCAACTGCATCCCAAAATGCAGGCAGGATCACTTCTTTGCCGAATGCTTGTTGTTCCTCTTTAGAAGGCAGATCACCTTCTGAAACCTCTTTTAAGTTGCGATTTCGTGCAATGATATGGGCGGGGATTGACCACATTTCCGTTAGATGGCCCAGAAGTTGAAAAATCCGCGTTGCTGCTTTGGGATGGGTTGAGTGCTTGATCCCATTCTCTGTATCAATTTTCTCAATCAAGACCATTGCTGCCGCAATGCTAGTGGCTTTAGTGCGGATTCCCTGCCAGCCATCAGTCGAATATCTATCCAACATGAAGTCAATCGCATCGTGATCAGCTTGTAATTCAAGGCACGGTTCGACCTTGTGCCATAGCTCTTTAGGCATGCTATTGATCGGATTGGAGCTGCGCTTAGAACGAGATATCAAATGCAATGTTGGAACACCATTCAACAACTCAAAATGCCCCAGTTTCCAATGTTGAAGCTCGTGAAGGATGACCCAGTCGAGACACGCCCTGACGTCAAACCCATTAAAATTTGACTTTGTATTTTTATCGCGCGGGCACAGTGCCAAGGAACGTGAAAGGAGGATAGCTCTTTCAAAAATACTTGAGCATATTTCGACATGTAAGTTCCCATACACGTCTTCAAAAACGTGAGAGTTTCCCTGCCTAGAGACCCAATCAATTTTAATGTACTCAAGATCAAATTTGATATTCTGAAGATCCATTAATATCTCAAATTTCACAAGTTTTTCGCAGTGGTTTAAGTTGATTCAATTTCAACCTATGATACTCTTTTGCGTATGAAAAAAACTGCTCATTTCCTAGTCAATCCACGTTTGACACGTCTCTTGGGTGAAACGTATCGCTCAAGTGAAGCCGCACTCAAAGAACTCGTAGACAATGCGTGGGATGCTGACGCACTAAATGTCTGGATTGAAGTACCGTCAGCTCTTGTAACAGCTCCAATTGTTGTAAAGGACGATGGTGTTGGAATGAGTGATCAGCAAATCGAGAAGAACTATCTAGATATTGCAAGCGATAAGCGGCGCAGATCAGGTGAAATTACTGCAAGACTCAAAAGGAAAGTTAAGGGGCGCAAAGGTATTGGAAAGTTTGCGGGACTGACACTGGCCTCAAAAATGAAAATCATATCGAATAATGGCAGCAGCAAATGCACATTAGACCTTGATAAGAAAGTAATTCTTGAAGCTGATAATGATCTGGAAAAAATACCTTTAGACTTGCAGGTTGAAGCGTCTAATGGCGAGGAAGCAGGATCCCTTGTGGAACTACGGGATCTTGACCAAAATCTAAACTATCCAACAGCAGAAAAACTCAAAGAGCTTTTGTTTAGGGAATATGGACAGGAGAGGCTTTTCCAAATTCACGTTAATGGTGATCTACTGAGTATTTCGGATTTACCAGGCCATAATGTCAAAAAACAGAAGAACTTGAAGAATGCGGGTGATGTAAGCTTACATTTCACTATTGCGCATTCAAAATCCAAACCTAAAACTGCTGGAATTAGCTTAAGAGTTGACGGAAAAATTGTTGGCGCACCCTCGTTTTACGGATTGGAAAACGACGAAGAAATTCCGCCCAAGCTTCTCAAAAATTTAACAGGCGAGATTTCTGTTCCCGATACGGAAGGTATGGTTACAGCAGACTGGGGAGGCGTCAATGAAAGCAGCAAAGCTTATGAAGAACTGTGCGAATTTTTGAGAAACGAAATTAAATCCAAGCTTAAAGAAACGCACAGCAATCAGCTAAACCTCCAAAAAGCTCGACTTCAAAAACAAATTAATAAGCGGCTTGAAAATCTTCCTGAACATCGCCGTAAATACGCCGAAAAAGCGCTCAATAAAATTCTTATGAAGTACTACTCAGAAAGCGATGAGCGTGCTCAAGTGATCGCCTATGTCGCACTGGATGCGATGGAGTTTGACGGATATTGGGAAGTCTTAGACAAAATTAATGAAGCCAGCAATGGTGAGGTACAGCATTTTGCTGAAGCTCTCAGTGAATTTGGCTTATTGGAAATGTCCCACATACATTCTCAAGCACGCCGCCGTACGGAGTTTTTGGATTACTTAGACCAGTTAGCATTCAACCCTGACACGCTCGAAGACACAATGCACAAAGCTTTAGATTCAAACCTATGGGTATTCGGATCGCGCTATTCTCTGATGGCTTCTAATACGTCCCTAAGCACAATTGTTCGCAGGTTTTGTGACAAAGCGTATTCAGGTAAAAACGCCAGCAGACGACCAGACCTTCTTCTGACGCAGGGCTTTAACGGTCGCTATTTATTGATTGAGTTTAAACGTCCAAGTAAAATAATTGGACGAGATGAAGTCAATCAAGCTCAGCGTTATGTAGACGAACTAGCATGTCAGCTTGATTCAACAGCAGCGTTTGAAATTATGGTTGTTGGCAAAGGAAGAGATCCCATAATATCTCCTGACAGCCTCAATCCCAATATTTCGATCCACTCATATAATAGCTTGATCTCCACCGCTCGAAATGAAATCGATTGGCTTCTTAACACCCTCAAATAGCTTGTAAGTTGAAGTGTCATCTGGACTTCTATTGCTCAAGTCGATTTGACCGCCCGAGGAGTTACTTCATCCGTGCCTCACTCACTAACGCTGATCGCAAGATGTGTATGGTAGTACCATACGATCTTGAAAAGGGAGACGTTACACTCTCCCGTTTTATCCCTCACGTTGTGGATCAGAAATGGGTATTGAACCCAATCTGATCCATTCAAACATATCGCTGTTTGATCTCTCACAGGACTTGGAGATATGCCTCTCCACCTGCACCGAACCATGCACAAACGATTGGTCTTTTGAGCACCAATCAGAGGAGCGTTCCTGCTCCCCCGATACCCCCATGACGATTTCATCGAGAGCAAAGAGGTTTCAGCTTTCCTTTGCAATCCATCGGCACATTGGCATATCCACGTTAAGCTGATCAAAGCCTATTCAGTCAGTTCCATCCCCCCATAGATCGCTCAGGTCTACATCGCTACTATCGGGTTCACGTTCTGCAGGAAGCTTATCGACCTGCATAAGCATTGGAATATCAAAACTGGTTCCTGTGACCACACAAGCCCCTTGAGGCAGCGTTGGTATCTGTCCGCGAGAAAGACTGTCTAGTGTCGAAATCGTGTTTTCCAAAAGCGCAAGGTCTCTGTCATTCACAAGACGATGAATGAAATAGTTGTGCAATTGCGAGACCACGGTTGGTGAAATATCTGCAGGTCTTTGACTTGCAAGCGTAAGGAATACACCAAACTTCCGACCCTCTTTAATAATCTCTTCGAACAGCTCTAGGCGATAGTCTTTCCAGCTTTCAGCTTCTCGATTTGACTGCTGGGAGAGTATGTTGTGTGCTTCATCAACAATCAAATGCAGAGTAGTCGTAGGTGGACTTGCGACTGCGCGTCTATGCTGCTCATAGAAGTGTTTTGCGATGAGAATAGGCAGTATTTTCTTCACGTCCTGTTTGCACTCACGCAGAGAAATCACGGTCACGAGCTTATCAATATCGTCGCCAATATCTCCAACAGAAATGACCCTCGAAAATTCTTCTTTCAGGGCGTCCACTCTCCGCAGGAGCGGTTGAATATGTTCGTATTGCGCGGAGCCGGATAGGACATCTCGAATGATCTGCAGGCCTGCGCGGACTTGCAATTCAGAAAACCCAGAAAGGTCAGACAGATCAAGGGCCGCAATTAATGGTTCAAATTGCTCTTCAAAATAGCCGTTTTCGTCAGCCAAAAACTGCCATGTCGGAGGCACACCAACATGAAAACTGTGCGCGTTAGCCGTGCTTCGCAACCCAACAGAGCCAACTATCTCAGCTAGATCACTAGCATTGGGAAGATTACTAACAAGAGCCTTGATTTGTTCAAGGGCTTCAGCGCTAGGATCCGTTGAGCGAAGTACGCGCCTCAAAGTTGCTTGTGCAAACCGGGTAAGACTATTCGGTAACTCCAAGAATGTCTTGCGACCTGAAGTGACGCGTCGCAGAAATGGTTTCTGGGTGTTCGCCGTAGCTTGAAATAGAATACCAAGTGTTTCTGCGTCCCAAAACTCATCGTCGCGGATCGTAAATCGGTCTCCTACGGTATTGCGGGTATTCAGCCGGACAACCTTCTTGTGGTCAACTCCAACAATTTGTTCTCCTGTATATTCACCATTGAAATCGAGGACCACAAACTTGCTGGTGTTTCCGATACTTTGGAGCTTGTTGTCGAAGAGCACTGTAAACAGCTTCGTCAACGTGTTCGACTTTCCGCTGCCTGTATTACCGAAAATACCCAGATGCGAATTGAATAGCTTTTGCCAAGGGAGGGATACAGGCAAGTCTTCCTTCAAGAGTTTGCCAATTACATATCCGCCCGTCGATTTGCTCTCAAAAATGCTGCCAACCTGTTGTTCAGATAGAAGTCGAGCAATATCACCGATCTTAGGTAGATACTTGATCCCGTCCTTAAACTTGTCATCCTCAAAATACCCAATAGGCCGCAGCTTTAACTTTCGAGTAAATAACTTCTCGCTTGCCTCAAGTTCGTAGTTTTGCTCGTCCAAGTATTCACCTTCAACGGTACAGACAATTTCGCGGAAGCCGTGCGAAATAGATACGAACTCGCGGATTGAGATGCCTTTGAACTTCTTGCCATTGAAAAAGTGTGTCTCATGGTTTGAGTTCTCGAAGGCTCTGACAGAAACTTCGACACCCATTACCGCTACGACTTCGCCAATTTGAATACTCATGGCTATGCACTCGTTGGCTTGGTTGTGAAGACTTCATCATTGAATGCTGTAAAGTCAAGGAACCCATCTACCCGAATCAACTCAACATTTGCAAAGCCAAGAAATTTTTGTTCCATTGAATGCTTCTCGTTGTCGTCAAAGCAGCAAACGTACATATGAAGGGAGGGGTTCGAAAGCGAACGCTTTACTAGGTTCAGGATATGCTCATCCGCGAATGAGAACCCAAATGCGATGAATACGGTGTCAGGCTTCTCTAGCTCGTAGCTCAGAAGCCGCAACATCTGGTAATAATGTTCCTCGAAAACTGTCTCGTGGAATTTCCATTTTGTTGGGTTCACAATTGGAAGAGCATTATACGCATTTTGAAATGCTTCATTTTCCGTACCAGTTGGGCCTGATGGGGGATTGAGATCCTCGTCGGTCTTTGTTTCATCCGATAAGATCGCAAAAAAATCATGATCCTCTCTTAGAGGAACGTCCTCAATTCGCTTTTTTGCACGATTCAAATCATAAGATACTTCGATTTTTTCACCATCTTTATACCAGTAAACGCTCCCATGCATCTCAATCAGATTTATTTGGGGAACGCTCTTGGAATGGCGATCGAAAACCCCGTGATCTTGAAAATATCTCCCAAAGTTCCGTGCATTCAAAGTGCGCTTAACAAATCCGTCAGTCCCGTCATTCAGATGAAAATCATACGAACCAAGCCTTAGAAGAGCCTCGGCAGTATGTGCAACCATCCCGTCATAGTTGGTCGTGAATACATTAACTCGCTTCTTATGGCTTTTCTTGCTGAGTATCTTCAAAACCGTTTCGACGAATTGACGGTAATTTTCAATCGCCTTGCTTTGTTTATCGGTATTTAAAAATGACAAATCAGGATTGTATTGAGCTGCTGGAAGAATGACGTTGCGAACGTACCAAGAGAAAAGATGTGCTTTGAAATCATCATTTCCTGCGAACTTGGTAGCCAAAGTTTCGACGGTGTGGGCATCTTCAGTTCCGTGTTGTTTCACTTCTAAAGCAAGAGTTGGCAATAAGCCAAAAGAAGCACCTGAACCAAGCAAGAAATTCAAATTTTTTTCATAGATCTCTGACTTATTTATTTTTGACACGGAAATCGCCTTTTAGTTGTACTTCGAGAGAAAAGCATTTTTTATAATTGAATGCACGCGTTTTTTTAAAGGAGAGCACTTGCTGTAATTATTAAAACAAATCAGTATGGTGACAGCCTCGTTTCAGAACAAAAAAGCCGAAAAACATAGGACACACTACGGTTGCAAAGGCCATTTTTTTCACAATAACTATTATCTTCAGATATTGATTCCTTTTACATCTACAACATAGATCTAGTTTGTCCATACTGCGCTATTAGAGGTACAGTTTCAGCTTGCTTTTCTCGGTCTTCCGATGTGGATGCCGCGTTTTTTGGCGGCTTTCATGCCTGCTTTGGTGCGTTCGGATATTTGTTCACGTTCGAATTCAGCAAATACGGCAAGTTGCCCATAGAGCATGCGCCCCACTGCCGTTGTTGTGTCGATGCCTTGGGTGATGGCTTGGAAATCAACACCGCGCTTGCGAAGATCATCCAGCAATTGCAGCAAGTGAATGGTGGAGCGCCCAAGCCTATCCAGTTTCCAGACCACAAGTGTGTCTCCATCTTCAAGACTGGCGAGCATTTCCTCCAATCCCTTGCGATGAGGGATTGCGCCCGACACACCGTGATCACCATAGATCACATCGCATCCCGCCGCTTTCAGGGCGTCTATTTGTAGATTTTCGCTCTGATCTTCGTCAGAAACCCGAACATACCCAACTTTTTGCCCCTGTTTTGGTTGTAATGATTGCTTCGCACCCATACCAAAAACTCCCACAGTTACAGCGATTTATAAAATTTCATACCCATGCAAATGCATGCTCAAAAGGGTTCCCTTTTGAAAGCGTCTGTGACAGTGAATTTGCGGATGAATGTAGACCTTATTGAATCAAGGTTTTCTGCCAAATTCAAGAACAGGAAGGGTACAAATTTGCTATACTGAGAAAGGGAACCCTTTTTCATGAATATTCCAGTGTTTGGTAAAATCATCGCTGCTGCTGGCGCGATTATCCTCGCTCTCTCACTCATTTCTGTTTACTGGACTGCTCCTGATATTATTTCTGAGCAGGAATGGAAGAAATGGGCCAAGCAATATAGTCGTCCTCAGACGCATTTTGGTGTGCAACTCAAACGCCGCAATCCAGGAAGCTATCGGGTTTATGTCATGCAACGCCGTGAGGTCCAAACGCAGCATGCCACTTGCTTGGTATCGCGGTTTGGTTCGCGATCTTGCCCCATTGGCGGCTACTCGGCGATCTTTACTTATGTCGGTGCGTTTTTCTTATTGGTTGGTGGCGGGTTGATTATTGCATCACGCAAGCCCCCCGCTCCACAGCTTGCTAAGGAATAAATCAGCAGGAGCCTTGAGTGCTTGAATGCAATCAGGGCTCTTTTTTTGTTGTGTTAAGGGGAAGCCGAGAGACCAGCCTCTTCTCTCCCCATAAAGCGGAATAGACATGGCCGTGGCTCACTTTGTTGCGCCCGCACCACCCAAGTCGATTCCGCTTTGCCCCTCCCATCTCCGTCTTCGCCAGAGGGCAAGGGTTGTAAGCGCAACCCAAGTCCAAAAAGGAGAAGACAAATGACAGTGACTTTTTACGCCCAGCCCTACGATATCGATGCGACAGGTTTTTATTTTAGTGATGCGGAGACCTACAAGGAAACCATTGGCAAGATCACCAATCGCTATGGGGATCCAGTCGAAGAATTCGAGCTGCAATTCATTGATGGTGATGCCATTGATGCGGAATTGTTCAAGGCACTTTGCATCAGTCAGGCAACGATACTGCCCTTCATGGAAAAGCTGGATAAATGGGAAGATTGGAACAAGACCGATATTGTGATTGCCGTTGGCGAATGTGGCTATAGCTTTGATCTGGAAAGCGATGATCCAGACGATCTGGATATTGATCTTTATGCAGGCATGGATCTAAACGATCTTGCTCGTCACTTCATTGAAGACGGTTTATTCGGAGACATTCCCGAGCGGTTGGCATTCTATCTTGATTATGACGCGATTGCCCGTGATCTGGGGCATGATTATGCCGAAACCACCATCACAGGTGAAACCTGCGTTTATCGCATGGCGTAAGGGAGGGTGAACCATGACATACTCAAACCCTCACACGCATGGCGGATACAGCGCGGGGCATTCTTGGTATTATCTTTTGGGTGGGAAAGTTCTCACTCCCAAGCAGATCAGAGACGCAACATGTCAAAGCGGCTATCAAGGCTATGCACGCGATGACATTCATGCAGCAGACAGGAAAGCTGAGCCACAGCGATCTGCCACATTGAGACAGTTTAGAGAGAAGTTCGAAGCTGATCTGAAAAAGGATTTACGCTTCTATCGGCGGATGGCTTTGACATTGCATCGCTATCGCAAACAGCGCGGAACGCCTGAAACTCCTGTTTGCTCGGATGACATCCACACAGCAATGAGCCTCAAACATAATCATCTGGTCAATGGCTTTGCCCATCTGATCCTTATTGATGAACTTCTCAACCAGCAAGGAGATTTGTTTGGATTGTGGTGAGAGGTGTCTACTCACAATAACCTTCAGGAGGAGACGACGGAGGGCATGGATCACCACGACGATAACGCTCGCATTCGTCTATCCAAATGCGTTCCATCAAAAATTCGCCGAACGATTTATCTTTAGGGCGTTTGGAGTCAACTTTTTTGACCCATTTACGCACATCAAGCCCTTGGTTTGCTAGGAAATCTAAATAATCCCAATAGCCTTTTGGGAGAACAACGATCTCTCGTGACCCGAGACAATTGGTGACTGTTCGACCAACAGGTTCGTGTTCGGGAAATAAGTGTTTATCTAAGTAATCCATTCTAAATAATAACAAATATCGACTATCATTTCCACAAAATTATCTTATAAATCAATATCCCTATCGTCATTAGGGTTCATATCGGCAAAGGATTTAAACTCCTTCTTTTGCTCGGGGAATTTCTCTTTTAGTTGTTCTATTGCTTTGTTTGCCTTCGGCATGTTGGATTTATGTTTCCAGCCTTTATCAAAACGTGAAACGATCAGACCATCCTTCTTCAAATCAAGTTGTTCAATATTACTTCCCTCAATCGTTTTGCTTTTATTGTCTTCGCTGAGCGTCAACTCGAAACTAAAGCCTTTCAGATTTTCGGAATGATCAAAGTTACCGTCGATTACGCGATGCCATTCCATGTCACTTTTTTCTACAAGAAGATCAAACTCAAACTCGACATCATACGCTTGTTGCTGTTGTTCTTTTGTCTTTATGCCTTTCATGCCGCGCGGTGCAGTATTGGGGCGTGGATGGCTTTCATTATTTGGAGGGCTATGTTCTTTGGCTACGTTATCTTGATCCCTAATGTTTGTCTTCTTTTGAGGTTGGGCGTTTAAGTTGAACGGATTTTTCGAACGGTTGTTTTTGTCCTCGTCACTCACAGCAACAATCCTTGAAGTTCTCATAAATGGGTAGTGGCGGAAATTTCCCGCCACCAAATAATGATTATTGATCATGCAGGTTAACACCTTTGGATTTCAGGGCTTCATCTTTAAACCATGGTGTTTTAAATGCCTGAAGTGGATACATATTCTCAATAAAAACGATCTGTTTAGTCGTGTTTATACGCATTAACTCATCGGGATAAGCAAGTTTACGTTGTGCTGCTGATCTGTTGTCCGTTTCTGTTGTCGACTTGTCCCCCGAGCTTGGAGAAAAGGCATTAGCAACAGCGGAGCTAAAGTTCCAAACTGTTGTTTCACCACACATGGACGAGAAATACTCAGCCGTCATTTTGTCACTCGAGCCGAAGTAGTTAATCATGCCTGAATTCGAGACGAAAGATTGCCAACCACCGCCATAGATACGCTCCAACTGATTGAAGTCCTGAACAATACCCCATATTTGAAGCCCGAAGCCCGCCATCAATCCATACGCTTGCTCAACCATACTTAGCCGCCCTAATGCCGCGAACTCATCCAAAATAAACAAGATCGGTTTTTCAGGCTTCTTGGCGATATTCCTAGCATTGACTGTAATGGCTTGTTGCACGAGCAACCGCAGCCATCGACCAAACGCATTAAGACGATCTGCTGGTAAAACCAAATATATTGACATCGGTTTTGTCTTCAAGTCCTCAAACTTAAAGTCAGACATAGAAAGACTTTCACGTATTCGCGCACTATCAAGAAAATGAGTTTGTGCCTGCGCTGCCGCAAGGACATTGGCAATAAGTTTGGGTTCTTTCTGTAAGCATCGCGCGCCAGTGCTGGCGACAATATGGTGAGGGGATTGGGTCATTCTTTTAAACTGTTTTGGCATGTCTTCGCCATCCAACAAGAGCAAATCCCGAACTCGACCCAAATGGCGTTGGTCTGCCTCATTTTCATCAGTCGCAACATAAAGAATAAGTCCCTGCAACAAGGCTTTCGCCTCTTCGATCCAAAAACTATCTGCGTGGTTTTCACCAACAACCAATGCGTCAGCAAGCAACATAGCATTTTCCGTAATATCAACATCAGTAATATCGAGCCAATCAAGAGGATTAAAATGTGCCGTTTCTATGCCTTCAATATTTGCAATGCCCCACGGATCAACAATATAAACATCTTGGCCCATAGCCTTACGATGCCCTGTTGTAATCATGGCATTTTCGCCTTTAGGATCAATCACAAGCGTAGAGCCTGTATAGCTCAATAAATTCGGGATGATTTGGGTTGTGCCTTTACCTGATCGTGTTGGGGCAACAGTTAAAAGATGTCGGTCACCTTTATATGAAATCACGTCTGTCGGAGCTTGGTGATAGGCTTGTCCTATTCTAATCCCATCATCACCAATAATGTTGTGTATTTCTAAATCTTCTTGAGTAGCCCAACGGCTTGACCCAAAAGTTCTTGGCGCTTCACCAAGCGCAGAGATTCCCCTTTTAAGCCAAAAACCAAGTGCACCAAAAAAGCCTACGACAGCAACAAGCAGGGCGGAGCTTCCGCCTAAGACCCCATCGTTGGCGATTGCTACTAAAATTATAGAAACGGCACTAAAAATCAGGGTCGCACCTCTGACTCTGCTTGCTCCTGGCGAGAAAAACCAACCTATGCAAAACCCTAAACAAATCGGGATCAACATTGTTAGGAGCTTTAAGCCGATTGGGTTCGTTCGCCTTCCATAATCATCAATGCCAAAAAATATGGATTGTGCCTCGGTGCTGGTTGTAAACAAGACAATAGCGAGCATTCCAGTAATTGTAGCTGAAATCAAATAGTTCAGTTTCATAGATATATCCTAAATCATAGAGATAGAGTGGGGTGAGGCCTAATATTGAGGCCGTGATTGTGTTCAATATCTTTGAATTTACGTTGGCGTTGCAAAGATCGCGCAACATCATTCGCGAGTATTTTTCGGTCCCTTTTGTGTTTGGCGCGCAGTGTATCGATCTGTCTTTGGAGTTTTTGGCGCTCTGCCATTTGTGCCATGACCATAAAATCACGTTGTTTCTGATCACGTGCCGCGCAAGCCCTCGCTTCCATTTCATTCTGCTTTTGAATGGATTTTGCTTTACCAGTCAGGCGATCAAACAGACCGCGTAGCCCTTTATTCAGCCGCTCAAAACGCAACTTGGTTTCGTTTGTCCAGCGTTTAGTTTGCCCATCATGCAGCTTTTGTCGTTCTTCTCGATGTGCTTGTTTCATTGCGTCGTGGGTTTCACGTAGCGGATCAAAATCGCGGCGCTGACGGTCTTTCACTTGCGAGATATAATCCCGCATTTGATCTGAAACCTTGGATCGGATGGTGTCCTTTGTCTCATCAACAGAGGGCAACTGGTCAGGAGATCCAAGTTTGGATTTTAAATCTTTAGCGCGTACACCAGACCATTTCGAAAGCGCGTAGACATTCCCATCGACGTCTATAGCGACAAAGCCACGTCGATCACCGCGAGCTAGAAAATATCCGCGATCCTCTAAGGCGTTTACTAGGCCAACCAAACTGTCAGATCGTTCCCACGCTTGCTGAAATGCCTGTTTGATCTCACGAGGGTCGATATTTTGTCGTTTGGCTTGCTGCCATTCTTCCAGGGTGAAGTTGAGAGGGCTTTTGCCACCATAAGTCTTCAGTCCATTGGGTAAATCCCATCCATGATCCAAAAACAAATCACGCGATAAATCACGCAGCTTGTTCTTATAATGAGGGAGATTAATTGCCTTTAACTCCTGCCCATCAATGCGTGACCACACCACATGTGCGTGGCGGCGACCTTCTTTTTCATGAATAACAATGGCACGGGGTTGCCCATCCAATCCCAATGTTTTTTCTGCACGATCAGCGGCCTCGATGTAATCATCTTCGGTCGCAATACAGTCCTTGGGTGGGTTTAAACTCAAAGAAAACATATACTGCTTACACCGCGTTGCCTTAGAAATGGCATGCGTTTCCAACAGTGCATCGTTTAGGTTGCTGGAAGCGAATCCATGCAACTCTAACAATGTAATGTGATCGTTGTCACGCTCATTCATTAGATGATTAGCAAGAGCGGATGCACCCGCACGTTGTGAGCCTTTAAGGATCATAATTTGATCCCCAAAGCCCGCATCAAACTTGCTCGCATCCACGCCATTTCCGCGATGGCGCGATGTAAATCCACTTCCAAATCAGGATCGACAATCAATGTCCCTTGATTCAAATGTTTGGCGATCTGATTGAGATTACTTGCCGTGCGGCTTCCACCAAGTCGCGCAAGGATTTCTGCGAGAAGCTTTTGGTCAACAACAGGCGGCTTGCGTCGCTTGCGATAGACAGGCGCATTATCAGAAAGAACGACGGATTTAATATAGGACGCAAGTGGCATCCCGCCCGCAGCCTGTTCAACCTGATCACGCTCTTCAGGCGTAAAGCGAATGGAAAATGGTGGCGGACGCTTAATCGGTTTCGAATGCAAAGACCTCATGGGCAAGGCCCCCGCAAGTCATTTTTGTGGTGTTGTAAAACTTCATTCCAACGGGTAAGCTCGTCGAATAATTGGTTCGAACCTAATACATCTAGGTCCGCCACTTTACCTTTCTTTGAATGCTTTATGTGGTTCAGGAATTCCCTGATACTCTACTACCATTCGATGTAATTCGCATCATATGATGGCGTGAGCAAAGTTCTATTTATCCGCTGCTCTTTCACATCCTTTCTTACTGATTTCTAAAAATCTTTCGTGCTCAGCAATTCTTAACCAAAACTGGACTTTATAGAGCGTTTCCAAGTTAAATTCATTCAAAATTAATTCGCAGAAAGCAACTTGCTCGCAACATTTAGAAGTTGCGTATCATATGAGGCGAGTATGCTTGATAAAGAAATCCCTTTACCGTCGAACAGAAAGTTCGGCTATTTTTTTGCTATAATTTTTATTTGCTTGAGCGCCTACCTTTTCTGGTCAGAATCCAATATGTCAGCCACTGTTTCAGTCGTTTTAGCTGCTGGTTTTGGTGGCCTCGCATCCGTTGCTCCTGATTGGCTCACTCTACCAAACAAACTCTGGTTCAAGTTCGGCATCCTGTTGAGCAAAATCGTAAGTCCCATTGTTCTCGGATTCATTTTTTTCTTGCTCATCACTCCGATCGCACTCGTGACCAAAATATTTGGTCGTGACGAACTACGTCTGAAACGCAGAAATGTTTCATCTCATTGGATCATTCGCAATCCAGTCGGCCCTGAACCGAATTCTTTCAAGAACCAGCACTAAAGGAACTCAACTATGTCTTTCGTAGCCGAAATGTGGGCTTTTTTACGAGTACGTAAAAAACTTTGGTTGGCACCCGTAATTACGGTCATGATCATCATGGGTGGTTTGCTGATCCTGGCCAAGGGATCCGTTGTCGCACCATTTATCTATACCTTGTTCTAAAGCAAAATTCGACCTGCATAATTCAGCCAGGCTCTCTAACTAATTGATTTCGCGGCGTTGTGAGATCGCTTCAAGCAATGCCGCGAGCAGATAATTGATCAGGACCATCCAATGTACATACTTGGCGTTTCAGCATTTTATCATGACAGCGCGGCCTGTTTGCTCAAGAACGGCGAAATTGTAGCTGCAGCTCAAGAAGAGCGCTTCACGCGAACCAAGCACGATCCTGGCTTTCCCGTGAAGGCAATCAAATACTGTCTCGCGGAAGCTGGTATTCGGGCGGATCAGGTTGATAATATTGTTTTCTATGACAAACCTTTTTTGAAGTTCGAGCGTTTGCTGGAAACCTATCTGGCATTTGCACCTCGGGGCTTTAAAAGTTTCGTCACCTCAATGCCTGTTTGGATCAAGGACAAGCTATTTCAGAAGTCAGTCATTGCTGATGAGTTCAAAACAGCTTTTGGCGACACCGTGGACTGGTCAGAGAAACTTCTGTTTTCCGAACACCATCTCAGCCATGCCGCGAGCGCATACTTTCCTTCACCTTTTGAAGATGCCGCTGTTTTGACGATGGATGGAGTTGGCGAGTGGACCACCACCTCCCTCGCAATTGGAAATGAGAACCAGCTCAACGTTCATAAAGAGCTGCACTTCCCGCATTCTCTTGGGCTGCTATATTCAGCTCTGACATATTACACCGGGTTCAGAGTGAATTCGGGTGAGTATAAAGTGATGGGTCTGGCCCCCTACGGGGAACCACGCTTTGCGGACAAGCTCAAAGAGAACGTGATTGACATTCGAGAAGACGGATCTTTCCAGCTCGACATGTCGTATTTTGACTATTGCACCGGCCTACGTATGACAAACAAGAAGTTTGACGACTTGTTTGGTGGCCCTGCCCGCGAACCTGAATCGGAATTGACTCAACGCGAGATGGATCTCGCTGCTTCAGTTCAGAAAGTCACTGAAGAAGTTGTTCTGAAACTATGTAAAAACATAGCAAAGGAAACTGGCCAGAAAAACCTGTGTCTCGCTGGTGGTGTTGCTTTGAACTGTGTCGCGAATGGACATCTGCTTCGAGAGGGTTTGTTTGAAAACATCTGGATTCAACCCGCTGCTGGGGATGCTGGGGGAGCATTGGGAGCAGCTCTTGCGGCTCATCACATCGCCTTTAACAATCCTAGATCGGTTAGCAATCATACAGACAGCATGCGCGGCTCATATCTCGGGCCAGATTTCAATGCCGACCAGATACGCGAGAGTTTGACAAAATCTGGTGCAATTTTTGTTGAACATTCCGACCAAAGCATTGTCGACGCCACCGCTCAAGCTCTCGCAGATGGCAAAGCAATTGGTTGGATGAATGGACGTATGGAGTTTGGACCACGAGCTCTGGGTGGGCGCAGTATCATTGCAGATCCTCGCTCTCCGTCAATGCAGAAGCTGCTGAACCTAAAAGTGAAATATCGCGAGTCTTTCAGGCCATTCGCTCCTAGCGTTTTGCGGGAAGACGTTCACAACTGGTTCGAGATTGAGAATGACAGCCCTTACATGCTTCTAGTGGCGAATGTTGCCAAAGAGAAGCGCCGCCAGATGTCTGAAGATGAAGAAAGCCTATTCGGAATCGACAAACTGAATGTGCCCCGTTCAGAAATACCGGCCATCACACATGTTGATTACAGTGCACGTATTCAGACGGTGCATAAGGAAACCAATCCTAAATATCATGCGGTAATCAGTCGCTTCAAGGAGCTCTCGGGCTGCCCTGTCGTTGTAAACACCTCTTTCAATGTCCGTGGGGAACCAATTGTTTGCACTCCTGAAGACGCATTCCGGTGCTTCATGGGAACCGAACTCGACGTTCTGGTTGTCGGAAATTTCATTCTGAAAAAGGAAGACCAAGACGCCAACCTGAAAGAAAATTACGAGGAAAAATATGAGCTCGACTAATTCGTTCAAACTCGGCTTTTGGGCTTTATGTCTGTTTTCTTTCCTATTTTCGGTCTACAACGAAGAATGGGATTTGATCGGCGCAAAAAGAAAAGCCCTTTACGCCATATTGGCGTGTCTGTTCCTTGTTTCTCTAGCTCTGCTGATGTTTGAAAAAATGCAGCAGATTGCCATCACATTTCTTTTGCTAATGGGGCTGAACACGCCGTTGGCTTTGTTCATGAAGGTGGACTATATAACTCTACCGCCTAACTTGGACACGAAAATCCAAATTGTCGGCGATGTATTGCCGGGATTTAGCGGGGTTGAATCCATCACAACCGACTCCAAAGGCTTCCGTACGACCAAGAAAATCGATTATTCAGACAAGGAACCATTCCGGGTCTTTGCAATTGGTGGCAGTACAACAGAACAATTGGCCCTTGATGATCATGAGACCTGGACCTCAGTTCTACAGGAATTGTTGGAACAAAAAACAGGGCGAGACGTCGAAGTCATCAATACTGGTGTCTCTGGTCTGACCTCGCGTCAGCATTACGCCACTTTGGAAGAGATCAAAAACTATCAACCAGACATGGTTTTGTTCATGATGGGCATCAATGACTGGAACAAGGACATCAAGGCACTACAATCTGCAATCCCTTTTCCAGAACTTGGATTTCGCAACACTCCGCTTCGCTATGGCTTGGAAAATGCTTTCAATATTGCCAATAGCTTCCGCCCAAAGGCACCGGACAATTTAACGATTGAGCGGGGTGATTACTATTCGAAGCAGAATGATAGTTTAAATCGCCCTGAAAAAGTGGATGTGACCTTCAAAACTGTCAGTGAACGCTATAAAAACTGGGTTCAGAAAATCAGTGACGGATGTAAGGAATGGGGTTTGAACTGCATTTTCATTGATCAGCCTGTAGCCTATCAAGCTGAGATTGAACAGGGCTTGCGGGAACGCCTATGGATGACGCCTCCGAACGAGGCCTACACGTTGTCACTGAACAATCTGACCGATATATCAAATACCTACAATTCCTGGCTTATATCTTTCGCTCGGAACAGTGAGCATTTGAAGGCCTGCCCAATCTCCCAAAACGTCCCTGCAAGTATCAAATATCTTACTGATGATTGTCACTTCAATGAGGCGGGTGCAAAACTAGTTGGCACGCTTATATCAGATTGCCTGGTATCAACTATACACTAGTCAAAATCAGCTCAGCGGAGAGCTCAATTGATAATGAGCTCTCCCGTTCTTTTTCGAGGCCGCACGTCCACGCTCCTTTGTTCAAGATACAATGCCGCATGAGTGGAGATCAGAATCTAACGCATGTCTGCTTTCATGCTATCCGGCATGCATTCATTCTGTTTCACTTATCCTTTGTCAGTCTATCCAAAGCTCTCACCGGTTCAATCCAGCATATAAAAAGCTTTAGATATTAAGCATGCTTCGACATGGGTGAGTGTGCTCTCTTTCTCGTTGAATATCTTACCAAATTTCAACGTAGCGCTAGCATCTAGTCGAAAAGCAAGCAAAACATTTTCTCCCAAACATCATGATTGGGAATGACAAGCCTCGTATACTCTACTTCAGCTCGACAAATAGGCGCTGGTTACTCCACCAACGGGTAATCGGGATAGCATAAATAAAACAACCTTGACTAAAACCCTGTTTTGTATAGACAAGATAGAGCATCCCTTCCCTACGTAGCCGTTTCATATGGCTGCACACAATCAAACACATTCCAGTCTCGACATCGTCATTCAAACAGGTGAGTATTTGTTCAAATATTCAGGAGGAAACATAAAAATGACATTGAAACAGATAATTTCTGCTGCAGCTCTGATCGCAGTCGGCTCTACGGCTTCCCTCGCAGAAACACGGGTCACCTATAAATCCGCAAAATCCACCTCATCCTATTATCAGATGGGTGTGCAGATTTCTGAGGCGATGAAAGCAGGCTCAAATGGCGATATCATTGTGACCGTCGAGGAAAGCCAAGGGTCCGTTCAGAATGTGATGGAAGTCCGCGCCCGTGGCGGTGACTATGTCTTCACAACGCCTCCTGTTCTGGTAAAGCTGGCGCAAGGCGGCAAGGCGATGTTCAAGGACAAGGGCAACCCTGCTTTCAACGACATCCGTGCTCTCTTCCCTATCCCATCCCTGACCATGCATTTTGTTGTCTCTGAAGGCTCCGACATCAAGGATTTCGCCGGTTTGGAAGGCAAGACCATCCTATTGGGCAAAGGCTCTTTCGGTGCTCGTGAAGGCGCGAAATATCTGAAGCTGTTCGGTCTGGAAGGCAAAGTGAAGATTGCCGACGTTGAACTTTCCGGCGCAGTTCAAGCGCTGAAAAATGGACAGATCGATGGCTTTGTTACTGCCGGTTCCTATCCTGCACCAAATGTGATCGAAGCTGCCGCAAGCACTGGTGTGAAAGTTCTGACACTGAATGACGAGCAGATCAAGAAAAGCAAGCGCACGCGTCTGACCATTCCTGCAGGCACCTATGCTGGTCAGAAAGAAGACATCGTAACGACATCTCTGCCAGTTGCTGCTTACACCACCACAAAAATGGATGACGACACCGCCTATGCGCTGACCAAAACCTTCTGGGAAGGCAAGAAGTCCATGGGCTCCGCTGCCCCATGGTGGAACGGTGTCGACAGCAGCCTGATGACAAACATTACTGGCAAAATCCACCCAGGTGCTGTTCGTTATTACAAGGAAGCAGGCATCACTCTGACAGACGCTCAGATGTAATAGCCATCCATTCAACAATGATAAGGGCCAGTAATGTACTGGCCCTTTTACTTGAGGAAGCATTCTTATGACCGAAGTCAGTTGGCCGAAACCAATCAAGCTATTCTGGCTGTTTTTGGCCTTGGTTATGGTTGCCTTCCACCTTGGTCTGATCTTTTCAGGACTTGTGCCCAACCTGGTCAGCCGCCCTCTTCACTTGGCTTTCGTGTTGCCATGGGTGTTTGTTTATGGCGCAAAATCCGGTTTTGAACTGATGAGTGGCAGCATATTGGCTCTTCTTGGCGTAGCCGCCTCCATCTGGATTGCTCTCAATCACAATATGCTGGGCGATCAATATGGGTTTCTGGAAGGTGACTTCCAGATTGGTGTCGCACTGGTGCTGTTGATCTGCGTGATAGAAGCGGCACGTCGTGCGATTGGCTGGCCTTTGCCAATGGTCGCAGTTGTTGCGCTTCTTTATGCCCTGTTTGGGCAACATATTCCCGGTGAGTTTGGCCATTCCGGCACTCCGTTGCAAAGCTTTCTGGGCACGCTCACCATTGCAGAAGGCGGCATTTGGGGAAGCCTGACTGCGGTATCCGTCGGAGTGGTATCGATCTTCGTGATTTTTGGTGCAGTTCTTAATGCAGGTGAAGCCGGGCAGGGCTTCATGAATGTTGCAACCGCCGCTGCCGGACGCCTGAAAGGTGGCGCTGCAAAGGTCTCCGTCATTTCATCGGCACTATTCGGATCCATCTCAGGTTCAGCATCCGCCAATGTTGCATCTACTGGTGCTATTACTCTCCCTGCCATGACCAAGCTGGGCTATCCCAAACGACTTGCCGCCGCAGTAGAAGCCGTTGCTTCCTCAGGTGGACAAATCATGCCGCCTCTCATGGGCGCCGGTGCCTTTGTCATGGTTGAGTTGACCGGTGTTCCCTATACCGGGATCATGTCCGCAGCCATTTTACCTGCCGTCCTGTTTTTCTTTGCCGTCTGGATGGGCATCAATGCCTATGCCCGCCGCTTCGAACTTCGGGCCGTTGACAAGAGCGAGCACCCCTCTTCAAGAGATGTACTGATCACATCCGCCTTCTTTCTGATCCCATTCACAGTCTTGCTATGGGGCATGTTCGGTGCTGGTTTTTCTCCACAATATGCGGCCTGCATGGCCATTCTGGCCGGTGCTGTTCTGTTGCTTTTCAATCGCTCGGCAAAGTTTGATCTCGCATTGATAAATGAGCGTTTTTCCTCTGCTCTTTTGAACTCTGCCCGTCAGGTGTCGATGATCGCATCCATCATCTTTTGTGCTTCGATCATCATTGGCGTCCTGTCCATTACAGGTTTGGGCGTAAAGATCACATCCCTGATTTTGGCTGGGTCGGGCGGAATGCTCTGGCCATCACTGTTCTTGACCGCGCTGGCCTGCCTTATTCTGGGCATGGAAGTCCCGACCACAGCGGCTTATGTGATCTGTGTATCGGTTGCCGGCCCTGCCCTGATCCAGCAAGGTTTGGCCCCTCTACAAGCCCATCTGTTTGTCTTCTGGTTCGCTTTGTTATCAACCATCACTCCGCCAGTCTGTGGCGCAGTTTTCATTGCTGCTGGCATGATTGAGGAGAATTGGATCAAAGTGGCACTGACAGCCATGGCGCTGGGCGTGGGACTTTATGTGATCCCGCTTGGCATGATTGCCAATCCTGAGCTTTTGCAGCTCATGGACAATCCTGCAAATGCTCTCTTTGGCTTTGTTCGTGTCGCGATCGGTCTGAGCCTTCTGAGCTATGGTCTGATTGCAGCCCGCTCACTCTTGCCCAAGCTTGGCTTGAGTGCTCTGGGATTGGGCATTGTCTTTTCCGGGCTGGCATTCTAGCCCGGAAAACATCTTCAAGTTCAACCATGCGTCGGGGATACCGCTCTCCTGTCGAGACTTTGGCTTGGAAGACTTTTGGCTCGACCACTTTTCGATCATTAAAAGCTAGCCGATTCAGATGCTGAGGGTGATGTTCGAATGGATTTCAAGCCTCGTGCGCGATTGGAAATTCCACGTCTCCGAGATCAGTTCTGACAGTGGTTTACTGCTTTTTGGGAGGCATGAAGCAACCCTTGATACATACAAAAAATTAAGCGCTCTTAGAGAGATATCTTGGACAGCAAAATGAGTTCTCTGCCTTGCAGATCTAATCCGTAAGCGCCACCCACAGGCATCAGGAAAACCCAGCTGGGACATGATCACCTACCAATCAGCTGAAATAGCAGTAACAAGCACTTTCTTCGGCCAAATCCGCTGCTATATGCGCCCTTAAACCGGCTCCAGGATTTACATGACAAACCATAGAACAAAACAACAATAAAAGCGACTGGATATAGCCGGTCTTGCAAAGGGCAAACTCGACAAACACTGAGCGCAACGCTTGCCGTACCCTCATTTCCGTCGATCTTGCAGAAGGCACCCCAATCAGGCTTGAAAATGTTCGCAAAGACCTTCACTCTTGGACTGAAGCCAAATTGCCCGGGAAATATAGGATCGGATAACCTGCACACCTGTTTTGCCCATAAAATGTATGGAGAAAACTTTAAAATGATAAGAAAACCTCTGTTTCCCAAAAACTCCAAAATTTCAGCAGAACAGATCAAAGTCTCCCCAGGGATAATATCCGGGAATCATGTGTTTTTGACTGGATTGACAGGCAGCCTTCCTGACGGATCAATGCCAAGCAATTTGGAAGAACAGTTTCGCAGCGCCTTTGACAAAATTGGGCTTGTTTTGAATGAAGCGGGATTAACACATGGATCAATCGTGGAAATGACATCTTACCATATTGGTTTGCGAGAACATTTTGACCTGTTCAACAGAATACGTTCCGAATATGTTAGTGCTCCATACCCCACTTGGACTGCAATTGAAGTTGCTGGCTTGAGGCGTGAAGGAGCCGTTGTCGAAATTCGCGTTATCGCAGCCATCGAAGAATAGGGTCACGCAAAGACCATACCAGATTCTTCCCTGGAGCCGCTGTGTTCGATTGGTTATGTTATGTACAATTCAATCTGATTTCCACATGCATGTCTTTTAAATGCCGCTAGCTCTGTACACATTTGGCCAATTTATTGAACCAGCCGACAATCCATCCAATGATGGATTTCATGAGCTGAATGATCCAGTCTTTGAGGTTGTTGACAAGGCCCCCGGCCTCATAGCCCGATCTGGCTATGCGTCAGACGAAGGACCAAGTCCTTGGGGCGAAGAGGTCTATCCTCGCTTTTACAATGAGCGCGGAGATGGGTGGTCTCCGGCAACTCTCTCTCTTTGGAGGGATATTGAATCCCTTTATGTCTTCACATATTCAGGCCTTCACGCAAAGGCGCTGAAACACGGACGGGAATGGTTTCAATCTCCCAAATGGCCGCCTCTGGTCTTGTGGTGGCATGAAAGGCGGGACAATCCGCAATGGTGCGAAGGTGTCGAACGGCTCGAGTATCTTCATGACCACGGCCCCTCTTCCTTTGCTTTCACCTTCAAAATACCATTTGATCAATTCGGGCAACCGTTTGATATAGATCGTGCCCGCGTGAAAGAGCTGAAATCAAAAAATGCTATCTTTTAAAGCACTTCAACTTTTCAGGAATACGCAGTAAGGCAGAAACTCATCAATGCGATGAATTTGGTAGAAGCAAATTTTTCTGTCATAAAAAAGAGTGAAAACTATATAGCTCATTTTCAAATTCTTTCGAGTTGACGAGTCTGCAAATACAGATATTTCATTTGCAATTCTAGAGACTTTAGGCCTCAATAGGCTTCATTCCGACCCCGATTTCCGGCTTTGGAAACAAAAGCCACACCAGTTAAAGTGCTGCTCTTCCCTTAAAAATCTACGGTCAAAACAGGAAAGTCATATCGATGAGCGTGATTGATCAGGCATTGAGTGAGCTTGGAATAAAACTACCGTCTGCACCAAAGCCACTGGGCAATTTTGCACCCTATCTGATTGATGGAGATTATCTCTATATATCCGGTCAGATTTCAGTTGATTTGGGCGGCAAAATCCTGACAGGCAAACTTGGCAATGATGTCAGTCTGGAGCAAGGTCAAGAATCTGCTCGTTATTGTGCAATCGGAATTTTAGCTCGCGCAAAGGCAGCTCTTGGTGGAGATTTGGATCGCATTGAAAAGCTCCTCAAGCTGGGTGCATTTGTCAATGCTGCTCCAGATTTCGCCTCTCACCCTGAAGTCGTCAATGGAGCATCGGATTTCATGGTTCAGGTTATGGGAATTGAGAAAGCCAACCACGTACGCTTTGCTGTGGGCAGTGCGAGCCTACCTTCAAATGCAGCGGTAGAGATTGAAGCCGTATTTCGTATCAGATCAGCTTGATCGCTCCAGATCCAGTCGGATCAAGCCGCCCTCACCTGCATCGATCGGCTGGATCGCCAGTTTGGCTTTGAAAAGATTGGCGATCTCGTTAGCGATTGCCAATCCCAAACCATTGCCTTCGGACAAGTTCACATAATGATTGAAACGCTCCATCTGGTTCGCAATCTCATGCGGTATTCCCACACCATCATCCTGTACTTCCAGCCGGGCATAGTCCTGCTTGTCACGTTTAACAGATTGCACACGAACGGTAATTTCTGATCCACCTTTTGCATGTTTGATGGCGTTATCAATCAAATTCTTGAGCAACTCGCTGATCAGAATCTCGTCTCCGTTGCAGATTAGATCCTCCTCTCCCTCAAATCCCAGGTCAAATCCGGCTTCATGGGCTGGTGGAACAAAGGATGTGGTCACTGTCTTCGCAATCTGACTGAGATTGATTTCCGATCTTTGAATGTCATCTCTTGCGCTGTGATCAAGGCGGGCCAAAAGCATCAACTGCGATAATGTCCGCTCAGCATCGCTGATGGCATGATTGCAGGTGATCAATGCGTGCTTGGCATCTTCCATTTGGTCTGCCCGCTGGGCCAGCGTAATCTGAGTGCGGATTATCGCCAGAGGAGTGCGAATCTGATGGCTGGCATTCCCCGTAAAGTTCTTAAGTGCATGGATAGATGATGACAAACGAGCCATGAAGTCATTGATCCGTAACACAAGACCACTTACCTCATGAGGAACATGATGCAATATGGGCCTCAGATCATCCGGACTACGTCGCCCAATTGCCGCTTCAAGCTTGATCAAAGGTCTCAAACCACGTGTAACAGCAAACCAGACGATGATTGCAGCAGAAAGAACCAGAACTGCCTGTCTCAAGGCAGAACGGATAAGGATTTCCTGAGTAAGGCGTTGCCGGGCAATCATGGTCTCAGCCACTGCCACTCTGAACGGAATAGAACGGAGGCCAGAAGATGCCGCTGTATACATGACAGCCAACCGAATTTTGTCCCGTTTGTATCGAGTGTCATCAAACTGGATGGCATCTCTCGTCGCAAGACTCTGGGGCTTTTGCAACGTTACCGGCAATTGACGATAACCGGTGACAAATTCGTTATCAGGTCCGTCAATACGATAAAAGACACGGTCTTGAGCCGCAGAAGTCAGCATATCCAAAGCAACATAGGGAATGTCGACTTCCAATTGCCCGCTATCATTGACAAAAACACGCTCGGAAATCGCTTGCACAGACCCGGCCAGAACTCTGTCAGCAGCATCATTCGCGGTTTGACGCGCGTTGAAATAGCTATCTACCAAAGCCAGCAAGGCGATCAGGCCAAGTGGAATCAGCAGCCACAGCAAAAGTCGTCGACGTAGAGAATATGGAGTGGGCTGCTCGTTCATGGGCTTTCATCATCACTTTTAAGGAAGTAACCCAAACCCCGTGCTGTTTTGATGGTCACCGCAAATGGAGCCAAGCGTTTTCTAAGACGAGAAATATATTGTTCCACGGCATTTTCACTCAATTCATCATCAAAAGAGGAAAGGGATTCCAAGATCTGTGTTTTGGACAACACTCGCCCATTAGCCAGCATCAATGCTTGCAGGACATGAAATTCTCGAGCCGGGATATCTTCAGGTTGCTCATCCAGATGAAGCGTTTGGGCGCTCATATCCAGACAGATTTTGCCTATTTCCAATTTTGCAGCCATAGCTCCGGATCGACGGCGTAACAAAGCCCGAACACGCGCCTCCAACTCCGGGATTTCAAAGGGTTTGGTAAGATAGTCATCCGCCCCCAAATCCAATCCTTTGATGCGATCATCCAGACCATCGCGAGCGGTAAGCACAAGCACAGGTGTATCATTCCGTCGAGCCCGCAAATTGCGCAAGATCTCAAATCCATCCATATTGGGAAGGTTCAAATCCAGCAATGCCAGATCATAGCTTTGAGCAGCCAGCACGGCGTCAGCTTCATCGCCCGTCGTCACCGCATCAACAGCATAACCATTGGTCAGCATAATCTTGCTCAAGCCCTGTGACAGTGCCTCATTATCTTCGATAATCAGAATACGCATAAACTCCTCCCAAGAGACATTCTAAGAGCAAGATTGCTCTTGTGCCTAGGTCCAAATTATGTCTGACTTGTCTGCTCAAGCATTTGGGAGGAGGAAATTCCATGAAACAGGATCGATTGCACAATTGGATAAATCGACTTACCAACACTGGAATTTTCCTTTTTATTGCATTAGTTTACGGAGTTTTCAACGCGCAACCATCATCAGCAGAAACTCTATTTGAGGCCCCTGCACCGGGCGCTGATGGCGAAACACTAACTATTTATTCTTCTTTGGATACTCATCTGTCAGAACCGCTGATCAAGGCATTTCAGAAATTGAATCCGAACATTTCGATTGTTTATGAAGAAATGCAAACGCAGGACGTCTATGAGCGGGTTGTAAACGAGAGCGATCAATCAGGCGCGACCGCTGATCTTACTCTTTCGTCTGCGATGGATCTGCAAATGAAGCTGGCCAATGATGGTTATGCTCAGCCTGTCAATCTGCCCGATCTCGAAAATTGGCCGAGTTGGGCACAATGGCGCGATACAGCTTTTGCTTTCACGTTTGAACCTTCCGTTCTCGTATATCACAAACCTACATTTGCCAATCTGATACCACCCAACTCTCGTGCGGAGCTCACCAAGCTCTTGCGAGAGAGCAGCGATAAATTTTTTGGGCGTGTTGCGACCTATGACATTGAACGCGCAGGGGTTGGTTACCTGTTTTTAGCGATGGACGAGAAAAATCACCGAAATATCTGGGATCTTGTCAGCGCCCTGGGAAGTGCAGGTGTGAAACTCTATTCCAACTCGTCCGCCATTTTGCAACGGGTCTCGGAAGGTCAGTTTGCGCTGGGTTATAATATTCTTGGGTCGTATGCCAGCAACTGGGCGGAGAACCATCCCGACCTCGGTATTATTTTGCCTTCAGATTATACCATCGTCATGTCTCGCATAGCCTTTGTTCCTCGTGTTGCGCGCAATCCAGAACTGGGAACGCGGTTTCTGGCCTTTCTAATGAGCAAGGAAGGCCAATCGGTTTTATCCGACCAGGTACGTATTCCCGTCCTTCACCCCGATATCCGGGGAGAACGCACAGCGCATCATCTGGCTAGTAATCATGGCAGCCAACTGCGTCCAATCGCGGTTCGCCCCAGCCTGATGGTTTATCTTGATCAGGTGAAGCGTGCCCGCATCGTCAAGAAATGGAACGAAGCGTTGCGTGATCAGTAATTTCTGTAAAAAACAAGTATCCCGCAGTTTCCATGTTTTATTGCACTGCAATGACAGCTTCGTGTCAGGTTCATCTGTTTGACTGTGTTCATGCCGATCACGCTCACCATCAAGGTGGGCCGATTGGATTTGAACTGGGAGGAAAATCTGATGAAATTTTTGAAAGCAGCCCTTTGTGCTGCCGTTTTTTCTGTATCTGCAGCCGGTCTTTCTGTGTCTGCCAAAGCCGATGGTCACAAGGTGCTTGATGAAATCAAGTTCCTGATTCCTGGTGGTGCTGGCGGTGGCTGGGATGGGACTGCCCGCGGAACCGGCGAAGCTCTGACAAAGTCGGGCATCGTAGGCGCCGCATCCTATGAAAACATGTCTGGAGGCGGCGGTGGCAAAGCCATTGCTCATCTGATCGAAACCAAAGATCAGAGCACCTTGATGGTCAACTCCACTCCAATCGTTATTCGTTCCTTGCAGAAGGTCTTCCCTCAGTCCTTCCGTGATCTGACCCCAATCGCAGGTACGATCGGCGATTTTGGTGCTATCGTAGTCGGTAAGGATTCACCGCATAAGAGCTTTGGTGATCTGCTTGCAGCTTACAATGCCGATCCAAAGAATGTTGCTATTGGCGGCGGTTCCGTTGCAGGTGGCATGGATCATCTGATTGCCTCCATGGTCATGAAAAATGCCGGTGCCGATCCGACGACCGTGAAATATATCCCATATGACGCAGGTGGTAAAGCAATGGCAGGTCTGCTGTCTGGTGAGATCAAGGCGTTGACAACGGGTTTTGGTGAGGCAATCGAGCTCGCTCGTCAAGGTGAAGTGAAAATCCTTTGCGTCACTTCAAATGCTCGTGTGGAAGCATCCAAAGATACACCTACCTGCTCAGAGGCCGGGTCTGATGGGACTTATTTTGTGAACTGGCGCGGTTTCTTCGCAGCTCCTGGTCTACCAGACGAGAAGAAGGCCATGTTCGTGAAAGCATTGCAGGAAATGTATACGACTTCCGATTGGGTGACCGTTCGTGACCGCAACGGTTGGGTAGAAATCTTCAATCCTGATGACAAATTCGTCAAATTCCTGGAAACCCAGGAAGAGGAAGTTTCTGCGTTGATGAAGGAACTTGGTTTCCTCTAGGGAACACTCCCAAGGCATAGCCGGTTCTCTGGCTTGCCTGTCGGGGAGAGCTGGACACTCTCCCCGAGCTTTATTGAATGCAAACCCGCTTGTATAATTGCTGTTGAATGCGCTTCGTCCAGTGCGCAATCAAGCACAATATGTTTGATGACGATTTCGTCGCTAAAAGGCTCTCAGAGACACAGCATTTGGGCGGAAATTTCATACAAGACCTCTGGGAACCCTATCATGCTCTTCGTTAAGGACCGTATTGGCGGGATGCTTTTGCTGATCTTCAGCATTACCTATGGCCTGCTAAGCCAACAGATCCATCTGCTACCATTTCAGGCCAACTCCGCTTTCCATGCTCGCACCATGCCAGAGGTATTATCGGTTCTGGCAATTGGACTATCAGTTCTGATCATTCTATTCCCCGGATCTGATGAGAAGCCCCGCTTTGCCGGACTGAACTGGGGTCTTGGTGCCTTATTTCTCGCCCTGATGTCTGCATATGGATTGATGGTACGCCCAATGGGCTTTCTGATCGCAACATCTTTATTCCTGATGATCGGTTTTGCGCTTCTGGGTGAGCGCAAATGGTGGCGTCTTTTGGCTGTTGCTGTTCCAACCGTCTTCGCCTTTTGGGCGCTGATGACCTATGGCCTTGATGTTTTCATCGAGCCTCTGCCGCAATTTATGAAAGGATCCTGATATGCTTGACGGTATCCTGATTGGTTTGGGCACCGCCCTCACCCCGATGAATTTGATCTTTGTGATGATTGGATGTTTCGTCGGCACATTCATTGGTATGTTGCCAGGCCTTGGCCCCATGTCTGCCATTGCTTTGATGATCCCGATCGCTTCAACGCTGGAACCTTCGGCTGGTATCATCCTGATGGCTGCCGTTTATTATGGTGCTATCTTCGGAGGGTCAACATCCTCCATTCTGATCAATGCTCCCGGCGTTGCCTCGACCGTTGCGACTTCCTTTGACGGCTTTCCCATGGCCAAACAAGGAAAGGCAGGCAAAGCTTTGGCCATTGCCGCTTATTCGTCTTTCTCCGGTGGTGTGATTGCAGCTATCTTCCTGCTTGTTGCGGCTCCTTTTTTGGCAAGTGTTTCACTGGCTTTTCAATCAACCGACTATTTTGCTCTCATGGTGCTGGGTCTGACCGCAGTGGCTGCCTTTGCCAGCAAGGGCGATGTGCTGAAAGCCTTGCTGATGACCGTGATTGGCCTGATGCTCTCCACCGTTGGCACCGACCAAACTCAAGGTGTACCACGCTTTACATTGGGCATTCTGGATCTGACCGATGGCATTTCCTTCCTTCTGCTGGTGATGGCAACATTTGCTTTGTCAGAAGCTTTGATTGCCATTCTGAAGCCAAATGATGATTCCAAACGCCAAGAAGAGAAAGATGCCTCCAGCCACTTGGGCTCCATGGCTGTCAGCAAGGAAGAAGTGAAGGAAATGGCTCCAGTCATTGGCCGCTCGTCAGTTCTTGGCTTCCTGATTGGCGTTCTTCCCGGTGCAGGTGCAACCATCGCCTCATTCCTTGCCTATGGTACAGAGCAGCGCATTGCCGGTGCGGAAAAAGGCAAGCTGTTTGGTAAAGGTTCCGTACGTGGTTTGTCTGCACCTGAGACCGCCAACAACGCCGCTGCTACTGGCTCCTTTGTGCCTCTTCTGACCCTTGGCATTCCTGGCTCTGGTACCACCGCCATCATGCTGGGAGCCCTGATTGGCTATGGTATTCAACCTGGACCACGTCTTTACATTGATCAGCCAGAAGTTTTCTGGTCCGTGATCGTATCCATGTGGATTGGCAATATCATCCTTCTGATTTTGAATCTGCCCTTAATCCCGTATATCGCCAAGGTGCTGGCCATTCCTTCTCGTTTCCTTCTGCCATTCATTCTATTCTTCTCCTTGATTGGTGTGTATTTTGTCAGCTTCAACACGTTCGATATTCAATTGATGGTGTTGTTTGGCGCGGTGGCTCTATTCCTTCGCTTCCTCGATTTCCCCATGGCTCCGATGATTCTAGGTTTCATTTTAGGTGGTATGATGGAAGAGAATCTGCGCCGGGCATTGTTGATCAATAATGACAGCTGGTCCTTCCTCTGGGAACGCCCGCTGACCCTCAGCATCCTTGTTATTGCCGGCCTGTGTCTGATTGTTCCGATGGTCTCACCACTTTTCGCCAAATTGCGAAAGGCAAAACCAGTCGAAACACCAACAGCGGACTAGAGCGGCATCCAAACAGGAGATCAAATGACCAAGCAAGTCATTTTGACTTTGAGCATCGGAGCAGTTGGGGGGATCCTGGCCTATTTGGCAGGATTCCCCGCTCCTTTTCTGACCGGCTCGGCCATTGCGGTCACTATTGGCTGTTTATCCGGCCTTACATTGAATATCCCCAATCTCATCCGAAATGCTTGTTTCATTGGAATTGGTTTGTCCATGGGATCGGGCGTAACCCCCAATGTTCTCGAGACAATCAGTCTTTGGCCTTTTGCCTTCGTCATTCTCGTTGTCTCACTGCTTGGGACATTTTTCGGCTGTCGGATATTGCTAAGGCGCTTTTGGCACTTTGATGCCAAGTCGGCCACACTGGCGTCCTCTCCCGGTCATCTGAGTTTCATCTTAGGGCTTTCAAGCCAAAGCAATGTCGATGTAGCAGCCGTCAGTATTGTTCAGTCGATCAGAGTGATGGTGCTTACTGTCGCCGTTCCTTTTGTTGTCAGTTTCATGGGATTGGCTGGAGAGCCATCATCAACAGCACGATTGTTCATGTCCTATTGGGAACTTGGTCTTCTCATACCTGCTGCAGGTCTTGTTGGATGGCTATTCATCAAGCTCAACTTTCCAGCTGCTTTTTTGTTGGGCGGTATGCTGGTCTCCACCCTCACCCATGTCACTGGCACTGTTACCGGCCAAATTCCCGATTGGCTGAGTATCATCGCCTTCGCCATCATGGGTAGCCTGATTGGCACACGGTTTGCTGATGTGAGTATCAATCAATTGAAAAGATCTGCGGGAGCAGGCCTCGTTGCGGTAAGCTGGGCCGCCATTATCGCGATCAGTGCGGGCTTCCTCGCCAGCTGGCTTCTTGGCCTACCTCTGCCTCAGCTCCTCATCGCCTTTGCGCCCGGTGGATTGGAGGCCATGGCTGCCATGGCTGTCATCATGGATGTCGACACGACCTTTGTTGCCGCCCAGCACGTGTTCCGCTTGTTCTTTTTGAGCTTCTTTGCTCCAATGGTTTTGGCCTTCGATGATAAAATGGAACGTAAGAAAGCCGCTTCCTGACGAATTGTGTTTCTTTCCGGTTCGAGAACCCACACATTTGGATATCTAGAGAATTTGGTTACCTCGCTCACGTCTCTTGCTATCTAGCTCCAGCATCGCCGTGCTAGAATTGATGCTCAATCAGAATCGCCCAAAGGATGAGCCGTGTCGGAACCATTTGCCAATCTGCCTTTTGACAACAGCTATGGCCGATTGCCTGGCAAATTCTACTCGCGCCTGTCACCGATTGCCGCCAGAAGCCCATATCTGGTTGAATTCAATCAAGGACTGGCAGAGGAATTGCGCATTGCCAATCATTTTCATGATACAGAGGCAACAGCCCGTTTTCTTTCCGGTTCCCGTTTTCCAAAGCATGCCGATCCTCTTGCCATGGTTTATGCGGGCCATCAATTTGGCAATTGGGTTCCACGTCTTGGTGACGGGCGTGCACTGTTGGCTGGTGAAGTGAAAGATAGCTCCGGCACGCTGTGGGATATTCATCTGAAAGGATCGGGTCCAACCCCCTATTCTCGCAATGGCGACGGTCTGGCGGCTTTGGGGCCGGTGATACGGGAATATGTTGTCTCCGAAGCCATGCATGCACTGGATGTGCCGACCACGCGGAGTTTGGCTGTCGTCACCACCGGAGATAATGTACGCCGTGAAGAAGCTCTGGAAGGCGCAGTTCTGACCCGAATCGCTCGCAGTCATGTGCGGGTTGGCACCTTCCAATATTTCTATGCCAATCAGGATCATGAGGCACTGCAACAACTAGCAGATTTTTGCATTGACCGTCTCTATCCCGATTGTCGAAATGCCGATAACCCCGTTCAAGCCCTCCTGGCGAAGGTCGTTGAAAAGCAAGCAACATTGGTTGCTCATTGGCTAAGTCTAGGCTTCATCCATGGCGTCATGAATACTGACAACATGGCCATTTCAGGTGAAACGATAGATTATGGCCCATGCGCCTTCATGGATCGTTTTCATGCTGCCAAAACCTTCAGCTCCATTGATCGTCATGGCCGCTACAGCTGGGGTAACCAGCCCCATATGGCACATTGGAATTTGGCACAATTGGCCACCGCACTGGTGCCAATATTGGCGGAGGATCAATCTGACGCCATGCAACTGGCGCAAGAGGTTCTGGATGGCTTCGCAGAGCAGTTCAATCAAAGTTATTTGCAGCGCTTTGGGCAAAAGCTGGGTCTTGTCTTAAAAGAAGAACAGGAAGAAGCCTTTCTGAATACCACTCTTGAGCTTCTCACCAAACATCAGATTGATTTCACTCTCTTCTTCAGACATCTAAGCGAATTTGCCCGTGATAACCAGCATGAAGGCTTAGCCAATCTGTTCGCCAATCGCCGTGCTGTTGCCGTTTGGCTGGACAATTGGTTGATGTTGATGGGACAGCAGGTCAATGATCCGTCAGATCGTTATCAAGCCATGCGCAAGGCCAATCCGATCTATATTCCGCGCAATCATCAAGTCGAAGCAGCGATCAATGCCGCCTATCACGGCAATTTCGAAGTTTTTCGCCGATTGAGCGAAGTGCTCTCAAAGCCTTACACTGAACAGGCGGGGGCTGAGGAATATGAGGCAGAGCCCAGTGACAATGAAATGGTGCACGCAACCTTCTGCGGCACATAATTTCATTTACAATGAAATTATGATGTCTTTAAACTGTCAATCTATTGCCAATCCTTTTGGTTGGCAAAATAGCTCGCGATGAATTCAACATAGACGCGAACTTTAGCCGCAAGATGGCGATTGTGAGGGTAGACAGCATAGACCGCCCCACCATCCCTTAGATAGTCAGGCAGGATCTCCTTTAGTAGTCCCTTTTTGATATCGTCCTTGACGACATAGCGTGGCACGGAACCGATCCCACCGTCTTCCAAGAGAGCGGCACGGACAGCCAAGATGCTGTTTGTTGTCAGTCTACCATTGATGGGAACGGTGAAATCTTTGCCATTCTCGGTGAAGCCCCACATCTTGCCACCCAGATAGTTGGTATCATGAATACACTGATGCTGAGCGAGATCATGGGGATGCTCCGGCGTGCCATGCTTGGCAAGATATCCTGGCGACGCCACCACCGACACACGCATTGGAGCCAGTTTACGCGCAATCAGACTTGAGTCTTCCAGTGTTCCCATTCGGATAGCAAGATCATACCCTTCATCAACCAGATTGATATAACGATCAGCCAACTTCAATTCGACTGAGACATCCGGATAGAGTTCCATGAAACGACTGGTCGCATGTGCCAGATGTTGCTCAGCCAAGGTGATCGGTGCAGAAATGCGTAGACGTCCGGTCGGGACACCCTTTTGTTCACGGATCAAATTTTCCATCTCGTCAAACTGATCAATTATTTGTGAGCAACGCTCATAGTAAGCCTGCCCCTCTTGTGTCACAGCCAGACTTCGAGTGGTCCGATTGAGCAACCGCACCTGCAGCCGTTCCTCCAATTGAGCCACATATTTACTGGTAAGTGCTGCAGAAAGCTCAAGTTTCGCAGCTGCGCGCACAAAGCTTTCTTCTTCAACTACCGCACAGAAAGTGCGCATTCCGATCAAGGTATCCATATTATTATCAACGCCATGTTGAGAATGTAATGTCAATTCCCTTCTTTATCTTTGAACAAGGCAAACCCAAATTGATCCTTGGAATTGGTAGCTGCCCTTACCCGTGATGGATTTTCCCAAGACAGGCCCACGGGGAAGAGCGCTGCCTTTGTCATGTTTAAATGGAGTGCCTCATGGCATTGAAAAATACAGAAAACGGATATGGCTCCCTTTCGCGCTTCCTGCATTGGAGCATGGCTCTTTTGTTTTTTGGCATGTTCGGTCTTGGCTGGTGGATGGTCGAACTGACCTATTACAGCCCCTATTACAAGACCGCTCCCAACCTTCATATCAGCATTGGCATGGTGGTGGCTTTGATGCTGCCTATTCGTTTCATCTGGCGTTTACTGAGCGTCGAACCCGATTCCAGCTATCTGCCATGGCATGAACGTCTGGCCTCTCACGTGGTTCATTTGCTGCTTTATGCCGGACTGGCTGTGCTCATTGTATCAGGCTATCTGATTTTTACCGCCGATGGGCGCCCTCTGGATATATTTGGCCTCTTCAGTCTGCCTTCTCTCATTCAGGTGCAGGGCATGGAGAATGTTGCAGGATTTATTCATGAATATGTTGCCTATGGCGCCATAGCACTGGTTGCTCTTCATGCTCTTGCCGCAATCAAGCACCATTTTATCGACAAAGATCCTACCTTGCGTCGTATGACGCAAGGAGAAACATAAAGGTTGCGGGGTATTTTCCATCCCCGCGCCATCCCCCGATTACTCCAATTTACCCTCAACAGGAGCCAACCAATGACTCTTTCAAAAATCAAGACCACCTTTGTTGCTGCAGCAGCTATCGCCGCCAGCTCAGTTGCTGCACTTCCAGCTTTGGCAGCAGATTATGTGATTGATACCAAGGGCGCTCATGCTTCCATCAATTTCAAAATTCAGCATCTAGGCTATAGCTGGCTGACCGGTCGTTTCGATACTTTCTCCGGCAATTTCAGCTTTGATGAGAAAGATCCTGCAGCCAGCAATGTGATGGTGGAAATTGACACCAACAGTGTCAACTCAAATCATGCTGCTCGCGACAAGCACCTGCGCAGCGCTGATTTTCTTGAAGTCGACAAGTTCCCGACGGCAAGCTTCAAAAGCACCAAAGTAGAAGTCACGGGTGATAAGACAGCCAAGATCCATGGTGATCTGACCTTGCATGGTGTCACCAAATCAGTTGTTCTGGACACCAAATATGTTGGTGGCGGTAAAGATCCCTGGGGCGGTTTCCGTCAGGGCTTTGAAGCAACCACTCAGATTGCTTTGAAAGATTTCGGCATCAAGATGGATCTTGGTCCAGCTTCCCAGACTGTTGACCTGTCTTTGCATGTTGAGGGCGTTCGCAAATAACCAAGCTGATTTCTCAATCAGTGCCCCAAAACAAAAAAAAATCCCGGCGCAACTTCAATATTGCGGCGGGATTTTTATTTTGACAGTGAGATATGTTGAACATATCAGGTGTCAGGTTGCACCATCACCACACCATCCAGATACATATCGAGAATATTCTGCCCTTGATCGGGCAGCATAAGAGGCGTACCCGGCATAAAATGCTTTTCGACCAATCCACCCATCAGACAGATATAGCCCCAAGCGATGGTTTCCACTGCCCGGTCTGTTCTCAATAAACCCGCAACATTTATCCTCTCAAACGCAGCTGTGAAGCTTTCAATCATCATCTTGTGCTCTTCCATCAGATATTCGCGTAATGCTGTATGATTCTCGCTTAGTTCCACATTATGCATTACGATACGAAGAGCCTGCCCCAACCGCTCATCATTGATCAAACGATCCAGCAATTGCGATGTTACATGACGCAAGCTGTCTACCGGGTTTGTCTGAAAAGAGCTGACAAGATTCTGCCTCAAAGGCTCCAATTGTGGTTTTGCATAAGATTCCCATAGTGCACGTACCACGTCATTCTTATCCTCAAAATGCCAATAGAATGCGCCTCTTGTTACACCGGCTTCCTTGGCAATCTGATTCAATGTGGTTTCAGCGATACCGTTTTTGATGAACAGATTTGCCGCAGCCTGCAAAAGGGCCTGATAGGTTTTCTCTGCTTCTTCTTTGGTTTTACGCGCCATTTGGGGTCACCTTTGTCCTTACTTTTTTCTGCATAAACCAGAGCGCAGAAAATTACCAGTAGACAAATATACATTCCTGTATGTATTTATATTAAAAATTCAGTTTACAGCCGAAAGCCGCTCTATGCGGCCTTTTTTCTCCGGTGGTTATATCTAATGGCAAAAGTCAGTTCTTCAATTCTGGTCGTTGGCGCCTTGCTCACTTTGGCAGGATGCATGGATCAAGGCACTCAGGAAGATGTCGATCAGACCAAATCAAACATCGTCCGACCTGCGAAAATCATTACAGCCAAATCCTCGCTCAATAATCTGGAAAAGACATTTCCAGGAATTACCGAAGCCAGTCGAAAATCTGTACTTGCCTTTCGTGTATCAGGACAGATTTCCAGCTTCCCTGCCCTATCCGGCCAAGAGCTGAAAAAGGGCACTCTCATTGCCAAGCTTGATGAAACACCGTTTCTCAACACTCTTGCCGAACGTCAGGCAAGCTATGATCTGGCACAAACGGAATTGAAGCGAAGCAAGGCCTTGTTCGAGAAAAAACATCTGTCCAAGGCCGGATTGGACAAGGTTCAATCCCAATTTGATATCGCTGCAGCAGCTCTTAAACGCGCGAAGGACGACCTTGGCTATACAAGCCTCGTTGCTCCTTATGATGGCGTGGTGGCCCAAACTCAGGCAGAACGCTTTCAGAACATTCAGGCAGGCGCATCCATTGCCGAATATCATGGCAACAAAAATATCGATGTTACCTTCAATGTTCCCGAGAGCCTTTTTCTGATGCTGGATCGGGACAAAGCCGAGAAAAACAATGAGGTTTCGGTCGCCTTCGACGCATTTCCTGATCAAAAATTCACAGCTTGGTATCGCAAGCATGAAAGCGTGCCAGATGCCGCGACTCGCTCCTTCAAGATCACAGTCAGCATGCCACATCCAACCCAGCTCAGTGTTTTGCCGGGTATGAGTGTCAATGTTTCCTTCGATTTGGGCAAGCTTGTCAAACAGCAGGCACAAAAAGGCCTGCTGATCCCTCTGGAATCTGTTTTTGATCAAGATACCAAGCGCTGGGTCTGGAAACTGGATGCCGACAATGTTGCCCACAAGACGGAAGTCAGCGTTCAAGGCATTGATCATGGTATGTTGCGCATTACCGATGGCTTAAACGAAGGAGATCGACTTATCGCCGTTGGTGTAACCCACATTGTCGAGGGCCAAAAGGTTCGTCCCTTTGAAAAAGAACGTGGTCTTTAAGACAGAGATAAGGGACAAAAATCATGAATTTGACTGATTATGCCATCAAGAACCAGGCGGTCAGCTGGATGGTTACGGTCTTTCTGCTGGTCGGCGGTGTTCTGGCCTTTACCGGTCTTGGCCGATTGGAAGATCCTGAATTTACAATCAAACAGGCTGTGATCGTTACTCAATATCCCGGCGCATCGGCACTGGAAGTAGAAGAAGAGATCACTCTCCCGATTGAAACTGCCCTGCAGCAACTTCCTTATCTGGATAATGTGACTTCCATTTCCTCCAGTGGCCTATCGCAGGTCACCGTCGAGATGAAGTCTATTTACCGCAAGAACGATCTCGCACAGATCTGGGACGAAATGCGCCGCAAGATCCGCGATATGGCGGGCAACCTGCCACCAGGGGCACACCCACCCCGTGTCAATGATGATTTCAGTGATGTTTATGGCATGTTCTTCGCTATCACGGGCAAAGGCTATAGTCAGGAAGAAATGGGCAATTATGCCGATCTGTTGCGTCGTGAGTTGGTCCTGGTCAAAGGCGTTGGCAAAGTATCCGTTGGTGGCACCTTGCAAAAACAGATCATTCTGGAAGTCAACCGTTCCAAGTTGGCATCTCTCAATCTGTCTGTCAGCGCGCTTCAGCAATTGCTGCAAAGCCAGAATCTGATCTCCAATGCCGGCAAATTGAAGGTCGGCAGTGAATATATCCGTATTGCTTCTACTGGTAACTACAATCAAGCCGAACAATTACGCGATCTGATGCTGGGTCAAGCCAATGGTCAGATTGTCTACCTTTCTGACGTTGCCAATGTGTCAGTGGAATTTGCTGACCCGCCGCGTCACGTCTATCGCTTCAATGGGCAGGAGGCCCTCACGCTTGGCATTTCCTTCTCCTCTGGCGTGAATGTGGTTGAAGTCGGAAAGGCTGTTAAGGACCGCTTGGCCGAGTTGGAATATACACGCCCGATTGGCGTGAATTTGAGCGTAATCTATGACCAGCCTGGTCAGGTTGATAAATCCGTCAATGACTTCCTTATCAGCCTTGCTCAGGCCATCGGTATTGTGATTGTCGTCTTGCTTCTGACCATGGGATTACGATCCGGAATCTTGATGAGCGGGATTCTACTCCTGACCATTCTTGGCACCTTTATCATCATGAATATCTATGCAATTGATCTGCATCGCATCTCGCTGGGTGCCCTGATCATTGCCTTGGGTATGCTCGTCGATAATGCCATTGTGATTACCGATGGTATTTTGATTGGTTTGAAGCGTGGTTTGAGCCGAGTAGACGCAGCCAAGCGCATTGTTTCTCAGACGATCTGGCCGCTGTTTGGTGCAACCGTCATTTCTGTCACGGCCTTCGCGCCAATCGGATTGTCCCCTGACGCGTCCGGGGAGTTCACCGGTGCCCTTTTCTGGATCTTGTTGATTTCTTTGATGATCAGCTGGCTCTTTGCAATCACGCTCACCCCATTCTTTGCCTCAATTCTGTTCAAGGAATTGAGCAAAGAAGAGCGAGCGGCGGCACAAGATTCGGAGGAAGAATCCGACCCTTATCGTGGTATTGTCTATCAAATCTATAAAGGCATCCTGCTACTTGCCCTGCGCTTCCGCTGGATTACGGCTGGATTGACCGTAGGGGCCTTGGCACTTGCCATCTATGGTTTCGGCTTTGTCAGTCAGGCCTTTTTTCCACCATCCAACCTTCCCGCTTTCACGGTTGATTTCTGGCTCCCGCAAGGGTCCGACATTCGCTCAACCATTAAGGATATGGCGGAATTGGAAGGCGACTTGCTGGAAGATCCAGACATCCGTCAGATCACCACAACAATTGGCACTGGATCTGAGCGTTTCATGCTGACCTATGCGGGCGAACGAGACTTTCCCTCCTACGGCCAGTATATCATTGAGGTGAATGACTTTGACAAAATGCCAGCTATCATTGATCGGGTTCTAACCTCGATTTCAGAGAGGGCACCGCAAGCTTTTGCAAAGGCTTCCCGTTTTGAGTTAGGGCCAGGCACCAAGGCCAAGATTGAGGCCCGCATTTCCGGTCCTGATCGTGCGGTTCTGCGCGAATTGGCACAGAAAGTGAAGGACATTTATCGCACGGAAGACAATGTCACCAACATTCGTCATGATTGGCGTGAACGAACCAAGGTGTTGCTGCCGCAATTTGCAGAAGCAGAAGCACGCCGCTTGGGTATCTCCAAATCTGATATCGATAACGCCCTGCTTCTAAATGTGAGAGGCATTGAAATAGCCAAATTGCGGGATGGAGCAGATATTCTACCCATTTTTCTGCGTCCGCCATATGAAGAACGCTCAAGCGTTGAGCAACTGGGTGATATTCAAGTCTTCAGCCCCGCCTTGAACCGCTATGTCAATATTGATCAGGTGGTACATTCCATCGATTTGGGTTGGGAAGATAGCCTGATCATGCGGCGTGATCGGAAGCGTACCATTCAGGTTTGGGTCGACCCTGCGCCCAACTCCCCGATAAACTCGTTTCAACTCTTCGATAATTTACATCCAAAAGTGGAAGCATTGGATTTACCGGCCGGATATGAATTGACTTGGGGTGGTGAGTTTGAAGCACAGCAGAAAGCCAATGTGGCTGTCTTCCAGTTCGTTCCGCTGGGCATTGTTGTGATGCTCGCTATCACAGTGATGCTGTTCAACTCTTTCCGCCAGACCGTCGTGGTGTGGCTAACGGTACCGTTGGCAGTCATTGGTGTGGCATCTGGTCTGTTGCTATTCAACCAGCCTTTCAGTTTCACCGCTCTGCTTGGTTTCCTGAGCTTGTCAGGCATGCTTCTCAAGAACGGTATCGTGCTGATCGAGGAGATCAAACGGCTGAATGAAGAAGAAGGCGTGAATATGCATGATGCGATTGCTCAAGCAGCGGTCAGCCGCATGCGACCGGTGACCATGGCGGCAATCACGACAGTTCTGGGCCTAATCCCACTGCTGACCGATGTATTCTTTGCCCCATTGGCTGTGACGATCATGTTCGGTCTTGGCTTTGCAACCGTTCTGACGCTGATCGTCTTGCCAGTGTTGTTTGCGATTTTCTATCGCATTTCCTATCATCGGGGCGAAATCTGATCGCTTCATCAAAGCGACCATTTGTTAGAATAGAAAGCGTGGTGCTCAGCATCACGCTTTTCTCTTTCAGGCTAAGATAATCTTAAGTCTGTTTGTTGAAATAAAACCAGATCATCTCAGTATTTGCCAGCCGTTAGGGACTATTTGTCACCATTGCTCCCAAACATACAGGGGTAAAGGCAGGGGCATGACATTATTCAGGGGAAGCAAGCGAGCGGAAATTGCCCATATTTTGACTGGGATTTGTCTCATGGCCGTCGTTATATCGGGTGCAGTCATGGGAACAGCAAATACAGGTTTTCATATTCCTCACCCAATCGATAAAGCCGCGCATTTCATCGGCTTCGCTCTGTTCACCTTCTTATTCGGGCGTTTCTTTCATGCTTATGTAGTTGCGGCCATTCTGGTTCTGATTGCCGGAACCGGTGTAGAAGTCATTCAGATATTCATGCCCAATCGCCTCTTTTCCATTGCAGACATCGCCGCCAACTGCTCTGGAGCTGTGTTCGTTCTAATCACACGTTGGATTCTGGATGGCGCAGGCGTGAGCCTTGCCTACTTCCTGCCGAAACGATTTGAGCAAAGCTATCGTGTAAATAGTGTTGCTGCTCATTGATCAACTTGCTCTCTTTGAGCAACAATGACTGGGCACTGATCGGCACGAATTTATCGGCGCATATCCCAGTTCGCATGAAATTTGAACAACTTCATAAGCTGTTCAGCTTCGGTGCTTTTACACCCGAGCGCTTCAACTACCTTGTCCAACCGCCTATTCATGACTCTGAATGAAGCATGAACTTTTTGCTCACTAAAATCAGGCCGCCTTTGCTGAACACGTTCTTGAGCTCTTATTTTGACTATTGCAAAATTCCTTGAGAACTTTTTCTTCAAGGCCTTATCCGACATGCCGCATTTTTGTGCCACGCCCTGCGTAAGATAAAAACGATTATAGATTTCCAGAATATCTATCTTCTTTGCTATTGCAGTGTTTGATGCCAGCAAAAGTAAGAGAAAAAAATAGGCAAAAGCAAAAGGTTTCATAGTGTGTCTCTGACGTTTCAGTATAGATGAAACGCTAACGCACTCGCTAAGATTGAACAACAAAAAAGGGCAGCTGAAGAGCTGCCCTTTTGTATTCGTATAACTGTCGACTTCGACAGAACCCAGCAATTAACGCTTGGAGAACTGGAACGAACGACGAGCTTTTGCGCGACCGTATTTCTTACGTTCAACGACACGGGAGTCGCGGGTAAGGAAGCCACCTTTTTTCAACACTGCACGCAGCTCTGGCTCGTAGTAGGTCAGAGCTTTGGAGATGCCGTGACGGATGGCGCCAGCCTGACCGGACAGACCACCACCGGCAACGGTAGCGATGATGTCGAACTGACCATCACGGTCAGCGGCAACGATTGGCTGCTTGAGAACCATCTGCAGAACAGGGCGACCGAAATATTCGGTGTACTCTTTTGTGTTCACGATGATTTTGCCGGTGCCTGGCTTAACCCAAACACGAGCAACGGCATCTTTACGCTTACCAGTAGCGTATGCACGGCCATACTGGTCAAGCTTCTGAACATGAACTGGAGCGGATTCCTCTGCGCCTACAGCAGCACCGAGTTCTTCCAAAGACTGGATCTGATCACTCATGGATTAGCCCCTTGCATTCTTGGAGTTCAGGGATTTTACATCCAGAGTCTCAGGAGCCTGAGCTTCATGTGGATGCTCGCTGCCTGCATAAACACGCATGTTGGACAGCTGAACGCGGGTCAGAGGACCACCTGGCATCATACGCTGCACAGCTTTCTGCAGAACACGCTCAGGGAATTTACCCTCCATGATCTGACGAGCGGTGCGCTCTTTGATGCCACCTGGATGACCAGTGTGCCAATAGTATTTTTTGTTTTCGTATTTACGACCGGTCAGTTTTACCTTGTCGGCGTTAATTACGATAACATTGTCACCGCAATCCATATGCGGAGTGAAAGTGGCTTTGTGTTTGCCGCGCAGACGCATCGCGATCAGCGAAGCGAGACGACCAACCACCAGACCTTCAGCATCGATGAGAATCCATTTCTTCTCGATGTTAGAAGGATTTGCAGAAAAGGTTTTCATTGCTTATCCGTATTTCCGGTGTCAGTGAAGACAACGTGAAACGGCGGCACACTTCGTACCGCCGCAATGTCTGGGCTTCTTTTAAAGATCCCTGCGCATAAGTCAAGCAATTTCAAAACGAATACACCAACAAAATCAACGAGATAATTTTGCGGTATTATTTTACCACAAAATATCATGTCGTTTTCATTCCATTGTCACTCCCCAAGAGCAGGATTCGATCATCCGCATCTTTTGGCAGTTCAATTCGCCTGTGGTGGCACAGAGTAGGTTGCTGTCGCATGCGCCACCAGATCTTCTTGTCCTTCCGATCGGATATCAACCTCTACAATGATCAAGCGTTTGCCTTTTTTGAGGATCTTGCAATGACCGAGCAGATCACCCGGTCCTGGTTTATTGAGGAAGTTGATATTGAGACTGGTGGTGACAGCCAATGCCACAGGGCCAATTTCGGCCAAGATGATGACATAAGCAGCCAGATCTGCCAGTGACATCATGGATGGTCCGGATACAGTTCCGCCCGGACGCAAATGACGATCATCTGCCTTCAGGCGCATTTGTGTCTCGCCCGGTTCCACCCAGTCGATATGATAGCAACGCCCACCATGATTGATTTGCGGAAATTCCTTATCAAGAAGTGCAGAAACTTCTTCCTTGTTCATTTTCAGGCTCACGAGCCCCTCCCCCGAAAGTCTTCGGCTGTCACAGGTTGATAATATGAAGAGTAGCTTTGGCTTTGCGCCTGCCTTTTTTGGATCTGCAGCTTCTCCGCCAACCGGTTCCTCATTTGATCAGGCATCTGACCAAATCAGTTGACGTTAAAGGAAATACAAGCCCAAAATTCGCTACGATGCAACAGCTTCCGAACCTTAACCTTTCTATAACCTCGCTTTTCCAAATAGTCCGAACGGCGGCCTTGACCTTCAGGCCTTCCCTCAGCAGACTTGAGCGAGTTTGAGGGTTTATCTTGCATTTGGGTCGTAAAACGGACTATGCAGTGCCCCGACATGCACTTTGCCTGATTTAGGAGACGCTATCGTGGACGCTACTGGGAGCACCGAGAAGAATAATCCCGCCAATGATGACGTGCAGGAAGCTGCGGTTCTGATCGAACAGATCGGCCCTACCCGCCGCTTGATCATGAACCGCCCAAAGAGCCGCAATGCCCTTTCCGAAGAAATGATGGCGGCACTGGCATTGGAGTTGGAGCGCGCAAACCAGGATGATGTGACGCGTCTGATTGTAATTGCAGCCAATGGCCCTGTCTTTTGTGCTGGCCATAACCTGAAAGAGTTGACTGCGCATCGTGCGGATAAAGATGGTGGCAAAGCCTATTTTGCCATGATCATGGAAACTTGCTCCAAGCTCATGCAGCAGATTGTTAATTGCCCAAAGCTTGTTATTGCCGAGGTACAAGGTACTGCGACTGCAGCAGGCTGCCAGCTGGTAGCCACCTGTGATCTGGCCATTACAGTCAATGAAGCCAACTTCTGCACTCCGGGCGTCAATATAGGCCTATTCTGCTCTACTCCTATGGTGGCACTGACACGCAATGTGCCACGCAAGCAGGCTATGGAAATGCTGGTGACCGGCGAAGAGATCGATTCTCATACCGCCAAAGCTTATGGCATCGTCAATCGCGTGGTTCCCAAGGATTACCTGCGCTTGGTGGTCGACCGTTATTGCGAGGAAATCGCCAAAAAATCCCCTGCAGCCCTGAAATTTGGCAAGGAAATATTCTACCAGCAGGTCGAGTTACCATTGTCAGATGCTTATGATCTCGCCGCAAAAACCATGACCGAAAATATGATGGCAGCTGACGCAGAAGAAGGTATTGAGGCCTTTCTCGAGAAACGCAAACCAGAATGGCCTTGCGGTTCCTAAATCAATACAAGGCTAGACATTCCAAGATTCGCCTAGCCTCTCTCAAGTTGATCAACTTGCACTTTTGCCATTCGCTCATATATTCACTTGGACAAATATACCAAGAGACAGTAATAGACGGACAGACCCATGGCTGAACTCACCTATCCTGACGAGTATATCCAAGACATTCTGAATGAAGTGAAGACTATCGCTCTGGTTGGAGCCAGTGATAAGGAAGAGCGTCCGAGCTATAGAGTGACCAAATATCTGCTGGAACAAGGCTACAAAGTCATTCCTGTTAATCCGGGCAAAGCAGGGCAAGAAATTCTTGGCCAGAAAGTTGCTGCATCACTTTCTGATATTGATGTGCCGGTTGATATGGTCGATATCTTTCGTAACTCCGAGGCTGCAGGCAATGTGACGGATGAAGCCATTCGTATCGGGGCTAAAGTGGCGTGGATGCAGCTCGGCGTGGTTAATGAAGAGGCCGCAAAGCGCGCTGAGGAGGCCGGTCTTCGTGTGGTGATGGATCGCTGCCCCAAGATTGAAATCCCGAGATTGGAGCAAGGTTGATCAGCTTTCAGCTGTTATCCATTTAGAGATCGAAGGAAAGCCAACTGATACCTCTATCAGTTGGCTTTTAGTTTTTCCGATGGCTGCCTTCACTCAATTCTATTGACCTTTTTCAGACATCAATCATGCTTAGTTCCCAAACGGAAGCCAGATTGGCAGCGAGACGATGACGAAAGAAAATTGCTGCCATAAGGATATTTGCATTATTGCGGGGGTTCGTTTTCCTGAAATTGTGCAATAAATAGAATTTTTTTTGCAATTTTCAAATAGCTCCCAAGAGCACTCTGGGCTAAAGTCCCTGTAATCAAATAGAAATCTTGTTTCTGCCGGTTGGCCCTCCCAACCATTCAGGCAAATCTTCTAAGGGGTAAAAAAATGAGCGAAGAGACAGCACCGGGCTTTGGCACTTTGACCATTCATGCAGGCGCGCAGCCAGATCCAACCACTGGTGCACGTACGGTTCCGATTTACCAAACTACAGCCTATGCATTTAACAGCACAGAACATGCTGCCAAACTGTTCGCTCTTCAGGAATTTGGCAATATCTATACCCGCATCATGAACCCGACCCAGGGCGCTTTGGAAGAGCGTGTGGCTGCTCTGGAAAGCGGCACGGCGGCTTTGGCTGTTGCTTCTGGTCACGCCGCTGCAATGCTGACCTTCCACGCCATCATGCGCCCGGGCGATAATTTCATTGCAGCAGACAAGCTATATGGTGGCAACATCAACCAGTTCAACCACAGCTTCAAAAGCTTTGACTGGCATGTGCGCTGGGCTGATGCTCTGGATCCGCAAGCAGCCAAATCCCTGATCGATGACAAGACCAAAGCCATCTATATCGAGAGCCTTGCCAACCCAGGTGGCGTGATCACCGATCTCGAAGGTTGGGCAGCTGTTGCCAAGGAAGCTGGTATTCCGCTGATCGTCGACAACACCATGGCAACTCCGTTCCTCTGTAAGCCAATCGATTTTGGTGCCGATGTAGTCCTGCATTCCATGACCAAATTCATGGGTGGTCACGGCAACTCCATGGGCGGCGTAATCGTTGATGGCGGTAGCTTCGACTGGTCTGCTTCTGGCAAATATCCAATGCTCAGCGAGCCACGTCCGGAATATAACGGCGTTGTATTGCATGAGACTTTCGGTAACTTCGCTTTTGCCATTGCGTGTCGTGTGCTTGGTCTGCGTGACCTGGGCCCAGCTATTGCTCCGATGAACTGCTTCCAGATCCTGACCGGCCTCGAAACATTGCATCTGCGTATGGAACGTCATTGCGAGAATGCCTTGATTGTTGCCAAGTTCCTGGAAAGCCACGAGGCTGTGAGCTGGGTTTCCTATGCTGGCTTGGAAGGCGACGATAATTATGCCAAGCATCAGAAATATATGCCCAAAGGTGCTGGCTCCGTCTTTACTTTCGGTCTGAAAGGCGGCCATGAAGCTGGTGTGAAATTGATTGAGAGCATGAAGCTGTTCAGCCATGTTGCCAACATTGGTGACACGCGCTCTTTGGCTATTCACCCTGCCTCTACCACTCATAGTCAGCTGACCGATGAGCAAAAGATTGCAGCTGGTGCCTCTCCGGACACCGTGCGCCTGTCTATCGGTATTGAAGATGTCAAAGACATCATCGCTGATCTGGATCAGGCAATGAAAGCTTAAGCTTGATATACCATTTGGAAATGTGAAAAGGCCGGGATTCCCCGGCCTTTTTTATGTTCTGAAGTTATTCAACTTCTAACTTCTATTGTCATAAAGATCGCGAAGCATCACTGTTGCACAAGCCAACACGATGATTGCTCCGACCTGATGGATCAGAGCCAGGCTAAGTGGCACGACCAATAGGAGTGTCAGAATTCCTACCAGTACTTGCGCGACGATCAGGCTGGCCAAAGCAATAGTCCATGGCCTCAAGGTGTTGGCAAAACTGTCCTTGAACAGCCGCAACAGTGCCAGAGCAGCAATCACAAGGATGACATAAGCCAGCATGCGATGATTGAACTGAATGGTCATGTGATCTTCAAAGGCAGAGAGCCATGCAGGTGATCCGTCATAAAGCTGATCAGGAATAAAACTGCCATCCATAAGCGGCCAGGTATTATAGGTTTTACCCGCATGGGTGCCTGCAACCAATGCACCGAGGAAAATCTGCAGCATCACAAAGATCCACAGCAGTAGCATAGTCCACCAATGACGATCTGCGCTCACACATTCCGGTTTTTCATCTTTTTCTCGATAGCCCCGTGCTACCCATATGAGAGCCGCGAAGATAAGACTGGCCATTATGAGATGTGAAGCCAGACGATATTGGCTAACATCAACCCGCTCAGACAGGCCAGAAGCCACCATCCACCAGCCAACTGCTCCCTGCAAGCCACCAAGGAAGAAAAGAACCAGAACCCTCGGTTTTATCTCGTCAGTCAGACGCCCTGTGAGCCAGAAAAACAGCATTGGAATGAAGAAAGCGAGACCGATGAAGCGGCCAAGCTGGCGATGGCCCCATTCCCACCAGAAGATGAACTTGAACTCCTCCAAATTCATGCCCTTGTTCACTTGTTCATATTCCGGAATCTGTTTGTATTTCTCAAACTCCTCTGCCCAAGCTTCAGAGCTCATGGGTGGAATAGCGCCATGAATAGGTTTCCATTCTGTGATGGAAAGGCCAGAATCGGTCAAGCGGGTTGCGCCGCCGACAACCACCATCAAAAAGACCAGCGCCGCTATAAGATAGAGCCAGATGCGCACTGCCTTTCGGCTGGCTGCAGCTTTTTTGCTTACATTTAGCCAGCGGTCCTCTTGTGTCAATTCCATGATGCCTGCTTCTCTCGATAGTCCAGTCTTCAAGTCTCTTTTTTGCGCATGCTACAAAGTCTGACCAAGGAACCAAAGAGAAAAGTATCAAAATCCTGCGATAAGGTGCGCAGACATGAAGATGATCATCTTTTTTCTTTTCTCTATCGCCGGACTGAGATAAAGGAAATGCGCAGAACAAACCATCAGGATGCATCATGACCATTCGGACACGCAAATTCATTGGAATGCTGGCTCTCGTCGCACTCATCGTTGTTTATGCTGCTATCGGAATGACAATTGGGGCTGTTGTTGTAGCCAAAGCCGCAGGCTGGGTTCAGATCCTGTTCTTTATCATCACAGGTCTGCTTTGGATTTTCCCCGCCGGACTCATCATCCGCTGGATGGAACATGGACGCTTCCGAAAAAAAGCGGAGTAATAAAGCCAGATATTCACGGCCTAATCGATATCGATCCTCTTGCCTTTGTTAGCCAACAAGAAGGGTAGACCGGAGAGTAGAGCCTGTACGTATCCGGGCTTCTGGAACAGACCATTGACAGAGACGCGCGGCAGAGCTGACAGATGTAAATTGTGCTCATCATGCACCAATCCCGGGCGCGTAGTCACCGCACATGTCAGATCCAACTCCGAAACGATTCTGAACTCTCGTTTTCCGGCTGTGCTTTTGAATCCAAAAGGATAGGCAAAAACCTCGGGTTCACTGCCAATCCTGTCGGTTATCTGATCGAGTCCCGCTACAATCTGATCTCTCACGGCATCGTCAGATAAACGGGCTAGTGATGGATGAAGCTCAGTATGGCCTCCGATAGTGCATAAAGGATCAGTTACCAGAGCATTCACATCATTCCAAGACAAGAAAGTCTCTTGAGAAAACTTCACGGCTTCAACACCGTTCTCCTGACAGAGCTCAAACAGGGAGCCGAATACCTTTTCCTGATCCATTGTCAGATAGTGACGTCCCAGATATTTGAAGGCTCTTTTTTTCTCAACATCCGTTTTGGTCGTTGCTTGCCCCCCCAAACCATCCACGATTTCAGGAAGTTTCAGTGTTTCATTTTTGCGAATAACTTCTTCAATCAGGATCCACCATGGAAGTGCCTGTCCTTCCACAAATCCCGGCACTAAAAAGACCGTGTATGGAACCTTGTGCTTTTTAAAGATGGGAACTGCAAATTCCAGATTATCCGCGTAGCCGTCATCCAATGTGATCGCCGCGAATCTCTCACCCCTGGATCTTGTTGCGAGAAAATCCGGTATCTCCTTCAATGAAATCCATTCATATCCCCATTGGGGCATCAATTCGAGTAACTCATCCAGAAAATCAGGAGAGATTTCCAAATGGGCGTTCGGTTGAAATGAATGTCCTTGATCCGGTTTTACCCGATGAAACATCAATATAGCACCACGTCCGCCCAGAACCGGCTTGATAACCGGAGCAAGACCAGTATTGGCAATGGTTGCCAGAACGGAACGCTGAAAGAAACGAATTAAATCCATAGAAACCTGCCCAAAGGCGAATGACGAGCGGCTAATGCGGCACTGAAGATTTTTTTTACCATCGCAGCACAATATTGGAATCTTCTTAACACGTGCAGCAAAGCTTTTACTCTCCCCATGATATAGGGGGTAAGAAGTAATTTTTCTCTACCCAATAAGAGGTAGAAAATCCGAGGACGACCATGCTGGCAACGCCAGACTTACCAATTAAGACATTTTCCGTTTCAGGTGGCTTACAGCTTAAAACCTGGGGCGATCTGAAGGCCTGCCAAAATGACTGGCTGAACTTGGAGACCAATGGCGCAGTTGGCCCAACCTTTCAACGCCATGCCTGGCAAAAATCATGGTTTGAAACGCTTGGCGCATCACAAAAGGCACGCCCTTTCATCGTGATCGGTTATCGGGAAAATATACCAGTTATGGTCCTGCCCTTTGCTATCATATGCAACAAAGGTTTGAACAGGCTGGTCTGGTCAGGTGGCAAGCATAGCAACTTTAATTTCGGTCTCTTTTCCGAGCAGGTCGCTGATACTCTACATTCAGAGCAAAAGCGTTCGGGGCTGGAGCAAGCAGTTCTTGATGTTTTGACGACTTCAAATGTCGATTTGATACAACTCTCCGCAAATCCGGAACACTGGGATGGGTTCCCACATGTCATAGGGTCCAAGGCAATAAATGCGGGAATGACACCTGCATTCGGCCTGGACCTCACCCCTGGATTTGATCAACTATTCGAAGCAAAAAGCCGCAAACGAATGCGCAAGAAACATCGTTGGCAGCGGCGTTTTCTGGAAAGCGGAAACCATACCTGGCGTATGGTGGAAACTGCTGAACCCGATCAGTTCGCACCTTTCCTTGAGGCTTTCTATGCTCAGAAAAGTGCACGTTTCAATGCATTGGGAATTGAGGATATTTTTTCTCAAGACCACACTCAAGCATTTATTGATGCCCTGAAAAGATCGAACTCACAAGGCAAGGATCTTGCCCCTGCCCTTCATTTCTATGGCCTTGAGGTCGATGGTCGCCTGATAGCCACCTATGGAGGGGGCAGCCAAAATGGGTGTTTCTCGGCCTATTTCAACAGTTTTGATGAAGACTATCTGCCGCGTTTGTCGGCTGGAGAGATGCTGCTTGGCGAGATGATACGCCACCGTTGCGAACTTGGAGACCGGTTTCTCGATCTCGGTATGGGGGACGAGCGTTACAAGCACCTATGGTGTGACATTCGAATTAACTATTTTACCTACACCAAATCAAGAACATTCAAAGGACAGCTGGCTGCAATGGGCGCAACCATTGTTGCTGACGTGAAGCGCACGATCCGATCAAATGAGACGCTTTGGGCCAGCTATAAGAAGTTGCGTAAAGCAAAAAAACTGGTTGCCTGATTAAAGGTCAAAACCAAAAACGACAATTTCATCATGGAGCCGCTTTTTCTCTGCAATTTTTGAACGACTGATAGTCAAGCTACATCCTTCGCTTCAATTCCCGCCTCTCCGGAAATGACGATCGCAACATCAGCATATCCGATGGACTTGAGGAATTTTCCAATCTCGGCAGCACCATCGTCACTTTCCTGAGCCGTCAGAACCAATGCCATTGCTTCTGTACCGTTTGCAAGTCCCTCTACAACCTCATCATCCTTGTAAAAACGTCCTGTATCCACCAACACAATATCGTAAGCCTCGCCCAAGGCCGCAAGAAGCATCTGGAACATTTCGGTTTGCACATCCTCCTGCTCCAATGCTCTGCTGCCACATGGCACCAAATGACAGCGAGACAATCGGTCGCGATAAATCACTTGTGAGAAAGATGCTTCGTCATCAATCAGATCGCTTACACCTTCCCACGCTATATCAGCTCGACCAGCCAGATTGGCATCCGCCAACGATACAAGCACCACATTCTTACCAGACTGAGCAATTGCACGTGCGATCGGCTTGGCATTGGTGCGGTCATTATGCATGCCACCCGGAGACAACATCACAACTCGTGCCTTGCCCGTTTTCAGGTTTTCCAACGCCGCTTTGGCCGCGAGCGAAACCACATCTTCATAAGACGAGTGTTCCAGCTCAGCGCTCGCTCCTGCGGCCATTCTGGTCACGTCAGCTTCTTTTGACCAATTACTACCTTGTTTTTGCTTGGCTGCTTTTTCCAACATTCGATCATCCAACACAGGCTCTTGCAAAACGGGACCCGCGTTTGCCTCTCGTGGTAACTCCTGAACATATTCAACGGGTCTGAAGGCAGCCCCGGAAAAGAACGCCTTGAACATGGTCAGAATGATACCGATCAGCATGGTGCCAATAGCAGCAACAATGGCCTTGGCGACTGTATTCTTGGGTAGCGGTTCTGACGGAACAGTCGCACGAGCAATAATACGTGCATCCGGTGGTACAAATTCCGGATTTTGCAGAGAAAGAGCTTCACGATAGCGGGCAAGGAAACTCTCAAGCAACTGGCGTTGAGCCGTTGCCTCACGCTCCAATGCTCGCAGTTTGATGGATTGTTCATTCACACCCGCCACATCAATTTTGAGGCGGTTCAAATCCTTCAACAGCCCTTTCTCACGCGCGGCTGCGATTCTTGCGTCATTCTCGAGCCCCTGAAGAATGTTACGAACTTCGGAGCGCAAAGCATTTTGGGTCTGGGTGAGCTGGGTCTTGAGTGCTTTGATCCTTGGGTGCGCAGGCAACAAAGTTGCTGATAATTCTGCAATCTGCCCTTCTTGTGCAAGCTCCTGTTCTTTCAAGCGCTGGATCAAAGGATTGGAGGCAACTTCCGTCGCACTCTGACCTGATACGCCATCCTTGAGCAATGCACGCACACGGCTGGCACGTGCCTCTGCTTCTGTTTTCTCAGTTCTCACACGAGCCAATTGGGCATTGGCATCAGAAAGACGCTGTTCGATCAAGGTGTCAGATCCATCGCCAGCCGTTTGCAGCAGATCGGAAGTGGACCGGAAAGCTTCAACCTTGGATTCTGCAATACGGACACGTTCACGCAGTTTGGTGATTTCTGTTTCCAACAGCCGTGTCGCATCTTTGGTATTCTCGACTTTGGCATTTCGCTGCAAAAGACGATAATCCTCGATCACGGCGTTTACGATGTTCGCCGCCATTTCAGCTTTTAGCGATTTATATTGAACAGAAATGACCCGTGTCATATCAACTGCTTCAATATTCAAACGCTTGGCGAAATTCTCGATGGCACGTTCCTTGGCATCTTTGCCTCCACCCCCAAGTCCAATACTGGCAACCAGACCTGATAGTAACGAACCTTCCTGCAATTCCGGTTCATCAATGATACCAAGCTTATCAATCACACGAGAAGCAAGATCGCGGCTGGTCAGAACCTGAACTTGTGATGCAAACATGGCTTCGTCTGCTGATGCAACTGGAACCGGACTATCCACGGAGGAGCGAGCGAAACCTGCATCCTGTGGCGCAATCAACAGGCGGGCATCTGCACTATAGTTGGCTTGTTGGGAGAAAATCATAAAACCGACCAGCCCCGCCATTGCAAGCGAGGCAATCAACAGCTTCCATTTGGCACCATATATGGAAGTCAAAAGAGCTTTCAAATCCAGCTCAACTTCATCGTTATGGCTTACGCGAGACGAGTTCATTGCCATTTTCTCCGCATTTGGTCATGCCCAGAGCATGCCAAAACATGGTAAGCAAGGCGTTAATGCCGGAGATATTTTGTTTACCCTAAACGGAAATTACACTTCCCTCGTGATCGTCTTTTTTATGCTTGCTGCGCCGGTATTTTACGCTTCATTAACTATAAACACTGTTTGTTAGAAGGAGATTTGAGTAGACGAGTCGGACACAATGATTATTCGTTTCTTTCTTTTGCTGGCAATCGCATTGGGCCTTTCGGCATGCTCCAGCTATCGACCTGCCGGGGATGCATTCCATAAATCCCTGATTGGCCCCTATCAGCTGGATTCAGGGGATCGGGTGCGTGTTATCGTCTATGATCAAGAAAACCTGAATAACGAATATACTGTTGATCAGTCAGGATATATTTCCGTTCCGTTGATTGGTGATGTCACCGCCCGTGGTCGCCACACAACTGAGTTGGCAGCCGAGATAGCAACACGTTTGCAGAATGGCTTTGTACGCGATCCTGACGTCTCTGTAGAGATTGCACAATATCGTCCATTCTTCATTATGGGCGAAGTCACCAATGCCGGCCAATATGCCTATGTAACCGGAATGACGGTCCAGACTGCCATTGCGATTTCCGGCGGTTTCACACCACGTGCCAAACAACGCTATGTCGATATTACGCGTCAAATTAACGGTAAAATCATAACCGGTCGAGTAAGTTTGACTGACCCGGTACGACCAGGCGACACAATTTATGTGAGAGAGCGCCTTTTCTAAACGATAACAACAATGGTCGTGCCGTGACCAGGACAGGAGTTCGGCATGACCAGGGCAAAGAAATTACGTATCGTTCACTGCGTGCGTTCCCCTTTTGGTGGCATTTTTCGTCATATTCTTGATTTAGCCCATCAACAACATCATGAAGGTCATGATGTTGGCCTGATCCTTGATAGTGAAACCTGCAGCCCATTTGAAGCAGCCAAGATTGAAGCGGAAACTACCAGCTTGACTTTGGGTGTCGCAAAGTTCCCAATAAAGCGACAAATCGGCTCCGGCGACCTGATGGCGTTCTGGCGCATGTATAAAGCGCTGAAAGCCATGAAACCTGATGTGGTTCATACTCACGGTGCAAAAGGTGGGGCATTGGGAAGAACTGTTGCGTCTTGTCTTCCTCAAAAGCCAGTGAGGTTATATTGCCCTCACGGTGGTAGCCTTCACTATGATAAGGACAGCCTGAAGGGTAAGATTTTCTTCGGCCTTGAGAGAATGCTCGAAAAAATTACCGACTCTCTCGTATTTGTCTCTGAATATGAAATGCGCTCCTACTTCGCCAAGGTAGGTCAACCCAAGGTAAGCTGGAACCTGACCTATAATGGATTACGCGATCATGAATTCACACCAATTCCAGCTGATGAACAGGCTTATGATTTCCTGATGATCGGTCAATTGCGCGATTTGAAAGGCCCAGATCTATTCATTGACGCCTTGAAGATGCTTCACAATCAAGGAAAAAAAGCCACCGCACTCATCGTCGGTTCTGGTGAAGATGAAGAAAAATATCGCTCAATGGTGCGTGAATACGGGCTAGAGGCCCACGTTACCTTCTCAAAACCGATGCCTGCGATCCAAGCCTTTGCCAAGACACATTGTGTAGTGGTACCCTCTCGTGCGGAATCCATGCCTTATATCGTTTTGGAGGCCATCGGTGCGCAAAAACCACTAATCGCTACACAAGTTGGGGGCATCCCAGAGATTTTTGGCGACCAGGCGCATGTGCTTGTTCCAGCCAACAATGCCTTAAGCCTTGGCGAAGCAATGCTTGTCAAACTGGAGAGCAGAGAACTGGCTCAAGCGCAGGCCGCACAACTGGTTGAACAGATCAAAAGTGGTTTCTCTCTGACCACCATGAACCGCACGATTCTGGATGAATATTATCGCGGCTTTCGCATTCGTCCTGACATTAATCTGCCATTAACGACAAAAACCGAAAACGTTCAAAACGCTGCATAATTTCCATCCAATTAAATCTTTCTCAGCTTGCAACCAATAGTCTGGTTTCCGGGACGACTTAATAATAAAATTCGGAAAACGGTGTTGAACAATGCAGGCTTTGGATCCAAGAGCAGTCTATACTTCGAGTGCAGTTCTTGCCTCCTCAGATGATGAGCCACAGAGCAAGAATCATGAAATCACAGAGATGGCTCGCGAGGTAGCTTCTGAATTTGCATCCACCACATATGCGCCGATGGTGGTGCGTGGTTTTGTGCAGATGACAGATATTGCTCTCATCTCAATCGCTGGCATCGCTTCCCTGCATTTTGCCAGCGAGATGCTGTTCCCCAATCTTCTATATCCAATGGGTTATTCTTTGCTGGGTGGCTTGCTATTTGCCCTCTTCATGCTCTCTGCCGAGGGATATAACATGAGTGGCATGCACAGCTTCTCACCACAGATTGGCAAGATTGTCGGGGCTTGGACCCTTGTCGTCGTACTTGGAATTCTGGTCAATTTCTTCACAGGAACCAGTTTTGAAGCCTACCGCGGTTGGTTGGGAGCCTGGTTTGCCGGTGGTATCGGCGCCATTGTCGTTGTTCGGGCCTTGCAGACCGTCGTTATTCGTCGCTGGAAAGAGGAAGGCCGCCTGGAGCGCCGTGCGGTGATTGTGGGGGGTGGCCAACCTGCTGCCGATATTATCTCCACTTTGGAAAGTCAGGAAGCCAATGATATTCGTATCTGCGGCATCTTTGATGACCGTGACGACGAACGTTCCCCCGCTCTTGTTTCCGGCTATCCGAAACTTGGCAATGTGGATGATCTGGTCGAATTTGCGCGTCTTTGCAAAATCGATATGCTGATTGTGACTATTCCAGTAACAGCAGAAAACCGTGTCTTGCAAATGCTGCACAAGCTTTGGATTTTACCCTTGGATATCCATCTCAGTGCACATATGAACAAGATGCAGTTTCGCCGTCGCACCTACAGCTATGTCGGTAAATTACCGACCGTTCCGATCTTCGCCAAGCCAATTGCCAATTGGGGCTCAATGTTCAAGCGTGTCTTTGATGTGCTGGTAGCGGCCTGCGCGATCATCGTTCTCTCACCAATCCTGATTGCTACTGCGATTGCGGTGAAACTGGATAGTCCCGGCCCTATTATTTTCCGTCAGAAGCGCGTTGGTTTCAATAACGAGCAGGTGATGGTTTACAAGTTCCGCTCACTCTATACCAACCAGTCTGACCAGAAGGCCGCGAAATCCGTGACCAAAAATGACAGTCGGGTTACCAAAGTTGGCCGCTTCATTCGCCGTACATCCATTGATGAACTGCCACAACTCTTCAATGTGCTGGTTGGTACCCTGTCCCTGGTGGGTCCGCGCCCGCACGTACCGCATCAGGAAACTGACAACAAGCTGTTTGAAGAAGTCGCCGATGGCTATATGGCACGCCATAAGGTCAAGCCAGGTATCACTGGCTGGGCACAGATCAATGGTTGGCGTGGTGAGATTGACGACGACAACAAGCTGAAACAGCGTGTTGAACACGATATCTATTATATCGAAAACTGGTCTTTGGCACTGGATTTCTACATTCTTGCTGCGACTCCGTTCAAGATCATCAATCAGGACGGAGCATACTAACCATGGCCAGCGCACTTGCCCCTTTGGCGACCGGTCGCCTGGCTTGGCCAAGTGCGTCCGCATGGAAACAGCATATTGCGTCGGCAACCTTGGCAGTTGCCGTCTTCTGCTCCGGTTTTGTTATCAACGAACCATCGCCCTATGAGTTTGCCATGGTCGCCCTCATCGGGATTTGGGCATTTGTGGACTTCAAGATCAATCGCTATATCCTGCCACTCGTTGGTCTGATGCTGCTTTTCATCGCGGGCGGGGTCTTCTCCATCACCCAGTCCAGTATAATAGATCATGAACCGCTTTATATGGCAGTTTCGGCATTCCTGGCCTTCACATCTATTTTTTTCGCTGGCATTATCAGTCAAAATCCGGTCCATTATGCGACACATATCTACAAAGCCTATGTGGCAGCGGCAGTGGTGACTGCTATTTTGGGGATCATCGGCTATTTCGGCGCAGTGCCGGGCTTTGAAATCTTCACGCGAAATTCACGTGCCATGGGAGCCTTTCAGGATCCGAACGTATTTGGCCCTTATTTGGTGCTGCCCTTCATCTTCATATTGGTCAGCATCTTGAAGAACCCGCCCTCCAAAGCGCTAATTCTGTTGCCCATCTTCGGTATCTTGGCTATTGGCATTCTGCTCAGCTTTTCTCGAGCAGCCTGGGGCCTGACCGTGTTCTCTACCCTCGCCGCCTCTCTCTTGTTTCTTGTCACAACCCGCTCTCTCAGAATACGCGGGCGCATCATGGTATATTTGATGATCGGCGCTGGGTTGGTTTTTCTGGGCATTCTGGCAGCCCTGAGTATTGAGGAAGTACGCGGGTTGCTATTGCAGCGCTTCACGCTGAAACAGAATTACGATAACACCCGCTTTGCAACACATGCAGCAGGATTTGCGGCCGCTTGGACCAAGCCGCTGGGCTTTGGTGCATTGGAATTTGGTCCTCTATTCGGGCAGGATCCCCATAATATCTATCTGAAATCGCTGGTCGCTTATGGCTGGCTTGGTCTGATTGCCTATCTGGGGATGATCATCACAACCTTTATCGTTGCATTTCCCTTATTGTTTCGTACACGTCCATGGCAGTTGCTGCTGCAGTGCGCCTTTGTGGTTTGGCTTGGTCACGTATTGATTGCGCAAGTGATTGATATCGACCATTGGCGTCATGTCTATATGCTGTTCGGATTCATTTGGGGTTTTATTGGCGCGGAATATCTCACTCGCCGTAAAGAGCGCCGAGAAACACCTCAGTACATGCAGACTACAAAGCCGCAATCCAACAGCATGGATCTGTCACAACAACCTGACATTCATCCCACACGAATTTTGACCTTCTAAGCCCTCTTTCCTGCTTTCATAAAGCTTGAGGATAATGGCTGTTATGGTGACCGACTTTGTTGCATGATTGCAGCATAAGCCCTATATAACTCTCAGTCGGAGCGTAGCGCAGCCTGGTAGCGCACTTCGCTGGGGGTGAAGGGGTCGTAGGTTCGAATCCTATCGCTCCGACCATTAACTTCCCCTCAGCCTGAATTTACCCGATATTTCAAATTCTTGTAAGCAGATCGTTGGTTTCGGCGTTTCGAACACCAATAGCAGCTGCGTATCCAGTCTGTCATAGAGCTGCAATATCCCGCTATTAGATTTTCTTGCAAATAGTCATGTTGGCGTTTTGCCAGCGAACACACTATTGCAGGATATGAAACATGAAGATCAACACCATCCTTTCCGCAGCTGGCATGGCTCTTGTATTTGCCGGGTCAACCGCAATTGCGCAAGAAGTCAAAGAACTGGACCTCTCGGCAACCACCAAAGCACTGGATCTGGGCACTATCACTTTTCCTTCAGGTCATGTAATGCAGGCCGATTATGGTATTGGTTCTGCTGCCTATCGCCGTGCGGGTGACGAGGCTGGCGTTTTCTATACCGCAACAGATCGGGGGCCAAACATCAAATGTGGAGACGCCGAGAAAGTCATCAAACGCACTTTGGAAGAGGCCTGCAAAGGCGTTAAAGCTGGAAAAATCTTCCCACTTCCAGATTTTTCCCCCTCCATTCTTACCTTCAAGGACAACGGTGGCAAAGTTGAGTTACTGGAAGTATTGACCTTGAAAGATCGTGATGGCAAGCCAATTTCCGGTCGCTCGGCGCCATTGAAGATCACCAACACCGAAGGTGCTTATTCCAAAGATGGACGAGAGCTTCCTTTCGACGCTGAGGGTCTTGATGTTGAAGGGCTGGCTCGCTTGAAAGACGGCACTTTCTGGCTATCCGAGGAATATGGCCCTTCCCTCATTCACGTCGCTGCCGATGGCAAGATCCTGAAGCGCTTTGTGCCTGCAGGTATGGAAGCTGATCTCAAAGATGCCAACTATAACATCATTGGCTCCCTGCCTTCCATTCTTGCCAAACGCAAACTCAATCGTGGCGCCGAGAGCTTGGCGATCAGCGAAGATGAAAAGCACCTCTATTTCTCCATGCAGAGCCCATTGGCCAACCCGAATGGCAAAGCCTACAAAACCTCTCGCAATGTGCGCCTTTTGAAGGTGGAAGCAGAGAGTGGAAAGGCCATAGCGGAATATGTTTACCAACTGGATCTGGCGGATAGCTTCCCTGCTGATAATGTCAAGAAGATGCGCAAGCAAAGTGATGTTAAAATCTCCGAGCTAACCCTGCTGTCTGATGAGCGGTTTGTGGTGCTGGAACGGATCAGCAAGACCACGAAATTCTATGCTATTGATCTGAAGGACGGGGCGACCAATATTATTGGTACCGAGTGGGACAAAACTGCCACCTCTCCTTCTCTGGCTCAGACAGATCTTTCCAAAGCGGAGATTCAGCCTTTGAAGAAGGAAGAGCTTCTGATTGGAGAAGGTGCAACCTATCCGAAAAAGATCGAAGGCATTGCTCTCTTTGGTGAGAAGGACGTTTTGCTGGTCAACGACAACGATTTTGGCATCATGGGAGCTCCGACCCGCGCCATTCGCGTGAAGCTGGACAAGGCTTGGAAATAACCTGTTTTCGTAGTTCTTCCGCCGTGGGAGAAACCAGAACACCAGAGCGTTTGGATTATCTGACGGATCTTGGATATTCTGACGCATAGTGGCCCTGTCGGATGATGGGGCCATTTTTCGTTTTCTAAAGCGCTTTGAATGAATATCCGGTCATTCCAATTTCCTAATCCATTGTTTGCTAGCATATTCCTTTCTGAAAACCGCACACATTTTTCAAAAAATAAGCCCCGGGCTTCTTCTAACGCTTTTCGCGAGATTGCATTGCGACGGCCATACGTTTGGCACTTTGACCAACAATAAGATGATGAAAGGGCATGATAAGAGTCAAATATGCCCGACCAATCCAGTTGTGAGGATGCACCCAGCTTGCCATCTGCACCCTATTTTCCGACTTTCTGATACCGACACGAAAATCCAGATGCCAATCATCCGCCCCCAGTACAATTTCATCGTCTGACTGCTGAAAGACTTCAAATAACCCAATTTTTTCGCGTATTCCTACGCTTTCAACTTGGGGATCATCAATCGTGAAAGGACCATCATGGCCCGTTTTCAGGCCCAACGGCTTTACGATCCTGTTGCGCAGCGCCATAAGGAACTCTACCCAGGCAGGTTGTTGATCAAAAACGAGACTGGCCAGTTCGGCGGCTGACTGATCAGTTTGTCCACTGATGGTCACACAATCCAAATGATCCTTATCCTTGAAATAAGCCCATAGAGCACTGGCTTCATGTAGACGAATTGTTTTGGAAATCGGGACGCTCATCAGCTTTGCTCATCATTTCGACTTTATATACGTAAAGAACCGTATTCAGAAGTCGACTCATCCGCAATCCAAAAGGCAGTGTTGCGACATTATTACACTGTGTGTTGAGATGCATGATCCTTCAAATTTTATCGATTTCCGGCAGTTTTCCTTAAGTTCTATATTCTATTATGTCTTCATGATGATTTCTGGCACTCATACGGCCTTGTCGGCGATGCGTGATGCTTCTGATCGCGCAGCAGAGATTGCACACTCCATTGCTAATGGAGGCCCTGTGCATGCCAATATCGATGATTCTTCACCTGACAAACCAAAACCCAAAGACGCAGTAGGAGCTCTCTCCACCCCAGTCTCTGCCTCACCGGATGCCAGTCCCGTGATGCAATTGGTCGATCTGAAGCAGACAGAAATGGTCTTCAAGACCAGTGCACTAGCAGCTCGCACCTTGATTGAAACCAGTCAGGAATTGATGGAATCCTTGCGATAATTTTGTGACTTACACTCAAAATGATCCGGCCCATACAACTAATATCCAAGTATTTTTCCTAGAGAAAAATTATTCTTTACAATTGGTTGAAAGATTTATTTCAAAAAATACTTTAACTGGAGTTTCTTGCTTGATCCAGTATTCGCTTGCATTCCAACAGTTCAAACAGAGTCGACTGCAAGCGACGAACATCGTCGCGCGGCATACCAGCCAGCCCGGAAGTTTCCTGTGACGCAACCATATCATCTGACACGCCTTTTCCTCTAAGACGAGAGAAAAAGCCCGATTTGTTTTCTTGCAATAATGTATTTCGCCCTGCTTCAACCGAAAATGCAGCTTCCTGCCCTTGCTGAAAGACCGGCTCTCCTTGTGACAGGTCCTGAGGCATGGGAGTTGGCTGGCTTGTATGCGGAGTGATGACACTAGTCGGGGCAGCAGAATTGTTCAGACCCTGAGCAGTATTGCTTTCTGTATATGATGTCTGAGCAAAGAGCGGAATTTCTTCCTGTTGAGATGCCAGGGCTGGTACTGGCTGCTGTACGGGATTTTGCGGTGATGCTGGCGGTACAACAGAAACCGTTCCGCTTTCCTGGGTTGCAGTAGATTGCTCCGACTGCGGGACAGTTACTTGTGCAGTCTGTGGCGCCTGTATTGCTACTTGCGGCACCGGAGCTTGAACAATAGGTGCTGTTTGGCTGGATGCTATTGGATCGGGTTGGATTACCGCTGTAGCTTGGTTGGTTTCAATGCCTTCGGGGGCGAGCATATTGCCGGAATTATGGCCGTCCTGTAGTTGTTGAACACCATGTGATACGATAGCCTGCACTTCTGGCTGTCCGATGTCGTCGCCGTGCGTTGCTTCACCAATCTCCGTTTCAGGAACATTTATGTGACCGGGGAAAGCCTCGATCACATGTCGGACACCCTGCTCTTTCAGAATGCGCTGCACACCCTTGATGGTGTAGCCTTCACCATACAACAAGTGCCGAATTCCACGGAGCAGTTCCACATCATCCGGACGATAATAGCGCCGACCACCACCGCGTTTCATGGGTTTGATTTGAGAGAAGCGCGTTTCCCAAAAGCGCAAGACATGTTGCGGCAAGTCTAGTTCTTGCGCCACTTCGCTAATTGTACGAAATGCGTCCGGGCTTTTGCGCACGGCTCCCTCCCCACTAGACCATGCGCAGTTGTGCGCATAGCCAACCATTTGCAGCCATTTTTGTGTGTGACTGGATGAGTCACACTTCCAATTGTACCGGTCAAATTCCCTCTGGCCTTATTCTTTGTTATGCGTCTGAGGGCGCCAGGGAATCGTTGATCTTCTTCTTAAGCACATTGGATGGTTTGAAGACCATCACCCGACGCGGAGAAATAGGTACTTCCTCACCAGTCTTGGGATTGCGCCCGATACGCTCATTCTTGGAGCGTACAAAAAATGTACCGAATGACGATAATTTCACTTGTTCGCCATTGACCAGACAATCGCTCATTTCGCCCAGCACCATCTCAACCAACTCGGCTGATTCAGTGCGAGACAGTCCAACTTTCTGGTAAACCGCTTCGCACAAATCGGCGCGTGTAACAGTCTTACCCCCCATGCGAAATACCTCACTATTAAAATTACAAAAGTTTTACAGACTCGCCCCCGGGTATAGAGGGTATTGGTATCTTGCCTATCCGTCAATAACTTAAAGAGCAGAGAGGCAAATCAGTGTTGTTACATGCGTAACAGTACAGAGCCCCAGGTAAAGCCCCCTCCCATGGCTTCAAGCATCACCGTATCACCCTTTTGAATCCGCCCATCCTTGACGGCAACATTCAACGCCAAGGGAATAGAGGCTGCAGATGTATTGCCATGCAAATTAACTGTCGTCACCACCTTGTCCGCAGCAATGCCAAGTTTCTTGGCACTGGAATCAATGATGCGTTTGTTGGCCTGATGAGGCACGAACCAGTCGAGATCTTCTGCGGCAATACCCGTCGCCTCAAACGCGTCGGTGATCACGTCCGTAATCATGCCAACAGCATGTTTGAAGACCTCTTTTCCTTGCATACGAAGATAGCCTGCGGTCTGAGTGGTAGATGGTCCACCATCGACATAAAGCTTGTCTTTATGTCGTCCATCGGAGCGTAGATGGCTCGTCAAGATACCCCGATCGGATACTTCTCCCGATCCTTCCTGGGCTTCCAGAACAACTGCACCTGCACCATCGCCAAACAGAACACAAGTGGTACGATCATTGAAATCCAGAATACGTGAAAAAGTTTCCGCACCAATCACAAGAGCGCGCTTGGCCTTGCCGCCCTGCAAATAGAGGTCGGCAGTCGACATCGCAAAGACGAAACCAGAGCAGACAGCCTGTAGATCGAATGCGGCACCATGAGTAATGCCCAACTTGTTTTGGATGGAAACCGCAGTTGCCGGAAAGGTATTATCCGGCGTTGCAGTAGCGCAAATTATCAGATCAACATCTTTTGCTTCCAAACCGGCGTGATCCAGTGCATCCAAAGCAGCCTTGTAACCCAGATCGGAGGTATATTCCTCATTTGCAGCAACATGGCGTTGTTCAATACCAGTACGCTGCCGAATCCATTCATCCGAGGTATCGACAATCTTGGTCAGATCCTCATTGGTTACGACATTTTCTGGCAAATAGGATCCACATCCCACCACAACTGAACGAATGGTACTCACGATGCATTCTCCTCATCCGTCGGCATTCTATTCTTATGATATACGGACAAGTCCTGTTCCAGTTTGTCCGTCAGGCCATTTTTGACCATGTTATGCCCCAACACGATGGCCGCCGCGAAGCCTTCGCCATCGGTTCCACCGTGACTTTTGATCACCAAGCCATTGAGGCCAAGGAATACCCCGCCATTGACCTTGCGCGGATCCATTTTTTCCTTAAGACGCTGAAAAGCTGACCGGGCGAACATATAGCCGATCTTCGCCATCAATGTGCGGCTCATGGCTGAGCGTAGATATTCGGCAAGCTGTTTGGCTGTACCTTCAGCGGTTTTCAACGCGATATTACCCGCAAACCCTTCAGTCACGACCACATCAACGGTGCCACGCCCCAGATCATCGCCTTCCACAAAGCCCTGATAATCCAGTTTTGGCAATTCGAATTCACGCATCAGACGGCCGGCTTCCTTGACCTCATCCAGGCCCTTCACGTCTTCCTCACCTATATTGAGCAAACCAACGGTCGGGCGCTCAATATCCAGCAAGGCACGGGCCATCGCACCACCCATCATGGCGAAATCAATCAATTGCTGCGCATCGGCACCAATAGTGGCACCAACATCCAGCACGATGCTCTCGCCACGCATGGTCGGCCACATAGCAGCAATTGCGGGTCTCTCGATATTGGCCATGGTGCGCAGGCAAAATTTGGACATTGCCATCAAAGCGCCGGTGTTACCGGCAGAAACACAGACATCGGCTTCTTCGGTTTTCGTTGCTTCGATTGCCTGCCACATGGACGACTTACCGCGGCCACGACGTAATGCCTGGCTCGGGCGTTCATCCATTTCGATGGTGACATCTGTATGGTGGAATGTGCTGGCTTGCTTCACCCTGGGGAAGTTTTCCAGCATCGGCAGGACGGTATCCTTGTCGCCATAAAGCACATATCGGATGTCCGGATAACGGACCAGAGCGATATCTGCCCCTTCCAAGACGGTGGTAGCGCCATTATCGCCACCCATCACATCCAGAGAAATTCTAATCGTTTCGGTCATTCCACGCGTCTTTTGTGGGCTCAGCCCATCACTCAAGGATGCTCCGACTCACTTTAGAGCTGTTCCAAGTCCAAAGTAAGAATGTTTGGACAATATCCAATTCCTGTAAATAAACAACCGGATTATCGGCCAATTCTGGCGAAGTGGGGCATAAGTTTAATTCTGGTTATCGAGTTTATCCTTGAGACCGGCAAGGGCAGCAAAGGGATTTTCACTCTCGTTCTCACTTCCATCATCTTCGACATGATCGGAAAAATCGACATCGTCAGCTTTTGGATAATCATCAAGGGCAAGGGCAAAAAATTCTTCTGCATAAAGCCCTACATCAATGTCATCACCGGAAAACTCCTCTGGTGGGTCTTCTCCTTCGGCATCGATAATCAGCTCTCCACCACTTTCCTGATCATTGGAGCGACGAGCAAATGGTGAACCTTCCGGTACGAGGGTCACTTCAAACGTTTCATCGACATTCTCGGCGACAGGCTTCAGTGAGACCACGCAAGTCTGTTCCACGTCCCCCCAAACACGACCTTCCAGTCGCGCTCCGGTTTTCTTCCATGGCAAGACACGACAGTCTATATTGAAGCTATGAACCTTTTGGATATCCAGACGGCGTGCAAGCTCTTTGCACATGGCGTCGTCTGCCTCGCCCTTTACCATTTCTCCCAGGCTTTTCAGCCTTGTGACAGTGACCGGCAGGGACAGAACAGCCTCACGGCTGGCCAACTCTTCTATCTGTTCGCTTTTTTTCATTTCTTATCAGTTTTTCCAAGTCAGCTTTCTGACTTTGCAGTTAGCGACAAAGGATGCGCGAAGGGAATTTGTCCTTGCTTGATCACATCCACATTCACATTTCCAAGCACAGTGTCATTTTCAAACACATAGTCGGCCAAGGCAGAAACTTCACTGGGAGGGCTTTCTTCTTCCGGGAAAAAATTACGCCCCAGCGCTCCTATCAACTGCTCTTTGCTCTCTTCTCTGGCCGTATCGTAGGCTTCAATACGGCCATAAAATGCCTGAGCCATCTTCTTTATCTTTTTCGGCACAGATAAATCGCCGATACCGATTTCTCTCAGGGAATGATCCATATCCTTGAAGAAGCGATCAAACACTGCTTGTCCCAAGTCTTTCGCAGCCTCATCCTCGTCGCGCAAGCGACGGAACAGCATATAGGCATGCAGCAGGATCATTTCAAATCGTCCATTGATGGTATCCGGAATCGCATAATCGGTATAGAAAACTGGCAATCTCGCCTGATCCACCAATTGGCGATAAAGCCGATCAGCCAGTTCATCTCGTTTGCTATCTTTTTTGAAGAGATTGAAAATCATGGTTGCTTGATCTCGTAAATCTGCAGGTAATATCACCCATTTGGCCATATCGGAGCCTGATTGCCACTTCTTTGCCACATTGAGGGGGCTTACAGCAAGAACAGGCATTCAATGTTGTCTCAGCGATTGCATTTCGCTGTTAAAAGAGCTACCGACAGACAACGACATTGTGCAAACGTCAATGTGCAAGCCACAATCGGGAGTAATATACTCAAATGACTGCAAAAAGCGAATTGCCATCACGCCGTATGTTCAAGCCATTTCGAGTGGCAAGTATTGTGCTGGCACTGAGTTCCGTTGCCCTGACAGGTTGTCTGACTTCCGAGACAACAATCCATGGCTTTGTGCCAACAGACTATACACTCGATGAAATTGTCCCCGGCTCCAGTCAGGAACAAGTCTTGCTGAGTCTGGGCACTCCCTCGACAACGGCAAATTTTGGCAATGATGTCTATTACTATATCAGCCAGACCCGAAAGAAATCCGTTGCCTTCCTGAATTCATCGCCTGTCGCCCAAACAGTTGTAGCTGTTTACTTTGATGATGATGGCCGTGTGGCGCGAACTGCCAAATATGGTTTGAAAGATGGTCGCCTCTATGACTTTACCAATGAGGTCACACCGACAGCGGGTAAAGAAGCAAGCTTCCTGGGACGCATGTTGCAAGGTGTTGGCCCTAGCAGTAGCCTGTTCAGCGGCGGCTAAATTCGTGAGAGTGGAATTCGTTATTTCCCTATATGCCGGACACAACTGAATGCCCAATTGAGATCGGGAGCTGATGACCTCCTTCCCGGTCTCTCTCAGTGCAATCTGTTGATGGTTTCATATAGGGACACTTTCCATGGAGGAGTGGACTCATGACAATTGAAAGTGCAATGTCATTCACACTTGCCATTTTCATCTTCTCCATAACGCCAGGCCCTGGCATTTTTGCCATTCTGGCCAAGGCGATGATCAATGGTGCTCATTCCTGCTTCATGTTGTCTCTGGGTATGACAATCAGCGATATAGTCTATTTGATTGCTGCATGTTTTGGCCTTGCTGCTCTGGCACATCATTGGGGCGAGCTTTTTACCGTTGTGCGCCTGATTGGTGCTACGTATCTGCTGTATCTCGGCTGGAAGATGTGGACTGCGAGACCAAATCTGACCACACAACCGCAAAAAGAAACCAAATCCGGAATGATTCTGTCTTTTGGTCAGGGGTTCCTGATTTCAGCATCCAATCCAAAGGTCATTTTGTTTTATATTGCTTTCCTGCCAACATTTCTGGATGTTGAATCGCTCTCTGGTCGGGATATTGTAATTGCCTCAGTCCTGACGATGTTCGCCCTGATGTCCGGATTAATGCTGGTTGCCTATTCCGCTTCCAAAGCGCGCATATTGCTTAGAACAGACGTATCCGCGCGCTGGATCAATCGGATCGCAGGATCAATCATGATTGGCGCAGGTGCATTTCTTGCCAGCCGCAGTTAGGATTATCGGAGCTGAACAAGGCTCCATGTGGAGCCTTGTTCTTTTTCGCCTGAGATCAGGCATTGCTTTCCCGTAAACTTCTGTTACGCACCCATTGTAAGGCCAGCAAGGCCAAACAAAGTGCAACAACAGGGAACATGATGAGATTGAGCTTTTCCCATCCCCAGGCATTCAAGACAGAGCCGGAGGAAAAAGAAGCAATCGTAACAACACCAAAAACCAAAAAATCATTTGTTGCCTGGACTTTGGCACGTTCTGTTGGCTGGTAACAATCGGTGACCATAGCCGTGGCTCCAATGAATCCGAAATTCCAACCAACACCCAGCAAGACCAGAGCAATCCAGAAATGGCTGAGCTCGATCCCCATCAGCGCCACAACCGAGCAAGAGGCAAGCAGAAACAGGCCAGCAGCAACAACCTTTTCCTTGCCAAATTTCTGGATCAGATTGCCCGTAAAGAAACTTGGCAAATACATACCCAGCACATGCCATTGAATGGCCAGAGCAGCATCTTCCTGACTATGATTACAAGCCACCATAGCCAAAGGAGATGCGGTCATCACGAAGCTCATAAGCGCATAGGAAAATGCAGCACAAGTGGCCGCCACGATAAAGCGGAACTGGGTGATGATTTCAAGAAGAGGACGTCCCCCCTGTTTCTGCTCTTTGGTTTGTTTTGGCGGGAATTTCAGTCCCATCAAAATCAAGATAGCAAATATTGCCAGAGCACTCTGAGCAAGGAACGCACCGGCAAAAAGGATAGGATCAAACAAATCCTTGGTGTAGATGATTGTCTGGGGCCCAATGATGGCGGCCAGTACTCCGCCAGTCATCACCCAGGAAATCGCTTTGGGGCGGAATGTATCACTGGCTGTATCCGCCGCTGCAAAACGATATTGTTGAGTAAAGGCGGTGGCAAAACCGGTTAAACTAGTTGAAAAACTGAATAATGCGAAATTGCCTTGCATGATTGCATACCAAGACAAAATACCAGAAAACAGGCTAAATAGTGCACCGATGATAAAGCCATTTCGTCGCCCGAAATGTTTCATCAGAAAAGCTGCCGGATAGATACCAATAGCAGTCCCGGCAACGAAGGTAGAAACAGGCAACGTCGCCAGAGATTTGTCAGCCCCCAGCAAATAGTGCCCAGTCAGTCCACCCATGGCGACGACGATCGCGGGGATGGAACCTGCAAAAGACTGAGCACCGGCAAGAATAAAACTGTTTCGCCTGGCCAGGCGATCATCGATTACATCGATTGTCATTTATGGATCTCACATTGCAGGGCTGTATATATATCAGCGTACTGTGACTCATAGGAAGGGCCACAGTCTGCCGATTGCCAATCGAGAAAGCAAGCCTCAAAATTTTCGAAAATTGCCATCAATCAAATTGAAAACTGCAAACTATCTTGAGCGGTGTCTATTGGGCTTTCAGAAATGCTCAAAAGACAAGGGTGCACTATCGGATAGTGTCAACTTGTTTGAAGACAATTCGAGACCCTCACCTGTTTCGAGCCTACCGATCTTTGTTACCGAAACAGCCTGCTGAGACACATGATTCAAAAATGCTTGTTCATTTTCCTCTGATACTGCCATTAGCAGTTCGTAATCATCACCACCCGATAGGATCACTGATATCAGTTTTTCATCCAATTCGAGTACGGCCTTTGCTGCTCCTGACAATGGCACTTGATCCGTATAAATATGCGCCTTGGCTCCACAGGCTTTCGCCATCTTTTCAGCATCGCCGAGCAGACCATCCGAGATATCCATCGCAGCATGAACATATGATTGCAGGATTTCTGCAAGTTGAGTACGTGGCTCTGGCAACCAATAGCGATTTCGCAGATAGTTCGCATCATCCTCGCTCATCCCTGCTGGAAGTTTACCCAAACGCCCCAATAGACCAAGAGCGGCATCACCCAATGTTCCGCTCATATAGAGACTGTCACCGACTTTTGCTTTGGGTCGCACGATGCGAGAACCTGTAGGCACCAACCCCAAAGCCGTAACGGAAAGGCTCAATCGCTCAGGACTTTTAACAGTATCTCCACCCAAAAGTATAAAGTCATATTCTTTCTGATCGCTACCAAGCCCCGACACGAAATCCACAAGCCAATCCTCCTTCCAGTCATTGGGAAGCCCCAATCCTAAAAGATAGCCATAGGGCTTTGCTCCTTTTGCCGCCAAATCTGAAAGATTCACACGCAGGGCTTTTTGAGCGATTTTTCTTGGGGGATCATTGGCAAAGAAATGGACGTCTGCCATCAGCAGATCCTTGGTCACAACGAGGTCATATCCTGCAGGGGGTGAGAGAAACGCTGCATCATCCCTAAGACCAAAAGCCTCTTTGTCGCTGGCCAATGGCGCAAAATAATGAGCGATCAGCTCCGCTTCTCCTCGTCTTTTATCAGCCATACTGCCCAATCCATCGCTGCTATCTATTCATGACTTTTCTAGTCTGAATATGACAAAGGCGACTTCACATGAGAAGCCGCCTCCAAGTCTTTTCTACTGCCTATTCGTGATACACTGTCACGTCTTGTCACGCGGTTTCAGCTCTTCTTCACGCACTTCGCGGGCCAAATTATCCAAAACGCCATTCACGATACGTGGCTCGTCCCCTTCAAAGAAGGCTTTGGCTACATCAACATATTCGGTAATGATGACGCGCGCTGGAACGTCCTTGTGATAGAGCATCTCATACAGACCGGCACGCATGACCGCACGCAAGGTGGTGTCGATACGCGCCAAAGGCCAGCCTTTTTCCAGAGCGGTGTGGATTTTCGGATCCAGAACCAATTGCTGCTTTACCACCCCTGCTACCAGATCCCGAAAATAAGCAATGTCGGCGGGCAGATAGAGTTCTTCATCCAATTCCTTACCCAGACGATATAGCTCAAACTCCTCCAGAACTTTGGAAAGAGATGTTCCACCAACATCCATCTGATAGAGCGCTTGCACAGCACCGAGCCGGGCTGAGCCACGCTGATTGGCGCTACGGGCAGGTGTTTCGTTGTTGGCTTGATCGCTCATGCATCAATTCCGAATTTCTGGCGCATTTCAGCCATGGCCAAAGCAGCCTTGGCAGCACCGCCGCCTTTGTTTTTGTCATCAACCTTGGCACGCGCCCAAGCTTGATCTCCATTCTCAACCGTCTGGATACCGTTACCCACAGCAACGCAACCTTCGACAGACAGGTCCATGATAGCACGAGCCGACTCGTTGGAAACGATATCGTAGTGAGTGGTTTCACCACGGATCACAACACCCAGGGTTACAAAGCCATCATAGACAACGCCACCATTCTCGGCAGCGAGCATTGCCATGGACATTGCGCCCGGAATTTCCAATACACCAGGCACAGAAATGCGTTCGTAAGTCGCGCCAGCCTCTTCAAAGGCCTCCATTGCGCCACGCGCCAGTTCATCGGCCAGGTCGTCGTAAAAACGAGCTTCGATAATCAGAAAATGTGGTTTTGAATCGCTCATGTCACTCACCCAATCGTCTGCGGTGGCGTGTCAAACCATGTCCGAGCAGCAAAGTCCAGTCCTTAATAGCATTTAGAGCTGTTTTCTATCGCTTCCTGTACTTGTTTTTCAGCAATTTCACCAGCAATTGTGTTCTCCGTGTTCCTACAAAGCAGGTCCCATGATCAACCGGCTTCCATCTGAGAAACGATTGAAGCGAAAACGGCTCATATCATGATCCACTGCCTCTCCACAAATCATCTTGGCTATGGCCATCCCCATACCGGGACCAATGCCAAAGCCATGGCCGCTCATGCCCGTTGCCACGATCAATCCCTGCAAATGAGGCACCCTATCAACGATGGGTACAACATCCGGCATCGCATCAATCATACCGGCCCAGGCTTCCTTGATCTGCACTTTTTCAAGTTTTGGAAAACGCTCAGACCAACGCTCCTGCATCAATTTCAAGAATTTCCGGTTTGGTTCTGGTTCCAGTACACGGCACGCTTCAAAAGGAGATGGTCCTTCCTTTGGCCAACTGCGAGCTATGCCCCAGGCATCAGGGAAATCCCTTGGTGCTGCCAGATGAAAGCTGGTATCGGCAAAGCTATCTTTCATAACCTCAAGATAGGATGCAAAATGACGAAATGCGTCTGGCCCGAGATAGAAATCATGACCGTCCGAGACTGCAAGTGTAAAACCGCCATCATCCCGACGGCGCAATGCCAATTTTTCATCGGTGCTGTTGGGGGCATGAAAATCAGGCATTTCCTGAGTTTGCAGGACTGAAGACTTTACGCAAAGCTGGGGGATATTGATGTCATGTGCGCGAGCAAAGAGCGACGACCACGCGCCTGCAGCCAAAATGGCCTGCTCTGTTTTGATGGTTCCTGCTTCCGTCACCACCGCCTTAAGCACACCAGCTTCGATGTCCAGGGCGCGCACAGCGCAGTTCTCACGTATGAGAACACCTTTCTCGTGCGCAAACTTTGCCACAGATGGTACTGCCTGCCATGGCTCGCCCTTGGCATCATTCTCCGTCAGCGTACCACCAACCCATTTATTTGTTGATTGACCGCCAAAGCTCGTAAAAACCTCGTCACCAGTCAGGCGACGGGTAGGAATGTCATATTTGTGCGCAATGTCCAGCCATTCTTCGAGTTTTTGCATCTCGGATTCAGTTGAAGCCAGATATTGAACACCCGTAGTTTTCACACCACAGGCGCCGTTGGTTTCCTCATTGATCTCATGCCAGAGAGACAGAGCTTGTGTTGCTATCGGCACTTCTGCTTCATCGCGGCCATGCTGGCGGATCCACCCCCAATTGCGCGACGACTGCTCGCCAGCTATTCGACCTTTTTCACAAACGATGACCTTCTTGCCCCGCCGGGCGAGATAGAGTGCGGAAAAAATTCCAATCACACCGCCGCCGATAATCACCACATCAACACTGTCCGGCAAAGCATCCTGAAACAGAACGGGTGTGTTAATTGTGATGCGAGAGATCATGGTTTCACTCCCAGATATTGTTCATTGGTTTATTTGGAAGGAGTGTAATCGGCAAGACGAGCTACATAGCGAGCCATCATATCAACCTCGAGATTGATGGTCGACCCAACCTGACGTTCGTTCCAAGTGGTTTGCTCCAGAGTGTGCGGGATCAGGAAGATGGTGAAATCATCCCCATCGACATCATTGACCGTCAACGAACAACCATCCAACGCTACGGAACCTTTCTGGGCAATGAAACGAGCAAACTCCCCCGGCGCATGCAACTTGAAAAAGACGGAATCAGGATGATCTTCACGCTCGATTACTTCTGCCAGACCATCCACATGGCCGAGAACAAGGTGCCCTCCCAATTCATCCCCCATTCCAAGGGAGCGCTCGAGGTTGAGCCTCTTGCCCTCTTGCCATTCGCCGGCATTGGTCAGATCGAGGGTTTCCTTGCCAGATTCCACGTCGAAATAGTTCCGGCCATCATCCAAGGATCCTTTTTCAATCACTGTATGGCAAATACCGGAACAGGCAATGGATGCACCCAGATCAATGCCATCAGGTGCATAAGAGGTTGCAATGCGAACTCGTTGCCCCGCAGGAATTTTTTCCAGTTTGATGATTTCGCCGATATCGGTGACAATTCCTGTAAACATCTTCTATTCCTGTCTCATCAAGCTGTGGCGGGTGGCGGCAACCTTGGGGAGATGTGCTTTAAAAACGTGGTTCGTTGCGCACAAAAGTCATAGCTCTGTCTTGCCCCATCGCGCTCTGATGTTCAAGAGAAAAACCAGCCCTTATCAGGGCTTGCTGAGGATCGATGCCAAATGGCCGCAAACCCTCCCCGATTGGGTTTGCGCCGCGATAGAGGATGAACTCATCAATCAATTGTTTTGAAAGCAGCACTTTGGCGAGCGTTGCCCCGGTCTCAGCGAAGAGTGTATTGATGCCCTCTTCGGCCAATAATTTCAGCGCCTGATCCAGATCCACATGACCGCGGGAGGTCGGATCTGTCAGCAAAAGCTTACAGCCTCTCGCTTCCAGTGCAAGCGCTTTTTCTGCCGAGATATGACCACTGGCAATTATCCACGTAGGAACGCTTTCAGCTGTCCTCACCAAGTTGGTGGAGAGTGGAATACGTCCCTTACTATCAAGAACAATGCGAATAGGAGATCTGTCTTCCAGCCCGGGCAGACGAACCGTCAGAGATGGATCGTCAATCAGAGCCGTTTCGATCCCGACCAGAATAGCATCGGCACGAGATCGCAAAGCATAAGTACGCTTCTTTGCCGCAAGTCCGGTAATCGGCACATTCGCCTCGTCCCGACTACCGATGAAACCATCGGGCGAGATAGCCATTTTGGCCTGCAACCAAGGACGATTGGTCTGAGTACGAGAAAGAAACCCTGACAGATCTCGTTTGGCATGCGCTTCAAGGAGGCTGGTCTCAACCTCAATGCCTGCTGTGCGCAACATCCCGAAGCCACGTCCATTGACACGGGGGTCCGGATCGCCTTTGGCACAAACAACACGTGCTATGCCCGCCTCTATCAAACCTTGTGAGCAAGGAGGGCTTTTTCCGGTATGGGAACATGGCTCCAGCGTCACATAAGCTGTCGCACCTTTGGCTTGATCACCGGCAACAGCCAATGCAACACGTTCGGCGTGAGGACGCCCCCCGGGTTGGGTATGTCCCTGCCCGACTATGATGGGACCATTGCCCGTGAATTGAACCAACACACAGCCCACAGATGGATTTTCTGCAGTCTGTCCCATTCCTCGTCGCCCGAGACGCAAAGCCAGATGCATGAAACGTTCATCCCATGACACTTGCTCGCTCTTTGAAAGAGGGGCAATTGAATTTCGACAGATCATGCTTTGGCCTTTCCGGGGAACGGGATCAGGCGGAGAATGGATTATTCATCTTCAGAAGATAGCTCATCCAGAACGTCGGAGAAATCTTTTGCTTCGGCGAAATTACGGTAAACAGATGCAAAGCGAATATAGGCGATGTCATCGAGGCTTTTCAGACCTTCCATAACAAGTGTACCAATTTGCTCGGCCGATACTTCTGAATCACCTTGACTTTCCAATTGACGTACAATGCCCGACACCATGCGCTCGGTCCGTTCTGGCTCCACAGGACGCTTGCGAAGAGAAACCTGGACAGAACGCATAAGCTTGTCGCGATCAAAGGGAACACGGCGACCTGTACGTTTTATAACGGAGAGTTCGCGCAACTGGACGCGCTCGAAGGTTGTGAATCGCCCACCACAGCCATTGCACACACGCCGACGGCGAATGGCAGTATTGTCTTCTGTCGGGCGAGAATCCTTGACCTGAGTTTCGTCACATCCACAATAAGGACAGCGCATTGATCACCCTCGCACGTTAGGCAGCTATCGGGAAAATGCTCCCGATAGCTGATTTTTCAAGCCTTACAGACCGGCATAAATCGGGAAGCGATCGGTCAGTGCAATGACCTTTGCCTTTACCGCTGATTCTACCTCTGCATTGCCTTCTTCGCCATTTGCGGCCAAACCGTCAAGCACTTCGATGATCAATTCACCAATCAGCTTGAACTCTTCCGCGCCAAAGCCACGGGATGTCCCCGCTGGAGTACCAAGGCGGATACCGGAAGTGATCATTGGCTTTTCAGGGTCGAACGGCACACCGTTTTTGTTACAGGTGATGAAAGCGCGACCAAGTGACGCTTCTGCAGCTTTACCGGTCAAGCCTTTTGGACGCAGATCAACCAACAGAAGGTGGTTGTCAGTACCGCCAGATGCGAGCTCCAGGCCACCTGCGTAGAGGGTATCAGCCAGAACCTGCGCATTGTCACGAACAGCTGTTTGATACGCTTTGAAATCGTCCGTCAAAGCTTCGCCGAATGCGACAGCCTTAGCAGCAATCACGTGCATCAGAGGACCACCCTGCAAACCAGGGAACACAGCGCTGTTCACCTTCTTGGCGATATCGGCGTCGTTGGTCAGAACCATACCACCACGTGGACCACGCAGGGTTTTATGAGTAGTGGTGGTTGCAACATGAGCATATGGGAATGGGTTCGGATGCAGGCCTGCAGCAACAAGGCCAGCAAAATGAGCCATATCCACCATCAGGAATGCACCAACGCTATCTGCGATTTCGCGGAAACGTTTGAAATCGAACTCGCGAGAGTAAGCAGAGCCACCAGCGATGATCATTTTCGGCTGATGTTCTTTAGCCAGTTCTTCAACCTGATCGAAATCGATCAGGCCGTCCTGCTTGCGTACACCATACTGGATGGCATTGAACCATTTACCAGACTGGTTTGGACGCGCACCGTGGGTTAGGTGACCACCTGCATCCAGGCTCATGCCAAGAATGGTATCACCTGGCTTGATCAAAGCCATGAAGGCCGCCTGGTTGGCCTGAGAACCGGAGTTTGGCTGAACGTTGGCAAACTCGCAGCCAAACAACTGCTTGGCACGATCAATCGCCAGATTTTCGGCAACATCAACAAAGTGACAACCACCATAATAACGGCGACCTGGATAGCCTTCCGCATATTTGTTGGTCATGATGGAGCCCTGTGCTTCCAGCACCGCCTTGGAGACGATATTCTCTGAGGCAATCAGCTCGATTTCCTGCTGCTGGCGGCCCAGTTCGTCATTGATTGCTTTCGCAATATCTGGATCCGTGCTTGCCAGATCATTGGTGAAGAAGTTTGGGAAGATCGCTTCTGTCATAGACATTACCCTTTGACTCAAGAAAATGCTTGCCTGGTCCTGAGGATGGCAGAAAGACTGAAAACCGGATTGCTCCGTCCTTCAGTTCATTTCATTTTCGAATGCTGTTCTGCTCTTTTCAAACCGGCTGATTGTTCGGTTCGGATTTAGCTTCTAGCATGGAAAAGTACCACCCGTCTGTTTCTAATTATGCTCTTATTTTTTTCAAATGATCTCATTTAAGCATCATTATGATGCAAATATGAGCTCATCAATTTCCTATAGGAAACATATCTTCCGCATAAAATGGCAAATTCCCAACAATTACGCAAGGTTTCTACAAAGAAATTTGTTTCCTATGAGAAACTTTTGGATAATACGGAGCAATTTTCAGTTCCTTATACCCACTTTCCGGGACGGTCTACCTTCGACGCCAGATCGTTCAGACGTTTTTTGAGTTTGCGAACAGCCAAGTTCTGCAAATCCGACTGAGAGACGCTGGAAGGACCAAAAACAGATACCTCAACGCCTGTTGCAGCATCTACGGCAATCGCCTTCACCTGTGAACCAATAGAGATAAATTCAATATAGATCTCTCCGGGTTGGGGCTTGCTCATAACCGTCTCCTGAAACTGCTATTCCGACATAAGGTGTAAAAAAGGCGGGCGGAGGCCCTGCCCCTGCCCGCCTGAAATGGCAGTTTAACCGATTCTCAGACACCTATTGCAAGGGAGCAACAGGTGAGAGACCATCGCGATTATAAATATCATCGCGGAAATGGATCATGCCGCCAGACGTAGCCCATGCTGTGATATAAGTCATATAAATCGGCACTCGACTTCTGACAGACACGTCCATACGCTCTCCCGAGCGGATCACATCATCAATCGCAAGACGATTCCAGCCCGGCGTTTGACCCAACACCCAAGTTACGAATTCACGCACATTCTGAACACGTACGCATCCTGAAGAATGGAAGCGATAAGATGATCCAAACAAGGTTTTTGACGGGGTATCGTGCAGATAAACCGCATGCTTGTTGTGGAAATTGATCTTGATGGATCCCATCGAATTTTTCGCGCCGGGCTCCTGACGGAATTGATAGTTCAGAGCTTCATCAGTCGTCCAATCTACCTGTGAGGCGTCAAGTTCGACATTGTTTCGAAGATCGCGGATATGGATCCTGTTATCTTTCAGATAATCCGGATCCTTCTGCATTTTCGGAATCAGATCCTTACGGATGATACTGAGCGGAACGTGCCAATAAGGATTGAAATTGATTTCGTGAATCTTGGATGCCAAAACCGGACTCTGCCGATCAATCTTGCCAACGACGGCGGTATGACGAGAGTGAACTGCACCGGTTTGAACTGTCTCAATCTCTGCTGCCGGAATATTGACCATGACATATCGATCACCCAGATATCCCGACATGGCCCGAACGCGCACCAAGTTGGTTTCCAGCTGTCGCAAACGCACCTGCGCCGGAACATTCAGTGCGGCAAAAGTTTCCTTGCCCACCAATCCATCAGGCGAGATACCGTGACGAGACTGGAAACGGCGTATGGCAGCGTCAACATAAGAGTCAAATACATCGCTGACACCAAGAGACTGCTGCAAATCACCTGACATGGTGAGGCGTTGACGCAGAATGGTCACCGCCTCGCTACGCGCACCAATGCGCAAAATCTTTGTATCAGGAACCAGAGGCCAGCCACCACGTTGCACCACACCGTAATAGAATTGCATGGCTTGTTCGATGTTGCTGGCGGTTTGCGGCGAGAGTGTCGGTTCTGCAGTTCTCACTGCTGCCACAGTTTGGCCCGGAGTATCGAAACGATCTCCCCATTCCACTTGATTCTGGTTCAGCACTTCATCAAGCGGGTTAGACTGCGCAAAGGCTGGAACCGTCTTGGCCATCACAAGGGAGGCAGCCAACCCTGTTCCCAATCCGAAAACCTGTCGTCTGGACATTTCAAGCATTCTAGCGCGCTCTGTAGGGTTGGAAGCGTTCGCTGGCAGATGTCTCTTCTGGCTTTTCTTGTCTTGCACTGGTCTCTCCGTGGCGCTCCCGATGGTGGTTCACCGCTCTCTTTGAAAGTGTGTAAATGCGTAGCACGAGGTTTGTCGGGTTACAATCTCTGACTTAGTCCCAGTCAGATCGACTAACAGCTCACAAACTGAATGCGCTTTGATTGTGGCGAATTCTGGATGAATGGAGGGTGAATTGCTCACAAGCAGCTCACACGCAATGACAGAATTGTGAGTATTCAATATCAGACATCAAATGAAGAGATTGCGGAGTTTACAATATTGCTACCGTATTGAGTGCAATCAGAGAATCAATAATTGAAACATATGAGAGAATAAAAAATCCCCCCAAGAGTGCGATCTCGGAGGGATTGATGATGGTCAGTTCTCATAGAACATTATCTTGATTGTAAAGGGGCTGATGTCGCAAACAGTCCCTTTGTCTTGGTTGGGGCCAATCTCCATCAGCCCAGGCTTCCCGCCGGAAATTTTTAATCCGTGTCGAGAAGTTGCCCTCTGCCTGTCCCTGTTAAGCAGACAGAAGGAAGTTATTGCCCTGTTACAGGCGATACAGGATCTGATCGGTCCAGAAGCGCTCAAGGCGCTGCAAGGATTTGTTGAGCGAGACGAAGTCGTCTGCATTCACACCACCCACCTGTTCGATGGTATTGATGTGACGCTCGTATAATTCGCTAACGATCTGACGAATTTCCAAACCCTTGTCCGATAGACTGATGCGAACAGAACGACGATCCACTTTGGAACGCTCGTGGTTCACATAGCCCATATCTACAAGTTTCTTGAGATTGTAGGATACGTTCGATCCTTGATAATATCCACGAGAACGCAGCTCACCTGCGGTCACTTCTGAATCACCAATATTGAACAGGAGCAAAGCCTGTACGCTGTTAACATCAGAGCGACCACGGCGATCAAATTCATCCTTGATAACATCAAGAAGGCGACGATGCAGTCGTTCGACGAGACGTAGGGCATCCATGTAGAGAGGTTTCATCTCTACCGTGCCTTCAGCGTCGCCGACCGTTTCCACTGCCTGTTGTGCTGTAATCATCCGTTTGAGCCTCATTTTTATTTGACTTATTATGCGGCGGGTTTTCCCGCTTCTGAAAATCAACTTACGGCTCAGCGCATAAAATGCCGTAAAAAAAGAGACTTAACAGAGCCTTAAACGGCAAAAAGCCGGCCTTTTTGGCGGCCGACTTCCATAATTGGTAAATAAGATCTTGCAATATTTTCACAAAATCGCAGAAAACCGCGCTTTTATCCTGACACGATTTTAACCGCGAAGTTTATTGATGATGCCGGAGAAGTCGACATTGCCGTTTCCAGCATCACAGAAAGCGGAATAAAGCTCATCCGCAGCTGCTCCAAGAGGGGTTTGGGCGTTAACAGCTCCAGATGCTTCTTGCGCAAGCTTAAGATCTTTCAACATCATGGCGGCAGCAAAACCCGGCTTGTATTCATTGTTGGCAGGTGATGTCTCTACAGGTCCCGGGACCGGACAATAGGACGTCAGCGACCAGCACTGACCGGACGCAGTGGAAGAGATATCGTAAAGCTTTTGGTGATCCAATCCGAGCTTCTCTGCCAGAGCAAAAGCTTCACAAACCGAGATCATCTGAATACCAAGCATCATGTTGTTACAGATCTTGGCTGCCTGGCCATTACCAGCACCACCCGCATGAACAATGGTCTTGCCCATGATATCCAGAAATGGCTTTGCGGCAGCGAAGGCTTCGTCAGAACCACCAACCATGAAGGTCAAAGTGCCGGCAGCAGCTCCCCCCACACCACCAGAAACAGGGGCATCAACCATTTTCATGCCAGCCTGCTCGGCAATTTTCGCCACATCACGAGCGGATTGCACATCAATGGTCGAGGAGTCGATCAGAGTTGCACCTGAATTGATATTAGCCAGAATACCGTCTTCACCAGCATAAACCTCACGAACATGCTTACCAGCTGGCAACATGGTCACCACAACATCAGCACCTTTTACTGCCTCAGCAACGGAACCAAAGGCCTTACCACCTGCTTCCTCCAGTTTGGTCAAGGCATCCTGGCTTAAATCGAAGCCTTTCACGTCGTGACCGGCTTTTGCCAGATTGGCGGCCATTGGACCACCCATATTGCCCAAACCTACAAATGCAACCACTGCCATGGTTCTTTCCTCCAATATTTTTCACCCCACCCGATTTATTTGAGCTGGTGATTATTGCAGCATCCAACAGGTGGATGCCTGTTTTCGAATTCATCACAGAGATAGCACCAGATCACATGATACTGCTCCCCCAGCCCAATCAGTTGATCAATCCGCTGATCGACCAGAATGGGAAATCATACCTTGCTCTTATTCATGCTTTTTCTTGCTTGCCCGGTAATACACCAACAGGCAAGCAAGAAGCATGATGAGCAATCCGGCAATTTGCAACAACACCGATGGCAGCGGATGGATCGCAAAACCATCCCAACGAATGATGGCCGCGATCTCGACAATAGCGGTCACTCCCCAGACGACAACACCCCAGAAAGTCAGCAACCAGAGGCCAACAGCAGCAATCAGAAAAGAACAGGCCAGAATAACCCGCAGAGATTGCTGTTCCCAATTTCCCCGGATCAACCCACTCTCCCCTCTCGCACCGAGCAAATCAGCCCAATAAAAAAGGCCGGCAACCATCAGGCATAGACTGCCAAAACGCGCCAAGGTTATGAACCAGAATGGAAGATTTTCACTCCATACATGCTTGGAATAGGAATCCAGATTTAATGCTGTCATATCTCATCAAATGTCAGTTCACCGTTTTCAAGCGGTGCGAAATGGGCTTCGATCTTTGCTGGATCCACTGATTCCAGCTCTGCTGGATTCCATTCCGGTGCACCGTCTTTGTCAACGATGGTTGCGCGTACTCCCTCATAAAAATCTTCTTCATGCAAAATACGATGGACAATTCGATATTCCAGCGCCATGCATTCTTCAAAATCAGCTTTCGCTCCTCGCAAAACCTGAGCGAGCCCAACGTGAATGGAAGTTGGTGACTTGCCATCTAGCTGTTTGAGTGCTTTCTGTGCGAATGAATGTCCATCTGCTTTTTCTTTCAAGCTATTGACGATTTCCAGGACGGTTGGTTTGGAGAAGGCTTCATTCATGATGTCAAGCGCTGAAGCATCAAAGGTTGGCTCGAAAAGCTGATTGTAACTGGACAATACCGCCTCAACTTGCTCGCCTTGTGCAATACGATCAATGATGGCGTCAAAATTCTCTGAAGAAGTTGCATGAGTGGCAAAGCCAAGAGCTGCGCAATCAGCCTGTCTCAAGCGCGCACCGGTCATGGCCAGATATGTGCCAACCTTGCCCTTCATGCGTGGCAAGAAATAAGTGCCACCGACATCGGGGAAAAAGCCAATGCCAACCTCAGGCATCGCGAACATGATGTTCTCACCTGCCACGACATATTTGCCATGGACCGATATGCCAACACCTCCGCCCATGACAATGCCATTGATCAGGGAAATGTAAGGCTTTGGGTAACGAAAGATGGCGCGATTGAGTCGGTACTCGTTCCAGAAAAAATCAAAGGGAGGATTGCCTTTGCCATCATAAAGGGCACGGATATCCCCTCCGGCAGAGAAGGCTTTCTCACTGGCTGAAGTCAAGATGACAGCTTTGATACCGTCATCCCCTTTCCATTCACCCAACTTTGCCGCCAGTTCCTTGACCATATCATGGCTAAGGGCATTCAACGCCTTGACCCGTTGCAGAGTGATCAGGCCTACACAGCCGCGTTGTTCAAAAGAGATGTCGCTGGACATTAAACAGACCCTCTTAGCGGTTAAACAAATCGCGTGAGATAATCAGACGCATGACTTCATTGGTCCCTTCCAGGATTTGATGGACGCGGACATCACGCAAATACCGTTCGATCGGATAATCACGCAAATAGCCATAACCACCATGTAGCTGCAGCGCCTGGTTCACAATGTTGAAGCCAGCGTCAGTTGCCAGACGTTTGGCCATGGCCGCCTGTGTGGTCGCGTCAGGCGTCTTGGCGTCAACCAGTGTTGCAGCACGATGCAACATCAGGCGGGCTGATTCCAGCTCGGTCGCCATATCGGCAACCCGGAATTGCAGGGCCTGAAATTCTGCAATGGCGCGGCCAAACTGCTTACGTTCTTTCATATAGTCGATCGCGCGATCCAGACAGCTCTGTGCTGCACCAAGGGAACAGGCGCCAATATTCAGGCGCCCACCATCCAGGCCAGCCATGGCAATCTTGAAGCCTTGCCCTTCTTCACCGATCAGGTTCTCAGCAGGAATGCGGCAATCTTCGAAATTCACCTGTGCTGTTGGCTGGCTTTTCCAGCCTAGTTTCACCTCTTGTGCACCAAAAGAAAGGCCTGGTGTGTCTTTTTCTACAACAACACAAGAAATGCCCTTCGGACCATCCTGCCCGGTACGAACCATGACAACATAAACATCAGCAACCCCACCGCCGGAAATAAAAGCCTTGGAGCCATTCAATACATAATGATCACCATCACGCACGGCTTTTGTACGCAAGGCTCCAGCATCAGAACCAGCATTTGGCTCGGTCAAACAATAGGAGGCAAATTTGTCCATTGTACAGAGAGATGGCAACCATTTGTTACGCTGCTCATCATTGGCGAATGTATCTATCATCCAAGACGCCATGTTATGGATGGAGATGTAAGCAGAAGTAGAGGTACAGCCCTTGGAGAGCTCTTCGAAGATAATTGCTGCATCCAAACGAGATAGACCAGAGCCACCAACATCGTCTTTCACATAGATACCGCCAAAGCCGAGTGCCGCCGCCGCACGCAGGGTATCGACCGGAAAGATGGATTTTTCATCCCATTCCTTGGCATACGGTTCCATTTCGTTGGCGGCAAAGTCCGCCGCCATTTCCTGAAAGGCGCGTTGTTCTTCAGATAGTGCAAAATCCATGAATCTTCCCTCCCGGACTTCTCTTTTCAGTGTGCTTGACATATCCCACAATGTTCGTCAACGCGCCAAAAGGGTAAAGTATCACTATATATCCATTCAACCTTATGTTTTATTTGAATTTAATAGATGCATTTTACGTTGACGGAATAGTTATTTGTGCTTTTTGATCCATCATTACGAAATGCTTAGTTATTTGACCTTTGATAAAGTGCTAGGAGTGAGATGGGGCTATGACAAAATCGAAGGACCATTCGGGCCGTCACCCACACTTTGATACAATATAGAGACAGGCAGTTAGATACTCTTGATTTGACTTGCTTATGAGACCGCATTCAGGACCCTGCAAAATGGATAGATCTATACATTCTTCTTCTTTCATTGACGTCAGTGCCATCACCGGTGGCCGTCGCATGCGCCGTAACCGAAAGTGCGATTGGTCCCGCCGTCTTGTGCAGGAAAACCAACTCACCGTGAACGATTTGATTTGGCCGATTTTTCTGATTGAAGGCGAGAATGCAATACAACCAGTTAAGTCCATGCCTGGTGTCGAGCGCTATTCCATTGACAATGCGGTCCGTGCTGCCGAGAAAGCTGCCAAACTGGGTATTCCTGTTGTGGCGCTCTTCCCCAACACTCCGACAGAGCTGCGCGATGATGAGGGATCGGAGGCCTTGAATAGCGACAATCTCACTTGCCGTGCTCTTCGCGCAATCAAAAAGGAAGTGCCAGAAATTGGCTTGATGACCGATGTGGCGCTGGATCCCTATACCAGCCATGGCCATGACGGTTTGCTACGCGATGGCATCATTGTCAATGACGAGACAGTCGAACAATTGACCCGCCAAGCTCTGGTTCAAGCAGAAGCGGGCTCAGATATTATCGGTCCTTCGGACATGATGGATGGTCGCATTGGAGCCATTCGCCAAGTCTTGGACGGCAATGGCTTCACCGATACTCAAATCATGGCTTACACCGCCAAATATGCTTCAGCCTTCTATGGACCATTCCGTGAAGCTGTTGGTGCCAATACTACCCTGAAGGGCGATAAGAAGACCTATCAAATGGATGCAGCCAATAGCGATGAGGCCCTTTATGAAGCGGAGCTGGATATCGCAGAGGGAGCTGACATGCTGATGGTCAAACCAGGCATGCCTTATCTGGATATTGTCCGTCGCTTGAAAGATCAGTTCTCACTACCGACCTTCGCCTATCAGGTCTCTGGGGAATATGCGATGATCTGTGCTGCCGGTCAGAATGGCTGGCTGGACCAAGACCGTGCAATGTGGGAAAGCCTTCTTGCCTTCAAGCGTGCTGGTGCTGATGGCATTCTGACTTATTTCGCGCCGACGGTCGCAGAAGCTCTGAATGAATAAGACCTATCAAAACAAAAATTGAGAAAAATACCCCCAACTCGTTCAAAGTTGGGGGTATTTTTTGTGCTACTACCATCAGTATCATGAATTTTTCACTCAATTTATTTCACGCCAACTTTTCCCTTGAGCTTTCGAATGGAAAGGAGTGAATTAGAAACCCGATTCCGAATTCCGTAAAAGGTCCCAGTCATGGCAAATCAATCTCATACTTCATTGCCTCCTGCAATTCCCAAACTCTCTGATATTCAGGCCGCGGCAAACGAGATTGAAGGTGCTCTTCTCAATACCCCTACGCTGCCCGCAAAGAAGCTTGCTGATGCTTTGGGGACCGATATTTTCGTCAAATACGAGAATATGCAGATCACCAATGCCTTCAAGGAACGCGGAGCCTTGACCAAATTGCTCTCGCTGACACAAAGGCAAAGGCAAGCAGGGGTTATTGCAATGTCAGCAGGCAACCATGCTCAGGCAGTCGCCTATCATGCCAGTCGCCTTGGAATTCCCTCAACCATTGTCATGCCGGAATTTACTCCCTTCGTGAAAGTTGCTTCCACCAAGGCCTTTGGAGCCAAAGTCATATTGGAAGGCGAAACAGTCGCAGAGGCAGGTTTGGCTGCCGAACGCATTGCAGATGAGCATAACATGACCTTCGTACATCCATATGATGATTATGATATCATACGCGGTCAGGGTACCATTGCATTGGAAATGCTGTCAGCAGTGCCGGACCTGGATTGTCTGGTCATCCCTATTGGAGGCGGTGGGATGATCTCTGGAATGGCAATCGCTGCAAAGGGGATCAAGCCGGGAATTGAAATCATCGGAGTTGAAACCGAGCTTTATCCCACCATGCATAATGAGCTAAAGCAGGAAAATCTGGAATGTGGGGGTCAATCATTGGCTGAAGGCATCGCAGTCAAGAAAGCAGGTCGCCTTCCTGCCCTGATTGCTGCAGATCTGGTCAGCGATATCATCCTGGTATCAGAGCGAGAGATCGAGCAAGCTATCAATGCCTTTGCCACTCACCTTAAAACAATGGCAGAAGGTGCAGGCGCCGCTGGCCTTGCTGCCATTATCTCTCAACCTGAACGCTTTGCGGGTCGTAAGGTAGGGCTGGTATTGTCGGGAGGAAATATCGATCCTCGTCTGCTTTCATCCATCATGGTACGTCAGTTGGGCCGCAAGCAGCAGATCGTTGGTTTGCGCATCACCATTCCTGACCGCCCCGGCGTGTTGGGTGAAATCTCCACTGTCATCGGTGATCTGGGAGGAAATGTTCTGGAAGTTGATCATCACAGGACCTTTCTGAATGTTCCGGTCAAGGGTGCTTCCATTGATATCACGATCGAGACCAGAGATGCTGATCATGCCCAAGACATCATCAAGGGCATCGAGTCAAAAGGCCATAAGGTAGAACATCTCAACGCCCCGAAAAAATGAGGTGCGCCCTTCAGAAAACTACCGGACCGATCAATTCTAACATATTGAACGTACTCCACTAGTTATAGGTCAATTATCAGTTTTGACAATTTTCCACAAATGCTGATTTTAGATCACTCATTTATCTTCTAAACTTCGAAACTTATTAATTGTTAACTCAACGAGCCTTAAGTCAGGGATGACTAAAATCAAAGTTATCAGCTACGACATAGTGGGGTTGTGGGCTCATGAAGACCAATTTGGAAGCGGGCAAGATCCAATCAGAAATGGTTGGCCAGCTATATAGTTTTATTACGAATAACAGATCATTGGATGATCGGGCCGAAAAGTCTTGGGATGCCATTTCCCGCCAGATGCCATCAATCATGCAGAGTTTCTATAATGATCTCTCCAAAAATCCTGGCCTTTCCTCCAAACTGGGGTCCAATGCTGCTAAAGTCCCCTCTCTTGTCAATGCTCAACTCTCCCATTGGGAGCAGATTCTGACCAGTCAGGTGAATGGTAGCTTTCAAGATCATTCCTACAAAGTGGGCGTCGCTCACGTTCGTACCGATTTAACTCTGGATTGGTATCTGGCCTCCTATGGACGCCTGATGTGCGATATGATTCCGGAGATTGTTAAGAACAATCGTTTTTCTGCCAAAAAACTCACCGAGAGCTTGCAAGCTACAATTTCTCGCTTCTTTTTGGACATGGTCCTCTCATCCAACGCCTATCATGGTACATTGGAACATATGTCCAGTCAGGAAAATGGTGTCGTCAACAATCTGAAAAATCTTCAAAATCTCGCCAACTCTGTTATTGAGATCAATGAAATCTCAATGGACATGGCCATTTTGTCTCGAAACACTCAAATGGCGGCAGAAAATGGCCAATCCATATCTGCTGCCGTGACCGAGCTGGTTTCCTCCGTCGAACAATTGTCCGAGACATCCGAGCAGACCGCACAGGGCGCATCAGAGACACATCAGACGGTTTCTGAAGGCCTATCCATCATGGAATCGGTCTCGGATGCAATTCAGAACATTGCCAGCGCCTCCAGCATGACGGAAAACAGCTTGCACGACCTGGTCTCTGTCTCAGAGCAAATTGGCGAATTCCTTTCTGTTATCGATAATATTTCCAATCAGACCAATTTGCTTGCATTAAATGCGACCATTGAAGCTGCGCGCGCAGGGGAAGCCGGAAAAGGCTTTGCCGTTGTGGCCTCGGAGGTTAAAAACCTCGCTACGCAAGCAGCGAAAGCGACTGAGGACATTTCTGAGCGTATCAATGCGCTCAGCGAAGGTGTTCGCACCATTGAAGGGGCGGTATCCGGCTCTCGAAACGCGGTTGAAACAGGAATGGATGCCATTTCAGGCGCCAATCAGGTCATTCACAATATTGGTAATCAGGTGGCCAACGTTTCTGATCGCATGCAAGATGTCGCCAGCATCCTGCAACAGCAAACCGTTGCAAGTCAGGAAATTGCCCATAGCATCACCGGTGTGGCGGACCTGTCTTCCCAGAATGAGCAGACACTTTCCGGTATGGCCGCGACCATGCAGTCAAGCAATGACAAGTTCAGCTCCAACGCAAGCAGCTGGTTCGACAACCAATCTGCCGCCTCCCTTTGTGAAATGGCCAAGATCGATCATGTTCTCTTCACCAAACGTGTAGTCGATACCGTGACCGGGCGTGGCGAATGGCGCTCCGATCAAGTACCAGATCATCACAATTGCCGTTTGGGCAAATGGTACGACAATATTCAGGATCCTTCCCTGCGCCGTCATCCGGCCTTCATGGCTCTGAAAGAGCCCCATCGTATCGTTCATTCGGTTGCCATCGATACATTGAAGGCCAAGGCGGCAGGTGATCTTGATTCCGCCTTTGCAGGTCTGGCAAAGCTGGAACATGCCAGCCAGCAGGTTATTGAAAAACTGGATGACTTTGCTGTCGCCGTTGCAAAGCGGGAAGCAGCCTAAGATTTCAGAAAAACCTTTGTTTCCATTACGCAATCTGTTCTAGCCACTGAACATATATTAGCCGGGGCATATAAAGCACGCTCCGGTTAATTTGCCTGTTATCGTCTTCAATGCTCTTGAAAGCTGTCTCTAGCATCCCACATCTTGTGTAAGTTAAACGCAAGCGCAATAATCCGGAACTCCATAGCGGATCGGCTGTATATGCGCATTTCAAGGAAAGGAAGCATTTCGATGACAAACACCTCCACGGCACCGGTAATGAACGACCGTCGCCATGCCTATGACCCGGAAACACTCCCGGCTCTGTTTGACGGTGTATTGTCACGGCGTGCCATCGCTTTTCTGTTCGATGTAGTCTTCATTGCTGCCCTTGTAGCAGGTGCTAGCGTCGTGGTCGCTATCCTTGGCGTCCTGACATTTGGTCTTGGTTGGTTGCTCTACGGCATTCTGGCGCCACTGGTTGCTATCACCTACACCGCTCTTACGCTGGGTGGTTCAAAAGCCTCCACTCTTGGCATGCGGATCATGGGTCTTGAAATGCGTCTCTGGTATGGTGCGAAGCCCTATATGTTGTTAGCGCTCATGCATAGCCTGCTTTTCTGGTTCATCCATGTCGCATTCACGCCTCTGATGCTGTTGGTGGCCCTGTTCTCCAAACGGGGTCAGCTGCTCCATGACATGATCCTGGGAAGCATTGTTGTTGATCGGGACGCATTATATCACGATCAGGACTGATTCAAGATTTCCGCTCCGAACCATTTTTCACTTTCAAAGGCCGAGGAATTTCCTCGGCCTTTGTTATTTGACCACAGGAAAAAGAGGTAAGACTAGGATTCACTTTTGAAATCCTGCATCCTGATCTGTAATGCTTATGAATGTCTGCTTCGCAGGCTTGGACCTAGAGACAAGACAGGGTGGGCGAATATATGCTGACAGCCGATTTGCAAATGTGGCTTACCTTTGCCGTTATCGGGCTGACCATCATTGCCTACAGTATCGAGCGTTTCGCGATCGAGCTTACCGCGCTTGGTTCTCTTCTCATCCTGATGGTCATTTTTGTCGGTCTGCCTTCCGCACCACGTGCTACCGACAGCATGGTCACCCTTGATGACCTATTGGCTGGCTTTGCCAATCCTGCCCTCCTGACCGTTCTGGCACTTTTGGTGATTGGTCAAGGGTTGTTCCAGACAGATGCGCTGGATGCTCCAGCACAATTGATCACGAGAATAGCAAAAAAATCCCGCTATCTCGCGTTTATCGGTGTCTATATCGCTGCTGCTGTGATCAGTGCTTTCATCAACAACACCCCTGTGGTGGTGATGTTTCTGCCTATCATGACCGTTGTAGCCAGCAATTTGAGACTATCACCTTCCAAGGTTCTGATGCCGCTTTCCTTCATCTCGATCCTTGGCGGTATGACGACAATCATCGGCTCTTCAACCAACCTACTGGTTGCAGAAGCTGCACGTAAAGTAGGTGTGCTTGATCTACAATTCTTCGATTTCACTGGTATTGGCATGATCATGGCCAGTGTTGGGGCAGTTTATGCGCTGCTGATCATGCCTCGATTGCTCCGCAAGCGCGAGAGCATGACCGAAGAGATGTCGCAAACCACCGGAAAACAATTCATCGCCCAGATTCCGCTCACTTATGGTGATCGACTGGTCGGGCAACAGGCTGTTGCTGGCATGTTTCCAAGCTTGAAGGACATGACAGTCAGGCTGGTCCAGCGCGGTGAGAGCCCTCTTCTTCCTCCTTTTGATAATGTCACCTTGCAGCCTGGTGATACGGTTGTTGTCGCCGCGACGCGGCAGGCCTTGCTGGTTGCGCTCAAAGGCGGTCACAATGTGACACAAGAGACAGAGGTCGAGGAAGACGAGGCGAGTCAGAATGCAGCCATGCAGCAATCGGACTTCACACTCGCTGAAGTGATTGTACCGCCAGCCTCGCGGATGATCGGCCAAACAATCGAGCAGGCTGGCATGCGGGCCAAGACCAATTGCATGGCCCTTGGCATCCAGCGACGCTCTCGCATGCCGCGAATGGCCATGAATGACATTCGTCTGGAAGCTGGCGATGTGTTACTGGTCGGTGGGCGGCGCGAATTTGTCGAAGCATTGCGCCTCAGCAAGGATATTCTGTTGATTGAATTGTCAACTACCGATGTCCCTCAGCGCCGCTATGCCCCTCGTGCATTGATCATTTTTTTGGCAACAGCCATTGCCGCTGCAACAGGCTTTCTTCCCATAGCAACGGCAGCTCTTGGCGGAGCATTTGCGATGATCTTGGGGAATTGCCTCAATCTTCGACAGGCTATTCGCGCGCTCGATAGTCGTATTTTCATGCTGGTGGGAGCATCGCTGGCCAGTGCCGTTGCCTTGCAAAAAACCGGAGGGGCACACTTTGTTGCAAGCTTTGTGGTCGACGCCATGCAGGGACAGCCTGCCCCGGTTCTGCTCTCTGGCCTCTTTCTGCTTGTGGCAATTCTCACCAATATCCTGTCCAACAACGCAACAGCGGTTTTGTTTGCGCCTATCGCCATTTCCATTGCAACACAAACAGGATTACCGGTCGAACCTTTTGTGGTTTGTGTCATTCTGGCAGCCAATTGCTCCTTTGCCACGCCAATAGGCTATCAGACCAACCTATTGGTCATGGGGCCGGGTCATTATCGCTTTCAGGACTTTCTAATCGCGGGCATTCCACTCATGCTGCTGATTTGGATCACCTTCTCGCTTGTAGCTCCATGGTATTACGGGATTGCATATTAAGACTGTTCCTCACATTTGCATTAGCAGAACCAGAGCCGTTTGCAGATATGGTATAGTGATGTGAAAGTATAGATCACGATAACCAACAGTGTTGATTCCGGCACGCCTGAACCATAGGACCTCGATGACACGGCACAGTTTCAATAATCCGCAATTCTACCTGACTGCTCCGCAACCCTGCCCCTATTTATCAGACCAACGAGAGCGCAAGATCTTCACCTATATGGTTGGCGAGGATGCGGATAATTTGAATAACAGCCTGTCCAGTGGTGGCTTTCGCCGCAGTCAAACCATCGCCTATCGTCCTGCCTGTGAGAATTGCCAAGCTTGCCTATCCGTTCGCATCGTCGTACCGCTCTACAAATTCTCCAAAAATCAGAGACGCATCCTTCGTAGGAATAAGGATCTGATCACTCAAACAAGCGGGCCCGTAGCTACTACCGAGCAATATGCTCTGTTTCGGGATTATCTGGAAGCACGCCATGATGATGGTGGTATGGCCGCTATGGGGATGGGCGATTACGGAGCCATGGTGGAGGATACTCATGTCAACACGCAGATGATTGAATATCGCCTGCGTCATCCCGATAGCGGCATTACAGGAAAAGGAGGCGAGTTGATTGGCGTCGCACTGACTGATCAACTGGATGGGGCCTGCTCCATGGTTTATAGCTTTTTTCGACCCGATATGGCAGAACGAAGCTTGGGCACCTTCATCATTCTTGATCATATTCGCAGAGCAATTGAAGAAGGCTGGAGCCATGTCTATCTTGGCTATTGGGTCAAAGGCTCTTCCAAAATGGACTATAAGGTTCGCTTTCAACCCATGGAGTTTCTCGGCCCTTATGGCTGGGAGCAGATGAAATAGCGCCTTGCCTCATCTCGACTGCCCCAAAACCTTATCGAGGATGACAAATGCCGTAATCTGGCTTAAAGCCTGAAAGATCTTTCTTGAGTTGATTCCCAATCTGGCAATGAAGGCGTTAACTGTGCGTACTGTTTTCTCCTGGTTTCGAGCATTTATTGATGGGTCCATTCTACTTGGGCTGATTGTGGGTAGCAGCCTATCAGCCTTGGGCCTTCTGGCTTTCATCTGGCCATCGTTTGATATTCTGAATCAGTTTCAGCTCTTGTTTTTGGTATTGACGGTGATTTCGTCCATCGCCACATTCCTTTGGCCGTACTACTTTCCGCGCCTGCGTGCCATCGCACAGTGGATTTTACTGGTTCCATTCATCAGTTCCATTGGCGTTCTGGCACCAGATGTGACTGGTTCCTTTACTGCTCCCAAAATGGATATCACCAGAGTAGATACAGCTTCCACCCGTGCCTTGCGGATCATGAGCTTCAATATCTATCTCGAGAACTGGGATAAGGAAGAGACTGCCAAGTCCATCCTCATTTATGATCCAGATATCGTTTTTTTGCAGGAATATGCGCCCAATCGCTACAAGAATGTACAAGCGCTCAAAAACCGCTACCCTTATCAGGCACGATGTAAATATTGGAGGGACTGCACTCTGGCAATCTTGTCGAAATATCCGCTCTCCAATATTCAGAACAAGAAGCTTGCTTCCAACAATACCCGTGATGATGTGCATGGCCGTGTTCTATCTGCCACTGCCCTGGTCAAAGGCTACAAACCTCTACGTCTCCATACTTTTCATGCTGAGTGGCCGAAACCATTGGGGGAGCAAGATCTGCATTTCTCCAGATTGGATAGCTATATTCGGAAGGATATGAAGCGTTATCCGGATACAATATTGGCGGGGGATTTCAATTCATCCAGCTGGTCTTTCACCATGCGAAACTTCTCGGATCAATTGCCCCTTATTCGTCATAGCTATTTCAAACCAACCTATCCGACGGAGAATTTACGAGTAAAGCGGTATCTGTGGCTACCAGCCTTTCTTAGCCTCGATCACGTCTTTTCCAGCCCCAGCGTTCCTGTCTTCAATCTTGAGCGCGGTTCTGCTTCTGTGGCCGATCATCACCCATTGATTGCGGATGTCCTGATTTTCAAATAGGCCATGTTAACGGATATGAAAAAGGGCCTTTCAGCCCTTTTAAACTTCTCTCAGAGTGCGAGCAACTTAGCTATTTTCAAACTTGTTACTGCGTGGGAAGCCATTCGGCGGCATGCGACCTGCCTGCGCACGATCACCCAGCCATTCCTGCAAATCTTCCATGGAACGGGTGTAAGTGCGGCCTGAACTGTCATTCCAGCTCATGCCCTCTTCCGCCTTGAACACTTTGACATCCGAGATGCCGCCATCCTTATAGCGTTGCAGCATCACACCGCGACCACGGCCCATTTCCGGCATTGCGTCCAGCGGGAAGATCAGAAGCTTACGGTTCTCACCAATAACAGCGACCTGATCACCTTCCGCGTCGATACAAAGCTTGGCTTCGTTCGGAGCCGTTACGTTCAACACCTGTTTGCCTTTGCGTGTATTCGCAATCAGGCCATCCTCGGATGTAACGAACCCACGACCATCAGTAGAAGCCAACAACAACTTGCGACCCGGCTTGTGAACGAAGAAATGAGCGACATCAACACCAGGTTCCATATCCACCATCACACGGATCGGCTCGCCATGTCCGCGCCCACCAGGCAGCTTGTCCGCCCCTAAAGTGTAGAAACGCCCAAGTGTTGACATGATCAACAATTTGTCAGTCGTCTCGGCATGGATGGCAAATTTAAGCTTGTCACCATCTTTGAAATTGAGCGTCTTGAAATCCGCGATGTGGCCGCGCATGGCTCGGATCCAGCCTTTTTCGGATAGCACCAAGGTTACCGGCTCGCGCTCAACCATGGCCATATTGATATCTTCAATATCGGCAGAGCCCGCTTCACCGAAGATGGTGCGTCGACGACCAAGCTCCGTATCCGGACCGAAAGACTTGTACATCTCACGAATCTGACCGGAAATATTCTTCCATTGCAAGCTCTCAGAACCGAGCATTTCGATCAGGGCATCGCGTTCCTTGCTCAGCTGATCATGCTCATTGCGGATTTCCATTTCCTCGAGCTTTCGCAAGCTACGCAGGCGCATGTTCAGGATCGCATCAGCCTGAACTTCCGTAAGATTGAAAGCCTTCATCAATTCGGTCTTTGGCTCATCCTCGAAACGGATGATGCGAATAACCTCATCAAGATTGAGATAGGCGATCAGGTAGCCATCGAGCACTTCCAGACGATGCTCGATCTTTGCCAACCGGTAGCGAGAACGACGGATCAGAACTTCGCGGCGATGATCAAGCCATTGCCGCATGACCTCTCGTAGACTGAGAACTTTCGGAACATTCTGAGAGTTCAGAACATTCATGTTCAGTGAGACCCGCGATTCCAGGTCTGTCAGCTTGAACAGCGCTTCCATCAAAAGATCCGGATCAACCGACCGATTCTTCGGCTCCAGCACAACCCGGATATCCTCCGCTGACTCATCCCGTACATCTACCAGCAATGGCAGCTTCCGGTTTTGAATCAGTTCGGCGATCCTCTCAATCAGGCGGGATTTTTGCACCTGATAGGGAATCTCGGTCACAACAATATTGTATGCGCCTCGCGCGAGAGGTTCCTTGTGCCATTTGGCGCGCAGACGAAAGCCGCCTCGCCCGCTTTTGTAGGCATCCAGAATTTGCTCGCGGCTTTCAACAATCATGCCACCGGTTGGGAAATCCGGCCCGGGAACCAGTTCCACCAGCTTCTCATCTGATGTTTCCGGATCTTTGATCAGTTGAAGAGCTGCTTCGCATAGTTCCGAAACATTATGCGGCGGAATGGCAGTTGCCATACCCACGGCGATGCCGTTGGAACCGTTTGCCAATAGATTTGGGAAATTGGCAGGTAGAACAATAGGTTCCTTGTCCTCGCCATCATAGGTCTCGCGAAAATCGACTGCATCCTCGTCGATGCCTTCCAGAAGGCGCTGGGCAACCTCGGTCATGCGTGCCTCGGTATAACGCATGGCCGCAGCATTATCGCCGTCAATGTTACCGAAATTTCCCTGACCATCAACTAGTGGATAGCGGACGGCAAAATCCTGTGCCAGACGAACCAGTGCGTCATAAACCGCCTGATCTCCGTGGGGGTGGAATTTACCGATAACATCACCGACAACACGCGCACATTTCTTGAAGCTAGCGTTCGGATCCATCTTCAATTGCCGCATGGCAAAAAGGATGCGGCGGTGCACGGGCTTCAGGCCATCACGGACATCAGGCAGCGCACGCTGCGTGATCGTCGACAATGCGTAAGCGAGGTAGCGCTCTTCCAGCGCCGAGCGAAGATTGATGCTTTCAATCTCGCCAGATTTCATCAAATCATTTCCCATACAGCGATGGATAGCGAATCTGCACGATTCGTGCAATCTTCTGGCGGTTGAGAGCGGCGGAAAACCGGGGAAACTAACTTGACATCAATCCAGTGTCAGATGCGAGCGTATGCAATTGATAAAGCTTTCGCGCATAGCGGGCTCGTTCAACTCTCTGGGGTGATAGATGTGTCGCTTCAAAAAGAAATCCGTCAACACAAACCCTTTTTCGATTTCGGCAAAAGCCAGACGATTGCCAGTTTCCTGCCCAAGCAAGAATTGCGGTAGCACCAAAAGGCGATCATGATAAGGTTTTCCGGCCTCACTGCACACTGCCCTACCCGATTTGGGTGAAACATAGGCAAGATCATCTGCCTGGCCCGTTGCAGCGCAATGTTCCAACTCCAGTCCAAAACCAAGCTCTGCGAGAAGAGCCAATTCGAAACGTATCATCAGCTCAGCGGCAATATCCGGTTCTGTAAACTCATCGACAATAACCGACAGTGCCCGATGAAGATAAGGATGTGGATCACGTTCTGGTAACAACCGGATCAGATCTGCGAGAAACTGAATACCATAGGTTCCCATTGAGCTTTCCATGAGCTTGGCAGCACGTGAATGCAGTGGTTCCACAGTAAACTGACCCAAATGGTTTTCCATGCGTGCTTTCCAGGTCACCTGGACACTATTGCCAAGCTGAAGCACGGGCTGCATGCGCTTCGAACGTCCCGAACGCACAACCCCCAAATGACGACCACGTTCTGCGGTCATTACTTCCAAAATAACCGCTCTCTCACCATGGATGCGTGTTCCAAGAATTATAGCGTCGGATGTCCATTCCATGGCAGCAGCCTGGCTCGCAAAAAGAAAAAAGGAAAGCACTGATCTTTCGGCGCTTTCCTTTTTAAGTGACTCGAGCGTTGCTCGCAAATCAAGTCAGATAGAACCTAGATCGGGAACTCCAGCCCCATTTCGCGATACCGCTCAGGATCATCCACCCACCGCTCGCGCACTTTGACAAACAAGAAGAGATGAACCTTGGCTTCCACCAGCTCGCTCAGCTCTTCACGAGCCGCCATGGAAATCGCCTTGATGCTACGGCCATTCTTGCCAAGAACGATCATTTTCTGGCTATCGCGCTCAACATAGATGACTTGCTCGATGCGCACGGAACCGTCAGGCTTCTGTTCCCATTTCTCCGTTTCGACGGTGGAAGCATATGGCAATTCCTCATGCAGACGCAGAAAAACCTTCTCGCGTGTGATTTCTGCTGCCAGTTGACGCATTGGCAAGTCAGAGATCATGTCTTCCGGATAAAGCCATGGACCCTTTGGCATCTGATCGGAGAAATAGTCGAGGATATCATCGGTATGATCGCCATTCAGCGCAGATACCATGAAAGTCTGGTCAAACCCGGCAATCTCGTTCACCTTTGCAGCAAGCGCCAGCAAGCTATCGCGCTTCACCAGATCAATCTTGTTGAGTATCAGTACCTTGGGCATCTTGATATCATTGACACCCTCCAGAATGCGCTCGACTTGCTCGGTAACGCCCTTTCGAGCATCGACAAGAACGGCGACAAGATCAGCATCTTTGGCTCCACCCCAAGCAGTGTTGACCATTGCACGATCAAGACGGCGTTTTGGAGCAAAAATACCAGGCGTGTCGACGAAAATCACCTGATCGTCGCCTTTCAGGGCAATGCCGCGAATCAAGGAACGGGTGGTCTGGACCTTGTGTGTCACAATGGAGACTTTGGTACCCACGATCTTGTTGACCAATGTCGATTTACCAGCGTTGGGCGCACCGATAAGGGCAACAAAACCACACTTGGTTTTCATATCTTGTGTATCGATCATTTTGCTTTTTCCACCGGTTCGCCATCCTCATTCCAGATTGCTTCACGTATGAGCATGGCACGGGCTGCATTTTGTTCTGCTATGCGTTTCGAAGGTCCGTTGCCAAAGATAGATTCCATACCTTCGACTTCACATTTCAGGATGAATTCTGGTGCGTGGTCGGGACCTTTACGGGAGACTTGACTATAGAGAGGCGGAGGTAATTTGCGTCCCTGCACCCATTCTTGCAAAGTGGTTTTGGCATCACGTAGCGGACCTTTCCAGTTCAGCATACGCTCTTTCCAGTTTCTGGAAATGAAATCTCGAGCCTGTTCAAAGCCACCATCCAGAAAAATGGCACCGATGATTGCCTCACAAACATCGCCAAGGATGGCATCCTTCTTATAACCACCAGCCTGAATTTCTCCTTCTCCAAGGCGAATAAAGGACCCGACCTTCAGGTCCTGGGCAACAGCAGCACATGTCTCATTACGGACCAACCCGTTGAGACGACGCGCCAACTCTCCTTCATCGGCTTTGGGGAAAGCTTCCAAAAGCATATCAGCAATGGTGAGTGCCAAAACACGGTCACCCAGAAATTCATGCCGCTGATAAATTTCTTCTATCTGATGTTTTGGGGAACTGACCGAGCTGGAATGGGTCAAAGCCCGTTCCAGATGGGACATATCTTTGAAGACATATCCCAGTGTCTTTTCCAAAGAACTGGTATTTTTCTTTTTCATTCGATTTCCCGGTTGGGAGTGTGTATCCGAAAAAAGATAAGCCGCACTGCCTCTCAGCTGTGCGGCGTTCCTTGCCATATATAGCGTAATTTGCTTGGCTCTTCTATCCAAAGAGTGATGTCAGGTCCATGCTTTTTTGCCCGACATCGGCTGATTTCAGCCCAATTCAGCAATTGTTTGGACTAGATCCAGGTAAACCATCGATCCCAACGAGCTGATTCTGGCCAAGTCCAGACCTGCCAAGGTGCTTTTTCGTCTCCAATCGAGAAGAAGATAACCTGTGCCTTACCAACCAAATTCTCATATGGCACATACCCAACCGACGCCAGTACGCGGCTATCGGTGGAATTATCCCGGTTATCTCCCATCATGAAATAATGTCCTTGCGGCACTTCATAAACAGGCGTGTTGTCGAGATAGGTATTTTCCAGATCAAGCGTTGTATAGGTCACTCCGTTCGGCAGTGTCTCTTTATAGCGAGCGACACGACGCTTCTTACCGTTGTCTTGCGTTTCGATAAAATCCTCAACCTGCTCACGCGGCACGGCCTTACCATTGATGTTGAGTTGACCTTCAATCATCTGGATCTTGTCGCCCGGCAGACCAATCACACGCTTGATGTAGTCGGTAGAATTATCACGTGGCAATTTAAACACCACGACATCGCCGCGCTTGGGCTCACTGCCCATGATACGGCCCTTGAATAGAGGTGGTCCAAAGGGTAGTGAGTAACGGCTGTAGCCATAGGAGAATTTTGAGACAAACAGATAATCACCAACCAGCAACGTTGATTTCATGGACCCGGAAGGGATGGAGAAAGGCTGAAAAAGAAGAGAGCGTACCACCAGTGCCAGAATAAGGGCCTGAATGATAACCTTGATGGTCTCCCCAAGGCCACCTTCAGCTTCGTTCATATTGTCTTGCGACACGCTCATGCTCTTTTCCTCTTTCGCCTTGCTGCAGGTCAGCAGGCTCATGCAACGAAATTCATCTTTCGCGCTTGCTGGATGACAGGACTTACTAGAGGCAGTTAGGATGGCAGCCCGTATTTGCAAGCCGGTTTTTCTTCTTTTTGCATCAAAATTGGGATTCTTTGAGTCTTTTTCGCATCCGGGCGTAGTTTTCCCTAGATCTTCTTGCTTCCTGACCACATCTGATTTTTTTGAACCGACTTATATAGATCCCCAAAGGCTTTTATTTCGCGGCGATTTCTCTAGTTCGGCCGGGGCCACTCCTTCGGATATGCCGATATAATGACATAGGCCTGAGCGAGTGGATAATCATCCGTGATTGTTAGATCAATTTGCGGCACGAAGCCGTCCGGTATCATCGCTTGCAATCGTTCCCGCGCACCGCCCGTCAAAACCAATGTCGGCTTGCCCGATGCCAGATTGGAAACCCCCATATCACGCCAATAAACACCATGGTTGAGACCGGTACCCAATGCCTTCGAGCAAGCTTCCTTGGCAGCGAAGCGCTTGGCATAGGAAGCGGCCTTGTTCTGGCGCCGCTCTGACTTGGCCTGTTCTTTGTCAGTAAAAATTCGCTGGATGAAGCGACTTCCAAAACGCTCAATAGACTTCTCGATCCGCCGGATATCAATCAGATCATTACCAGTTCCCAAAATCATACTTGCACCTCTGACCATTTGATGATCGGCGATCCACTCGCTTCATAACGTCGATATAAGAAATAGATCGTTTCGGAGAGATGGCAATAGAAAATATACCAATCAAATTGCAGAATATTGGGAAAGATCGAGATGAAACTGAACTAGGTGGCGCTTTCATGCTCGGCAATAGCAGAACGCCATTTGCCAGCTTCAAAGGCTTTTCGTGCCAACACTGCCTTGCGACGATGCTGATAAGCATCACAGGACTTACGTACCAAAAAATAACAAATCAATCCGCAAATTAGACCTGTCGGAATAGCACCAACTGCCATCACCTTGATAACAGGCCAAAGCGCTTCAAAGGAAGACGACATGAGTGAATGGCCCAGATGCAACTCCCCGCCTTCAATCTTGGGTTTTCCCAGAACCAATGCACCTGTATTGTAGGTTGCTCCCCAAATGAACGGGAATGTAATGGGATTGCCAACGGCAGTTCCCAAAGCGGCGGCCAACAGATTGCCGCCAATAATGAAGGCCAGCACCCAACTGATGATAAAATGGAAGCCAAGGAACGGCGTGAACGAGGTAAAAGCCCCAGCGGCAACGCCTGCTGCGATGGCATATGGAGATCCTGTCAGCCGCAGAATCCGTTTGACAAAATATTTGCCAGAACGCAACCAGCTTCTGCGCGGCCAGATGAAAACTCTGAAACGCTCTGCCAGTCCTGGTTTATTTCTGCGGCCAAAAATCACGGTCAGTTACTCTCACTGATAAAACGCCAAGGGGTCACATGCGCCTTGTAAATACAGGACTATATAAACCCTTTTGACACCTAAAATTCCAGTCTATTTTGTTAGTATTTCATACAAACCCAAACAAATTACTGCCAAGACAAAAAAGTTTACGGCTGATCACTGCAAACCACGGCTTCCGGGTTTAATTGCTGGTATATCCCGCATTTGTGGCGGTATGGCATCCACCTGATAGGCAGGTACCTTGTACTGGGCCAACGATATGAGAGGCACGCCAACATCTGCCTCGCCTGCCGACCGATCAACGATACAAGCAGCAGCAACAACGTTGCCGCCAAGAGCCTTGATACAATCAATACACTCGCGGCTGGAGAGACCAGTGGAGACGATATCCTCTACCATCAATATACGCGCGCCTTTTTCAAATTCAAATCCGCGACGCAAAGCAAATTCCCCTTTTTCACGTTCTACAAACAAGGATGGCACCTGCATATGACGAGCTGTCTCATATCCGGGAATGATGCCACCAACCGCTGGAGAAATGATGATATCAACTGGACCGACGTCGGATTCTTTCACTTTCTCAGCCAGGGCTTTACATAGAATTTCCGCCTTATCTGGATACTGGAAAACTTTGGCTTTTTGAAGGAAGGTTGGGCTGCGTAGACCGGAAGACAAGATAAAGTGTCCATTTTCCAGCAAGGCGCCACATTGACGAAAAACATCCAGAACCTGTTCCGTATTCATACTTTCTTTCTTCCCTGTTTTACGAAGGCCATGTTCGGCCGAGATTTCCTGATCAATTCCGATATCAATATTTCGGCCTAATTGATACGTTCGATTTTCGAGACCGACTGCTTGGAGCGGACTTGCTCGATAATGCGATTGAGATGACTAAGGTTCCAAACTTCCAGATCAATCGTCATGTCCTGGAAATCCTGACTCTGTTTATTCATATGGATATTGTCGATATTGCCGTCATTTTCAGCGATCACCTGTGCTATGGCCGCAAGGCCACCGGGCTCATTGATGACAGAAACATGCAATCTGGCGGGGAAGCGTTCGTGCGAGGCTTCATCAATATCCCAGCGGACATCCAGCCAAAGCTCTGGCTGATCATCAAACTTCTTCAAAGCTGGCGAGTGGATCGGGTAAATTGTGACCCCCTGCCCGGGCATATGAATACCGACGATACGATCTCCAGGTACCGCGCCACCCTCTGGTGCAAAGCTGACGGGAAGATCTCCTTGTTGGCCTCTGATGGGTATTCCTTTGCTTCGCCCATCAGTCTCGCTATCCCCTTTGGTGCCTGGAACGCGGAACTTCATGGCACTTGCCTGTTTCAGATCGAACCAACCCTCGCCTTGAACACCTGTTTTTTCTTCTTCACCATTTTTGGAAGCACGCTCATCCTGATAATCGGGGAACACGGCTTCAATAACAGCACGAGAAGGCAACTCACCACGGCCAACAGCGGCCAACGCATCATCAACAGCATTATAGCCAAGACGTGGCAACGCGACGGTCAGCATTTTGTCGCTATAATCCTGCCCGCCACGTTCAAAGGCATTTTGTAAAATCTGACTACCCAGGCCTGCATATTGCGCTCGCACGGCATCACGAGTTGCACGCCGGATCGCTGCGCGGGCCTTACCAGACACCACAATATTCTCCCAGGCAGCGGGTGGCGTCTGTGCTTTGGAGCAAATGATCTCGACCTCATCACCATTTTGCAATTCAGTCACCAATGGCATGATGGCACCATTGATCTTGCACCCGACGCAGGTATTGCCAATGCCAGTATGAACCGCATAAGCGAAGTCAATTGGCGTGGCGTGGCGTGGCAGGGCCAAGACCCGTCCTTTCGGAGTGAAACAGAAGACCTGATCCTGAAACAGCTCAAGCTTGGTGTGCTCCAGGAACTCCTCTGCGTCATTGCCGGCATCCAGCATTTCCACGGTGTGGCGCAACCAAGCATAGGCATTGCTGTCCTTGGCTAGTTTGCCAAGAGACCGTCCACCTTTGGTCTGGCCTTCCGGATCTTTATAAAGAGCATGTGCTGCTACTCCATATTCGGCAATCTGGTGCATTTTCTGGGTACGAATCTGCAGTTCCACCCTTTGCCGACCGGGACCGATGACTGTCGTATGGATGGAACGATAATCGTTGGGTTTTGGAGTCGAGATATAATCCTTGAAGCGACCTGGGACGCATGGCCAGATGGTATGAACAATTCCCAATGCCTGATAACAGGCAGAAATGTCGTCAACAAGCACGCGAAATCCATAAATATCCGAAAGCTGCTCGAAACCCAATTGCTGGCGCTGCATTTTACGGAAAATGGAATAGGCCCGTTTCTCACGACCCCTTACCTTCACATTCAGGCCTTGCTCGGCAAAGGTTTTTTGCAGTTCACCCTCAATCTCTTCGATCAGGCTTTTATTCTGCTGCCGCAAACCTTCCAATCGCGATGAAATCGCTTCAAATGCCTCTGGATTGATATATTTGAAAGAAAGTGCTTCCAGTTCCTCTCGAATATCCTGCATCCCCATGCGCTCCGCCAATGGGGCGTAGATGTCAATTGTTTCCTGGGCAATGCGGTGACGCTTATGATCTGGCACAAAGTGCAAAGTACGCATATTGTGCAGGCGGTCTGCCAGTTTTACGATCAACACCCGCACATCATCGGAAATTGCAAGAAGAAGCTTGCGTAAATTCTCAGCCTGCTTTGTCTTTTTGGAAACCAGATCCAGCTGGGCAATTTTTGTTAGACCTTCGACCAGCTTGCCGATTTCCTGTCCAAAGAGATCATCCAGTTCAGGACGGGTCGCATCGGTATCTTCCAGCGTATCATGGAGCAAACCCACGGCAATTGTGCTGGAATCAAGACGCAGCTCGGTCAGAATACCCGCAACCTCCAGGGGATGCAGAAAATATGGATCACCAGATGCGCGATATTGGCTACCATGCTTTTGCATGGAATAGACATAGGCCTTGTTGAGCAATGCTTCGTTGGCATTGGGATTATAGGCGGTTACGCGTTCGACTAGCTCATATTGACGCATCATGACGGAGGGTAAACCTTGTAATGCTCGGGGCCGGAACTCAGGCGCTGACGTATTATTCCGGAATTCTTTGTTTGTTTTTAAGGTCTGAACCGGTTACCCCGCTTCATCCAATCGATCAAGGATGTGCCGGGAAGCCTTCATGCAAGCATTATTCGAATACTCTCATGACGCCCGAATTCTCCTAGTCTGCATGCAAAACCCTAACGCTTAGGCAAATCGCTCCGCCAATTTCGCATTTTGTCGATGCACCCAATGAAGATAGTCTCTTTTTATCATCATCTCAAATGATGCGCACACCAAGTCCCAGATTTATTCCGGCAACGCGACTTGGATCAGCAACCCTGAGCCCACGGTAGCGGCAACTTGGGGAAGCAATTGGGGAGCACCCGATTGCATTTATGAAAAAAGCGGACCAAATGGCCCGCTTCCTCTGGCATTTATGCCCAAATATCTTAGTCGTCGTTACGATCTGGCGGTACAAGACTTTCCAATCCACGCAGCAACTCTTCCTCCGACATCTGATCAAAGACCAATTCGTTTTTCGGCTCTGCCACAACAGACTCGAAATCAGTAGTCGCTGCTTCATCAGCAGTGATCATCTGTACTTCATCGGTCTCAGGCTCATCCACCTCTACATATTTCTGCAGGGAATGGATCAGATCTTCTTTCAAATCGCCTGGAGATACGGTTTCGTCAGCAATTTCACGTAGAGCAACGACAGGGTTCTTGTCGTTGTCGCGATCGACAGTTATCGAAGAGCCAGAGGAAATCATCCGTGCGCGGTGGCCGGAGAGCAGAACAAGCTCAAAACGATTGTCGACCTTATCGACGCAATCCTCAACGGTTACGCGTGCCATACAAATCTCCTGAATGGGGGAATTTTTTCTTTCAATAAAACGAATTTGCCTTCTTGACAAGAGTGCAGAAGATGTTAATTCGCTCTTTTATGCAGGTTTCCTGTTTAATGTAGATGTTTTTTTTGGGAAGAAATCTTAAATGTACGTCATGATGGCGGACTTTTCTTGTATTTTTTCCCTGTTACGGTAGCATGAACCTGTAGGACTAAATTATTGCTATAAACTATTGAGTAAGGCAACCATAATAAAAAAATCATGTTTGCCCAGCCAAGAATCTCAAATTAAATATAAATACTGAGATTTGCTGACATGTTTTACAGCCTCATCGGTAGTAGCAATTCCAAAAACAAGGATAAAATAATTGTTCGATCCCCGTGAAAAAGTCGCGTTGTTTATCGACGGCGCCAATTTGTACGCAACTACAAAAACACTTGGCTTCGACATCGACTACAAGCGACTTCTCAAGGAGTTCCGTAGTAAAGGCTATCTTTTGAGGACCTATTATTATACGGCACTCGCAGAGGACCAGGAATATTCCTCCATTCGCCCTCTAATAGACTGGCTTGACTATAACGGATACCATGTTGTTACCAAGCCAACCAAAGAATTCACCGATTCGACCGGCCGTCGTAAAATCAAAGGCAATATGGATATCGAACTCGCCATCGATGCCATGGAGCTGGTGGAACATGTGGATCACTTTGTTATCTTTTCGGGTGATGGGGACTTCCGTAAACTGGTAGAAGCCCTACAACGTCGCGGCCGCAAAGTATCCGTCGTTTCCACCATGTCCACCCAACCTCCTATGATTGCCGACGAATTGCGTCGCCAAGCCGATCATTTTATCGATCTCAATCATATTGCCGATCGCATTGGTCGTGATCCTTCGGAGCGTCCGCAACGGATGCCTGTTCAGGGTGAATTTGAGGACGATCACGAATATGATGGTGACTAGGCCAGGATTTCATTCAAATCTTGTGCGACCAGATTTTCAAAAGCCCGGATCGATATATCCGGGCTTTTGCTTTTGAAGGTTTTGAACCAGACTGGTCTCAAATCAGATACCAGTTCGTTTCAGAAGGCTCAACCAGTTCTGATAGGCAATCTTTTTGACCAGAGCTTCGCCATAGCCATGATCCAACATGGCCTGGATGAGGATTGGATTGCCCGCAGCACTGCCGATCCCAGCCGGTACTGTGGCTCCATCAAAGTCTGAGCCCAGCGCAACACCCTCTTCCCCCAATTTAGTCAGCAGATGGTCCAGATGAGCTAACATCAAGCTGATTGGTGTATCGGTTTCATATTTCTGCCCATCATCACGCAGGAAACCGACCGCATAATTCAATCCGACAACACCTTGGCTCTCCGCAATTGCATCCAGTTGCCTGTCCTTCAGATTCCGCGGACTGGGGCTAAGAGCATGGACATTGGAATGTGTCGCTACAAGCGGATCGGTCGAGAGCTTTGCAATATCCCAAAAGCCTGCTTCATTGAGATGGGACATGTCGATCAAGATATGCATCTTGTTACAGCGCCGTACAAACTCCCTGCCAAGATCTGTCAAGCCAGGGCCTTGATCAGGGGAGCCAGGAAAATCGAACGGCACACCATGGGCAAAGATATTGTTGCGGCTCCAGACCGGACCAATAGATCTCAGACCAGCCGCATAAAGGACTTCCAATGCATCGAAGTTCGCGTCAATGGCTTCTGCCCCCTCTATATGCAACATGAGGGCTACGACATTGTCCTGCAGAGCCATGTCAAGCTCTGAGCTGGACCGGCATATACGAACCGCTCCCTCGCTTTCGCGCTCAAGTCGGTATGCGCATGACACCATTGCCAATGTTTCTTTGAGCGCATGGGCCTGATCGATCGGGCGCTGCATATCTTCGAATTTGAGTGTTTGTCCCGGCTCTTGTTTTGGAGGCACGAACATTGCAAACAAACCGCCAGCCAATAAACCTTGTTTCGCTTTAGGTAGATCGATATGCAGGCTGTCATCTCCATTCATGAAGGAAATCGGTTTTCCAGCAGCTCTGGCCATTTCCAGACGGAGAAGTGTATCGTTATGACCATCAAAAACCGGAATTGCGGGAGTATTCATTGAAACATCCTGTCAGGAACAATAGGAGACGAATTTACCAGCCTAACCAGATCGTCGAATAAAGTGGAGCATCCACTTTGCTACAAGAACATCATCCACAGTTCCATCAACATCAATCAATGCTTGCTCTCCTTCCTCCAGTGGAAAGTGAGTTCCTTTGCGTTGATTGATCAGATATCGAGAGAAATCAGGCCTGATTTCAGGGTGCAATTGCATGGACAATGCATTATCGGGATAAAGGATCACCCCATTGGGGCAATGATCCGACCCGGCTAGACAGAGGGTTTGCGGAGGCAGTTCCACCACTTGATCCTGGTGCATGGCTTGCAAACGAATCTCGCCTTTGCTCATCCAGTCGGGCCTCTCACTCGGCGCTGAATTAGCCATGTAGTGATGAATGCCGATACCCCACTTGTCGCCTTGGGTTCGTTCAACCCTGCCGCCTCTGGCCTTAGCCATCAATTGATGTCCAAAGCAGATGCCGATGGTTGGTATATTCTGCTTGGCTGTGCTGCGAATAAATTCTTCCAGCTCAAGCATCCAATCTGCTTCATCATTGGCACTGGCCTTTGAGCCGGTAACAACCCAAGCATCACATTCATCGAGATTGTCAGGCAATTCTCCCAAATGAGCCAGATAGGGTGTGCAGAGAATGTCAGGGTCGGCGAGCTTGAAGAAATCGGAGAACATGGAGCTCAGGGTTCCGAAATTGTCTTCCACTTCCCGACTGACGCTGTCTGCTTCCAAAATTCCCAATCTCATTCCACATCACCTTTCTAGTCTCATGCAAGCATTCCAGGCGCACGAATCCAAAGTTCATCACATTGATCAGCGAGCACCAAACGAATTTTAGATTCAAAAGAATGACTAGAAAATGTAGATCTTCAATGTGGATTGAGGAATTGAAATAGGCAAATGATCCTGCAGATTGATAATGATACCTATTTCCATTCCACACTAGCCAATGGCCATGCGTGCCAGAATAATAGCCAGAGTGCCGATTGCCACCATGGGCAACAAAGACAAGTAGAGCCCGGCAATAGCAGCAACGCATATAGCTATCCATTCCGCGGGCCCACCATTGTAAACAGCTGGTGCCACAATTGTGGTCAAAACCGCAGCAGGCACAGCATCCAGCCCAGCCTGAACACGTGGATGAATACGATCAAACCGCGACAGAACCAAATGCCCCCCAATACGGGTAAGGTAAGTCAAAGCCGCTCCAGCCAGAATGATCCAGATGATAGAGGACATCATGATAAGTCCTCCTTCAGTTCGATACCGTCACTATTTTCTCCCTTTGCTTGCGGAGAGAAAAATGCTGCTAGCAATACACCTGCAGTGGCGCCAATTGAAACATGCCAGGGTGATCCGACCGTCTCATACGCAATGACTGCCGCAATCGCGGAAATACCAACAACAGGCAGCCAAAAACTGCGTTTGCGAAATCCCATGACAAGGCCAAGGAAATAGATAGGCAAAAGAAAATCGATACCGTAGGTGTAACTATCTTCCAGCAAATTGCCAAAAATAGCTCCAATCCAGGTAATAAAAACCCAAAACAACCAAACTGGAATGGCGAGGCCCATATACCAGGCAAAATCAATCTTGCCACCTCGCTCCAAACGCCCTTCTGCTTCGGCATATTGCGGATCTATCAGGAAATGGAACCCGATAATCCTCTGCAGTCTGGTCCAGTGACGAAGATGCCGACCAATAGAGGCAGAGTAGAGCACGTGACGGAAATTCACTGCAAATATTGAAAGCACGATAACCCAGGCCGGTATTGTCTGACCAAACAGATCAACCCCAACCATCTGGCTGGCCCCGGCGAAAATGGTGGCGCTCATCAACACCGCTTCAAATATGGACATACCGCTTTCTACCGCCAAAGCACCAAAGAGCGCGCCAAAAGGGCCGGCAGCGATGCAAACTGGAATACATCGCTTTGCTCCGGCAAAAAAGAGCGCCTTGGCACTCATGCTGTCATCATCGAGTCGGTGTGTCATAGGCGCACTCTAAGCGAGCTTTGCTCGCCAGTCCTATGAATTTCTTACTTTGATTGATCAAGAAAATGAATGAAATGAAGCGCTCACTCCGCGTTTATCTTCCCCAAATGACGGCCAAACGAGATCAGCCATCGCAATTACAGCTTAATTGCGAGAAGATCAGTTCAACTTGCCATGAATTACATAATCAAGGATATCAACGATCTGTGCGGGTGTTTGAGTAACTGCCAGCGCTGCAGCGTCGACCTCTTTCAAAGCATGCTGATGGTCGTCGCCATGCATGGTGATGATCGACTTTCCCAACGCCGATGCATAGCCAGCATCAAAGGCTGCATTCCATTGCTTGTATTTTTCTCCGAAGCGAACAACAACAATATCAGCACGTTCGATCAGGGTACGGGTACGAATGGCATTCATATTCGCCCCCTTGTTGTCATGCCAGAACTTCTTTTCTTCGCTTCCCAAAATATGCACGCCACAATCATCGGATGCACCATGATTGGTAACCGGAGCATGGAACTCAACGGGCAGCCCCCTCGCTCTTGCTCCTTCTTCCAGCTCCTCACGCCAATTGGAGTGAATTTCACCTGACAGATAGATGGTCCAGATTTTTGTTGCAGTCATGATGTCGGCCTTTTTGCTGGAATCAATTTGCAATAGCTTGGTCCTTGTCACTCGTCCTGCGCAAGACGCAAATCAGAAAATCACTTATGCAATCAAATCAAAAATCTCGATTGTTTCATAATGCTTGCTATTCCATCAGAACGCTGTCGGTCATATTCGTTCTCTTTGCCAAGCCCCACAACAGCATTCGGGGATCGAACAACTTCAACCCATCATATGGTCGCCAACCATTTCTCAATCTTGATCATTGACGCCATATTCAACCGGGCAAAGCGAGTGAATTTGAGATAGACTTTACTCGTATCACTTGGGTTGACTTCGCTCTCCAAATCGGAAATGTTCTCATTACGTTCCATTTCATGAGGTCAAAATTATGTCCAATGATCCTTTGACTGGCCGCTGTTTGTGCGGCTCGATTGCGTTTGAGCTGGGAGGCGATGTGAACCCTGCAGTCGTCTGCCATTGCAAACAATGCCGCCAATGGGGCGGGCATGCCTGGGCCAGCGTAGGCGGGGGTGTCAAGAATCTCGTCTTCTCCAAGGGTGAGGACAAACTGAAGTGGTATGAATCGTCTGACTTTGCACGCCGTGGCTTCTGTTCAGAATGCGGCTCTTCGCTTTTCTGGCAGGCACATAAACTGGATGATCATAAAGATCACATTGCCATTGCAGCTGGCTGTATCGACGAGCTTGGTGATAACCATATCAGCAAACACATTTTCTGCGCACATAAGGGCGATTATTATGAGATTGGAGAGGATGGCGTGCCTCAGCTCGATACTCATTGAGCCTCTTAAGCAAGACAAAGCGAAAGCTCAGCTGCCTCAAAACAGCCGAGCTTTGGTCTTGCAGAATGGATCAGACGCCTAGATAAGCTTCTCTTACCGCATCATCTTCCATCAGATCCTTGGCATTACCACTGGCGGTGATTTTGCCTGTCTCAATCACATAGCCTCTGTCCGCGATAGACAGAGCTGCAAAGGCATTTTGCTCAACGAGAAAGACTGTCACAGCTTCTTCCTTCAGGCTGGCAATCGCTTCCAAGATCTGATCAACCAAGATTGGCGCCAGGCCCATGCTGGGCTCATCAAGTAACAGAAGACGTGGACGGGCCATGAGCGCTCGGCCGATCGCCAGCATTTGTTGCTGTCCGCCTGACAAGCCACCTGCGGCGGTCTTGCGACGCTCTTTGAGGATCGAGAACATTTTATAGACCCGATCCAGATCATAGTCGATCAGGTCATCTTTACGGGTATAGGCTCCCAGCATCAGATTGTCTTCAATGCTCAGCGGGCCGAAGATCTGACGACCTTCCGGACTTTGACCAATTCCATTAGGCACCCGCTTGTGGGCAGGTAACGCCGATATATCCTTGTCTCGAAACGTAATAGAACCACCTGTTATTGGCTGTACACCGGAAATGGAACGCAGGAGTGTCGTTTTGCCCGCACCGTTACCGCCAACCAGCGTGACGATTTCACCGACATTCACGTGGAGGGATACCCCTTTCAACGCTTGAATGCGACCATAGGAGGATGTGAGATCTTTCACATCCAACAAGACTTTAGGAGCCTTTGACTGTTCGGCAGCATTGAGAGGAGGCTCTGCGGAGATGATTTCAGGTTTTTGCATATGATCGGTCATCCTTATCCCAGCAGCTGCCCTCAGACAGCACGCGCTGCCTCCTTCGAGCCGTGATCTCCCAGATAGGCGGCAATCACATCGGGATGCTTGCGCACCTGTTCCGCCGTTCCCTCAACCAGTTTCTTGCCGTAATCAAGCACAACTATCTTGTCGGATATCTTCATGACCAACTTCATGTCATGCTCAACCAACAATACTGTAATCCCATCCTTATGGGCGATATCGTGGATCAGGTTATCAATCTCTTCGGTTTCTATCGGATTGCAACCAGCTGCCGGTTCATCGAGTAAGATGATCTCGGATTCCGCGGCCAAAGCACGAGCAATCTCGAGCCGCTTCAATGCACCATAAGACATGGAGTCTGCCATCTCATCAGCCTTCTCCGCCAGCCCTACCCGTTCCAGAAGCTGCATAGCCTTGGCACGGCTTTGGTTATTCTGCCGTTCGACACTCGGAAGCGAGAAGAGATGCGGAAATGGGAAACGCTTTTCCCGCAAATGACATCCAACCATGACATTTTCGATCACGGTCATACGGAAGAAGATCTGCAAGTTTTGAAAGGTCCGCGAAAGACCATATTTGGCCAATTCGTTTGGTTCCAAACCGGTAACATCCCGACCGTTCAGATAAACCTCGCCGACTGAAGGTTTGTAAACGCCGGATATCAGATTGAACAGTGTCGTCTTGCCCGCACCATTGGGGCCAATAATTGAAACGATCTGCCCCTTATCGACCGTGAAGCTCACCTCATCAACTGCTTTCAGTCCACCAAATTCAATGCCAATCTTGTCTACTTGGAGAAGTGTCATGCCGCCCTCCCTTTAAGCTTATTGGCAATGGAAGGAACAATCCCGGAGCGCAGGAAAATCATGAAGATCATCATGATCAAGCCGAGCATCATATGTTCGTAATGCTGCAAATCGGCCAAAACCTGTGGCAGAATGATGAGGAAAGCCGCGCCAACCACCGATCCGAGGATGGAGCCCATACCCCCCAATACCACCATGGTGACCAACTCAATGGAATGCAGAAAGCCAGCAGCATCAGGTGTGATGAAACGGTTCATGAAAGCCAGCATTGCCCCCGCAATCGATGCATACATAGCCGAACCCACAAAGGCGAGCAGTTTATAGTTTGGCACATCAATACCAGCGACCTTGGCTGCAACTTCAGAATCATGAATGGCGCGTAATGCTCTGCCTGTCGGACTATCGATGATGTTCAGCGCCACCCAGGCACCACAAATCATGACAATGCCAGTAATCCAATACCAGAGCTTTGCAGTCTTGACTTTCCAACCCATGCTCTTGAGCAAGCTTTTGATACCAAGTGCCTCAACATTCATGCCATCCGGGCCACCGGTCCACTGCGCTTCGTTATTGATGACCATGGAGATCAGGATACCAACGCCAAGTGTCGCAACAGCGAGATAATGGCCTTTCAGCTTGAGCACAGGGCGACCAATCAGGAAGGCCAGCGCCCCAGCCAGCAACACGCCAATGATCAGTGACAGCAAAGGCGGAATGCCAAGGTGAACCGGCCCGATGGCAACAGCATAAGCCCCGATGCCAAAGAATCCAGCATGGCCAAGGCTCACCTGTCCGGCATACCCCATGAGCAGGTTGAGACCAATCACGGTGAAGGCAGAAATCCAGATCAGAGCCGCTACGCGGTAATAAAAGCTGGATGGGAAAACAAATGTCAAAGCAACAACCATCACAGTGAGTGCTGCCAGAATTTTCCATTTATCAGCAGTAAAATTCATAATCCAATCCTCCCTCTATACGCGATCAACAGAGGATTTGCCGAACAAGCCATTCGGTAATACGAATAGCACCAGAAGAATGACGATAAAGCCGACAGCATCTTTATAATCGGACGAGATGTAACCAGCCCCAAATGCTTCCAGAAGCCCGACAATCAAGCCACCGACTACAGCACCAAACGGGTTGCCCATACCTCCAAGCATGGCAGCAGCAAAGCCTTTCAAAGCCAGAAGAGTACCAATCTCGTAGTTTGTCAGTGTGATCGGAGTGACCAGAATACCAGCAACAGCGCCAATGGCAGCAGATACGCCAAAGGCCAGCGCCATGATCATGGATGTATTGATACCCACCAGTTTGGCTGCCAGACGGTTGGCCGCTGTCGCCAAGACAGCCTTACCCACCTTGGTGCGCTCAAAGAAGAAATAGAGCATCATGAAGACGACAATCGTACCGCCCATAACCCAAAGCGATTGCGGCAGGATGGATGCACCACCGACATGGATTGGTGTATCCGAGGAGAACGCAGGCAAGGAATGGAACTGCTTGTCAAAGACAATACTGGCCAAACCACGCAAAAAAATGGACGCACCGATGGTGATGATGATCAAGGTCACATGAGAGGCCCCACGTGCCGGCTCGATAGCCAGACGATGCAGCAAGATGCCGATAATCACGGCAACAATAATTGCGCACAGAGCAGCAACCATCAGGGGCAAGCCAGCCGCAATCATGAAGACGGTGACCATCCCGCCAAGCATGACAAACTCACCTTGTGCGAAATTCACCACGTCCGAGGCATTGTAAATGATGGTGAAACCCAGTGCGACCAGCGCATAAACTGCGCCAACAGTCAGACCGGAAAAGAGAAATTGCAACAATTCAGCCATGATCAGTCCATTCGGCTCCGTCCTGAATTTACCCGAACGTCCCGCGCATTTCGTTTGCAATAAAGACGTGAAGGAATTGAGATCCTCTACGACCGGGGATGCCAGTTCATGGCAGTCGGGATGAAAGCTTCACACCCTTTTGGAATGTCGGATAAGGAGGCCAAGGAGAGAATGGAGCTCCCCTCCTTTGACAATCTTGGTAGGCGATCATTCTCATCTGCCTCAATGGCATGAATGAGAATGATCTGGTCCATATGCAGCTTATTTGGACAAGGTCCAGTCGCCACCTTTGATCTCCAGCATACGAAATGCGGTGAGATCGAGGCCCAAGTGATCGGTCGCTGACATATTCACTTCACCAGCGGTTCCCATGAAGCCTTTGGTCTGCTCCAAAGCATCGCGGATCGCTTCCGGTTCAGCACTACCGGCTTTCTTGATGGCGTCAACGAGAAGATAAAGACCATCATAAGCGTGGCCACCGAAAGTCGAGACCGACTGTCCGGTTGCTTTCTCATAATCAGCTTTATATGCGGTCACGACTTTCTTCTGAGCATCACTATCGTCGAGCTTATCTGCGACTAGCAGAGCAGACGCAGGAAGACGAACGCCTTCTGCTGCATCACCAGCCAGTTCGATATACTTCTTGGAAGCAACACCATGAGACTGATAGAGAGGAACAGTGATACCGATCTGGTTGAAGTTACGGGTCACGATAGCTGGGCCTTGACCGAAACCGGCATTCAAGACTGCCTGCACACCAGCAGCGCCTTTGATATTGGTCAGCTGTGGGGTCATGTCACTGTCTTTTGGACCATAGGTCTCATCAGCAACGACTTCGATGCCGTAATTGTCTTTAACACCCAGACATTGGCCACGCATCGATTTGCCGAAACCACCTGTTCCGGAAATCATGGCAATCTTGGTCAGACCTTTGGCCTTCATATCTTCGAAGATCTTTTCACATGCCATCTTGTCGGTATGTGGGGTTTTGAAGGTGAATTTCTTGACCGGATCCACGATAACAACAGCGCCACCAAGGGAGATGAAAGGCACTTCAGCCTCTTCAAAAACCGGAATCATGGCCATGGTGGTTCCTGTGGTGGAGCCACCGACAACAGCAACCACTTCGTCTTCTTCAACCAGGCGTGTCGCGAAGGTACGCGCCTTGTTGGCGTCAACACCGGCATCATAAACGATCAACTCGATCTTCTTGCCGCCAATGCCACCTTCAGCATTGATCTTGTCAACATAGAGCTTCAGGGTCTTTTCTTCCGGATCCCCCAGAAATGAGGCTGGGCCTGTCACAGACAGAACGGAGCCGATCTTGATGGTATCAGAGGCCTGTGCGCCGGCGATAACAGCCAAAGTAGCAACGCCTGCAACGGCAATGGTCTTGAATTTGGAAAGTACACTCATAGTCAATTCCTCCCAGATGGTATGAGTACGTGGTTCAGATCTCTCATTGGGTCCTCCAACCCGGGCATTGATCGAGAGATCAAACTGAAAATGTAAAAAGCAGGATCAAGTGATGAAGAACCTACCTTGATGTGGTCGGGCGTACCCGACCGCTTCTGACAAGGTCTCCTCCCTTGAAAAGAGACCGAAAAACAGGTTGGGTTACCCAACTTGGCGACGCAGCGTCGCGACCCGGAAACGATTTGCAACGAAGGCGGCATCGGTCAGGGCTGCATTGCCTGCCGGGTTTGCACCGGTTACATGGAAATCGGAGTAAGCTGCTGACTGATTGACGAAGATACCACCAGTCAAATTCACTGAAAGCGGAGCACCACCCCACGCGAAAGCATCGGCTGCCTGATCAATCACATCTTCTGATGTGGTATAGAGTGCCGCAGTGATTGCGCCCTTGGTCTTGGCTGAGCTGGATGCAATCTCGATTGATTGACCGGTGCTGTCCGTTGCGATTACAAAGGAAATCGGGCCAAAGCGCTCTTCCAGATACGCGCCTTCATCCTTCGCATCGACGGCGACCACAGTCGGCGTTGCCGAGCGTGCACCATTCATGCCTTCAACTTCATTACTTTCGCGCACGACACGGCCAAGAGACTGAACACTATTGATGCGCCCAATGGTCGCCTCATTCTGCACAGCACCGAGAATGGCAGCAGCACGAGCTGGATCACCCAATAGTTTGTCCAAGCCGATCTTGATGCCTTCTGCAACTTCATCAAAGCTCTTATGGCCTTGATCGGTTTCAATGCCGCCACGCGGAATATAGATATTCTGCGGAGCAGTACACATCTGGCCCGTATAGAGAGACAGTGAGAAAGCGATGTTTGACGTCATCCCACGGAAATTGTCGGTGCTATCGATGACGATGGAATTCACACCAGCTTCTTCGGTATAAACCAGCGCATTGCCTGCATTCTCACGCACCCACTGACCAAATGTAGAAGACCCGGTAAAGTCTATGATGGCGACATCCTTATGAGTCACATAGTCCTTGGTCTTTGGCGCATCAGCATTGTCCGCTGCCAGCAACAAAACATTTGGATCAAAACCGGCCTCTGTCAGCACTTCCCGGCCAATTTTCAATGAGACGGCCAGAGGCAGGATAGCAGCAGGATGCGGCTTCACAATCACTGGATTGCCGGTGACCAGACTTGCAAAAAGTCCCGGATAGGTATTCCAGGTTGGGAATGTTGCACAACCAATCACCAGTGCCACACCACGCGGCACGATGCGGAAGGTTTTATCCAGCAATAATGGATCATTTTTGCCTTGTGGCTTTTCCCAACGCACCTGTCCTGGCAGCTTCGCCATTTCGTCGTAAGCATAGGCAACTGCTTCCAGACCACGGTCCTGAGCGTGCGGACCACCAGCCTGAAACGCCATCATGAAGGCCTGACCGGAAGTATGCATCACAGCATTGGCGATCAGGAAAGATTGCTTGTTCAAACGATCCAGCCATTCCAATGCAACACCGACGCGATCTTCTACAGACGCCTTGCCCCAAGCCTTTCCAGCTTCCTTGGAAGCTGTAACAAGCTGCTCTACATCGGCGTCTGGATATGAGATATTCATCTCGAGACCAAATGGTGAGACCTCACCACCAACAGCGCCACCATTGTTTGGTTGACCAAGATCGAAGGTCTGGCCCAGCATGGCGTCGAAAGTGCTTTGCGCATCTGCTTTGGCAGTTTCGCCATAAATCTTGCCAGAAGGCGCTTCGGGATAGGCAGCCCAATAGGTTCTTGTCCGGCTTGTCTCGCACGCTTTTTGAAGTGTGGCCTGATGCCTTTCAAAAAAACTGGTCATCCACTTGTTCCCTCTCCTGAACAACGCACCATCATCCACATCTCACGGACCAGGACATTGGCGCTTTTTTATCCTTTCACTATCTCTACATCTTACTTCTTTGCCTTCGCTCCACTCTGGGTGGATGGATGAGAAATCTTCGAAGTTTTCAAAATTTCAGAATTTGATGCATTGACAGTTGGTTCTTGTTTCTCCAATAATTAACCGACCGGACAGTCAATGCAAGTAATTTTTTCTATAACATCGAGATTTTACCGAAAGAATAAATCTCAAATATGATGTGAGTAGTAATAAAGTGCCATTGATTTCATATTCCATGTTTGTCGCTATGATTTCTGGGAGGACATTGTCATGAGCGAAGCCCCGATATTGGTGAACCGTCAGGACGGCTATGTGATTCTGACGCTGAACCGGCCGGACAAGTTGAATTCCTTTAACGAGGAGATGCATAAGGCTCTGATGGCGGCACTTGTAGACGTGGAACAAGACGAGAGCTGTCGCGCTCTGGTACTGACCGCTTCTGGAAAAGGATTTTGCGCCGGACAGGATTTGGGGGACCGTGTAAAACCTGACCCGAACGCCCCTCCTCCCGATCTGACGCAGACCATTGAGGCCTATTACAATCCACTCATTCGCAAGTTGCGCAGCCTGTCCATTCCGGTGGTTTGCGCCGTGAATGGCGTTGCTGCTGGCGCAGGCGCGAATATTGCGCTGGCCTGTGACATTGTTCTGGCCGCCAAACGCGCCAAGTTCCTGCAAGCCTTTGCAAAAATCGGCTTGGTTCCAGATTCTGGCGGCACCTATTTCTTGCCACGTCTGTTGGGTGATGCCCGTGCTCGTGCCTTGTGTTTGCTGGCGGAGCCAATCTCAGCTGAGAAGGCAGAGGAATGGGGCTTGATCTATCGTGCAGTTGATGATGAAGCCTTGATGGAAGAAGCCATTGCCCTCGCGAAGCATCTTGCAACTCAACCTACCATCGGTCTTGGCTTGATCAAGCAAGCCCTGAATGCCTCCGCTTCCAACAGTCTTGATGAGCAACTGGATCTGGAACGGGATTATCAGGGCGAAGCCGGACGCACGCCAGACTATATTGAAGGCGTGATGGCCTTCATGGAAAAGCGCGCTCCTAATTTCACAGGCCGTCGCTAGGTCTGATCGAATTTGGTCGTGAAAGAGGAGGACTTTGATGGGACAGGTTTTTACCGATAAGGACACCCTGGCACAGGCAGCAGCACAGGCAATGTGGGACGCTGACCCAGCTACGCAAAAATTGGGAATGGTGTTGGAAGAAGTGCGCTCAGGGTACGCCCGAATGAGCATGGTGATCCGCGAGGAAATGAGCAACGGTCATGGCACCTGCCATGGTGGCTATATTTTCACCTTTGCGGATTCAGCCTTTGCCTTTGCCTGCAACAGTCACAATATCAATACTGTTGCCCAGCAATGCTCCATCACTTACTTGGCTCCTGGCAAATTGGGCGAGCGCCTTAGCGCTGAAGCTGTTGAGCGCTCTCTTGCCGGTCGCAGCGGTGTTTATGACGTAACCATACGCAATGAACAGGGCCAGATCATCGCAGAATTTCGCGGCAATAGCCGCAATATCAAAGGGGAATTGGTGCCGGGCGCCCGTTTGGCAGACGAATAGCCAGATGCTTTACCCCGGTTGATCAATATTTGAATATTGGCCTGCTGATATGCGGCCAACCGGCAGGAGGAGCCGGTGTTTGAGGGAGGAATACATGCTTGATTTGTCACCAAAAGCTGGTGAGCTAGACGCGATTGAAACTGCATCCCGTGACGAGATTGCCGCCACGCAGCTAGAGCGGATGGAATGGTCCGTTCGTCACGCTTATGAAAATGTGCCTTTTTATCGCAAGAGCTTCGATGAAGCCGGCGTGCATCCGGACGATCTGAAAACCTTGGCTGATCTGGCCAAATTTCCTTTCACAACCAAACAAGATCTGCGTGACAATTATCCGTTTGGTCTGTTTGCGGTACCCCGCGAGCAAATCGTTCGCGTTCATGCATCCTCTGGTACAACCGGCAAGCCTACTGTCGTTGGTTATACCAAGAAAGATATCGAGACCTGGTCCAGCGTTGTCGCACGTTCCATCCGCGCTGCAGGCGGTCGCCCGGGCCACAAGATCCATATCGCCTATGGCTACGGCCTTTTTACTGGTGGCTTGGGTGCGCATTATGGCGCTGAAGCCCTGGGTGCGACTGTTATTCCCATGTCAGGTGGCATGACTGAGCGTCAAGTGCGTCTCATTCAGGATTTCGAACCCGATATCATCATGGTCACCCCATCTTACATGCTGTCCATTCTTGATGAGTTCCGCAAAGAAGGCATTGATCCACGCACATCTTCACTGAAGGTGGGCATCTTTGGTGCCGAGCCATGGACCAACAAGATGCGCTGTGAGATCGAGCAAGCTTTCGACATGCATGCGGTCGATATCTATGGCCTGTCTGAGGTTATGGGACCCGGTGTCGCCAATGAATGTGTAGAAACCAAAGACGGCCTGCATATCTGGGAAGATCATTTCTACCCGGAAATCATTGACCCGATTACAGGCGAAGTAAAAGAAGATGGCGAAGAAGGTGAGTTGGTTTTTACCACACTGACCAAAGAAGGCCTGCCGGTTATTCGTTATCGCACACGCGATCTGACAACCTTGTTGCCTGGTACAGCGCGCTCCATGCGCCGTATTGAGAAGATCACCGGTCGTTCTGACGACATGATGATCATTCGTGGCGTGAATGTCTTCCCAACCCAGATTGAAGAGCAATTGCTACGCTGTGGGGGGCTTGCACCGCATTATCAAATCGAATTGTCCCGTTCTGGCCGCATGGATCGTATGCTGGTGCGGGTGGAAGCAACTGATGAAGCTGGATCAGACAATCACCGTGAGGCCAGTGCACGCGAATTGGCGACTCATGTGAAGAATAACATCGGCATTTCCGTCAAAGTCGATGTTGGTGCGCCACATTCCGTCGAGCGTTCTCTTGGTAAAGCCCAACGGGTTGTGGATTTACGACCAAAAGAGAATTGAGGTCGTTCGCCGTTCCACCCCAAAGTGTGGAGCCCAAACAATTGGTGAGAGCTTTTTGGGAAAGGAAAGCTATCACTATGGCTGCCAGAAGATCATAGAGGGAGGATCTTGGTCCCTATACCGCAACATAGGTTTTGATCCTGATCTTCTGGCGCCCCTTGGGGCAAAAGCCGTTTTGGGCTCCATAATTTGCCATTTAATCACTCTTTTCGGTGAAAGAGCCGGGGTTTTGACGTTTACGCGCACAACTCTCCCATTTCCTTCGCCGGACAAGTGCTATATGAGTAGCGCATTCGCGCCATAGACGACGAATAGCTCCTGATCAAGCAAGACCAACAAGGGATCTGTTAGCGGCTAGTGGCAAGGATCGCCCCTTCATTCGCTGAAATGGAAAAATCCATGGCCCGTACACGCGCTGCTGATTATGGCAGTAAACGCCGCTCAATTCTGGACCAATCCGCTAAGGTTTTTGCAGCCCAGGGCTACGACAAAACCTCGATGGCACAGATCGCCAAGACGTGTGGATTTTCCAAGGCACTTCTCTATCATTATTATGAAAACAAGGAAGCGTTGCTGACTGATATCATCCAGGTGCACCTGGAAGAATTGCTGAATGAAGTACAGGCGGCAGTGAATGGCGATCTTCCCCCCAAGGCACAATTGCAGGCCTTGGTTACTGCCCTTTTGCTGGCTTATGAAGATGCAGATGACAAGCACAAGCTGCAAATCAATGAACTATCCTTCCTTCCCAAAGAACGTCAGGTCGGACTGAAGCAATTGGAGCGTGATCTTGTCACCATTTTTGCTGATGCAGTGATTGCAGCCAGCCCAGCAGTCGCTTCGCGCGATAAGATGATCATGCCGGTGACCATGAGCCTGTTTGGGATCCTTAATTGGACATATTTATGGTTCCGCCCCACCGGTGATCTTACCAGAACTGATTATGCTGAATTGGTCACAAATCTGATCATCGACGGCACACGGCATTTACAATCATCAGCAGGTACGTGACGGCAATGCTCATTCTCTCCATTACTCATCTGCATTTCCTAACCTAATTCAGTTGTCCCCAATAGCGAGTTACCAGTCCGATTTTGCTCAATTAGTTCCCATCTATTTTCATAATTCGGCATAATGGGAAGATAGTGACCAAATCGGATTGCCTGAGCACTAGTGGGGAGGATTTTGATGATCAATACTTTGCGTCGCGTTACATTTGGATTGGCTGTCGTAACATCTTTGTGTGTTTCAGCCTATGCTGGAGAGTTGACAAACTCTGCAAAGAAAATTGAAGATCTACTGGCTGCCAGCCAGCCAGTCGCAGCATATGATGTATTGCTGGAAATGTCCGACAAAGTTTGGGCCAAGCTGCCAATGAAAGTACGCAACGCTCAATATGTGCAGGAAATCTATTCATTTCGTCGCTTCACGCCCAAAGAGTCAGCAGTTTTCAAACCCAATGAAACTCACATAATTTATGCGGAACCCATTGGCTTTACCTATGGGACGACCACCAGCGGCGAACGGGAAGCGGGATTCCGGATTGACTTCTCTCTCTCCGATGCAACTGGCAGAGTTATTCTGCGACGGTCGGATTTTTTGAAAATCGACCTACCCCTCGGAGCCAACAACAAGGAAGTACATCTGAATCTGACCGTGGACCTGACTGGTCTTCCGGAAGGCCAATATGAATCGCATTATGTGATCAAAGATAAATATTCGGAAAAGCAGGATCAAATATCCTTGCCCTTTGCGATTGCCAAATAGGTGAGATCTTATCTGGTTTAGAATATGAAGCGGGCCTTGCCCGCTTTATCTTGTTTCAGACTTGCAGATTTCTATCGCTTGAGACTTGCCGTCTTCATTCCACGCTGTATCTGATCTGCATTCATATCGCTGCTCATATCATACATGTGAGAGCTCAGGAATTTGAAGAAGCGATCCCCGCCAACCACTGCACCACTAACCGCTCCGCCAATCAGGAACAGATAGGCCACCAAGCCAATGGCCATTTTGTGCAAATCCTCTCTTTTCAAGAGAGAAAGATCCTTCATCACTTTGGCACAATATGGCTTTAATATTGACATCTTAGACAGCATTGATGCCGATGATGTCTGGATGACTGCCTTTTCAAGAGGCTTTCCGATAGCAACTTGCCTCGGTTGTTGAATATTGCCATTCTCAAGCGCTACATCCGCCTGTTGCATATCAGCAGTAACCCGAAATTGTTCCTTAGGCGGTGGCGGGACATAGGGGCCACGGCGCACAGCTGGTGCTGGTGCTTGCGCTTGTACAAGCTGCTGACGCTGCCTGTTCATGGCCACGGATCCGTTCAAACGGGTCGACTGATTGTTGTTCTGGTCTGGCATCATCAAGGTTGCTTTACTCGTACTTCGGTCGTTGTTTTTTTGCTCAACCTCACTTTTGTCCCACTGCACCATTTTCATATCCCGCTATATCTGATCCGTTCAATCGCGAGAAGCGATGAATTAAGGATACCCGAAAGCCATGAAAGAACCTGTTTCATGCGGCCAAGTCGGTATAATTTTATGATGTGATGGTTTTCAAAGAATGAATCCTTGCTCAATTACGCAAATACAAAAAAGCCGCACACAGGATTTCCGTGTGCAGCTTTCGATATCATCCACTTAATTATTGGCCTACATAACGTCAAAATCGACGACGACCTTATCGGTCTTGGGTCGGGATTGACAAGTCAACACGAAATTAGCTTCCACTTCCCATGGTTCCAGTGAATAGTTGATTGCCATATCCACTTCACCTTCCAGAACCTTGGCACGACAGGTACAGCACATACCGCCCTTGCAAGAGAATGGCGCTTCGATATCCGCCTTCAGAGCCGCATCAATGATCGTCTCCCCAGGCTCCAGATCCAGACTATAACGTGCACCATCGACGATCATATCCACCTTGGCCTTATGATCAACTGCCTTGGCATCCTTTGCTTCGTGGGCCTCATGGCTTGCGGAGCCATCAGCTGGTGTAAAGAGCTCATTATGGATGCATTCTTTATCAAGACCGGTCTTTTCCAATGCAATGCGAGCTTCTTCTATCATCTCGCCAGGACCACACAGGAAGGCATGGTCGATGTCGCCTGCTGGCAGGATGGACGTCAGGAAGGCCTCGACCTTCTCCTCATCCAAACGACCGTTCAGAAGTGACAACTCCTGCTCTTCTCGGCTCAGGATATGATAGACAGAGAGGCGTCCCAAATACTGATCCTTCAGATCATCCAGCTGCTCTTTGAAGATAATGGTCTGGGAGGTACGGTTACCATAGAACAGGAAGAACTGGCTTTCCGGCTCGCGCTGCATCACTTCCTTGATAATGGACATGATGGGCGTAATGCCTGAGCCTGCTGCAAAGCCGACGTAGGTACGTGCTTCGCCGGTTCCATTTTCGGGCAAATAGAAGCGCCCCATGGGCGTCATGATATCCATATTCATGCCAACAGTGATGTCATCGTTAGCATACTGGGAGAATATTCCATCATCAATCTTCTTGACCGCAACTCGAATATCCTCGCCTTTGCCGGAACAAATGGAATAGGAACGGCGCACGTCCTCACCATTGATATCGGCTTTCAGGGTCAGATATTGGCCAGGGATATAGGAATAGTCTTCCTTCAGATTCTCTGGCAGTTCGAAAGCGATAGAAACCGCGTCCGGCGTTTCGCGCTTGACGTCAATAACCTTGAGAGAGTGAAAACGAGGGCTCATACTTTACCTCTTTCCTATCCGCAACCTAATTAATCTCGATAGATCAATTGGTTCGGTTAGATACATTTGAAATAATCGAAAGGTTCCGCGCAGTCTTTGCATCGGTACAGGGCTTTGCAGGCAGTCGAACCAAATTCGGAAATACGTTCTGTATGGCTGGATCCACATTTGGGACAGTTCACACTTTCCTCACCAAACAAAGCCCGGCGACCAGCCTTGCCTTTCGGCGGAGCAATGCCAAACTTTTCCAGTTTGTCGTGAGCTTCCTGTGTCAACCAATCGGTGGTCCAAGCCGGATGAAGAACGGTTTCGATCTTTGTTTTATCGAACCCCGCCTTGGCCAATGAGAGCTGGATATCCATCTCAAACATGTTCATGGCCGGACACCCCGTATAGGTCGGGGTGATGGTAACAAGGACGCTACCATCCTGTTCGACCTGCACATCACGCAATACGCCCAAATCCGCGATGGTCAGCACCGGAATTTCCGGATCCACCACTTCTGAAACGGCGGCCCAGGCCAAGGCCTGACGATTGGAAGGTGCAGTGGAGCTGGTCCTTTCCTCATGCATAGCTTTGGTCCTTTGTGACTGAGGTCCTTTTCGAGATTTGATTTATGATCTGCAGACAGATCAGGGGAAGCGCCGAAAGCGGGCCCTTCCCTTTTGAGGCGTTTACCAAGTGCAGTCAGGATATGCCCGTTGCAGATATTGAAAATCTGACAAGGCATGGCCAAGATGTTCGGTATGCACGCCATTGCGGCCACCCACATGCATCCAACCATCTTCCGGTCGTTTCAAGGTCGCACGGGTCAGTACTTCTTCGATCGTCCGCTCCCATGCACCACGCAGGCTTTCCGGATCGATCGCAATACCAGCTTCGATTAACCGTTCCTCAACCTCATCTTTGACAAAGAGCTCACCAGTATACATCCAAAGCTCATCAATGCCCTCTTGCATGCGGCGATGGCTTTCAGGAGTTCCATCACCCAAACGAATGGTCCATTCAGCTGCATGACGCAGGTGGTAGGTAACTTCCTTCTCAGCCTTGGCTGCGATAGCCGCCAGTTGCTTGTCCTTGGATGCCATCATGGCTTCCCAGAAAGGCAACATGAATGCAGAATAAAGAAGCTGGCGCGCCATGGTCTTGCCGAAATCACCATTTGGTTGTTCAACCAGAATTAGGTTGGTGAACTCACGCTCATTGCGCAGATAAGCCAGTTGGTCTTCATCCCGCCCTTTGCCTTCTACTTCAGCAGCGTAGGAATAGAGATTGCGGGCCTGACCGATCAGATCCAGCGAGATGTTCGTCATGGCCACATCTTCTTCAATGTGAGAAGCATGACCACACCATTCGCCCAGTCGATGAGACAGAATTACCGTATCGTCGGCCAAACGGACGAGATATTTGAAAAGTGCATCAGACATGAATGTCTCCGTCATTTGCTTGGGCGGCATGAACAGGATCAAGTCTGATCCCACTCATGCCAGCCTCATTACATGTTGCCGACTTCTTCGGGGATTTCGTAGAAGGTCGGGTGACGGTAGATCTTGTCGGCTGTCGGCTCGAACATCATGCCTTTTTCATCCGGATCATTTGCAACGATCGCATTGGATGGCACAACCCAAAGGGACAAGCCTTCACCACGACGGGTATAAACGTCGCGCGCTGCCTGCAATGCCATTTCGGCATCAGCTGCATGAACAGAGCCTGCATGGCGATGAGCCATACCGTTACGAGCACGGATAAAAACTTCCCAAAGTGGGGTATGTTGTTCGGTCATTTTAATGTCCTCCAATTCCCTGCCTCAAGTTCGACAGGTCGGAATTTCCAGTCCGATCAGGGAATTATATATCCCTTCCGGTCCTCTCACTGGCATTCCTCAAAAATTTCATTTCCAACGAGTGCGATTATTCAGCAGCTTCAGCGGCGGCTTGCGGAGCAGCGCGCTTGGCAGCATACGCCAGTGCAGCTTCGCGCACCCAGGCACCATTTTCATGGGCTGCCACACGGTCTTTCATACGCTGCTTGTTACAGATGCCATTACCGCGAACCACATTCACGAACTCGTCCCAATTGATGTCACCGAAGTCCCAGTGACCGGTCTCTTCGTTGAATTTCAGATCTGGATCCGGCACTTCCAAGCCAAGGAAGTGAGCCTGCGGAACAGTGGCATCAATAAAACGCTGACGCAGTTCATCATTGGAGAAGCGCTTGATCTTCCAAGCCATATTCTGACTGGAATGGATGCTTTCCTTGTCAGATGGTCCAAACATCATCAGCGCAGGCCACCACCAACGATTGATGGAATCCTGACACATTTCCTTCTGCTCATCAGAGCCCTGCATCATGGTCAAAAGCAGTTCATAACCCTGGCGCTGATGGAAGCTTTCTTCCTTACAAACACGGATCATTGCGCGGGAATAAGGACCGAAGGATGTGCGGCACAGCGGGATCTGGTTCATGATGGCAGCACCATCCACCAGCCAGCCAATGGTACCAATGTCAGCCCAGTTCAGAGCCGGATAATTGAAAATGGATGAGTATTTGGCTTTGCCAGAATGCAGATCATCTATCAGCTCCTCACGAGAGACACCAAGGGTCTCGCATGCGGAATAGAGATACATGCCATGGCCTCCCTCATCCTGAATCTTTGCCAGCAACGCAGCTTTACGGCGCAAGGTTGGCGCACGTGTCACCCAGTTACCTTCTGGCAGCATCCCGACGATTTCTGAATGGGCATGCTGGGAAATTTGCCGGATCAGCGTCTTGCGATAGGCAGATGGCATGGTGTCATTGGGTTCGATTTTTTGCTCGTCATCAATACGGGCCTGAAAGGCGTCGAGGAATTCCTGATCCTCTTCCACTCGCTCGTCAGCCGCGTTCAGCGCTTGGCTATACATTGGTTCTGGTCCTCCCAACCAACAATGTTGTCCTGAATTTAATATGTCACAAATTTTACTTTTATCAAGCCAATTTCGTAACATATAAAATTACAGCCGTGGGAAAGCGCAGAAATATGCGACTTTACAGTGCGTTAAAGCGGCGATAAAAATCGAAGTCAGGGGCTGGAAGCGGCCCATATTCGCCTTCGGCGCGACTATCAAGCCACATTTCCGACGCTTCCATCACCCTGTGATAGATGCGAGCGCTAAGCTGGCGTGCGGCATCACCGGGCCAGTTCTTCGGCAAGGCACTTGGTGGAAGAAGCGGATCACGGAGTACCAGGCGGCGAAAATCATGGATGAGCATGATACGGATAATCAAGCTCTCCAATTGCGAGAAGCTCTGCCCCGATACCAAGGCTTCATCAATAGCGCGATAATGCTCAAGGAACTCATGGTAGCCTTCAGAGATCTTCTCCAAGGGCCACCCCTGCTCCGCCAATGTCCAGGCATTTGGGCCCAGACCATCGATAGTAGAGAAAACACAATTTTGCGGATCAGAGTCGGGCAAAACCCCGGTATAGGGGCGCACCACAACATTTGGCGCTATGGCGCCATATCCTCGTCCTAAAAGTTCCTCGCGTCTTGTTGCCCTATCAGAACCAGATGCCAAGAAGCCGATGATCCATTGTCCATCCCATGATCGCGTGGTCTCAAAATAAATGCGACGCGTCGCTCCCTTGAAGGTTTCAGCACCTTTATCAGTCAGGCGATAATAGGAGTTACGTCCGACTTTGGAACGGTCCAACCAGTTGTCCGCAGCCAGTCTTGACATAGCAGTCCGCACAACACCGGGACCTATATCAATGGCCTCCATGATACGTGTCAGCGAACCGAGCCAGAGTGTCCCTCCCCTTGGCATCACGCAATCACCGAAAATGGTGATGATCATGGACCAAGCCCGAATTGGCGTTTGGGCATGGAAAGCTTTGAGCAACTGCTCCACTTCGGGGGAGAATGGCGGTCGCGCTTGATCGTCCAATTGCTGCATAGAGAATCTCGGCACTGAAAAGCATCACAATTTCTGCACGATAGACAAGATGCATGAGCAAGGCAAATGGCCTTGCGGCACTATCTATGTATTCATCCAAAGGTGAGAGAATTAACCCTATCAATCAAGGTTATCGAGCCCTGCGACTTTTTGAATGATATTCAGCATTCCTATATTTGGTAAGCTATTATCCAGTTTAAACAGTACGTAAAAGGCCTTGTCATGTCAGAGAATGAGCCGAATTTATCCAAATCAATCCAGATTTTCCTACTTCTTTTTGTACTTTGCGCGGTCGCCCTTATCGGCGGCGCCTATCTATTCTGAGACTTGATCTGTTCAACGAATAGAATCAAGTAAAGCTTAGACTTCAGAACGCTGCCAGTGTTCCCCAACCTCTTTGAACGGCACTTCAATATCGCCTGCCATTCTTTCAAAGAGCCTGCCGCTCTACGATCTTTTTCCTGTCTTTTTCAGTCCGCCCCGGCAGAACATCCCATCATCCGTCATAATCTTCTCTGGACAATCACATAACATACCATTCAGTATGGTATGCGATTCTGAGGAGAATAATCATCCTTTGATCGAATAACCTGCATATTGCTCATAGAAACAGGGAAAAGATCATGCTTCTTTCCGAGTTGAATGTCTGGCTGATTGCAACAGCTGGGATATTGTCATTGGCCACAGCCCTCATCCATATCATTCTGGGTGGGCGAGAAATTGCCAAGCCGCTGTTGGCTTCCGAACTTAAACGGGTTCCCAAATACACCAACTATTATTGCTGGCACATGGTTTCCATCATACTCGTGACAATGGCTGGCTGTTACGGTATTGCACTTTTCTCACCCGCAGGCTGGCCTCTTGCTACTTTGGCCACATTCCTCGCTTGGGCCTTTGCAATCTGGAACTTCGTCCTTATGCTTGGCACCAAAAGCAAAGCAATCGAATTGCCGCAATGGATTCTGTTCATTGCCATTGGCATTCCCGGACTATTAGGCCAGATCGCGTGATGTCAAAATCTCAACGCTTCTCAAAATCAGACTGGATCGAAGTTGGGGGGCTTCTTCTTAAAAATGAAGGGCCCGATGCTTTGGTGGTTGATCGCTTATGCGAGAAAGCAGGACGCACCAAGGGCTCTTTCTATCATCATTTCAAGGACCATTCGACCTATCTACAGGCATTGATTGATGAGTGGGAGCGGCGTAATACGCTGGATGTAATCGAAAAGGCTGCCCGACAATCCGGTGCCAGTCAGCAACTTGAGGCTTTGAACGAGCTGACTTTGGCGCTTGATCTGAAACTGGAAATCGCCATTCGACAATTGGCCGGACGCAGTCAATTGGTCGGTGAATTGGTACAAGCGGTCGATCAGAAGCGTCTTCGCTTTCTGGAGGATCTCTATATCTCTTTGAATCGACCTTTTGCCATCCCCCCACGCCGCATTGCTGAATTGGAATATTCCGCCTTTCTTGGTTCCATCCTTCTTTGGCCCACAATGAACAGCGCCGAGCGATCAGAATTAAGTGCCGCATTCACACATTTATTGATCAAGGCCTCGAACTCTGAAAACTAGAAAGCCACCAGACTTCTCCGGTGGCTTTTTCATTGCTTGATTGTCTCTAGCCTTCGCTTAAGCCGAGATTGGCTCCAAATCAAAAGCAGCTGCCATCAACTGGCGCGTATACAGCTCTTTGGGAGCATCGAAAACCTGATCGGTCAAACCTTCTTCAACAATTACTCCATGCTTCATCACCATCACATAATCTGACATGGCACGTACCACCGAAAGATCGTGGGAGATGAAGAGATAGGAGAGATTGTGCTTCTCCTGCAGATCACGGAGCAGTTCAACAATCTGCTTCTGCACTGAACGATCCAGCGCAGAAGTTGGCTCATCCAGCACCACGATGCGTGGTTTGAGCACCATTGCACGGGCAATCGCGATACGCTGACGTTGACCGCCAGAAAATTCATGCGGATAGCGGTTGCGCATGGATGGATCTAGCTGAACCTCTTGCAGAACTTCAATCGCACGCTGATCTCGTTCTTTTGCGGTCAGACCCGGCTCATGCACCAGGAGACCTTCTGTGATGATCTGCCCGACCATCATACGTGGAGACAGAGATCCGAACGGATCCTGGAAGACCAATTGCAGTTCGCGCCGATGAGCACGCATATCACCTTCACTGATCACACTCATATCGACGCCGTCCAACAGCACCTTACCTGTAGAATTGTTCAGCTTCAGCAATGCCCGACCAAGGGTGGATTTACCAGACCCGGACTCACCGACAATACCGATGGTCTGGCCGCGACGCAGCTGGATATTGACATCATTGACAGCTCTCAGCTCAGTTTTTTGGCCGCCAAACAGGCCTTCAACGATATTGAACGTGACATTGACGCCCTGGCCTTCAAGCAAGACATCTGCATCATCTGATGGAGCTTCCTTGATGCCATCAGGCTCGGCAGCAAGCAGCATTTTGGTATAGTCATGGCTTGGCGTGTCAAAGATGGTTTTGGTTTCTCCTTCTTCGACAACTTCGCCACGCTTCATCACATAAACACGATCAGCGAAGCGACGCACGATGTTCAGATCGTGGGTGATGAAAAGAATGGCCATACCCAGCTTCTTTTGGAGTTCGGCCAGCAGCTGCAGGATCTGCGCCTGAATGGTCACATCCAATGCCGTGGTTGGCTCATCCGCGATCAATAGATCGGGATTGTTGGCGAGAGCCATAGCGATCATCACGCGCTGACGTTGCCCACCGGACATTTCGTGCGGATAGGCCTTGATGCGTTTTGCTGGATCAGGAATCCCCACAAGATCAAGCAGTTCGATTGCTCTCACCATTGCAGCCTTCGTATTCATTTTCTGATGAACAATCAGAGGCTCACAAATCTGCCGTCCCACAGTATAGAGTGGATCAAGAGAGGTCATGGGTTCCTGAAAGATCATGGTCATCTTGGAACCGCGATAGCTGTTCAGCTTACGCTTGGAGAGCCCCAGAACTTCCTGTCCATCATACTTGACCGACCCTTCGGCCCAGCCATTCTCAGCGAGCAAGCCCATAGCGGACATCATGACCTGACTCTTACCAGATCCTGATTCACCCACCACAGCGACAGTCTCACCTTTGTTGATGTGCATATGAATGCCTTTAACGGCATGCACACCAACCCCATCATTGGTGGAAAAGCGCACATGCAGGTCATTCACGTCCAGAAGCGGTTGTGTTTGATTTGTCATTGTTCTGTCTCCCTTCTAGCGATCTTTTGGATCCAGAGCATCACGCAGGCCATCGCCGATAAAGTTCAGCGCAAAGAGCGTGGTGGTCAGGAAGATTGACGGGAACAGAAGCATCCAGCTTGCCCCTTGCAGGTTGCGAGCACCTTCCGAGATCAAAACACCCCAGGAGGTCATTGGCTCTTGCACGCCAAGCCCAAGGAAAGACAAGAAACTTTCCAGCAGGATGACCTTCGGAACCAGAAGCGTGACGAAAATCACAACTGGGCCCAAGGTATTCGGGATGATATGCCGTTTCAGGATACCACCGGTTCCGACCCCCATTGCCTCAGCCGCCAGCACATATTCCTGACGTTTGATTGACAGCGTCTGCCCTCGAACAATCCTTGCCATATCAAGCCATTCAACTGCACCTACGGCTATGAACATGAGTATGAAATTTCGCCCGAAGAAGACGACCAGCAAGATAACGAAGAAGATGAATGGCAGCGAATAGAGAACATCAACTACACGCATCATTATCAGATCAACCCGGCCACCGAAATAGCCGGACAATGAGCCATAAGTCACACCTATGAGCAAGGCAACACCGGAAGCCAGAAGACCAATCACGAGCGACACCCGCCCAGCTATCAGGGTACGGGTCATCAGATCGCGACCATTGGCATCGGTGCCAAAATAGAAATGCTTGCGGTCGATGTCTGCGATTAGTTTACCGCTTTGCTTGTCATCAGAGAAATCCTGCAGTTTGGCATTCTTGAACAAATCTGAACGATCAACATATTGCGCTGTACGCTCACGAATTTCTCTGCGGGAAGTGACTTCTGCAATCACCTGATCACCTTCGATTGCGACAGAGGTGATCGTCAGTCGCGCCCTTTTCAAGGCTTTTTCCAGGGCAGGTTCAATCGCCTCATTTCTTGGATAGGCGGTGAGAGAGGCCGGCACCTTCACATAGTTCCGGTAGACTGTATCGAAGCCATGCGGTGACAGCATGGGTCCAAAAAAGCTGGCAACGGAGATGATGAATAGAGCCACGAAGGAAGCCATCGCTGCCTTGTTGGCCTTCAGACGCGCCCATGCGTCGTCCCAAAGGGAACGACCGACCTGCGCTTCAACAAGCGTCTCGGTCAAAGCTCCTGCGGGAGTTTTCATTGTGTTTTTCATTGTATCACTCATGGCTGGCCTCAATCGTAACGAACACGAGGGTCGAGCCATGCATAAAGCAGGTCAACAATCAGGTTGAAAATCATGATGAAAACAGCAATCAAAATCACGGTACCCATCACAAGCGTATAATCACGATCCAGCGCACCTTGAACAAAGTAGCGACCGATACCTGGGATCTGATAGACGGTTTCGATGACTACCGAGCCAGTAAGCAATGCAGCGGCGGCAGGGCCGGCATAAGAGACCACCGGCAACAATGCGCCACGCAATGCATGCACAATGACAACCATCCAGCCGGGCAAACCATTTGCGCGTGCAGTGCGGATATGATGCGAATGCATCGCCTCAATCATCGATCCGCGTGTCAGACGAGCCACGATGGCAATCTGCGGCAGAGCAAGTGTGACGATTGGTAGAATTTTGTTTGGCCAGGCACCATCATTCCAGCCACCTACAGGCAGCCATCCAAGGGCAACGCCAAAGATCAACGTCAGTACTGGTGCAACCACGAAATTGGGGATGGTAATGCCCATGGTCGCGAAGGTCATGACAGTGTAATCGGGAGCTCGGTTCTGCTTGAGCGCAGCCATAATTCCCAGCGCACAACCAACGATCAAAGCCAAGAGCAGCGCATAACCACCCACTTCGGCGGAAATAGGCAAACCTTGCTCAATCAGGAGTTCGTTGACGCTAAAATCACGATAGAAGAAGCTGGGACCAAGATCACCTTGGAGAATATTACTCAAATATATGAGATATTGCTCCCAGAGCGACTTGTCGAGCTGGTAAATCTTGTTCAGGTTCTCCATCACCTTGGCCTCAAGTGGGCGCTCCAGATCGAACGGACCACCGGGGGCGACGCGGATCAGGAAGAAGGAGATGGTAACAATCAAAAATAATGTCGGAATTGCGGTTAGCAAGCGCTTGAGCACATAACGCAACATGCCGGTTTCCTCAGTTTTCTCTTATGCAGCTGGACATTGCCATTGGTGCTGAGTTGTGAGCTGATTTGCACCAGGTTGATCACTTGCTTTTCGCTCTGATCTGGCTTGCCTTCTGATTATCCCTGTTTTGCAAAGCAGAGATTGACCAAAGTCTTTTCCGAGATGTTATCAGCTACTAAATTTGCCCAACAGCGTGTGCATAAGGCCTGCCCTGACCACCCAAGTGACACCATGGAAACAACAGCATAAGCCATCGCTCTTTGCGGCACAGACTATGGATAGACTGGCATATGGTGGCTGCCCCATCTTGAGGGGCAGCCTTTATATTATTCGGGAATGATCCTTAGCCTTCTACGGACATCCAACGGGTCGGGTGCACGTTCAGCAGGTTATCTTTGAAGCCTTTGAGCTTCGGAGATACCAGGTTCATGGAGCCGTAATACATCAGAGGGATGAATGGCAGGTCGCGCATGAACAGAGTTTCCGCTTGCTTCAGGATTTCAGCACGTTCTTTGAGGTCAACGGTCTTGGCAGCTTTGTCCATCAGACCATCATATTCGGCATTGTTGTAGTTGGCATAGTTGAAGCCATCGTTGTCGGACTCAACCATGAACAAGAAGTTCTGAGGATCTGAATAGTCACCAATCCAGCCAGCACGGGCGACATCAAAGTCACCTTTATCACGCAAATGCGCATAGTGGGTTTTGGTATCGGTGTTCAGCATCTTAACCGTCACACCAATCGGCTTCCACATATCTGCAATCGCAACAGCAGTATTCTTGTGGTTCTCGGAAGTGTTGTAGCGAATTTCGATTTCCAGCGGATTGGCTTCAGAATAGCCAGCGTCTGCCAGAAGCTTCTTGGCTTCATCTTCACGATCCAGCTGATCCATGTCTTTATAGTCAGCAAATGCTGGCTCGCCATAGTTGCCGATTCCCGGTGGTACGAAGGAATAGCCTGCAACCATGGTATCGCCCCAGATGGACTCAGCCAGGAACTCACGGTCGATTGACATGGACAGAGCACGACGGACTTTAGGATCTTTCAGTTTATCCTTGTCTGCCTTCATCGCATAATAATAGGTACCCAGATATGGCGCGACACGGAACTGATCACCGATTTCCTTTTTCATGAAATCGACCTGCTCGGTTGGCGCATCATTGTTTGAATGCAATTCGCCAGCCTGAAAGCGACGCAGAGCAGCACCGCGGTCTTCGGTTGGATAGAAGAAGACGGTGTCGATCTTCACATTGGCCGCATCATGGAAATGCTTGTTCTTGGTCGCTTTCACATGGCTGTTTGGTACGAACTCAGCCAGAGTGAAGGCACCGTTGGTGACCATGTTGCCAGCACGAACAAAGTCGGAGCCATGCTTTTCAACAGATGCTTTGTGAACCGGAAGACCGGTCTGATGTGTCAGCAGTTCGAGGAAGTAGGGAGTTGCAGCTTCCAGAGTAATTTCAAGAGTTTTGTCGTCGATCGCCTTGACACCCAACTCTTCGACCTTTGCCTCACTCTTATTCACTTTTTCCGCATTTTTAATCGGATAAAGGATGTTGGCATATTTGGCACCGGTATCCGGGGTCATGATGCGGCGAAGGGAATAGACAAAGTCATTGGCGGTGACAGGATCACCATTGGACCATTTGCCATTGTCGCGCAGCTTGAAGGTGTAAACCATGCCGTCGTCGGAAACCGTCCAGTTTTCTGCCGCGCCAGGAATAGCTTTGCCATCTGCGCTATAGGACAGAAGACCTTCATAGAGGTCGCGTAGAATATGCGCCTCGTAAGTGGTGGATGTTTTATGCTGATCAAGGGTTTCAGGGTCTGCGGTATTGCCACGATGATAAACCACTTCGGCAGAAGCAGTTGCTGCCATCATTGGCAGAGCACAGACGCTAGCCAATAGGGCCGCAGCCAGAGTTTTCTTGAGCATTTTTCACCTCCAGATATGTTTTAATCTCGAAGCCCTGCCCCGTATGAATTCAAGGATTGGTCTACGCCAGAATTTGGCGCGCAAGCAGCCATGCTACAGACCCGGGGTGAGCTGGCACGAGCCTAGTAGGGATCGTTCAAAAGTAGCAAGCGCTTACCACAGCAAGAAGTTTCAAGAAACAAACAACTGTCAGCATATTGTTTTATTCATAAAAATTAACGCTTTAGATTCAAACCTATAATCAAAAGGATAAAAGTTGAGCTTATCAGCCATCTTTTGAGGTAGATCAAAATAATTTTTGACATATGTCAGCTATAAATATGGTTTTCCACCATATCACCGTTTTAGTGCAGGAATATTATCCCTAAAAATGCGATTTTTAGGATTAATTCATTCGTTGATTTAATTGAGTTGCTTCAATAAGCCATACGAATTCATTTTAATCATCTTTGAACAAATTCAGGATTGAGTATGAAAGCACTCAAGCTACAAGCATTTCTTGCTAGACAACCGAAAATGCTGTCGCTTGATCGCATTTTACCGATCCGGGTCGTCGCCCAAATCCTCACGCGGCAAACTCATAACAGCGACCCCCATGGTTACGCTGCATATTGTGATCAGCAAGCCAAAGAAAAGTAAAGCAAGTGGCACAATAGGATTCTCGCTATTGAGGATCAGCTCCTGCATACCAGCTGCATTGGTGAGTAAAATTCCAGCGCAAATCAGAATAGTGGTAAAGAGGCCTATCAGCCAATTAATGGCCAGTAAGCGAATAAGAGGATTTTTAAAAAGTCCCTTGATTCCCTTTTCCTGACGACGGTGCGGTGGCACTAGATTGGTGATTGGCACAGTCTGGCTCCATTCTTAGCTCTTTTCCCTCCAAATGATTGAATGACTATCCTTTTGCGGCTTCATTCCTCATCTGATGCAAATAGAAATTGGGAGGTCACGCGTTATTTTGAACTGCCTCTGACGACCATTGTCCGGCCTTACAGGTCGATTGGCAAGTCATGCTTTCGAGACCGTTTGCCGCATTCTTCCTTACGTAAAAACCACATCCACATTATATATATACTAGACATATATCGATCCGGCATATATATAAACGATATTATATCGATCCGGCATATACCTAAACTTAATATACGCCTTATAGAGAGGTACAAACAGGTAGTGCATACAAGCCCAAAACCAGCAATGGGCTATGGAGACCATACATGAATGTAAAAGGCCTATGTCTGGCAATTCTGTTCCGAGGTGACACAACGGGATATGACATTCGCAAAGCGTCAAGCGAGGGCGACTATAGCTATTTCGCAGAAGCCAGTTTCGGGTCAATTTATCCTGCACTGAACCGTCTGGAGGCAGAGGAATTGGTAACCTGCAGATTGGAACCTCAGGAAGGAAAACCAGCGCGCAAGGTCTATTCCATTACCGATGCCGGGCGTCAGGCTTTTTTGGAAGAATTGAGCCAGCCACCCAAACCTGATGTATTTCGTTCCGGATTTTTGCTCGTGGCAATTTATGCAAAATTGCTCGGCCCTAAAGTGATTGAGAAAGCGCTTGATCTGAGACTGGAGCAACTCAATGAAGAACTGAATTGCATGACAGAATGTAAGGATAAATGCTCACCTGATGAAACAAATTACGATCCACTGATTGCCGCTGCCGGAGAATGGACACGTCGCTATGGAGCACATGTAATAACGGCATCAATTGCCTATCTGAAAGAAAATCGCGCACAGCTTATGGCGATCGCCAATGGCGAACTGCCGATCGATTTATCTGGCAAGCTGGCTGTATAATTTCTATTTGGGCAGATATTTTCCCGCTTCTGCCTCCAATTTTTGGAGGCAATACCTATATGAACCGAAACGGCACCAAGCCGATTGCAATTATCAAAAGAGCATCCCTCCTTCCTTACAAGCTCTTTTGACTTTGAAGGATGATTGAACGATGGCGTTGCGAATAAAAGGCTCTTACGGGCTCGCTCTTCTATTCTCAGCTTGCATCACAGGATGGCTGGCAACTGGCACAATGGTTGTTTCCGGTCAGTCTGATGAAAATGGCGCACCACCTCCTGCGCTACGCGATACAGATCAACAAAAAGCTCTGACACGGGTTGCCGTGCAAGATTTCAAAGCACAGCAGCGAGATAACCTTCTGGTCATTCGCGGTCGCACCCAGGCGGATACCAAAGTTGTGGTTCGCTCCGAAACTGACGCGATTGTGCGCTCTCGCCCAATTTCCAAAGGGCAGCAAGTTCAAAAGGGTGACTTGTTATGCGAGTTGGACAAAGGATCTCGTCAGGCACGCCTTGCACAGGCCAAAGCAGCGCTGGCAAAAGCCGATTTTGATCTGAATGCAAAGGAACGGCTCAAGAAAAAGGGGTTTGCGACCACAGCTGAACTGACCGCGCTTCGTGCAAACCGTGATGCGGCCTTGGCGCAGGTCGAAGAAGCCACCCTAGAAATGGCACGCACCCATATTACCGCTCCCTTTGATGGCATTGTTCAGGGCCCACTGGCGGAAATTGGTGATCAGCTCAATCGTGGTGGCGCTTGTGCAACCGTGATGAACGCAGACCCAATGCTGATAATTGGTCAGGTGTCAGAGCGTGACATCCAACAAGTCAAATCTGGTTTGGAAGCTGATGTGACGCTTGTGACAGGTGAGTCCACCAAAGGTATGGTTCGCTATGTCTCCACCGCCAGCGATGTGGAAACCCGTACATTCCGCGTAGAAGTGGAAGTGTCCAATTCCGATCACTCCTTGCGCGATGGTGTAACCGCCACTGCCAATCTGCATCTACCTCAGAGTAGTGCCCATTTGATGAGTCCGGCTCATCTGACCTTGTCCGATGACGGCACGATCGGCGTTATGCGACTGGAAGGCAAAAAAGCAGCCTTCACCCCTCTCACCACTTTCACTAGCGCCAAAAATGGTGTCTGGGTTTCAGGCCTTCCTTCCGAGGTTACCTTGATCGTGGTTGGTCAGGAATATGTCAAAGATGGCCAATTGGTGGACGCCGTACCAGTAGCCGACTTCAATCGTAAAACTGCTGCTTCTCAAAGCGGAGATAGCCAATCATGAATGGTATCCTAGATACAATCCTGCGCGCCCGCAGGACCGTTCTGACCATGATGATCGTTCTGGTCGCCGCCGGGATCATGAGCTATATCACGATCCCAAAGGAGTCGGATCCGGACATCGACGTCCCGGTTTTCTACGTCTCCATCAGTCAGAATGGCATTTCACCAGAAGATTCCGCCCGCCTGCTTATTCGCCCCATGGAGAACAAGCTGCAAAGCCTTGATGGTTTAAAGGAAATGACCGCTGTCGCTTCCGAAGGCCATGCTGGTATCATTTTGGAATTCACCATCGACTTCGACAAGGACAAAGCTCTGGCCGATATTCGCGATAAGGTGGATCAGGCTCAGGCTGAATTGCCAACAGACGCAGATGAACCCACGATTTCCGAGACCAACTTCTCTTTGCAACCGACCATCTATGTCACCTTATCAGGTGAAGTGCCGGAACGCGCACTCTATCGTCATGCACGTCGCCTGAAAGATGAGTTGGAAGGTATTTCCACCGTTCTGGAAGCCAATCTCTCCGGTCATCGGGATGAATTGCTTGAGGTCGAAATCGATCTCATGCGCCTGGAATCCTACAATGTCACGCAGAACGAACTGATCTCCGCAGTTACACAGAACAACCAACTGGTTCCGGCCGGTTTTCTGGATAATGGACAGGGCCGTTTCAATGTCAAGGTTCCGGGCCTGATTGAAGATGCCAAGGATGTTTATTCCATCCCCATCAAACAAAATGGCGAAGGTGTGGTTACCCTTGGGGACATCGCCGACATCAAGCGTACTTTCAAGGATCCGACTGCCATTACGCGCGTGAATGGCCGTCCGGCTATTTCAATTGAAATCAAAAAGCGTCTTGGCACCAACATCATTGAAAACAATCAGGCGGTTCAAGAAGTTGTCAAAGCTGAGACCGCCAACTGGAATCCGGCTATAAGGGTCGATTTCATGCTGGACGAAGCCAAGCCGATCAATGAGGTTCTTGGTTCACTTCAGTCATCCATCCTGACAGCGATTGCGTTGGTGATGATGCTGGTTCTGGCAGCCCTTGGGTTCCGTTCAGCCTTGTTGATCGGTATCGCGATCCCAACTTCCTTCATGCTCGGCTTTCTGATCCTCTCCGGCATTGGCATGACGGTGAACATGATGGTCATGTTCGGCCTTGTTCTGACCGTGGGTATGTTGGTGGATGGCGCCATTGTGATTGTGGAATATGCCGATCGCAAAATTGCGGAAGGAATGGAGCGCAAGGAAGCCTATATTCGTGCAGCAAAGCTGATGTTCTGGCCGATCACATCCTCTACGGCAACAACCCTGGCAGCCTTCCTGCCGATGCTGCTGTGGCCAGGCGTCGCTGGTGAGTTCATGAGCTACTTGCCGATCATGGTCATTATCGTACTGTCAGCCGCTCTTTTGACCGCCATGGTCTTCCTGCCAGTAACCGGTGGTTTCATTGGTCGTAAAAAAGCATCTGAAGAAGAGATGGCCAATGCTGCGCACCTTTCAGGTGGAGAGCATTTTGATCCGAAAGAAGTCACGGGTCTGACTGGTATCTATGTACGCTTCCTTCATTGGCTGGTGAGACACCCGCTAGGTAACTTCCTGACCATTGGTGCCATACTTGGAGCTGGCTTTGTCATTGTTACCGCCTTCGGCCAAAACAGCAAAGGGGTCGAATTCTTTGTTGAGGAAGAACCGCGTCTTGCCACGGTCTTTGTTTCAGCCCGTGGCAACATGTCTGCTTTGGAAAGCCGTGCTCTGGTAAAACAGGTCGAAGATATCGTCCTCACCACACCCGGCGTCCGTGATGTGGTAACCACCTCCAATCCATCGGGAGCAAGCGGTGGTGGTTTCAATGCTCTTGGCTCCAATAACAAACCCAATGACACCATTGGCACCCTATCAATGGAGCTGAATGACTATGCCGTACGCCGCAAGGCAGATGCAATCTTTGCAGATATTCGTGAAAGAGCAGCTCTCATTCCGGGTATCCGCACGGAAATTCAGAAGGTTCAGGGCGGCCCTCCGACCGGTAAAGACATCACGTTGCAGGTCACGTCAAACAGCTATGATCGCGTCATGGAGACCACTGCAATTGTGCGCAAGCGCTTTGATCAGATTGACGGCTTGATAGAGCAAGAGGATGATCGCCCTCTGCCCGGCATTGAACTTGAACTGGATATCGATCGCGAGGAAGCTGGTCGTTACAATGCTGCCATCGCTCCGGTCGGTGCCATGGTTCAGCTCGTGACCAACGGAGTGATGATCGGCAAATATCGCCCGGATGATACAGAAGATGAAGTAGAAATCCGTGTACGCTTGCCCCAGGAACAGCGCAATCTGGATCAGTTGAACCAGCTGAAACTGATCACGCCGAATGGTCAGGTTCCAATCAGCAATTTCATCAAGATCGAACCAAAGCAGAAAGTCTCTTCCATCACCCGTCGTGATGGCTTCTTCGCCATGAATGTGAAAGCCACTGTGGTGAAGGATAACGGTGTCACTGTCGATGACAAAGTGAAGGAAGTACAGGCTTGGTTGGATAGCCAAACATGGCCAGCAGATGTCATCTTCAAATTCCGCGGTGCGGATGAGGATCAGAAAGAGTCTGGCGAATTCTTGATGAAGGCGGCGGTTGGTGCCCTCTTCATCATGGCGATGATCCTGATCACCCAGTTCAACAGCTTCTATCAGACTTTTCTGACCCTTTCGACGGTGATCCTGTCAGTCTTTGGAGTACTTTTGGGCATGATGATCACAGGCCAGAAATTCTCCATCATCATGACAGGGACTGGTGTGGTGGCTCTTGCCGGAATTGTGGTGAACAACGCCATTGTGTTGATCGATACGTATAATCGATTCCGCCACGATGGCATCGAACCGGTTGAGGCGATTGTCAAAACAGCCGCTCAACGTATCCGTCCGATCTTGCTCACGACGATTACCACCATTGCGGGTCTGATACCGATGGCAACACAGGTGAACTTCAATTTCTTTGAACGTGTCATCTCAGTTGGCGGTATCACGGCAACATGGTGGGTTCAGTTGTCAACAGCTGTGATTTCCGGTTTGGCCTTCTCGACCATCCTGACCCTGGTGCTCATTCCGGTGTTGCTGGCTATGCCATCTGTCACCCTGCTGCCAGCAGGTCGCTGGGTTCTGGGGCTATTCACCGGTCTCAGAAAACAACGTGGCTCTGGTGTTCCGATTGCCGGATCTGCAGGTGTGGCAGGAGGTGCAACAGCATCAGCTATGGCGCAGCCAGCAGCAGCTGATGTTGTGGCGTTGCAGCCCAAAGCAAAAACGAGTGCGAACAAGCCTGCGCCAAACGACATCGACTACGCCAATGCTGCAGAATAGCTGAACTGGCTCAATCAGAACTGAAAAAGGGCGATGCTGATAATCAGCATCGCCCTTTTTTGTTTTAAAAGCACATAGTACTCATCACTACTTCTTATTGCTGTCTGTCTCTTCAAAATCCTCACCAAAATTGACATCACCAAACTCAGCTTCTGCGCTGTCACCCATTGCGCGGTTGGCTCTGTGCCAGGCACGACGCGCTAGAGGAATGGAGATCAAATAACCAAGTGAGATCAGAGTGAGTGTCACCCATGGATATGAGAAGAAAAGCGCAACGCAGGCAATGACACCGACAAAAAGAGGTAAAACACGATCCCTTGGAATACGCACACCGATGGTCTTGCCTGAATAAGTTGGGATAGAGGAAACCACGAGCATTGCAACAAACAATGTATAAGCCAGCACCAAGGGGGCCATTTCGCTATATTTAGGCAATCCTACCTGTTCCAGATAAAGTGGCAGTAACACCAACATTGCCCCTGCCGGAGCCGGTACCCCCACAAAGAAGTCTTTCTGCCAAGCAGGTTTATTCTTGTCATCCAATGCCACATTGAAGCGCGCTAGCCGCAACACCATGGACATGGCGAAAAGCAGGGACGCAATCCAGCCAAAGCTTGGAATCTCCTTCAGGATCCAAACATGGAGCATCAAGGCTGGTGCAACACCAAAATTCACAAAATCGGTTAGCGAGTCCAGTTCCGCTCCAAAGCGCGAGGACCCTTTCAACAAGCGCGCGATACGGCCATCCAGACCGTCCAGCAAGGCAGCTGCCAGAATTGCGTAGAGAGCAAGCTCGAACCGGCCTTCAATCGCCATGCGAACGCCAGTAAGGCCAGCGCAGAGCGCCATTAATGTCACCAGATTGGGTGCAATCACCCGAAACGGAACACCTTTGATGCCCCGCTGCTTGGGATTATCGGCCTCTTCATGTTCATCAGCAGCTTTCCCTTCGGGATCGAACGACTGAAAGGGATTGGTAAGGCCGTTCTCTTCTTTTTCATCCATTGCCATAAATATCCTTGGCTGGAGCCCACAATTCAATGGCTCCCAAATCTGTCTGATCTTCTATCCGGAGATCAGTGTCTGGCTTTCATCAAAAATAGTGTGCCTAAGTCACAAGGGCAACCGGTTGCCCGCCAACCTTTTGCAATAACTGATCGAAAAGTTGCTCTTCACTTGCATTGAGGAGCACCGGACGAGGATAAATTGGGTTATGCCGATCTTGCAATATAGGCACCCTCCATCCATCGGTCTCGCTTATGAACCGCTCAAGTCCGGCGTGACCGAACTTATCCAGAAACCCTTGCATCACCGCGTCAATATAGGATTGAAGAACTGGAAAGGCCCCTTCTGCCCAATGGGTATAATGAGGTTGGCCAATATAGATATAAGCTTCTACGCCTGCCGGAATATCGAAATTACAATCGAAATCCGCCAAATCCAGCGACAAACGATCATAATTGGCTTCGCGTTTGTCTACCTGTGGCAGATGGTCCTTGTGATCGAAGACCAAAAGACCATCGCAATAGGCATTGTCATCCCGGTCAACGGAAAGAGCAGTCACTCCCTCATTCCCCGGCTGACCAGTGTCACCATAACCAGATCGCATTCGCCATTGACGACGAAAGCCTTTCAGTCGACCTGACAAACCAAAGCTCTCCAGATTGCGAGTTCGGTCATTGACCAATGATCCATAACCAAAATACGCTACCCATTGATCGGGATTGTCGAGAATTTTCTTGATTGGCAATATCTTGCCCCATGCGGAAGGAAAACGAGTGGAAGGGTCTTATCAAAAACGACAGAGCATTTCCAGCCTTGGCAGATGGCGTTTTAGCATTGGATCAAAAACAGAGATACTACGGGTTTCTGAAAAACCGTTTTTTTCATAAAAAGCCTGAGCACGCCTATTATTTGCCAGCAATTTCAGTGCCAGACCAGTTTGGTGATTTTGGCGGCATTTATCCAGCGCATCCTGTATCAAAGGGGTTGCAATACCCTGCCCCTGCCATTGAGGGGCCACCCATAGATCGGATAGATATCCATTTTTACCTAAACTGGTTTGCAGGGCATAGAAACCAACGACCTGGCCGCCAAGATCTGCACAAAAGAGATAACTGGCACATCCTGTCGAGTCATCTGAATTCTTTTGGCGATCGTCCCAAAAATGCGCGCTGATAAAATCGTCGAATAACTTCTCGATCTCAATGAGTTCTTCAGAGCATAAATCATCCAGCAAAGGCGCAATTCCTGATATCCAAGCGGTTAGGCCGATTTGCACCAAAGCGCTCCTGTCGGTCGATGTCGCTGCACGTATCAGCAAGGCCATTCACTTTCCCCGCTCTTTCCTGATCATATTCATTGCTTACAAAAAAGGCCCAACCAGATGGTTGAGCCCAATTTTGATATTTCTGTCTTTTACTTGCGGATCCGCGTCGATGGTTCTTTCATCGTCACCAACTCTTCTGCGGCTGTTGGATGCACAGCCATTGTTGCGTCAAAATCAGCTTTTGTCGCTCCCATTTTTACCGCTATGCCCAGAAGCTGGGACATTTCACCTGAATCCGGCCCCAATATATGACAGCCTACAACCCTGTCGCTATCAGCATCGACAATGATCTTCATCAGCATCTTTTCATCATTGCCTGCCAACGTATTTTTCATTGGGCGGAACTTGGCCATATAGATATCGAGATTGTCATAGCTCTGTTCAGCTTGAACCTGGGTGAGCCCAACCGTACCAATTTCAGGCTGAGTGAAGACTGCGGTCGGAATATCCTTGTAGTCAATCTTGGTCGGATTGTTGTTATAGAGAGTTTCCACCAACGCCGCGCCTTCACGGATTGCAACAGGGGTCAGATTCACACGGTTTGTCACGTCACCAACAGCAAAGACATGATCAACATTGGTGCGGCTGTATTCATCGACCTTGATGGCTCCTGTTTTGTCCAACTCCACACCAACGCGATCCAACCCCAAACCTTCTGTGTAAGGAGAGCGGCCGATTGCGGACAGCACCTGATCGGCAACCAATACACGGCCCTCTTTGGTCCGAATTGAGAGGCCCTCCGATCCTTTGTCAATCGCTTCGATCAGATCACCACAGATAACCTTGACACCTTGCTTTTCCATTTCCTCGTGCAAAGTGGCACGAATATCGTCATCAAAACCACGCAGGATTTCCTCACCGCGGTACAAAACAGTTGTATCGACGCCCAAGCCATTGAAGATACCAGCAAATTCCAAAGCAATATAGCCACCACCGACAACAACGACACGTTCGGGTTTTTCTTCCAGATGGAAGACCTCATTGGAGGTGATCATATGCTCAGCTCCCGGCAGATCGGCAGCGAAATTTGGACGACCACCTGTCGCTATCAGGATATGCCTTGCACTGACATGGCGGTTTTCTCCGACCAGGCGCACCCGGTGAGGCGCCTCTATTTCAGCACGAGAATGAATGATTTCAACCTTGTGACGCTCCAAATTCTGCATATAGAGGCCATTCAGACGATCGATTTCCTTGTCCTTGCGCTCAATCAGTGTGTTCCAGTCGAAATTGGTTTCGCCTACTGTCCAACCAAATCCCGTTGCATCCTTGAAATCATGGGCAAACTTGGAAGCGTAGACCATCAGCTTTTTCGGCACACACCCTCGAATGACGCAGGTGCCACCTACCCGATACTCTTCTGCAATCGCCACCTTGGCGCCATAGGTTGCTGCCATACGCGCCGCACGAACACCACCGGAGCCAGCGCCGATGACAAACAGATCATAATCGAATTCACTCATTATCTTGCCTCTTATTGCCCGCAAAAGAGCATTGATCGCATATCTTCATTTATGGTCTGATTCTTGAGAGGAACAAATCAGTTTCCAGCAAACATCATCGCTGCCAAAAGCTCCGACAAATCACTGTGGTACCCAAACAGACCATCCCCATTCATCCCATTCCGCTCAACATAGGCATCTTGTAGAGTATTAAAAGGCGCAAGATGACGCGAATGATCACAGAGACATCACAAATTCTCGATTTGGATCACGAATATAAAAAAACCACCCGTGTTGGGTGGCTTCTCAATTTTTCATCTCGTTCATCGAGATCAGAACTTGTGACCCTTCTTGCCCAAGTCTTCTTTCACAGAATTTACCAGACCGGCAGTCAGGGTCTGGCTGATTTTCTGTACGGACCCAATGGATTCACCGATGATCCGAGCCTGATAAGAGCCGAGTTTCTGGCCGACTTCGCTTTTGAAGAATACTTGCAGCTCTTTAAGTTCTTCCTCAGAGAAATAAGAAGCCCAAACCGTAGCAACGTTATCGAGCAACAAATTCTCATTACTAGACAATACCTTAGCTTGCTTTTCAACAGATTCACTGATCACCTTTTCAAGGGCAGGATTTTGTCTGATCAGCCATACCTTGGCATTTTTCTTGATCAGGTCGATCTGGTCCTCATATTTTGGCAACGTATTTGTTGCTTCCACCACTGCAATAGCAGCCTGCAAATGAGTGTCTTTTTTACCATCGGTCGCGCTTTGTGCCTGAGCACCCACGGCCATAGCGCCAATGACAACTAGACCGGCTACAAGAGTTGCGCGCAAGGTCGATTTCATCCGTTTACCATCCTCTAATAGTGCAATTTCCCATCATCTCGCCGGATGAATTGGGAGTTAGTCGATATTTCCTCCGGTTCCGCTTTTGCGTCAACCGGCTCCATAACTGTGATGCCGCCTTGGCCCATGATAATAGCCCGGTTTCCACAACTCCCGTGACCGCTCTCAAGACCTTATCCGAACCATATACATCAGAAATGCGGCCAAAAGGGGCATCCCGAACAAAATGGTGCTCATTTTTGACAAAAGTCCTGTTGTTTGTTGTTTTACGCAAGACAACGTCGCCATGCAAACCAAAACGAACACATATATTGTTCGCCGCCATCCAGGTGGCTTCAGGGCTGACAAATATGACCTCAATCGTTAGAGGGAATGCACCCGGGATATCCTCCATTGCCTTTGATCAAGCATAACTGGAGATCCAGATAGAGTGTATCTTAAATAACGGCACAACAAATATCATTGCGACGCTCTTATCATGCATGTGATGTCAATCCAACGTCAGTTTCACTCAATGTCGTGGAGTTGCACCATTTTTGAGAATGAGATAAGCCAGTTTGGACAACATGGCCGATGAGACGGGCCAGCTTGTTGTTTGCTTCAAGGTTCAGCTCAACACGCCTTATCGGGCGATGTTCATTCAGTGAGATTATCAATCATGGTCGCATCCCCTTTTACGAGCCTTCTCTTTGATCTTGATGGAACACTGGTTGATACAGCTCCGGATCTTATAAACGCGGTCAATCATGTTTTCGCCAGACAGAATTTACCTGCGGTACCCGGAGAACTAGTCCGGCCATATGTCGGCTTAGGAGCGTTGGCAATGCTCCAAAAAGGCTATGAATATCACGATTTGGGAATAGATGAAGCACAACTAGCCCAGGTTCATGGCGTCTTTCGGGCATATTATGAAGAAAATATCTGTGTGGAGAGCCAAGCATATGATGGTGTGTGGGATGTTATTCCCAGTCTTTATGAAGAAGGATATCGCCTCGCAATATGCACCAACAAGCCTGAATATCTGGCCGTTGAATTACTTGATCGACTGGATCTGTCCAAATATTTTGCTGCTATATGTGGATCTGACAGCGTTCCCAATCGCAAACCGCACCGCGATCATCTGGCAATTACGGCAGACCGCGCGGGCACTTCACTTGACCGAAGTGTGATGGTGGGAGATGCCTCACCCGATGTTGATGGAGCAAGAAATGCTTGCATCCCGATCATTGGTTTCGACTACGGCTATAGCACCGTCGCTATGGCTGATTTGTCTCCAGATGTGCTGCTCTCGTCTTTTGGTGATCTACCTGACGCCCTGAAACAACTATCATCGGATAAGTCTATTGATAGGTAAAACCAGCTGTCGTCATCTGTTCTGCTCTTGCTCTGAACCAAGCACCACTCCGATCAACCCAGCGCAGCATTTACATCTCATTAAGCAAACGAAGTTATGGAGCCACAAGCTCTACAATTGCGATAACATTACCGTAAAAATATAATTTTACATTTACTTTCAATTACTTAATTTATTTTTTTCGGAATTTACATTTAACTTCTTGGAAAGCATAATAATCAATTTCCGTTCTTCCAGACTGTTTCAGCACCAATATCGCCTGCTTCTCAGGCCGGATATTAACCTTTCTCGGACATATTCCCAAACTTAATCAGACCTCAGATCTGATCGAAGTCATGAGTACAGGGACCTTGCTCTTCTTATCAGGAGGAAGGCAGCAAAAATGTTGAAACAGATTTCATGCGCAGCTATCGCATTGACGGCAGTGACCAGCACCACAACTATCGAGGCAGTCGCGTTTCCGGGCTTCCTACCCAACTCAGTTCTGGCAGCCACACAAGTTGAAAAACGCCGCCCACTGATCGCCAACATCCCGACCCCTGTGGCAGAACGCTCTCCCATGGTGGTTAGAATTGGTAGCCGTGCGCATTTATTCGATGGATACTTTTACTGTGAACTGCCACGTACTCCTCTACCCATAGGATCTGAAGCTTCTGGTCAGCGCTCGACAACCCAAACACTCTCATTTCTAGCTCGCTAGGGAAAGATTTTTTGCGGCGGAATATTCCCGACTTGGCGTTATTTTCGCGTCAATGCGATAAAGCATGTGATACAGGAACTTAGTCGCCCACGCTGTCTCTATCCTTGATGGTTTCCAGCAATTGATCCTTCACATGTTCGATATGGCTGGTTAGGAGAGCAATGGCCCTTTCTTCATCCCTGTCTCTGGCTGCTTTGATCAATCCCATGTGCTCTTCATGAGCCTGATCCTTGGCATCATCAGTCAATGCAATCTGAAGTCGGACATATCGGTCGATATTATCATGCACTCTTCGAAGGATCTTGACCGTTGCAGGTCGATTCGCTGGTCGATAAAGTGTTTCATGAAATTGCCAGTTCAGATTACCCCAATCCTCAATTCTGGCATCATTCCTCATCGCCTCAACCAACTCTTGAGCTGCTTGCAAATCCACCGCTGTAATCTGTTTAATGGCCAGCCCAAACAGCCTGTTTTCCAGCATCAGTCGTACTTCAAACAATTCGGCGATTTCATTTGGCTCGAGGCGAGTTACCTCTGCCCCTTTATGAGATACAAGGGTGATCAAACCTTCGGCTTCCAACTGTCGCAATGCCTCACGTACCGGAATACGTGACACCCCAAGCTCGGTTGCAATAGCTTCCTGGCGAATTTGCTCTCCCTCTTTGAGCTGCCCCCTTAGAATCCGCTGACGGATCTCGTCAGCAACAATATTCGTGGTTGTGCGTCGGACCAACCTCGCCATAATTTTCTCCCTCTTCACTTATAGGTGGCGTTTGTTTTATGCCGTCCTATCTTTCCGCACACCAATATTCCTCTGAACTGCATTTGTTCAGAACTGAATTCAAGTGAAACGCATAGGGAATATATTATCCAATTCTGGCGTCTATGCAATTACCAGAGGCACCAAAGTGATTGCAACATAAGCACGAACAGGCAAAATCCTGAAGCGCAAATTGACCTGCAAGTCACTAAAGCCATGAACAAAATATGGCAGCAAACTCCACAAGAACCAAACTATTGTCGAGCAAATTTCCCACGGTTGCCTGATGTCATGGTCAATTGTTACCAACGAATGCGCCTACCACTTCTATCAGGCTTATCTTTCTTCGGGCAAACATAGTGCCCAATGAGGAAGATTTTCCTTCACGAAAATATTGAAGTCCAAAATTTTTGAAGCGAGGTCTGCAAAGCCGTTCTGATAACAATTTTTCTCCAAATCTTCGATCAATGCAGAGATCCCTACCCTTGCCACTTCTTTGGCATCCAGATAGAGGATTGCATCGATTTCCCCCCCCAAAAGAGCGTCAACAATTCGTCTTTCCATATCAATGACGACAGATACGATCTTGAGGTGCTCATAACGTGTTGGCCGTTTTGAAAGATGGTCAATCAAATCGGTGGTTTCATGCCCCAGGCAAGTCAATGCCACAACATCTTCGTTGTTGTCGATATAGTCAGCCAGAACCTTGATCTGATCCGTGCTGTCCTGATGGACAGGAACCTGCACCAGCTCACACGACCAATCATGCTCATTCAGATAAGATTGCTGCCCTTCAAGCCGATCTTTGTAAGCCATCATTTGCAGAAAAGTGGAATAAGTCAGGATTTTTCCTGTTTTCCCGTTTGTCAAAACCTTAAGCAAATGCGTTGCAGTCCGGCCAATCTTATAATGGTCATATCCGATGTATCTATTCGCATATCCATCGGACAAACGTGAAAAGATGCTAAAGATTGGAACGCCTTTTTCAGTAATATTTCTGACGGCCTGTCGAGTGTGCTCCGTATTCGGCGCGCTTAGCAGTATTCCATCGACCTCCTGACATACCTTTTCCAGTTCTTCGAGCATGGTCTCCTGACGGTTCATGTCATAGATGGCCATGCGAAGCTGAACACGCGCATGAACAGATTTTTTTTGAATGAGATGCCAATAATGTTCGATGCTTTTTGTCAGGCGATCACCATCGCCGGGAACCACAATCGCAATGATCTGTTTGCGAGACCTAGCCAAGCGCGCAGCAACAGGGTCTGGTTCATATCCGAGCTTGGCAACCGCATCCATCACCTTCTGCCGGGTAGCATCGCGCACCCCGCTTCGCTTGTTTATAACGCGATCCGCTGTTGCCAGACTAACGCCTGCAAATTTTGCCACATCAGATAACTTCGGTTTCACATCCATATCCCCGCAATTTGCAATCCGGGCAGAGTCGGGACGCTTGAATTAGGCCCTGTCTCTGATCCCAGAACACAGCCCACCACCAGCTATTCCGGTCGAAACCTAAAATAAATTCCTATTCTATTGAGCTGACCTTAGGGTAAGCTCTGGTTTGCGCTATAACGAACCTGACTAAAAAAATCGAGTCACAATTAACCAATATTCACCGAATAGATATAAACCTTTGAAGAGCCTTGGTAATAATAATGGATATATATCCTAGGCAATTTTACTGTTAAAAAAATTATTAACCAATAACTACTTTGTAATTTCTCCTATTTTTCCATACTATTACTGGAAAATAGCAATTGACTTTTCTCCTAATCACATTAGTCCTGCCAACGGAATGCCGTTTCCATGCGATCATCTCCCCAAAAGAGTTCACCTTTCGGTGTCACAAATGAAGGTGCTCCAAAAATACCTATCCGATCGGCATGCTCTGTTTGAGTTTTCAATGCTTGCTTGATTTTGTCAGACTTGGCCCTTTGCATCACATCCGGGGCATCAAAGCCATTCTGGGACAATATATCGAAAAGTACATCAGGTTCCGATATGGTTTCTCCATATTGAAACTGAGCGCGAAACACAGATCGCACGAATATTGGCAGGCGATCATCTTCTTCCAATACCATCGCAATACGAGCAGCAGTCAGGCCGTTCTGGGGAAATGGCTCAGGCTTTTTGACCGATGGCAGGCCATGAATCCTGACTTGGCGATCCATGTCACGCCACATATAATCACCTTTCTTATCATGACGATTGAAGGGGCTATCGGCATAGCCGAGGTCTTTCTTGAAAATCGCACCCAGAAGAAATGGGCGCCAAGTCAATCTAACACCACAGTCAGCCGCCAGACCCTGCGCCCTCATTGCTGCCAGATAGGAGTAGGTGGATGCAAATTCAAACCAGAAATCAATATCTTTCATATCGCCATACTCCCGAGCGCGTATATCTTTTCATGAAGTGAGAAAACGGCCTGGATCGAAGACCCAAGCCGTTGTTTGGAAGAATATGCATTAGAGTATGACGACAGGACTTCAATGGATCAAGCTTATTGCGGCTTGATCATCTTTTCCGGTTTCACCAGCTCGTCATATTGATCAGCTGGCACATACCCCAGACGAGCTGCCTCTTCCTTCAAGGTCGTACCATTCTTGTGAGCTGTTTTGGCAATCTCGGTTGCCTTGTCGTAACCAATATGCGGAGCAAGAGCTGTCACCAGCATTAACGAGCGACCCATAAGTTCAGAAATCTGCTCCTCATTGGCCTTGATGCCAACAACGCATTTGTCGGTGAAGGTATTGGACGCATCGCTAATCAAACGAATGGACTGTAACACATTGAAAGCAATAACAGGCTTGAAGACATTCAGTTCAAAATGCCCCTGGCTTGCTGCAAAAGAAACCGTAGTACTGTTACCGATGACTTGCGAGCATACCATGGTCATCGCTTCACACTGAGTTGGGTTCACCTTGCCAGGCATGATGGAAGAACCAGGCTCATTTTCCGGCAGAGAAATCTCACCAAGACCGGAGCGTGGGCCGGAGCCCAGCAAACGAATATCATTGGCAATCTTGAACAGACTGGAAGCAATGACACCGAGCATGGATTGTGTTTCGGCCATGGCATCATGGGTTGCGAGCGCTTCAAACTTGTTGGGAGCAGTTACGAAAGGGAGGCCGGTAAACTCTGCAACTTCTTCTGCGAACTTCTCTGCAAAGCCAATTTTTGCATTGATACCGGTGCCCACAGCTGTTCCTCCCTGTGCGAGGGCATAAAGTGCGGGTAAAGCGCTTTCAATACGGCGGATGCCATTGTTGACCATTGCCGCATAGCCGGAAAATTCCTGCCCCAGAGTCAGAGGTGTTGCATCCTGCAAATGGGTGCGACCAATCTTGATGATATCCTTGAAAGCCTTTGCTTTTGCATCCAGTTCCTCATACAGGTTTTTCAGCGCAGGAACCAGAGAGGCATTGATTTCTTCCGCTGCGGCAATATGCATTGCGGTTGGAAAGGTATCGTTCGAGGACTGAGAGCGATTGCAATGATCGTTGGGATGAACCGGGTCCTTGGAACCAAGGCTGCCACCAAGAATCTCAATTGCCCGGTTCGAGATCACCTCATTGCTATTCATGTTGGATTGAGTACCAGACCCGGTTTGCCAGACGGAAAGAGGAAAATGATCGTTCAAGTCACCGGTAGCGACTTCCCTGGCTGCCGCAACAATAGCCTCACCAATACGAGGTTCCAGATTATGCAGCGCCATGTTGGCCTTGGCTGCAGAATATTTGACAATCCCCAAAGCGCGCACCAATGGTTTCGGTATCGTCTCGTCACCAATTGGAAAATTGATCAGTGAACGGGCTGTCTGTGCACCGTAATACTTATCGCTGGGTACTTCCAACGGACCAAACGAATCCGTCTCAATGCGCATTTCGCTCATCTTTGTCTCTCCTCAATCTGCCCTGCTCTATCGCACTATGATCTGTGCATCTGCCCTCATCCGCTTTTATTCAGTCAAAACCGGGATTGGCGTTACCCATATAATATAACGATGCCTTACATGCCATATTATATGAACTTTATATTCATATAATATGGTTGAAAAATGAGCAGTTGATGACTGTCTTGGTTTGATCCTCCCAAATCCAGCCTTTTCTCATGAAATGACAAAAACTGCCTCCACTCTACCGGAAAACCCACAATTAGGTCACAAGAAGGGCTTGAAATTTCTGCCAATGAGTCGCACTGATGGGCCAGATAAATGGTCAGCGTGTTTGCAGGTTTGTCGACCACGATCTTGTGAACCATGACCGAACCCAAGCTGCCTTGCTGCAAGAGGACCCAATATGAGCAATCAGGCGTCGAAGCTCTTTCCTTTGGGGAAAGATGATACCCCCTATCGCAAACTGACCTCCGACTACGTGTCTACTGACACCTTTCGTGGCAAGGACGTGCTGGTCGTAGAGGAAGAAGGCCTGCGCCTCCTCTCCGAACAGGCTTTCATGGATATCAACCATCTGCTTCGTCCGGATCATCTTGCTCAATTGCGCAAAATTCTGGACGATGACGAGGCAACCAACAATGATAAATTCGTTGCCTTTGACTTGCTCAAGAATGCTAACATTTCCGCCTCTGGCATTCTGCCGATGTGTCAGGACACCGGTACCGGTATCGTGATGGGCAAGAAAGGCACTGCCGTCTGGACAGAAGGTGATGACGAACGTGCTCTGTCGCAGGGTGTATTCGATGCTTATGCCAAGAAGAACCTGCGCTACAGTCAGGTAGCACCCCTGTCCATGTTTGAAGAGAAGAATACCGCAAGCAACCTGCCTGCTCAGATCGATATCTTCGAAGAAGGCGAGAATGAATACAAGTTCCTCTTCATGGCCAAAGGTGGGGGCTCTGCCAATAAAACCTTTCTGTTTCAGGGTACTCCTTCTCTGTTGACCCGTGAACGCCTACTGGCTTTCCTTGAAGAAAAGATCAAAACTCTTGGAACAGCAGCTTGCCCGCCATACCATCTTGCAGTGACCATTGGCGGCCTGTCTGCTGAACTGAATCTAAAAACCACCAAATTGGCCTCTGCTCGCTATCTGGATGCCTTGCCGACAGAAGGCTCCGAGAGCGGTCACGCGTTCCGTGATTTGGAAATGGAAGAAGTGATCCATGAAATGACTCAGTCCATGGGCATCGGCGCACAGTTCGGCGGCAAATATTTCTGCCACGATGTACGTGTAATCCGCCTTCCACGCCACGGTGCATCCTTGCCGATTTCCATCGGCGTGTCCTGCTCCGCTGACCGCCAGGCCAAAGGCAAGATCACCAAGGATGGTATTTTCCTTGAGGAACTGGAGGCCAATCCGGCACAATATCTGCCAGAAGTCGAAGATGAAAGCCTTGGCGGCGAAGTTGTCAATATCGATCTCAATGCTCCCATGAGCGAGATGCTTGAAACCTTGAGCCAATATCCGACCAAGACCCGCCTGTCCCTGACCGGTCCACTGATTGTGGCTCGCGACGCTGCTCATGCCAAAATCCGCGCCCGTTTGGAAGCGGGCGAAGAAATGCCGGATTACTTCAAGAACCATCCAATCTATTATGCGGGCCCGGCCAAGACCCCGGAAGGGTACGCGTCAGGCTCCTTCGGCCCAACCACAGCTGGCCGTATGGATAGCTTCGTTGACCAGTTCCAGGCCCATGGCGGCTCCATGGTGATGCTGGCGAAAGGTAACCGCTCCAAAGCTGTGACCAATGCCTGTAAGCAGCATGGTGGCTTCTATCTTGGCTCCATTGGTGGTCCTGCTGCACGTCTGGCTCAAGATTGCATCAAGAAAGTCGAATGCATTGAGTATCCAGAATTGGGTATGGAAGCTATCTGGCGGATTGAAGTAGAGAATTTTCCAGCCTTCATTGTCGTTGATGACAAGGGCAATGACTTCTTTGCGGAATTGAAGCTGGGCTAAAGCACTTCTCACAATTATTGAATTGCGAATAGTGCTTTAACTCTTTGATCTGAAGCGAGCTCTTGTCCGAAAAGTGCTCCAATTTTTCGGGACCACGCTATAGGCTCACATGAACGGCATTTCACGAACTCCAGTAGCCCGGCTTTGTCGGGCTACTGGAGTTTTGCTGCCTGCAACTAAGCGATTATTGAGTTTGTGGCTCTTTTTTGGAACTTGTTGCGCAAACCATCAATCAGTCACCAATTAGGAATGAAAGCGTTACCGTTAGAATTCAACCCGAAGCCCGATTGAACCTGAATGCAACCTTTCCACGCCGTTGAATCTGCCGGAATAACCGATATCCAAAACCATATCAGGTTTCAAATTGAAACCAAGAGACGCCTCTATCTCAGCCAGATCGCGTACGGGTGCGGTTCCCACTCGTTCGTATGTCAGACCAGAGTCAAAAGACACGGAAACAGTGTTTGACAATTTTCCAAACCGATGACGCCAACTGGCGCTTATTGTCGGAACGACCGAAATGTTACCAATCATTGCCTCGGTAGACAGGGTAAGTCCCAGCTTGGTTTCACCTTCCCAATGAGATGATCTTTTGATCCAGGCCGCTGATGATTGCACGCCACGTTCGGCAGCCTTGGCTTGATAATGCCAATCCAGCTCTATTCCTGCGATGGGTTGGACCACCATGGAGCCGAAGCTTTCTGTATATCCCAATTCAAAGGCCTGAGTAACGCGGTGATTGGTGTATTTGTTCGTCAGACGTTGTTCCGCACCACTTACGCTTATGACGCGACTGGCACTGGAAATTTCCGGACCGTAAAGAACAATATTCTCCAAATGCCAGTTTCCGAACTCCATACTGGCCTGGGCACCAATCTTTGGTGATATGATATCGACAGTTTCCTGGTTCTCATTCACATCTACATGTATATGGGCATACATGCCTATCAAACCCAATCTCAGCCGGTCATCAGTATAGAGGTCAACTCCCCCTGCAGCACCGCCTATTCTCATGTTTGAGCTTGGCTCACCCAGACGGGCATCTTGAGACCCCCCTCCTCCGAATATGCTGACAAAATATGAACGCGCCAGTGGCTCGACATGAGCTGCATGGCTTTGCCGTTCTGACAATATGGGTTCGATAAGAATAGCGGGTTGTTCTTTCGAAATATCTTTATCCAAAAACACAGATATGGGTCGACCTGAGGAAGACACATCGGTATCTATTTGAGAGGAACTGTACTGCGCATGCTTGGAAGGTACCCCTTCCGATATATCCGTACTTGTGAGGGTTTCCAACGCAACACTGTAATCAGGCTGCCGTTCGTCACGCAGATTTGTGTCTTGCTGCTTTTTTTTATGACGCGCGGTCTCCAGCTCCGCATGATTGTCGCAAATTGCAGGAGAGCCCAGCCCCGACCAGATCAGGTAAATTTCCAAATCACAGGAGGCAGCATGTCCCTGCCCCGTCGGCATCAAGAATGCTGACCAGGCACCTATTCCCATAACAAAGGCGACACTAAACTGTCTTCTACCCATAATGACCCTGAACGCAGCGCTTTCTCATCCCCAGTCCAGAAACGTCCCAATTTACGCAATACCGACCGTTTCTCAACTCGAACACTTAATGCCTTATTTATCACTTTCGGGGCAACTCGAAAATGGCATTCTCCTTCATCAATCTGGACCCCATCGTTGGCTAATGTTGAAATTACCGCAATGAACCGATGATTTTTGGAATCAATGACCATACCAATCAATCGTGTTTTCAATACAGTCTCAACTCTGGCGGTTGTTTTTTCATTAGGATCTCGTTAATAGTCTCCATTGACTGACGAAGTGATGTTGCCATCCACTAATCCATTTGTTGAGTGCACCCGATGTGTCGTTTTCATGCTGTTGTTCGACTGACCTTGTTTGTAATCGCTTCCCTGACGGGAGTTGCAAATAGTCACGCACATGGGACACATTCGCCAATTTCCACCGTCAATGACTGCGGTCTTCTGGACTATTTCCAGTATATTTATCGGACGCCTACCCGCCCTCACAATTGTACGAATGTCCCAGCAGAATTTTATGACTATCAACGTGATGTAGGGGAAGCCGCGTCCAGCGGTTCTTCATCTGGCGGCTCTGCTGCCGGGTCATCAGCTGGTGCTGCCAGTGCTGGTGCTGGCACATCCTCCCCTACCAGTATCGGTCATACCATTCCATCCAGTCTGTCGGCTGAGCATGTATTGGGTTATACTCCCAAGGCAAAAGAAGAAGCCAGTGTGCAAGCCATGGATGATCTTCAAACCTATGAAGATGACTGGAGTGATCTGCCTCCACTCGAGCGTTCCTTCTTTTTCCGCCCTACCGGATCTTTTGGTAGCAAAAATGCGACAGCGACTGATGCAAGTGTGAAGGTGGAAGCCGTTGGCGCGGTCGCTGGCATCGATCTGATTTCCAACTCCTATGTTCGCCTTGGTCTTCTCGGATCCATCAACAAGGTGGATGTCGATGTGAACGAGAATATTACCAGTATCGATATTTTCATTCCCAAAGTCGGACTGACGGGCACATTTGAGTGGCGGAATTGGTATCTGGATGGAATGGCACAATATGGTCCGGAATATTATGAAACCAGCCGCTATATCGATATCGATGGAAATGGTGATTTACGCCGGATGAGCTCCAAATATACCAATCATCGTATCACCGGTGCATTTGAAGCCGGTCGACGAATTACTCTTGGTTCAATCGTTGCTCAACCTCATGTGGGCATTCAGTATAACGGCATGCGTCAGGCGAGAGTAGTAGAAGATGGCAATGCCGATGCTGCCATTCATACCGCTCGCAAGGATGTTTTCACCGGTACCACGAAAGTAGGCTTAAACTTGTCCACTGTCTGGTTCTGGGGTCGCGCACCGATCGTACCAGTCATTGGTATTGGATGGACACATCGATTTGGTGATTTGGACAGGGCCAGCCGTATCTCGGTGGATAGTGGAGCTACCTTTGAAAATGTCGGGTCAGCGCCAAGCAAGGATTTGTTGAATCTCCAGGCTGCCCTTTCAGCCAACATCAATAAGAACTTGTTTCTGAATATTGGTGGATCTGCGCTCTTCAACGGTGTAGAGCGCACTTATACCGGTAGTGCAGGTTTCCGTCTGCGTTTCTGATTTCACGCTCAGACCGAAAGAATTAAAGTTGGCTTTTCGCTCCCGGAGCCACTCATTCTGCGAAACCCTGTATCGTCTGTAGCCAGTCACCCGGTATCGAATCGCTTTTCAGATGATTTTGACCTGATAAAATGCAGCCACGATTGCTTTTGCGACAGATTCTATCAAGTTTGAGACAGATTGGACAAAATTCCAATGATAGATCTTCGTAACTGTTGCAAAACCACCACAGGCAACAATCAAGCCCCTTGGAAACCCTGATATGGGATCGCTTATGACCAGAAAAGTCTTGCGTTTGGGCCAGATATTAACAAAATAACGGTTCGAATTGGATTGCTGAATTTGTGTTGGGTGCGCCTTGGTAATTTCAATTTCGGTCATCTTGATTATCCAAGGAATGAGAGCTCGGGATAGGATTAATGCGGAAACTCTTTTCATTGGCTGCATGCGCAGCACTTGGCCTGACTTTGGTCGCGACAAGCGCTGAAGCTGGCCGTTATTACAATATGGAAACAAAGCGCTGGGAAGACGTCAAAGGCGGAACCCGCGGTGGTAAATCACCAATCAAGCGTTCGACGGTCTCCTATGACGGCCCTCATTCAAAGGCCAAAAAAGGTACCATCATCGTAAACACCAAGGAGCGCCGCCTCTATTATCTATTGGGCGAAGGCAAGGCGCTGAAATATGGTGTTGGCGTTGGCCGTGATGGCTTCCAGTGGGCTGGTACTCACCGTGTTTCTCGCAAGGCAGAATGGCCGGGCTGGACTCCTCCACCCGCTATGCGCAAGCGTGTTCCCAACCTTCCCCGTCATATGGAAGGGGGGCCGAACAACCCGCTTGGCGCACGCGCCCTATATATTGGCTCAACCATCTACCGCATCCATGGCTCCAATGAGCCTTGGTCCATCGGTCAGGCTGTTTCTTCCGGCTGCATTCGCCTGTCAAACGAAGATGTAACCCACCTTTATGAGCGTGTAAAAATCGGTTCCAAAGTGCATGTGATCCGCTAAATTGCATCCAACATGAGATTTAAATAGCCGGGCAATGCCCGGCTATTTTTTTGCTTCAGTGCTTTTCACATAGTAAGAGCATTGCTTGCCGGTGAATATGACAGAATCCGGATTTCGGATAACTGGGTATTTTGTTGTCCACGACCACGCACACTTTTGGGGAATATGCTTTAGCGACTCAGTCCCTTGTCTTCCAGCTCTGCCAGATAGGCAGCCCAAACAGCATCGAAATTGCGACCGTTTTCGATGAAATAGTTCCAAGTATAATAGCCCGTATCATGCAGATCGGTAAAAACCAGCCGAACGGCATAATTTCCGACCGGATCAACCTGCATGATTTCGACATCCTGCTTGCCCGAAACTGTCTTTTTCTGGTCCGGACCATGACCCTGCACTTCTGCACTGGGTGAGGTCACCCGCAGAAATTCAGCTGGGAAGTCAAAGCTTTCGTCATTATCGAAGCGAACACTCAGAGTGCGTTTATCTTTATGCAGTCGAATTTCTGTTGGCCAGATTTCCGTTGCCATTTTGCTTTCCTTATTGTCTATACCCAAAAGCAGGCAGGTCTCTCTCCTTCATAACCCTTTGCATCCTGGCTCACAATAAGTCGGTGTGTTTTTGGTCGATTTGCCAAAGATCAATGTTGGCAACCCGCTTTTTTTCTAGTCTGCATGGAATAAATGGAGATGACAAAGCGTTGTGTGTCTGAGTGCCCGCATTCTGGCACCGCCTAACAGGCAATCATAACAATCCTGTTATGTTTCTTTACTGCTTTTTACATTCCATCTGCGGCAAAATCACGTATGCTGGTGTTTACCGCATTGGCCGGACCAAATAGCGCACGCAATCTTGGCTGGATATCTGTTTCATCCTGCCAGCGGGTTGAACAAGGAGACCCATGCAATGACGACTTCAGGACTTAATTCCGATTTTGACACAACAAGTCAGGGGCCACTCGTTGATCCCTTTGGGCGTCAGGTCAGCTATTTGCGCGTTTCAGTTACTGATCGTTGCGATTTTCGTTGCTTCTATTGCATGTCGGAACATATGAACTTCCTTCCAAAGAAAGAAGTTCTCTCACTTGAAGAACTCGATCGTCTTTGCTCAGCCTTTGTCGATCACGGTGTGAAACGTCTCCGCCTGACTGGTGGTGAGCCTTTGGTACGCAAAGGCATTCTATCCCTGATATCCTCCTTATCTCGTCATCTTGATAGTGGGGCTCTGAATGAGCTGACCATTACATCCAATGGCTCTCAGCTCAAAAACATGTCCAAGGATCTTGCTTCCATGGGCGTGAAACGCATCAATCTCTCGCTTGATACGCTGCAGGAGAAACGCTTCACAGAAATCACGCGTTGGGGTCGCTTCGCTCAAGTCATGGATGGTATTGAAGCTGCTTTAGCCGCTGGTATTCACCTTAAAATCAATGCGGTAGCACTCAAAGGTGTCAATGACGATGAATTTGATGACATGATCCGCTTTGCCCATGAGCGCGGGATGGACCTTACCATCATCGAAACCATGCCAATGGGAGAAATTGATGGTGATCGTCTCGACATGTATCTGCCGCTGTCTCAAGTCAAACAGCAATTGGCACAGAGCTGGGAACTTGAACCGATTCCATACAAGACCGGCGGCCCGGCAAGCTATATGCGTGTGAGAGAAACCGGAGGCCGTGTCGGTTTCATCACTCCCCTTACTCATAATTTCTGCGAAAGCTGCAATCGTGTTCGTGTCACTTGTACCGGCACTCTCTATTTGTGCCTTGGACAGGAAGATGCAGCAGACCTGCGCGCTCCTCTTAGAGCTTCGGAAAGCAATGATCTTTTAAATCAGGCAATTCGTGAAGCAATCAGCAGAAAACCGCAAGGCCATGATTTTGTGATTGACAGAGCGAACAATCGACCCTCTATTGGTCGGCATATGTCTGTGACCGGAGGTTAGAGTCGGAATAGATCTCATCCACTAGCCTACCGTGAATATTCTTTATTCGCAGACCTTCGCAACATAGGTAGTGGATTATGACGACAGCTCCCCAGGGTACGGCTGCGCGTCGACAAGTCGGTGAGACAGTCGGCAAGGGCAATCTATTTGGCATTGCGGTTATGCAAATTGCCATGTTTTTGTTTGTCAGCAACGACATGCTCAACAAAATTGCCGGAGCAGACATGCCCGTCGGTGAATTGACCGTCATTCGAGGCTTGGGTACTGTTGTTGCCGTAGCCGTCATTTTGGTTCTGACTCGCCAATATCGATATCTCTCCCAGGCATTACACTATACTGTTCTGGCTCGCTCCATTCTGGAAGCAGCAGCTGCACTTTGTTTCCTGAATGCTTTGGCTCACATTCCCCTTGGCAATGTGACTGCAATTTTGCTGGCAATTAGTCTTACGACAACAGCTGGTGCAGCAATTCTGTTCAAAGAAGAGGTAGGTATCCGCCGTTGGTCGGCTATTCTTGTTGGTTTCATCGGCGTTCTGCTAATCGTGCGTCCGGGCTTCGAGGGCTTCAACTCCTTTTCGCTCTATGCGGTTCTTGCTATGTTGCTTGCCGCAGCACGTGATTTGTTCACTCGCCAAATCCCTGAAGGCACGTCAGTTTGGGTTGTTACCTCCACAACTCTGGTCTTTGTTACCATTGCGGGGTTCTTGTTGGGGCTAAGCGAGGAATGGGTTGCTGTTTCCGGCCCGAACGTGATCTATTTGCTCATATCCTCACTCTGCCTGGTTTTTGGCCACTTTCTTCTGGTAATGGCCATGCGCAATGGTGATGTGGCTGTGGTGTCTTCTTTCAGATACAGCTCCATCCTGATTGCCTTGGCCTATGGCTATCTCATTTGGGGTGATGTACCGGACTGGCTGACACAGGTTGGCATTGCACTGGTTCTCTCCTCCGGTCTTTACACAATCTACCGTGAGCGTATACGAGCGCGCGAAGCAAAACGCATGAAGGATGGCTAAGAGATTCCTTTTATCTTCCAATCAGTTTTCAAACTTGTTTTTCATTGTTGGCACTCATGACTATACTTTCACAAACCGCTTCCAAGAGCATAGTTCGACCATCGATTTTGATTCTGGTCGCGGTCACCGCCGTCAATCCACTGGCTCTTAATCTTTATATTCCTTCAATGCCGAGTGTGCAGAGCGAATTCTCTGCCAGCGCCTCAATGGTTCAGCTCACGCTATCGCTTGGTTTGCTAGGCACTGCCTTCATTCAATTGCTGATTGGCCCACTATCCGATCAGTTTGGTCGACGCCCCATTCTATTGGGTGGACTGGTGATTGCGGTGCTTGCTTCTTTCTATTGCGCGCTGGCCCCATCGCTCGATCATTTGATTTTCGCACGTATTGTCCAAGTCGCAGGCGGTGCTGCCGGTCTGGTTCTGGGTAGAGCAATCGTTCGCGATACTCACAGCACCAATGAAGCTGCCAGTATGTTGGGCTATGTCACGATGGGTATGGCAATGGCTCCAATGATCGGACCTGTCATTGGGGGGATATTGGATGATCTATGGAGCTGGAGAGCTGGTTTTCACTTTACAGGCTTGTTCTCGCTCGCCGTTCTGATTGCGGCCTGGATCAACCTGTCCGAGACCAATCAGTATATTGGTCAGGCGAAAAGTCCCAAGGACCTTTTGCGAGATTATCGTCAACTACTCGGCATGCGCCCTTTTTGGGTTTATACTGCGGTCAGCGCCTTTGCAGCAGGCACATTCTTCTCGTTCCTGGGAGCTGCACCTTATGTCAGCCGGGCTCTGTTTGACATGAGCCCAACGGAATATGGTCTCTATTTCATTCTGGTCGCTGGAGGCTATAGCCTCGGCAACTTCTTTTCCGGGCGCTATTCGGCACTGGTTGGTCTGTATCGCATGATGTTGGTTGGCAATCTGCTCACGCTCGCAGCCTGTTCCGTTCTTGTGATACTGAGCCTGATGTCGATCGAAAGTCCGCAAATCCTGTTTGCAGCCATGTTCTTTTTGGGAATTGGCAATGGTGTTACCTTGCCCAACTCGAATGCAGGTGTGGTGAGCGTCATGCCTCGTCTCGCTGGCTCTTCCTCGGGCCTCTCAGGCAGCCTTGTGACCATGACCGCAGCCTCTGCGTCATTTCTGGTAACACTGGTTCTCAGTGATAGCCTGCTCCCCATGGGCTTGTTCATGGCAGGCTGCGCACTCCTTGCTCTGTTGTTTGGTTTGGTATCTCCAGCAGTAACAGAAGAAGAATAGCTTTTGTAAGGCTGCGAACCAGCAACCTCAAATATCCGGCTTCAATCCTTAAGCTTTCGGGCTGTCGCCTTCTCGCCACAAACAACGAAGCTGCACACCTGGCATGCGAATGAATGACCCATAGACGGTAAACTCACCCTCCTCCATGCGTGTGTGGATCTTCTGCTTGGCCTCAACAGAACATCGATCCATTGCGGCACGGTGCGCATCGCTCTTGGCATAAGCGGCCCGTAGAATGGATGGATCCTGCAGCGAGATCACCAGAGCCAAAACACCCATCACGATATAGGCAGCCCAAGCCAGCGGTTTTAGATCCTTTTCCTGAATCTCTCTCGACTTGGGTTTGTCATTTTTGGATGCGGTCATGATGCATACCTTGCTTTTGATCTCAACTGCGTTCTTGATAGCTGTTTCTAATCATTTTGAAAATGCTTTCCTTGACCAGAGTCAGAGTGAGCGCAATCAAGATCCAGTTCCTTGAACAGCCAGTTGCGAAATTTTTGCACTTTGTTTTTTTTCAGATTTTCTGGCGGACAAACAAAGTAAGACCCAAACCCGCTTGAGACAGGAAGGTCAAAAGGTGTGATCAACCTGTTATTGGCGATGTCTTTCCGCCCCAAAACGGTGCGTCCGAGTACAACCCCCGCCTCATTGATAGCCGCATCCAGAACGTGATCAGCATGATTAAAGCGGAGGCCTTTTTCTCCATTCACCTTTGATGCACCGGCTTGCTCCAACCATTCCAGCCAACCTACCGAGTTTCCGATAAGGGTCATGGAATCATCATGGAGCAAGGTATAATTGGCAAGATCATCTGGATGGTCCAATTGCCCGACCTTTTCCATGAGAGAGGGAGCAACCATTGGGACAAGAAACTCATCGAACATCTTTTCGACATGTAGATCGGGATAGATACCTCCGCCAAAACGCAAGGCCGCATCGACTCCATCTCGTTCAAAATTCGTCAGTGCCAGCGTTGCCGACAAACGAAGTTCCAGTTCGGGATGCTCGTCGGAAAAGCGATACAGCCGTGGTGCCAACCATTTTGCCGCATGAGACGGTCCACATGAAACCACAATGATGTTGTTATCTTCTTCTCGCTCCAATGCAGCGACGCTTTCCTTTAGCAGGCGAAAAGCCTCCGCAATTGCCGGACGGATCAATTCTCCTTCACGGGTCAGGCTGACTTGTCTGTTTCCCCGTACGAAGACCGCCATACCAAGATGCTCTTCCAGACTTTTGATCTGATAGGATAAAGCCGAAGGCGTGACATGCAATTCTTCTGCAGCCAACTGAAAGCTCAGATGCCGGCTGGCTGCTTCAAAAGCTCTCAATGCATTGAGTGGTGGCAGGATCATCAAGCATCCCTCAGTTCAAATTATTTGAAGTCATACTTGAGAATTACCCGTTTGTCAGTGCCTATGCAAGCCCCTTATAGTCGGATCAAGAGCAGAGGAATTTAAGATATCAGGTTAAAAAATTCCTCTAATTAATTGATATATAATATAGGAAATCGAATAATGACTTTTCACTCCCAAGATCCAATGACTGTAGCGCTCGTTAATGGTCGGCGTGAAAGATCTCGCCAATTCAGAAAAATTGTATCATTGGTCTGGAAGTTTCTGCCATCCCGGCCGGGATCAAAGCCAGATCTGTCTTTCCGGCCCAACCGAGGGACAGATCTGTGCAATGGCTGAAGCCTGAGAAGGTTGACGCAAAAAAGGCGCTCCGCTCATTTCCGAATGGAGCGCCTTTTCTTTGTTTCAATATTAGAGGAAATGCCCTCTTTTATTCGATGATGATCTTTGGAGCTTCCCTGCCCGCTCCGGCCAACTCTCCGGCCATGATGCGGGCAATCTCACGATAGATTTTCGAATGCTCATTATCGGCATCTGTCGCAACAATCGGACGACCGGAATCGGAGCGCTCGCGAATATCCATGTGGAGCGGCACTTCACCAAGGAATGGCACACCAATCTTATCTGCAATCTCGCGCGCTCCACCATGACCAAAGACATCATGGCGCTCACCGCAAGATGGGCAGAGGAAATAGCTCATATTCTCGACCACACCGAGAATTGGAATGTTGACTTTTTCAAACATTGCAATGCCTTTGCGTGCATCAAGCAAGGCCAAATCCTGAGGTGTGGAGACGATCACGGAGCCGGAGAGCGGCACCTGTTGTGCCATGGTCAACTGAATATCACCCGTTCCAGGAGGCATATCGACCACCAGAACATCCAACTCACCGTCGATATCCCATTTTACATCGCGCATCATTTGCGTCAGCGCAGAGACCACCATGGGACCACGCCAAATCATCGGCGTATCTTCGTCCACCAGAAAGCCAACTGACATGGCTTTGAGGCCGAACCCTTCCATCGGCTTCAAGATCTTGTCCTTGTAAGCCATCGGACGGCCTTTGATACCCAAAAGACGCGGAATGGATGGCCCGTAAATATCGGCATCCAGAATGCCGACCTTCAATCCATTGGCCTGCAAAGCAAGAGCCAGATTGACAGAAGTCGTTGATTTACCTACGCCGCCCTTGGCGGAAGATACAGCAACAATATTCTTCACGCCTTTGACATCCAGCTTATGTCCACCTGCAGCTCCTTGAGGTGCTTTGGGCTTGGCTGCCGCAGGTTTTACCCCGGGCTTAGCTGGTGGAGGCAAAGAAGGACCTGAGCCGGGCTTGCGTTCTGCAGTCAGGGCGACCATGACCTTCTCAACACCTGACAGCGATTTGACTACCTCTTGTGCCTTTTCGCGCAAAGGTTCCATTGCATTGGCCTGTTCAGCATCAACAGTCAGCGAGAAAATAACAGAGCCTTCATTGATGAAGATATCGGAGACCATACCAAGCTCAACGATATCCGGGCCGCCAGTCTCCAGTTTCAACTTTCTCAAGACATCCTGAATCTGATCAGTCGTCACATTGCCTGCTGGCACTTTGTTTTTTTTCCAGAACACGGGAAATCCCTCAAATTGGTTCCTGCCATGCACACAAACTATCTTCTCGCCGGGGTGGAATGAAGATAATATCAGCGCATGGTTCCTGTCTTGCCCCCTTTTGCCCTGCTCATGATGTCAGGTCAATGCGTCCGGTGGGCAATGGGCAGGCTATTTGCCACATGTTGGGCTCACATTGTTCATCGTCAAGGGCAATTGGTCTTTTCTTTTCGATTATAAATCAGAACATCAAGGAGCAGGAATGATTGTGCGTAACAGTCTGCCAATCTACCGCAAAGCTTTGGCAAAGAGAGCTTTTCTCCTATAGTCCGCTTAGCCCCAAGTCCAGACCAATCCAATCGGACCCTTCCACCATGTCAGATACCGTCATCCATTTTAGCACCCAGGAACTAGCCGAACTGGACAAAACAGCGATGGAGGCCAGCGAGGCTGGATTTTATGGAAAGCCGGTTCTGGCCAATCGCTGGGCTCACAGGACTGTTGGCTTGGTTCTGGCTGGCGGCCGATCCAGCCGAATGGGGGGAGAAGACAAAGCCTCTTTGACATTGGAAGGTCAAAGCCTTCTGAAGCGGGTTGAAGAACGTCTCAAGCCTCAAGTGGCGAATCTCATCATCAGCAGCAATGCAGACCCTGTTACTTTGGACAGCAATGCCCTTGTTCTGGCAGATGAGATTGAGGGTTATGCGGGACCTTTGGCAGGCCTTCTCGCCGGTATGCGCTGGGCACAGAAAAATGTGCCACAAGCGTTCTGGATGACTTCCGCCGCTGTGGACACACCTTTCTTTCCGCAAGACCTTGTCGACCGCCTTGTCATGTCCCAGGGAGCACCTCAACCCTGCATCGTATTGGCACAATCTGGCGATCGCAGACATCCCGTTTTTGGTCTTTGGCCCGTCATGCTCGCAGATAGCCTTGAGGCCTTCTTAAAGGATGGCAATCACAAGGTTGGCATGTGGGCAGATAGTCATTCCAATAGTCGTGCAATCTTTGGCGGCCCGATCGTAGATGGAGATATCGAGATTGATCCTTTCTTCAATATCAATGAGCCAGATGATCTGGAAGTTGCCCGCGTCATTGCGCAAGAGCTGGACAAACTACCAAACGACAACTGACACTTGATGATCTGACAAGTGAGATGGAGACAGAAAAGATGAGCAATCGCGGTTTCTTCAATGCCCATGGACATCGTGTTTTTGGGATAACTGGTTGGAAAAACTCCGGCAAAACCACACTCGTGGTTCGACTGGTCGAGGAATTGGTACGTCGGGGTTATAAAATCTCTACCATCAAACATGCTCATCACAAATGTGATATAGACAAGCCCGGCGCAGACAGTTTTCGTCACCGGGAAGCCGGGGCCGGAGAAGTGGCACTTGTTGCTGCTGGCACCCGTTGGGCCATCATGCACGAATGCCGTGATGAACCGGAACCGCTGCTGGGTGATATCCTGCCCAAACTCTCCCCGTGTGATTTGGTGCTGATTGAAGGTTACAAAAAGGAAGGCTTTCCCAAGATAGAGGTGCGCCGCGCCGAAGCCAAGCATCACGACCCGCTGGCCCCGAAAGACAACATGATTGTAGCACTGGCTAGTGATCACCCGAACAATCTGGAAGGCTCAGAAGGATTGCCGATCTTCAATCTGGATGACGTGAATGCCATAGCTGATTTTGTGGTTGCCCACACGGATCTGCCAGGCAAGGGATAGTGCTTCGCATAAGTGGTGCCGTATTTTAACGCCTAAAAACTCCAATTTGACGGAGCAAAATCTGAGTGATGTAAAACCCCTGAGACAGCTTGCCTCACCCCCGTTTTAGCATTTTGTCGACTTCAACAAGCAGTTTGTTCCTGATGTCGCTTATGTCGGCATTTTTTGTAGACCCCTGCGCCCCAAAAAACTGCCACTTTTCCACGATGGCGGCACAATCTTCCAAAAATCAAACCCTACAAATACAATAATGCTGCAAAAGTAATATCAATGAGCGCATTGTGAGGCCGTTCATAAGGTTTGCATTTCTCTATTGTCATCAAGACTAAAATAATGGGAATATGCAGACAAGCGAGGCTCAGTGTGGTCTTGCGCATTTAAAGAAGGCCTTCAAAGGCCCAAAGCATTATACAATATGCAAGAGGGAAGAAATCCATGCGTTTCATGAAAAAACTTGCTCTGACGGCTGCTGCTGTTCTGATGGTGGCTGGTGCTGCCGAAGCCGCTGACAAAATCCGTATCGGTACCGAGGGTGCTTATCCTCCATTCAACAGCCTGACCAAAGACGGCAAGCTGGTTGGTTTCGATATCGATATTGCCAATGCTCTTTGCGCTGAAATGAAGGTTGAGTGTGAGTTTGTTGTACAGGATTGGGATGGAATGATCCCTGCCCTGATGGCCAATAAGTTCGATGCAGTGATCGCCTCCATGTCCATCACTGAAGAGCGTCTGAAGAAAATCGACTTCTCCGAGAAATACTACAACACCCCACCTGCGATCGCGGTGCCTAAGGATTCCGACATGAAAGATGCTTCTCCTGCATCTTTGAAAGGTAAAATGATCGGTGCCCAGTCTTCCACCACTCACTCTGAATATGCAGAGAAGAAACTGGAAGGCATCGAACTGAAGCTGTACCCGACTCCTGACGAGTACAAGCTGGATCTCGAATCCGGTCGTATCGACGGTGCAGTTGAAGACATCGTGGTTCTGGATGAATGGGTAAAATCTGATAAGGGTGCATGCTGCAAGATCCTTGCTCCTTTGACCCCCGATCCAAAAATCAATGGTGCTGGCGCAGGTGTTGCCGTTCGTAAAGGCGAAACCGAGCTAGCCAACAAATTCTCTGCTGCCATCAAAGCTATCCGTGCAAATGGCGTCTATAAAGAGATCAACGACAAATACTTTGAATTTGACGTTTACGGTGGTGAATAATCCCATCTCCAAGCATTGATATAACCCGGCGAGCTTCTCGCCGGGTTTTCTTTAGGATGGCAGATCAACTATGGAATTGTTATCGTTACTCTCGTACGGCGATGCAGGCTGGGGGGATGAGATACTTAGTGGCATATGGGTGACCATATCTCTGGGTCTTGCTACGCTTCCTTTTGGCTTGTTACTTGGTTTTTTTCTGGCGTTGGGCATCAATTCGCGCGAGCCCAGTTTGCAGGTATCAGCCAAAATCTTCACCACAATCTTCCGCGGTCTACCTGAATTGCTGACCCTGTTCATCGTATTTTACGGAGCGCAAATTCTCGGCAATTTTCTTTTTCAGAAGGTCTTTGGCATCAATATAGAGATCAATTCCTTTGTTGCCGGCATGATCGCACTGGGTTTTGTGTTCTCCTCCTATGCCAGTGAAGTTTTTCTCTCTGCGTTCAAAGGCATCAATCAGGGGCAATATGAAGGGGCTTCTGCTCTGGGACTGTCACGTTTTCAGACCATGCGCCTGATCATCTTACCGCAATTAATCAAACTCGCCTTGCCTGGCCTTTCCAATCTTTGGTTGATCTTGCTGAAAGAAACCTCTCTTGTTTCAGTCATCGGCTTGGCGGACACAATCCGTGTTACTGGCATTGCCGCGCGCGTCGAGAAAGAACCATTTCTGTTTTTCAGCCTTGCCTGCCTGATCTATTTGGCTTTGACCTTCCTCTCATCAGTCGGTCTCGAAAAAATTGAGAAAACAGTGCGCCGTGGGGAGGTTCGATAATGAGTGAAGCTTATGTCGCTTCCGAGATGATCTCATCGCGCCCTCGCCCTGCCGAGGCCCGCAAAAGCGAGTGGTCCGTTGGTAAAATACTGGGCCTTATGAGTGTAGTATCCTGGATTGCAGCAGGAATCGCCCTGATTGTTTTTCTGATTACATCTTACGACCCTGCCCAGATCGAGAAATATGGTCCCCGATATTTTGATGGTTTCCTAACCACTCTGAAACTGGTCGCCATCTCTGTCACCATCGGTGCAGCACTGTCTCTTCCCATTGCTTTCGGCCGAATGTCTTCCAACAAGATTTTACGTGGCTTCAGCTTTGGTTATATCTATTTCTTCCGCGGCACCCCTCTGCTCGCCCAGCTCTTCCTGCTCTATTATGGCTTTGGATCCTTCCGCTCATTCTGGCAGGATGTAGGGCTTTGGTGGTTCTTCCGCGACGCGTGGTCCATCGCATTGCTGTCATTCTCGCTGAATACCGCCGCCTATCAGGCCGAGATCTTGCGCGGAGCCATCATGAATGTGCCCAAAGGTCAGCATGAAGGCGCAGCCAGCCTTGGCCTGCCAAACATGGTGACCTTCTTCAAGATTATCTTGCCGCAAGCCTTGATTGTTGCTCTACGCCCTTATGGCAATGAAATCATCCTGATGGTCAAAGGTTCCGCTGTTGTTTCCATTATTACGATCTTTGATCTGATGGGCCATACCCGTCGGGCATTCTCTCAAACCCTGGATTATCAGACCTATATCTATGCCGCGATCTTCTATCTGATCGTAGTGGAGGTGATGCGTCGACTTTGGGATATATTGGAGCATCGCCTGACCCGGCACTTGCGCCGCTAACTCAGATCCATCTCTCATGATAGCCCGGTTCGAGCCTCTCGTACCGGGCTTTTTTGTGGTCAAGGTGCTCGCAAACCCGGTGAACGCATTTTATAAGTGACAACGCGGCATCCAATTGCTAGTCACTCAGGCACTTACATGATTATTTCAGCCAACCGAGACGACAATGCCAGATCTTCTGCTTGAGCTTTTTTCCGAGGAAATTCCTGCCCGCATGCAACGCAAGGCAGCCGATGATTTGAAAAAACTGATCACCAATGGTCTGGTTGATGCCGGTTTGACCTATGAGGGCGCTCGGGCTTTTGCAACCCCTCGTCGTCTGACGCTGGTCGTTTCCGGTTGCACGGCTTCTTCTCCCGATATCCGCGAAGAGCGCAAGGGCCCACGCGTCGGCGCTCCTGAAAAAGCTCTGGCGGGCTTCCTTCGTGGTGCCGGTCTATCCAGCATTGATGAGGCAACCATTCAGTCCGACCCGAAAAAGGGTGACTTCTATGTGGCTGTGATCAACAAGCCGGGCCGTAAGGCGGAGGACATCATTGCCGGGCTGGTACCTGAGACAATCCGTAAATTCCCTTGGCCCAAATCTCAGAAATGGGGTGTGGCTGGAGAAGGCGCGCTTCGCTGGGTTCGCCCACTGCACTCCATTGTCTGTACATTTGGGATTGATGCAGAAGCACCAGAGGTTATCACCTTTGACGTTGATGGTATTGTAACTGGCAACACAACGGAAGGCCATCGTTTCCATGGCAAGGAACGCTTTGACGTCAAACGCTTTGACGATTATGAAGCAGGCCTGAAGGCCCGCAAAGTGATCCTTGATCTCGATGAACGTAAGGACATCATTCTGAACGACGCCAAGACCCTGGCCTTTGCACAAGGTCTGGAACTGGTCGAAGATGGTGGCTTGCTCGAAGAAGTCGGTGGTCTGGTCGAGTGGCCAGTGGTTCTGATGGGTTCCTTTGACGAAGAGTTTTTGGATATGCCGGATGAGGTGATCCAGACTTCCATTCGTGAGCATCAGAAATGCTTCGTTCTGAAAGATCAGAAAACCGGTAAACTGGCCAATAAGTTCGTACTGGTTTCCAACCTGATTGCGCCAGATGATGGTGCGACTATTGTTGCTGGTAATGAGAAGGTTGTGCGTGCACGCCTGTCTGATGCCAAATTCTTCTGGGAAACTGACTTGAAGACCGGCTTGGAGACACGCCTCTACAAGCTGGATAATATGGTCTTCCATGAGAAACTCGGTACACAGACTGAACGCGTTGAACGTTTGATCGCTCTGTCTTCTGCCCTTGCGCCACTGGTTGGTGCAGATGCAGATAAAGCCGCCCGCGCCGCCAAGCTGGCCAAAGCAGACCTTGTCTCCGACATGGTGTTCGAATTCCCTGAGCTGCAAGGTCTGATGGGCCGTTATTATGCATTGGCACAAGATGAGGATGCATCAGTCGCCGAAGCCATTGAGATGCATTACAAACCGCAAGGTCCCTCAGACGAGATTCCGAGCAATCCAGTCGCAGCTTCTGTCGCATTGGCCGACAAGCTGGATTTGTTGACCGGTTTCTGGGCGATAGATGAAAAGCCAACCGGTTCCAAAGACCCATTTGCTCTGCGTCGTGCAGCGCTTGGTGTGATCCGCATTTTGGAAGACAACAACATTCGTCTGTCTCTCTTTGACGTCTTCAAGACTGCTCGCCCTGATTTCACTCAAGGCCGTGATCTCATGGGCTTCTTTGCGGATCGTTTGAGCGTTCATCTGAAAGACAAAGGCGCACGCCATGATCTGATCGATGCGGTCTTCGGTCTCGGTAATCAGGACGATGTGCTGATGATCTCCAAGCGTGTCGAAGCGCTGGGCGAATTTCTCTCCAGTGAAGATGGTACAAACCTGCTGGCAGGTTATCGCCGTGCGACCAACATCTTGCGTGCTGAAGAGAAGAAGTCCGGCGAGACCTATAACGGTCAGGTGGAAGGCGCACATCTGGATGCGGCGGAGGAAATTGCCCTTGCCGCAGCCATTGATACCGCTCGTTCCGCAGCTGTTGAGGCGGTTGAAAAAGAAGACTTTGAAGCTGCGATGTCTGCGTTAGCAGCACTGCGTGCTCCTGTCGATGCATTCATGATAGAGGTACACGTGAATGATGAGCGGGCCGAGGTTCGTGAGAACCGCCTGAAGATGCTCAACCAGATCAGGGAGACCACCAGAACGGTGGCAGACTTCTCCAAGATTTCAGGATAAAATCAGGCGGCTTCGAGCCGCCTTTTTTAATGACTTAGTCTTTTTGAAATCAGGAAATCCATTATGACAATCATGCGTTCAAAAGAAGATCTACGTGCCCTCTACGGTCATCCCAAGCCAATACCGACCAATAAGGTGATTGATCATGTCGATGACTATTGCCAGCGTTTCATTGCTCTCTCCCCTTTCCTCGTTCTCTCAACTCAGGGCAAGGACGGTTTGGTCGATATCTCTCCACGAGGAGATGCGCCGGGCTTTGTAGAGATCGAGAATAAAATCTCTCTGCTTATTCCAGATCGTCGAGGCAATAATCGCATCGATACGCTGGAGAATCTGATTGAGAATCCAGCTATTGGCATTCTCTTTCTGGTGCCTGGTATGGATGAAACACTGCGCATTCAAGGTGTTGCAGAGATCGAAACAGATTCCGAGTTGTGCGCCCACTTCAGTGTGCAAAACAAAACCCCAAAATCGATCATCCGTGTCAAAGCACAGGAGGTCTATTTCCAGTGTGCAAAAGCTTTGATGCGCTCCAAGCTATGGGCTGGGGACTATGCGATTGAACGATCTTCTTTCCCGGCCATGGGGGAAATCATGAAAGCCCATACACAACTGGATGGTCCGGCAGAGACGCGCGAAGAGATGTTGGAGCGCTACAAGGACATGATGTATTGACATTCCTTCACGATGGACAATCAAAAGAGTTCTCTGCTCCCTCCCCTGCAAAATTGTTTCCAGACAATATGATGGCCTGACAAAGCGGATTTGCTTGTCTATTGTTCGCATAAATCAAAACGGGCCGGTGAATGGCCCTCCTTCCCATAAATTGAGGAGAGAGACATGGCAAAAGTTGCATTCATTGGCCTTGGCGTGATGGGCTACCCGATGGCGGGATATTTGAAGTCCAAAGGCGGACATGCTGTGACCGTCTATAACCGCACAACTGCCAAAGCTCAAAAATGGGTAGAAGAGCACGGTGGGGACTATGCTGAAACACCTGCCAAAGCAGCGGAAGGAGCGGATTTTGTTTTTGCCTGCGTGGGCAATGACGATGATTTGCGTTCGGTTACCACTGGCCCTGACGGTGCATTTGCTACCATGAAGCCAGGTTCCATCTTTGTCGATAACACCACTGCATCTGCTGAAGTCGCACGCGAGCTCTATCAAGACGCCAAGGATATCGGCGTCGGTTTCATTGATGCTCCCGTGTCTGGTGGCCAAGCTGGCGCCGAGAATGGTGTGTTGACTGTCATGTGTGGTGGCGATGAAGCCATTTTTGCGCAAGCCAAACCAGCAATCGAATGCTTTGCGCGCATGGTTGGCCTGATGGGCGCATCTGGCGCTGGCCAATTGACCAAGATGGTCAACCAGATTTGTATTGCAGGTTTGGTTCAAGGCCTGTCTGAAGGCGTGCATTTCGCCCAGAAAGCTGGCTTGGATGTTGATGCAGTTGTAGATGTGATCTCCAAAGGAGCAGCGGGATCCTGGCAGATGGAGAACCGTGCCGGCACCATGGCCAAGGGTGAGTTCGACTTCGGCTTTGCTGTAGACTGGATGCGTAAAGATCTCTCGATTGTTCTGGACGAAGCCCGTAACAATGGCGCCCGCCTTCCAGTAACTGCCAGTGTCGATCAGTACTATGCGCAAGTGCAGGGCATGGGCGGCAATCGTTGGGACACATCTTCCCTTGTAGCACTTTTGAACCGCGACTAATCAAGACTGGCTGGGTGGCAAAACCGCCCATCCATTTTCTTTCGAATACGCTTGTCTTGGTTCGCTTCGCTCACCAAAACGTATCTTGTGGCTGCAATCGCCGGGACACATCTTCTCGTCGCTCTGCTTGATCACGACCGAGAATTACAATGTGGGCTATCCACCTAAAACAAGAAAGCCCGCTTCTTCAATGAAGAAAGCGGGCTTTTCTTTGTCGAGATAGCGCCAAGCTATCATAGGAGAGCCTAACCTTTTGTGTCGCAGAAGGTCAGCGAGGCTCTTTTTCCGGCAGATAATTCAGCGGCAATGCCGTGGTGTATTTTATCTGCTCCATTGCAAATGTAGTAGAGATATCGCCAACTTCAATACGACCGATCAGTTTTTTGTAAAAAACATCATAGCTTTCGATATCCGGTACAACCACACGCAACAGATAATCTACCTGTCCGGCCATGCGGTAAAACTCGACCACTTCCGGAAAGTCGCGAATAACATCTGCAAAGCGCTTCAGCCAATCAGAGGAATGTTCCGTGGTCGTAACCGCTACAAAAGCTGTGACTTTGGCATTGACCTTTTCCGGATCAAGGATGACCACACGACCAGTGATAACACCTTCTTCTTCCATTTTCTGGATTCGTCGCCAGCAAGGTGTGGTTGAAAGGCCAACCCGGCGGCCAATTTCCGCCACGGGCATAGTCGCGTCCTCTTGCAGGATCTGTAGAATTCGACGATCAAGACGGTCCAACATTTTTCAATCCAACCTTTAGCAGTCAACAATTCGGAAATTCATTCCAACAAACATTGCCTAACTTCAAATTTATAGAAATTCATTCTCAAACACAAGGTTTCATAACACCAAATAGCTCATACTTCTCATTTAATATTAATTTTGCAAACTTCCGAAAATTAAGGCGTTCTCCATAGCAGCTTCACATCTTCGTTCACATAATTTGTCATACTTTCCCGATCAGTCCAAAATTTTGCAGATATATCAACATGTCAAACGTCTGACCTCCTGTTTCAGCAATGGAAGAACCTGATCTTCAAACCATGGATTGCGCTTCAACCAACCAGAATTTCTCCAGGAAGGATGAGGCAAAGGAAGCAATTGGGGTTTCTGGGAATTTTCGAAAATCTCTACTGCATTTCTTACAGTCTCGGTCAGAGTTTTCTTGCGTAACTCTTTCATATGATAGCGCTGGGCATATTGACCAATCACCAAAACCAATTCTATCTGCGGCATGAGTTCAAAAAGTTGATCATGCCACAGCTCTCGACACTCCTTTCGCGGTGGCAAATCCCCTCCCTTTTTGTCCCAACCAGGAAAGCAAAAACCCATTGGGACGATCGCAATCCGGTTTTCGTCATAAAAGAGATCACGATCAATGCCCATCCATTGGCGCAAACGATCCCCTGACGGATCATTGAATGGAAGAGAACTTTCGTGCACGCGAATTCCCGGTGCCTGCCCTGCAATACAGATGCGCGCTGAGCTGGAAAGGCGCACAACAGGATTGGGTTCGTGGGGTAACTGGACACCAACCGGATTGTCTCGACATCGACGACAGGATTCGATCTCATGCCGGAGATCTTCAAGCTGTCTTTCCCGCTGTTTTCCCACCATTTTGATCCCTGTTTTACCCATGTCGACCGGTCTAAATAAATCCTTGTTCCAGCACCATATGGAATTTCAATTTTAATAATATAAATCAACTATTTATATAGTTTCCACAAATCTGATTTAACGAGCAATTAACCATCTTCCTGAGGGGGATTTTAAGACATTTGTTTCAAAGTTGCATAAAAATAAACGTGATGACTTGAGCATCCCTTCACTAGAGGCATTCTTTTTCATGGCTGGAGCCCAAAGCGTTCGCCGCTCGAAAGAAAATGACAGTCGGGGCATAAACAGTAAACGTGCGGCACGCCGTCGCGCAGTTTTGCGTACCGTGCATGATGTTCGCGAACAGTTGAACACGACCAATGGCTATCGGCCATCGTTTCAGCATGAACTGACCATGATGTACGCCAAAAACCGCACCAGTGCTTCCTTGGCCATTCCTTTGCTTTTGCTGATTGTTGGTGCAGTGTCCACTCTGTGGGCAACACCGTTGCATACTCTGTCCTGGATTGCTGCGGCTTTTGTTGCTCATCTGGTCATGCTGATGCTGGCACGCAAGTTCGAAGATTTGCCGCAGGAAGATCTTGATCTGAGTAGCTGGAAGCGCCGTTTCTTTGTTGGAGACCTCTTTTCGGGCATCATCTGGGCGAGTATTTTACTGCTGCCAACACAAAAAGACGTAGCCTATCTGGCCGAATTTCATTTCGCCATCATGCTGATCGTGGTGGCGGTCTCCACCATGCTTTGCTTCACCCTGCCTGCCAGCACCTGGGCGGGAACTCTGCCAATTTCGGCTGTTGTGATCGGCACTGCCGTGTTGAATGCCGAAAACATGGACATGACGCTCTCACTGCTCGCAGTCGGGTCCATGTTCTTCTTCCTGATGCTCGCAAATCGGCTTTATCGCTCGACACTGGCCATGCTGAACTTCCGCATGGAGAAGGATTTTCTGATCGCGGAGCTGGAACAAGCCAAGGCCATTTCTGACGAGTCTCGTCGTCAAGCCGAGGAAGCCAATACGGCCAAGAGCCGTTTTCTGGCCACCATGTCACATGAATTGCGCACGCCACTCAACGCCATTCTCGGCTTTTCCGAAATCATGCAGAATGAAGTTCTCGGGCCGTTACCAAATGACAAATATCGAGAATATGTCGGTGACATCAACAGTTCGGGCAGCCATCTTTTGAACCTGATCAATGAGATTCTCGATCTTTCTCGCATTGAGGCCGGGCGCTACAAGCTGAATGAAGAAGCGGTCACTCTGAGCTATGTGGCAGAGGATTGCGAGAACTTGCTAAGACTGCGCGCCCGCAATAAAGACGTCACCATTCGTCTGGAACTGGATTTGAACTTGCCAAAGCTTTGGGCGGATGAACGTGCCATGCGTCAGGTCATGCTGAATTTGCTGACCAATGCCGTGAAATTTACCCCACCGGGTGGCGAAATCACTCTATTGGTCAAGCCGACCGAAGATGGTGGGCAATATATTCAGGTCAAGGATACTGGCCCTGGCATTCCAGAAGACGAAATACCAACCGTTCTCAGTGCCTTTGGGCAAGGTTCCCTTGCCATCCAGTCTGCTGAAGATGGATCCGGTCTTGGTCTGTCGATTGTTCAGGCACTCGTTCAAATGCATGATGGTGAGTTTGATCTCAAATCCACCTTACGGGTTGGTACCACGGTCACGGCAACCTTCCCCCCATCCCGTGTTATGGATGTACTTCCAATACACCAGGATAGAAATCAGGGCCGCATTCAACTCAAACGCGCTATTTAAGCTCAAAGCTTGAATATGTTGCAAAGCAAAAGGCGATCTTTCCAGATCGCCTTTTGCTTTATTCTGAATATCTCTGGAAGCTTAGTTTTCTGCGGGACCATCTACCGAGGCCTGCTCGAATGTCGCCATGCCTTCATGGATCTGAACAGCAGCTTTCACGATGCCCGCCGCCAATGCAGCACCGGATCCCTCGCCCAGACGCATGCCGAAATCAAACAGAGCTTTGACACCCATCGCATCCAGAGCGCGCGAATGAGCGCTTTCAGCAGAAACATGGGCAAAGATGCAGTGATCCAGAGCCGCCTTGTCCAGCGCATAAAGAACGGCAGCAGCGGAACTCGCTACAAAGCCATCAACGATGACTGGAATATTTTGCAAACGAGCTGCAAGGATCGCACCCACCATAGCGGCAATTTCGCGTCCACCCAACCTGCGCAGCACTTCCAGCGGTTTATCCAGATTACCATCATGAAATGCCAGAGCTTTCTCGACAGCATCAACTTTGCGCTTCAGGCCTTCATCATCCACGCCTGTCCCGCGACCACACCAATCGGCAGCATCGCCACCAAATAATGCGGCATAAATGGCAGCGGCGATGGTTGTGTTGGCAATGCCCATCTCGCCAATGCAAAGAAGATCAGTGCCGCCTGCAATGGCTTCCATACCGAAGGCAATGGTGCGTGCGCAACTCATCTCGTCCATGGCGTCTTCGCGTGTGATATCACCAGTTGGAAAATCAAGTGCCAAATCGAAGACTTTCAGGCCCAGATCATTGGTGATACAGAGCTGGTTGACCGCCGCACCCCCAGCCGCAAAATTTTCGACCATCTGCTGGGTCACAGACGCGGGATAAGCAGAGACACCTTGATTTGCCACGCCATGGTTGCCTGCAAAAACAGCAACCAGTGGGCGCAACACCTTTGGTGGCGCCTGACGCTGCCAAACAGCAACCCACTCTGCCAGATCCTCAAGACGGCCAAGCGATCCTGCCGGTTTGGTCAACACTGCATCACGCGCCCTTACCGTGGCACGAGCATCTTCATCTGGTCCGGCCATCTGATCAATCAAGGACAGAATATCATCGAATGGCATTCCGGTCGCAGAAGTGGTCATGGTCTCTTACCCTTTTTGGTTTCGACAATCGGGCGCTTTTCTTTACCAACCCCGACATTTCAGGCTTTTTTGCCACGCTGGTTTATGGCACTCTTCTCACCGCTCACCCGGTCTTGATCTGGCAATCCTCAGCTAAGCTTGGATGTTGCCTCAAGATCCTGATATTACGATGTGCTATGGCCAATCTGCCAATTGCCACGTGCCGAGATATACCGGGATGCAGTCAAAGAGCAAGATGTAAAGCGTGAGAGTGACCTTATGTCTGACAGTAAAAACCACGATGAGCCTACATCCGACAAAAATACCGGATTTTTCGACATGCTGGATCGTGTTCAACGCGATGCACGCCATTGGCTTCATGACTTTCGCGACTGTCTGGCCTTTTTCTCCCGCATTCCTGTCGCCACACTCTTCGGTCCCGTAAGTGATGGACTTCCAGACTTTGAGCGCGCCAGCAGAACCCTGCCACTGGTCGGATTATTGCTTGGTCTTCTTTCGCTTGTACCGGCCACGCTTTTTGATGCGATAGCTCTTACCGCTCCGCTGCCGCCAATGTTGCTGGCTGGGCTTACACTGGCGACCATGGCTCTGCTTACTGGTGGCCTGCATGAAGATGGCTTGGCTGATATGGCCGATGGTTTCGGCGGTGGTCACACAATCGAGCGCAAGATCGAGATCATGAAAGATAGCCGACTTGGCTCCTTCGGCGCACTGGCCTTGTTGTTCTCGGTTCTGATCCGCTTCAGCATCCTGTCCTATTTGTTTGAGAATTACGGTGTCTGGACCGGTGGAGTTGCGTTTCTGGCTTCAAGCATGGTCTCTCGTGTTCCGATGTTACATGTCTGGTATACGTTGCCTGCTGCACGTCTTCATGGTCTCTCATCTGTCGCCGGTCAGCCAACCACCAGTTCCTATGGAATCGGGGTTGCATTCGCTGCCATTGTAACGGGCTGTCTGATTGTCCCCTATTTCGGGCTGGTTGCCGCCCTCTCAGCCTTTGTAGGGGTAGTTTGTGCCAGCGGCTATATGGTCTGGCTTTCAAAGCGCCATATTCGTGGACAAACAGGCGATGTTCTGGGGGGATCTCAGCAAATCGGCGAAATTGCCTTTGGTGTCGGTTTGCTTTTGCTGGCCTCTGCCGGATAATCCCTTTTTCTTTTCAGATCATTTCAAGAATGGTGACTTATGGCGATCCAGTCTCCTTGTGTAAAATCCTGTCGGTTGGATGAGCAAAGCCAGCTTTGCTTTGGTTGCGGTCGACATATGGATGAGATTGTCAATTGGCGCAGCTTTAGTGATGAAGAGCGGACGATCATCATGGAAGAGCTGTCTTCCCGATTGGAGGAGCATTTCCCACTCCAGTCGACTGTCGCCTCGCAATAATCTTTTTTCATTCCTATATAGAGAATAGAGATAGCCAATATCGGAAGATTTGAATGCTTCGGCTATCGCTCAATGTGAACAAGGAATATTTTGAATGTTTTATGTCCTGATGGGTCTGATTGTCACCGCTGCCGCCGTGTTGATGTTCAATCACGAAGCAGGCGAAGTGTTTGGTCTTCCCATTGAGCAAGTCGCAGCCGTCACCGTTCTCTCCTCCTGGCTTATCTATCTGGCTGCAGGTCGCTTTCGCTCCCTTGGCTCCATGGCACAATCTCTGAAGCAATTGGCCGTTTGGGTGCTGATCGGCTTCGGACTTGTTCTTGCCTATAGCTTCAAGGATGATGCCAAAATGCTTGTGGGCCGTGTTGCGGGTGAATTGGTCCCCGGCATGGGTATTCAATCCAATTCCGGCAGTGTTACCTTCCCGCGTTCTGGTAATGGACATTTCATGGTTCTGGCCAAGGTGAATGGTAGAGAAGTACCGATGCTGGTGGATACCGGTGCCACCTCGGTTGTGCTGTCCTATGAAGATGCACAAGCAGCTGGCCTGAACCCGGAAGGCCTTCAATTTTCCACACCCGTATCCACCGCCAATGGCCGAACCAAAGCCGCGCGTTTGATGCTGAATTCCGTCGATGTCGGCGGTATTCATCGCGGACGTGTCCCAGCCATGGTTTCCCAGCCTGGTGCCTTACGCGAGAGCCTGCTCGGCATGAGCTATCTGGAAAAACTGGGCAGTTGGTCCGTTTCCAATGATCGTTTGACGTTGCAACCCTGATTGTTTCACCTTATGCCCATAGAGCGTAAATGAAACGAATGGCGACGATGCTCAAAAAGATCCCAAAGGCGCGCGTCAGCACGCTTTTGGGCAGACTATGAGCAATCTTCACACCCAAAGGCGCAGTGTAGATCGTAATTGGAATGATCAGGGCTACGGCCAGCAGATTGACAAAGCCCAGCGAGAAATCTGGCAGCGCTTCCTTACCCCAGCCTGCCCAGATGAAGCCAAGCGTCCCAGGAATGGAAATCAGCACACCGACGCCAGATGATGTCGCCACAGCCTGATGGATCGGACGATTATACAAGGTCATGAAGGTGTTATTGAGAACGCCGCCGCCAATCCCCATGAGAGAAGACAACAGGCCGATCATAACACCAGCGGCACCACGACCAGTCGCGCCAGGCAAATCTTCAGCCAAGCGCCAACTTTCCTTTCCAAACATCATCTTCAACGCCACCACAAAGGCTATGGCGGCAAAGACGGCCTTCAGACCGTCCGCCGAGATATAACTTACGGCCAGCGAGCCGATCACTACCCCTATGGGCACCGAGACAAGATAGTTTTTAAGCAGGTCCTGATCGACTGCATCCCTGCTTTTGTGGGAGAAATAGGACCGCAAAGAAGTCGGCACTATCACAGCCAGCGAGGTACCCACGGAAAGATGCATGCGCACCGCATCCTCAACACCTAACGTGCCCAGAAACTGATAGAGAACCGGCACCATCACCGCACCGCCACCGATGCCAAAGATTCCGGCCAGAAGTCCAGCGACGGCCCCTGCCCCCATCAATGCAAGCGCAAGGGAAATGAGCATCGGATCAAGGGTTGCTGGCATTTGGGGTGAGTTCCCGGGAGAGCGCACATGAAGCAATATGCTGCTGCATGACTAAATTTCTGATGAACGCAGTTATCATCATTGAAAAGATCGGGTCAAGCCCGCTTGGTGGTAAGGCCGTCAGCGAACGGTTCAGCGCAAAGCAGCCAAAGCATTGATGATGACTTCCGACCCTGCATCAGGTTTGACGGCATCTACGGTCATGATCTGCCGCCAACGACGCGCACCGGGGCGTCCTTGAAAGAGACCCAACATATGGCGTGTCACATGATTGGCCCGACCACCCTTGGCGATATGCTTGTCGATATAGGGGATCATCGCTTCCGCAGCCTGAAACAGGTCAGCATCTTCCACTTTCTTGCCATAGATGCGACGGTCAACCTCGGCCAGAATTGCCGGAGAATGATAAGCTGCACGCCCCAGCATGGCTTCATCCATGATGGCAAGATGATCTTCAGCCTGATCCAGCGTTTCAATGCCACCATTGATGCCAACCGGCACGTTGGGCAGACGCTGTTTCAGACGATAGACGCGGTCATAATTGAGCGGCGGAATATCACGATTTTCCTTTGGGCTCAGACCTTGTAGCCAGGCTTTTCGTGCATGAACAGTGATGGAATCACAGCCTTCAACCAGCACTTGATCCACCAAGGTGTCCAAGGCCTGCTCTTCATCCTGCTCATCAATGCCTATACGGCATTTGACGGTGACAGGAATGCTCACGGCCGCCTTCATGGCTTTGACACCATTGGACACCAGGTCCGGTTCGGCCATCAGGCAGGCACCGAACTTTCCAGACTGCACGCGATCAGAGGGACATCCGACATTGAGATTGATCTGATCATAGCCCCAATCCTCACAAATCCGGGCAGCTTCAGCCAGCTCTTTCGCATCAGACCCACCAAGCTGAACAGCGATTGGGTGCTCGACATCATCAAAGCCCAAGAGGCGCTCCCGATCCCCATGGATCACCGCCCCGGTTGTCACCATCTCGGTATAAAGCAGCGCTTCTTTGGACAGTTGACGATGAAACACCCGGCAGTGACGGGTCGTCCACTCCATCATGGGCGCCACGGAAAACACCTTAGTCATTGATTTTATATTGCTATCCATCTTGTTCAACGACTTGCTCGCAGGTTTGGATTGACGATCTTTGCTTGCATCTGGGCATATCAGCCTATTCGGGCCACTGACTTACGCTTTTGCGGGAGGAAATTCAAGATAGTGTTGTTTCCGGCGATATCACATTTGTCAGGAGTTTCGAGCTATGCCGACTATCTAAGCGACACTTGCTCCCTTTAGCGAGATGATCAATAGATTGTAACGCCGTAAACTAGCGACTTCGACTTTTCAGCCTCACCCATCAAAAATTCATGCGCAAACTAAATGACGGACAGATCGACCTGCCCGTCATCCGCATGGAAAACAGCCAAAAATGCAAAAAAGGCGTCCACGTCCAGGACCTGGCCGACTATATAGAAAAACGCCGCAAAGCCGCCCAAAAAGAACATCAAGCGTTTTTTGGGTAAATTGAGCATTTCGCAACAATCAATCAAACTTCCATGCATTATGAGACTCCACAACTTATGCGGAATCGCCCTATTAATCGGGCATGTGGAACATATTCAAAAATATTGGCTATCTGGCGCTCGGAGCCCTCATTACCGTCGCGATTGAAGCGATTTTCCGAATTATCTCACCGAATGATCAAGCATTGCTCGCATGGCTTACCAGCATGTGGGGTGAGGCCGTGACTTGGCTGGAAGCACTGGTTGGCACTCAGCCCTTTCCATATGTGGTCACAGCTCTTGGAGCGGTACCATTCGGCTTTTATGCCAATGAGTTCGCCCGTTGGTATGACAACCGCCATAAACGCCACCTAAAGGCCATGACACCCGACTTGGAGGAAGCTTATCAGGCAGCAAGGAATCTCGTACAAGACTTTGTTGGCTGGCACATGGCGCCGAGAGAGTGGGACTGGCGCATAAAAGATGTCGCCAAGCTGGACACAGTCATAATCAAATTAGACGAACTCGGATTTGCCCGAACAGAACGCCACTGGTCCGAATATTTAGAAAACGCCCAAGCGATGTCGTTTCTTTCGCAAACGTTCGCCGCCATCCTCGAATATGCCAAAGCAGAACAGATTGAGCGAGCAAAGGTCACAATGCAGCAGGCCGTAGATCATATTGACGGGATCGACCCAGACAAGAAAGATAAACTGCTGCTGTAGGCGAGATTGAAGTGATCAAATAAACTATCTAAACATTTTTTTACAAACCTTATAAAATACATTCGAAAAATATAAACACCCCTAATACAAACCATCATAAATACAAACTTTTACTTATATAACCAAGCCTAAATAATTTAACAACAGCCTCAAGTCTATTTATAGATTCAGTCTTCCTCTTAACATTAGAAACATGTGTATATACTGTATTTTCTGAAATCCCCAAGGCATCAGCTATTTCCTCATTCCCCCTTCCGTTTATTATAAAACTAAAAACCTCAATCTCTCTCTTGGAAATATGCAATTTAATTCCATTTTTGCTTCTTTCGTATAAACATGCACGATCCATTACTTCCATACGAAGCCTTGCAACAAGCTTAAACTCTTTGTTATTCAAAAAGCTTGCAATTGTTTTACTAAGGTATGGATACTCATACAAATGACTGAAATCCCTCACTAGGGTTTCCGCGATCTGCTTTTTCTGACCAACATGCTTCAGACCATTCAGATCGTGATATGCATAAAGCCCGAGGTCGCCTAGATTGGCTCTAAGAGGGCAGTCATAATAAGCAATATCCCGTATCGCATTCTCACTGACACTACACATCTCAGTAACTACGTCTTCTTTGGTAATCTCTTGGATATACAAACAATTGGATTCTGACCCGCTAAAAACCGGCGTGGCAAAGCAAGGATATGGGGTTACCGCAACCCCTCCAATCAGCTTAAAAAGCGGTTCTTCAGCCATAGAAACCTTCACTTTTGTAAAATCTATTAGCCTCTGCAATTATTGCTCGAGCGTCTTCCGAGGGCCGCGCGTGAGGACATAGGTAATGCAGGGGTTTCGCACCAAGCTCCACTTCGATAAAATCTCTAACAAATTTATCATCAAGAAGTTGCTCAGGAAGAATTACCGCAAGAACGTTCCGCTTATTTATAATAATTTCATCAGAAACTTGAAATTCAATAGCGCCTCTACGATCATCACTTTTTGTTTTTGACTTGTCTCCAACTATAGATAAATAAGCTTCCACCTCAATATCCATTACTGATGGAGTAATTTTATTCGCAACTATCCCCTTCATGTAATTTTCGTTATTTTCAAAAAAAGTAGAAACAGTCTTCTCTGCTGTCTTCATTTCAGGCTTGAGTGAAAAATCGTTTACATCCATTTGCGGATGTAACGAAGAGTCATAGAATCCATTTACATAGGCGCCACTGTCAAATGGAAACATTCGTACAAACTTCCCCAATACTTCAGCTCTCAGAATTATTCCTACCAAATAGAATGCAGATAATGAGTTTGGATCTTCTCCAATATGCTTACGATAGCAAGGTTTTCCATAAAAAAAATACGACAGGCGCTCACCAAAAACAGGACAGTTCATAGGCTTAAGTTTACGATCACCGTCAATCAAATCACGCAAAACATACCAATCAGTTGTATGAACGATCGGCAGAGTTGGCCCACATGGTTGGTTACTCTCTACAAAAGAGCTAAAACGTTGCTTCATTATTCCCTAGAAACTAATAGACCCAAATGATTTGTTCTGAACATTACACCCAAAGCAAAGGCTCATTGCAATCAAAAGATGCATTATTGAACATAGAACTTGGCTTAATCAACCAGCAATCAAACGTAGTTTGCATGCCATAGCTCAAATGCCTAAATACAACATTTCGTGCAACAAGAAGAATGAGCTACCGATAAGACACTGTTCTAAAATAATAAAAAAACCTATAGAAATCCAATCCGTCATCGACGTCGGGAAAATACCTTAGTCATTGATTTTATATTGCTATCCATCTTGTTCAACGACTTGCTCACAGGTTCGGATTGTCTGTCCATGCAGGTTTCGAGGCACATTGGCCCATTCGGGCCACTGACTTACGCTTTTGTGGGGGGAATTTCAAGATGGTGTTGTCTGGACTGAAACAACAAGACATCACATTTGAGACTTTGTATGAACTTAGGATTGCGTTCTCCCGTAGTAAGTAGATAGATGAACCAAGGCGCAAACCTTGTTGCAAGACGGCCCTCCTTTGAAGTAAAAACCAATGTCCTTATCTTTTAACCGTTCCATATCCCCCCTCGCTCATCTCAACACCATCTTTGGCAATAATGGACCTCGGAAATGGTTGGTGAAGGCCATGGTTCGGGGGCTGGAGCGGGAGAGCTATGAGTTTGTATTGCCTTGCCGGGATGGAGTTCAATTGCATGGGGTATATAGTCCCAATTCAAATGATGACGGCCGGCTGGCGGTTCTGATCCATGGATGGGAAGGATGTTACACGTCCACCTATTTGATGTCGGCGACAAACCATCTGCATCGCAATGGCTATTCTGTCTTTCGCCTGCATTTGCGCGATCATGGGCCGACGCATCATTTGAATGAAGCGCCATTTTTGGCCATTCGGCTTGAGGAAGTATTGGAGGCTTTGAGTTCGCTAAAAGAGATGCTGCCCGGCAAGCGCTTTTATTTGGCCGGCTTCTCGCTAGGTGGAAACTTTGCTGTACGAATTGCGGCCAATGCCAATCGCCATGATTTGCCCATTGAACGCGCACTGGCTCTTTGTCCACCGGTCGATCCAGAACGAGTGAGCTGGGCCATTCAGAGAAGTGCAATCTACAATCGCTATTTCGTGCGCAAATGGCAGAAGTCTCTTGCTACCAAGCTCTCGCTCTATTCGGCCTTTGGGGATCATGCCGATCTGCAGGATCATACCGACATAATGGCCTTGCAGGAAGATTTCATTCCTCGCTTTTCGCATCATGAGACTGCCAGCAGCTATTTTGCTGCCTATGGTCTGACGGAGCAAAATCTTAAAAGCATGGATGCGCCCTGTCATCTGCTTTTCACCAAGGATGATCCTGTCATACCAGTTGAAGATTGCTCATTATTGCCTGAACTGGAGGGTTTGAGTTCTGAGATCGCGGCGACCGGAGGCCATTGTGGTTTTGTCAAAGCTCTAGGGCTTTTCTCCTGGGCGGATGATTACATTCTGTCTCATTTCAATAAAAAATAGAGACGCTTTATACTCTTGGTTGAAGGCGACATATGTTAGACTGACGCCTTTAGAGTCTGGAAGAAAATGGGGTTTATATGAGTGATCTTGCGTCAAAACTGATTGATAATTTGCCGAAAGCCGAGCTGCATTTGCATATTGAAGGGACGTTGGAGCCGGAAATGATGCTGCGACTTGCCAAGCGCAACAAGATCTCCCTGCCCTATAAAGATGTCGAAGATGTACGCAAGGCCTATGAGTTTGACTGCCTGCAGGATTTTCTCGATCTTTATTATCTTGGCATGTCCGTGCTACTGACCGAACAGGATTTCTTTGATCTTACCTGGGCCTATCTGGAACGCGTGCATCAGGATGGCCTCACTCATGTCGAGTTGTTCTTTGATCCGCAAGCCCATACCGATCGCGGTGTGAGCTTTGAGACCGTGTTGGGCGGCCTCACGTCTGCTTTGGAGCAAGCACAGAGAGAGATGGGCATCAGCTCCAAACTGATCATGTGCTTCCTACGGCATTTGCCAGAAGAGCAAGCCTTTGACGCGCTGGAATGTGCCTGCAAACATAAAGAGCATATTTTCGGGGTTGGGCTGGACAGTTCAGAAAAAGGCTTCCCTCCTCCATTGTTTGAACGGGTTTTTGCAAAAGCACGCGAAGAAGGCTTTGTGCCTGTCGCGCATCTGGGCGAGGAAGGCACAGCGGAGAATGTACGAGAAGGGCTGGATCTTTTGAAAGTTGAGAGGGTGGACCATGGTAATCATGCACTGGATGATCCCGCCCTCACCCAGCGTCTCGCCGAAGCTCAGACACCACTGACCATGTGCCCGATCTCCAATTGGCGCCTGAAAGGCATCCCAACGCTTGCTCATAGCCCGGTGAAAAAGGCTATGGATGCAGGTCTGCTGGTGACCGTCAACTCAGATGATCCAAGCTATTTTGGTGGCTATCTGAATGACAATTATCGGGCCGTCTATGAGCATCTGCCACTGGTTGAGAAGGATCTGGTGACATTGGCGCAGAACAGCTTCAAGGCATCTTTCCTGTCTGATCAGGAAAAGCAGATCCAGCTGGATGCAATTGACGCAATCGTCGAGAAACATCGCCACGAATGATACATAACGATGTCCGTGCGCCACAAACCCATAAGAATAGAAGAATCACCTATATGTTAGCGGTACCAATTTGGCCGCAATCAGGGCTTATTTGTGACAAGTGACCATGATTGGAGTGAGAAAACCTGCGGGTTTCCCACAATAGCAGTCTATATCGGAGATGAAATTGCGCACTAGTTGCGCCTTTTCTTATCTTTTACCAACCGCAGAATTCCGCGATTTTCTGTCTGTATTTTTCGACATGAAATTATAGCGATGTGCATTTTGTACGCTTTTTTAATTTAATAAATGCACTGAGTACACTTTTTCTTTTCTTGATCGCTATATCTTGTTATATTCTCATCAACTTCATGATGATTTTGCATGTCTTGTCGAGCGAGTCGAAAGCTTTCCTCCCCGCATCTTTTCGGCTCAGGACCACGGTTAAAACCTGATGGCATCGGCGAGCAAATTAGGAAAGGTTTGCAATGGCAATCCTTGAATTCTTGATCAATCTGGCAGGAGCGACCATGCTTTTGCTCTTTGCCGTGCGCATGGTGCGCACCGGCATCGAGCGGAGCTATGGTGCATCCTTTCAGCGATTGCTGACGCGGCACAAGAAACCAGTCAAAGCCGCAACTGCCGGATTGGGGTTGGCCGTGGTGCTGCAAAGCTCTGCTGCCGTTGCATTGCTGGTCTCGGGTTTTGCGGCCAGCTCGCTCGTTGGCTTCGGCTCTGGTCTGGCTGCCGTCCTTGGTGCTGATCTGGGTTCGGCTCTCGTTATTCAGATCCTGAGCTTCAAACTCGATTGGCTCATTCCGCTATTACTGGCCATTGGCGGCTATCTATTCGTGAAGGTCGAAGATACCCGACCACGTCAGATTGGTCGTATTCTGATGGGTGTTGCCTTCATCCTGTTGTCGCTGGAATTGCTGCGTGCAGCCATGATGCCAATCCGGGATAGCTCTTTTCTGCCTGCAATTGCCGGTTATCTGGCCAAGGATTATCTGACTGCTTTCTTTGTCGGATCTGCTCTTGCCTTTGTCATGCATTCCAGTGTGGCAACCATTCTGATGTGTGTGACCTTGGTCAGCATCGATGCTTTGCCATTGGCTGCCGGTGTCTCACTGGTTCTTGGTGCTAATCTTGGCAGTGCCTTCATTCCAATCTGGCTCAGCCGGGGCATGGGCACACCGGGCCGTCGCATTCTCTATAGCAATCTGTTGTTACGGGGTAGCTGGGCTCTGGTGGCTTTGGGTTTGATCAATAATCTACCGGTTTTTGACTATCTGCCACAAGTGAGCGCGGGACAGATGCTGGTCAATGTCCATCTTGCCTTCAACCTCATTCTGTTGTTGAGCCTTGTCTTTGTAAGGGCGCTGGAGCCCGCCATGGTTCGTTTTCTGCCGGAGCGCGATACGCAATCGCAAAGTCAGGATCTGGGGCTTGTCCATTCTGCACTGGATCAGGCCGTACTTGGCACTCCTTCCCTTGCCTTTGCCAGTCTGAAACGCGAAGTCTTGCGCATGTCCGATGTGGTCGACCGCATGGTGCGCCCGGTCATGGATCAATATGAACATGGTGATCTGGACAAGATCGATGCGCTCATTGAGCTGGACAATCATGTCAATCAGTCACTCAGCGATATCCGCACCTATGTCGCGGCCATACCACAAGATGAAATGAGCAAAAAGCACAAGAAGCAGATTCACAATCTGATGGATTATGCCATTGCACTGGAAACCGCCGGTGACATCGTTGCCAAGCGCTTGCTGCCACTCGCAGAGCAAAAGGCTAAAGCCAAGCTGGAATTCTCAAATCAAGGCTGGAAAGAGCTTGTCTGCCTGCATGAGAAGGTTCTGGCCAATATGGCGTTGGCATCCAATGTGCTGATCTCCAATGACATGGAAAGTGCCCGCTTGCTGGTTGCCGAAAAGGGTGATGTGAAGCGCTATGAACGCAAGAGCCGCAAACAGCATCTCAAGCGTCTGTCCGAAGGTGCAACACAATCCTTTGACTCCAGCGACATTCATCTGGAGACCTTGCGTGCACTTCAGGACTTCAACAGCCAGATTTCAACGGTTGCCTATCCGATCCTGTATCAGAAGGGTCAGTTGCTTGAGACACGCTTGATTGAAAATCTGAAAGAGAATGCCAAGCATCTGGAGGACGACAACTCCCATAAGGATGCCCTTGGTGGCACAGCCTGATTGTATGACTTGAGTTCATACGAAAGAAAACCCGGTATCCATAAAAACTGGATACCGGGTTTTCTCTTTTCTAACGAACAGATCTTGAAATCTTTGTTTCAGAACCAATTTTTATCCGAAAAATGCTTCAACTTTTCAAGAACATGCTCTAGATCCAGCCCTGCAATTCGTTCCGAACCAGACTTTCCAGCATATCCATACCTTCGTCGCTATCATTGAGACATGGCAGGAAAGCAAATTGTTCGCCGCCATTCTCCTTGAAGATATCGCCATTCTCGCCGGCAATCTCTTCCAGAGTTTCCAGACAGTCTGCAGAGAAGCCCGGCGTCAGGATAGCCAGCTTCTTCACACCCTCCTTAGCCAGACGCTCGACGGTTTTATCGGTATATGGCTGGAGCCACTCTTCCGGACCAAAACGAGACTGGAAGGTAGCGAGCATATAGTCCTTGCTCCATCCCATGGCACCGCGCAGCAGACGCGAGGTTTTCATGCAATGGCAATGATAGGGATCACCCATATCAAAATAGCGTTTTGGGATACCGTGGAAGGAAGCGAGGATCATCTCTGGCTCAAAGTCCAGCCTTGAGAGACTGTCCTTCAGCGATATGGAAAGAGCTTCGATATAAGCAGGATTATCATGATAAGGTGGTAGGGTGCGCAAAACTGGCTGCCAGCGCATGGTCTTTAAAACATCAAAAACCTTGTCATTCACCGTTGCAGTTGTTGCAGCCGCATATTGCGGATAAAGCGGCAGAACCAGCAGACGTTCGACACCCTGCTCCGCCAAGGCTTCAATCCGTTCCTTGATCGAAGGATTGCCATAGCGCATTGCCCAATCGACAACCACATGAGAACCGAGCGCTTCCAAACGTTTGGCCAGCTTATCTCCCTGATCGCGCGTAATGGTGCGGAGCGGAGATTCATTGCGCTCATGGTTCCAGATTTCTTCATAGGCCTTACCCGACTTTTGAGGACGGGTCTGAAGGATGATGCCATTGAGGATCGGCCACCATTTCCATTTAGGCTCCTCGATCACGCGCTGATCTTCCAAAAACTCTTTCAAGTAACGGCGCATGGACCAATAATCGGTCCCATCTGGCGTGCCGAGATTGACCAAAAGGACGCCAATTTTGCCAAATTTGACAGGCGGGTGATTGTCTGGCCAAAAGTCCGTCATGTAATGGTCCTTCGTATCCTGCGGCATAAATAATCTTTGATCTCGCTCACAAGCGTCTTACGGACAGATCATGAGCATCCTGTCCGTGTACGGTCAATTTGCACACCTGGATCAGCCACACGTGCAATCGAAGATCGGATATCAAAAATATTGGAGCCTGGTCCTTAACTTGTGTCAAAAGCACCATATCGCACTCAGCAATTTGCTGACATGAATAATTGGTAATTCGAACATGTTTATCTATGCGGAATTTCTCACCATGTTCCTTGCAGCTTCAATCACAAGAGCAAAATGTTCTCTCATATTTCAAATGACAGTTATCGATAAATTTTGGGCAATTTGCGTTTCATCAAATCTTTAAATTTTCGCATTTACTAATCTATCGCCATAGGGCGGCAGTAAAATAGGCGGATTTGCCTGTCTAAGCCTGTACTCGAACAATGAATGGTAGACGTTGTGATCAGACTGAGCCAACTTGCAAGAAGCTATATTGCTGCATGGTTCGCCATGCTGGCGATCAGCTTGCAAATTGTGTTTGGTATGGCACATACCGCTGCGATGCTGGCCGTCGCTGCCGGACCTTTGATCCTCAACTCCCCTGACAGCCTTTCCTATAGCTATCTTCAAATCTGTACGGCCAATGGTCTGATCAGTTTCGAAGGCGGCAGCTTGCCAGAAGGCTCCAGCGAGAGAGATCAGGAGAAAGCCAAAGACCGCTGCCCGGTCTGTACATCAGCAGCTACGTCCCCCTTCACTGCTGACGCTGGTATTCCTATCTGTCCGATCCCGGATCTGGATCGCGCTATCGCGATCCCTGATCTGCATCAGCTCTTTGCCCTTCATGATGAATGGCATGAACCTATTCGCGGTCCCCCTGTGTTTTCCTGATTTCTCAATTTATCGCTGAAATCTGAATTGTTTTCAATTGCCTATGTCCAAGCGCATAGCCTCCGCGGCGGCCTGCAATGCTGCGAGCCTGCTCGTATGTAATCGGACAATTCGTTTCGGCGCTTTCCATCTAAATTGCCTGAACAGGAAAACTGTCATGAAACGTCGTGAATTTCTTACTTCTGCCGCTCTCGGTTCTCTCGCTTTGATCGCATCCAATACCATCAGTGCCGCCAAAGGCATGGTGACGCCGTGGGATTGGACCAAAAAGAACGGCCTCACCAACCATATGCCGAAGGATGAGAATCCTACCGATAAAGAGTTTGAAAAATATCCACGCTGTACATATTGCGGCATGCCACGTCAAAAATGGAGCCATACCCGTCATCTCATTCAATATGATGACAACAGCACCGAAGGCACCTGCTCCATTCATTGTGCATCCCTCTCCCTGGGTCTCAATATGGATCGCAATCCGAAAAATATCTGGGTTGGTGATGCAGGGTCGGACGCAAAGGTCAAGCCACTGATCAAAGCCGATGAAGCCCATTATGTCATCGATCCATCAAAACCTGGCACCATGGCAAGTGTCAGCAAATGGGCCTATGCCGACAAGGCAAAAGCTGACGCGGCTGGCGGTGAAAAGGTGGTCGGTTTCGATGATGCTTTGCAGGCCGCTTATGTCGACATGGGCAAGAACACGCTGATGATCCGCAAGCGTCGGGCTGAGAAACGCGCCCATATGATGAAGAAAATGAAGGATATGAAATCCAAGAAGCAATAGACCTGCATTTTTCGCAAATCATTGCTTTTGGCTCTCCTCGCTCCTGTTGTTGCAGGAAATAGGGAGAGCCACGCTTCCTGTTTCATTATGCATCCATTGGATCTGCCAAGGATCTAGCCATGTGCTGTCATAAATCTTATAAAGACACTCCTCTGTCCCGGCGCAAATTGATGACCGGACTGGGTATCATCGGTCTTTCCACCAGCCTTACTCTAACGACAAGCGCATTGGCGCAAGTTAAAACGCCCTTTGGTACACCTTTGCCGGGCGAGCTGGATAGCTGCCCGGTCTGCGGCATGTTCCCCGAGCGATATCCCGACTGGATCGCAACAGTGCTCTATGAGGATGGGCATGCCGATCATTTCGACGGAGCCAAAGACATGTTCAAATATCTGTTGGACATGGAGAAATTTGCCAAAGGCCGAAGCCGGGATCAGATCGCCAAGGTTGGTGTCACCGATTATTACGCCACCGAGCGGATTGATGCCACCAAAGCACTCTATGTGATTGGATCGGACGTCCTTGGGCCCATGGGGCATGATCTGATTCCTCACCCGGATGAATATGACGCCAAGGAGTTCACCAAGGATCATCTCGGGCGGCGTACTCTCACCTTTAGTGAGATCACAATGGACCTTCTCCTCGCATTGGACAAAGGGGAGTTTCTGGTCAAATGACACTTCGAAAATCCAATCTGGCCCTCTCTCTTCTCGGCATCGGGTTGTTGGTCATTTTTGCCATGATGCTCAATTCCTTGCGATATGACACCAGCACAACGCCCACACATAGCATCGCCAAAAGCCTGGTTCATCAATTGGGATTGACCGACCTCGCCCTTTTTACCGAGGCTCGCTATACCCGCCATCCCACTCAGGCCGATCTCCATACTGCCTTTCAAGATCATCCTGTTGGTCTTGATCATTTCCCTTCCGGCTCACTCATCGCCCCGCCTCCAAGCTTTGGTCCTGGTGGCAACTTTGCCAATGAGCCGGTGAAGGAGTAACGCCATGCAATGGTTCAATCGACAAAGATATCTCATCGATTTCACACTTTCATCGCTACAGCGTCGCAGCGGGCGTAACCTGACATTGTTCACCGTCTACAGCCTTGTGGTGTTTGTGCTGGCGTCGGTGATGTTCTTCAGCCATGCCATTCGACGTGAGGCCTCGGACATGATGCGTGGCGCTCCGGAAATCACAGTGCAGCGTATGGTCATGGGACGTCACGATCTGGTCCCACTGTCCTATCTGGATGCCATTGGTAAAATCCGTGGTGTTCGCAATGCGCAAGGTCGCCTCTGGGGCTACTTTTTTGATCGCTCCAGCTTTGCCAATTATACCTTGATGGTGCCGACCAAAGGTGCCAAATCCCACAAGGTGGTGCAGGGCGAAACGATCATCGGCGAAGGCGTTGCCCGTATGCGTGGTGTTCGCGAGGGTGGCTCGCTCTTTCTCTCCTCACCGACCGGCAAGATCTTCAAATTTCGTATCAAAAAGATTCTTCCTCGCTCGACCGCACTGGTCAGCTCCGATCTGGTGTTGATATCCGAGTCAGACTTTCGGCGCTTCTTTGTGCTTGCGGATGATGTCTATACCGATCTGACGTTGGAAGTGCGCAACAGCCGTGAGGTGGAAACCGTTGTCGGTAAAGCAGCCTATAGGCTCCATGATGCACGCTTCATCACCAAGGCCGATATTCTACGCACTTATGAAAGCATCTTCTCCTGGCGCGAAGGCATCATGCTTGCCCTGCTCGGCACCTCACTCTTGGCCTTTGCCATATTCGTCTTTGACAAAGCCTCTGGTCTTTCCGGGGAAGAAAGACGAGAGATTGGCATTCTGAAAGCTGTAGGGTGGGACACTTCAGATATTCTGGGCATGAAATTCTGGGAAGGGGCTATGGTCTCGCTCTTTTCCTTCATCACCGGCGTCATCATGGCCTATGGCCATGTCTTTTTCTTCGATGCCGGGTTGTTGCAACCCGTGTTGCAAGGATGGGCGGTTCTCTATCCAGATTTCTCGCTGCAACCTCATCTTGATGGCCTTCAACTCGCCACGCTGGCTTTCTTCACCGTTGTGCCTTTTACCGCCGCCACCATCGTTCCCATCTGGCGTGCGGCCATTACCGACCCCGAGCAGGTGATGAGATGATCGAACTCTATGATATTCATAAGATTTACAATCAGGGTCAAAGCAATCAAGTCAACGCCGTGCGTGACGTGACCATTACCCTTGACCTCAACCAGACCAGTGTCTTGAAAGGCCCTTCCGGGTCGGGCAAAACCACTCTCCTCAGCTTGATTGGCTGCCTCTCACGGCCCACCTCCGGTCGTATCATGCTGAATGGAGAAGTGATCTCCAATCTGCCTGAAGCCTATATGAGCGAAATACGGCGCCGCACCTTTGGTTTTATCTTCCAGCGGTTCAATCTTATTCGCGGCCTCAGCGTGCTTGAGAATGTCATGGTTCCTGCCTATCCCTCAGGCGGGGATCATGGAGCATTGATAGTGCGCGGAAAAGAACTCCTATCTCTGCTCGAACTGGGTTCCAAGGCAGACATGTCTGTCGAAGCCCTATCAGGTGGAGAATCTCAACGCGTGGCCATTGCACGCGCACTCATCAATGATCCCTCCATCGTCATCGCCGATGAGCCAACCGCCAACCTGGACACGGCTCTTTCTGAGCAATTTTTGCAGATCATTGGACAGCTGCGTGAAGCAGGAAAGACCATTATCATGACCAGTCATGATCCACGGATCTGGCAAGCGGAAATTGTGGATCGGGTCATTTCCATGAAAGATGGCGGCATCGAAGAGGATCAGATCAATGAGGCTGCTCATGAACATCCTTGGCATGAGGTGATAGCATGATCTTTCAAAGCACCATCCTTGCGCTGCTCCTGGCCTCTCTTCTCTCCAGCCTTACACTTGTATGGGCAGCGTGGTTTGCCTGGAGTGTTCTACGCAATTGGGATGTATCCAGCGGTCATTCCAATCAAATCAGGATGGAGCGCAAGACCTATCTGGTTTCCACGGCTCTGCGTTTTGTCATGATATTGGAATTGGGTGGCCTCTTGCTGTTTGTCTATAATGCAGACCAAATGGCGGTTCTGTTCGTCGGGGCCATGTGTGCGGTTGGCACGTTGAACATGAACGAGTTTGGCTTCCCTGCCCTTCTCTTCAAGCTTGTCGGATTCTTCGGTGCCTCTGTCTGGTTGATCCTCAATCATATCGACAGCAAAGGACGGGATTATCCGCTCACCCGGTTCAAGTATGGTGTTCTGATTGGCCTTGCTCCAGTTCTGCTGATCGCAGGTGGACTTCAGTTCGCCTATTTTTACGAGCTGGATCCCAACGTCATCACCTCTTGCTGCTCGCGCCTGTTCACACCTGAAACATCTGGTGTAGAGGCAGCACTTTCTTCGCTCTCTCCAACCTCATCCCTCGTAGTCTTGTTTGGAGGCTTTGCATTTCTGATGATGGTTGGATTGGTCGTCTGGAAGCAGCCCCAACTTGGTCTTCTCTATGGACCGTTATCGCTGCTATTTTTTATCGGCTCGATCATCGCAATCATCTCGGTGGTTGCACCATACATCTATGCGCAGCCATATCACCATTGTCCCTTCTGTATCCTGAAAGCAGAATATCATTATATTGGCTATGGGCTCTATCTGACATTGTTCCTTGGAACATCCTTCGGAATGGCATCAGGTGTTTTGTCCCTGCCGATAGGGGCTCTGACATCATCCAGCCTGACGCCAGTCTTGCCAGCAACCATCCAGCGCTGTCTTGTCTGGTCATTGACGGGCTTTGGGGCCTTCGTCGCGCTTTGTCTCTTTGCGATCATGAGCTCACGTCTGGTACTCTTTCATTAAGAGCAAACAGCAAAAAGGCGGGAAATTTCCCGCCTTTTTCTCTGGTATCTGATTTGTCAGCTAGCCTTCTTTCACTGTCTCGTCACCTTTCACTCGGAAGAAGACCGAATAAAGTGTTGGGACAACAATCAGTGTCAGAAGCGTTGCAAATGACAGGCCGAAGATGATGACCACCGCAAGACTTTTGAAGAATGGATCCCACAAAAGCGGCACAACACCAAGGACAGTTGTCAAAACTCCAAGGCTCACCGGGCGCACACGACTGACAGAAGAGTCGATCACAGCACTCAAGCGTGGTTTGCCTTCTGAAATTTCCAAGTCCGTCTGATCGATCAGAACAATGGCATTCTTGATCAGCATGCCAGTGAGGCTGAGTACGGCCAGAATGCCCATGAATTCCAAAGCGGTTCCGGTGACAATTAATCCCCAGATGATACCGACACCAATTAACGGCACTGTCAACCATATGATGACTGGCTGGCGAACGGCGTTGAAGAGCAGGAAGACCACCAAAACCATGGCACCGAACCCGAGCGGCATGGTGGAGGCAAGACCAGCATTGGCTTCGGCACTATCACCAGACTCACCACCCCATTTCAGATTGTAGCCAACAGGCAAGTCAATAGCTTCCACCTTGCCTTTTACACGAGCAAACAAGTCCGTCGCATTATCGCCTGGTGCCGGATCAGCTTGCGCCTTGATCGCCAGGGCGCGATTTTCTCGCAAGAGCTGGGCATTTTCCAATTCGGTATCGAAACTCTCGACCACTTGTGTGATCGGGATATATTTGCCCGTACCAGAGTTGAAAATCTGGATGGTTTGCAATGTTTCCGCACCTTTTCTATCCGCTTCATCCGGACGGAACAGGATCTGTTGCAACTCATCCCCTTCGCGATAAACGCCAATGGCAGTACCAGAGAAATGGGCAGCAATCGCCTTGGTGATATCACCCTGGGTTAGGCCAAGACGGCGCATATTCTCCTCGCGGATGCGAGGGCGGATCACCTTGACCATTTCACGCCAATCATCCTTAACTGCAACGGCACCAGCCTCGGCATAGATCCTCTTTGCTTGCTCTGACAATTCACGCAAGACAACAGAATCCTGACCGGTAAATTTGGCTTCAATTGCACTGCCGCCACCTGGGCCCAGTTTGAATTTCCAAACCTTGGTGAAAGCTGCCGGGAAGTTGGCTTCGATATATTCCCTCACCGAGGTGAGAAGTGGATCGATATCTTCATACCCTTTTACATCCACCAAGATCTGCCCATACGCATTGTTGTCGCTGCCAGCATCATAGATCAACATGAAGCGCGGATGACCACCCCCAGCCATGCGGTTGGTTCCGGTAACACCGGGAAGCCCTCGAATATGCTCAGCGATTTTTGCCGTGTCGTTTTGAGTTTGCTCGATGTCAGTCCCTTCCGGAAGGAAGTAATCGACAACGAATTGTGCTCGTGTCGATGACGGGAAGAAACCTTGCTTCATATAGGGAGTTGCAGCAAAGGATAAGCCGAGCAGTCCAAATGCCAAGATGATGGTGACATAGCGATAGTGCAGTGCAAATGTCAGAAGCTTCCGATATGCGGCGAGAAACGCGCCTTCCTGCTCTCCTTCTGCATTCTTTGAAGCTTTTTCACCCTTTAGCATCACCGTGCAATAATAAGGCGTCAGCCAGATTGCGATCAGCCAGCTGAAGAGCAGCGCAATGGAGATGGTCCAGAAGAGAGACCCGGCATATTCCCCGGTTCCATCTGGCGAGAAGCCAATAGGTGAGAATGCCAAAAATCCAACCACGGTTCCACCAAGCAAAGGCCACTTGGTTTGATTGACAACCGCTACCGCAGCACTGGCCGGGCTCTCCCCCTTATGAATGCGCACCAAGGTGCCTTCCACCACGACAATGGCATTATCGACCAGCATACCAAGCGCAATGATCAACGCGCCAAGTGAGATACGCTGCATATCAAGGCCATAGAGGTTCATGCCAAGCAAAGTACCTGCAACGGTCACAAGTAGAATACCCCCCATGAGCAGACCGGAACGAATGCCCATAAAGAGAAGCAAGGTACCGACCACAATACCAAGGGCCATCACGACGTTAAGCACAAAGTCGTTGACGGAGATCCGTACACTTTCGCTCTGCTCTGAGACCGGAATGATATCAATACCAACCGGGCGCAAGCTTTCCAGCTCCTTGATCCGGGCTCTGACCGCATCGCCCATTTCTACAACATTGCCACCGAGCACGTTGGAGATTGCCAAACCAATGGCTGGCTTCCCATCGCGATAAAGACGTTTGCTGATGGGATCCTTGATACCTCGGGTAACCGTCGCGATATCTTTCAGGCGGAAAGAACGGCCGCCTTTGGGATCGGAGATCACCAGTTCCTCCAGAGACTGAAGCGAGGACACTGCAGCACCTGGGCGGAACACCACGCGCAAATTGCCTGCTTTCACACTACCGCCGGATACGACAAGATTTTGCCCTTCGAGCACTTGTGCAATTTGGCTCGCTGAAAGTCCAAGCTGGATCAGACGGGATGGCTGATAGTTCACATAGATAATTTCTTGTGGCACTCCAATCTGAATGACCTTGGATACCCCTTTAACCAATACCAACTCACGTTGGAGCGTATCCAGATAATGATGGATTTCCGATAGGGAATATCCGTCACCTGTCACGGCATAATATTGAGCATAGACATCGCCATAATCGTCATAGACTTGAGGCGTGCCTGCATTGGGAGGCAGTTGGCGCTCGGTATCAGAAATCTTGGCTCGAAGCTGAGTGAATTTCTGCGCCAGAATATCGCGGGTTTTCGCAGCTGCAATGGTGAATTCAACCGTAACCTTCGACAGACCAGCGGATGAAGTTGAAGTTACCTTTTTGATGCCAGCAAGCTGCTGTATTGCTGTCTCGATTACGTCTGTGACTTCTTCCGAGACTTCCTCGGCCGAAGCGCCTGAATAAGGTGTGATGACCTGTGCCGAGCGAATAATGAACTCGGGATCTTCAAAACGCGGCAAGGATGTATAGGAAACATAGCCCAGAAGGAGAATGACCAATGTCAGCAAAGCGCTGACAAGTCTCTTCTCAATAGCAAACTTAGCGAGATCCATGATGTCATTCCCCGATCACGGTGACGGGGTTGACCATCTGGCCAGCTTGCAGAGCCGAGATGCCAGCACTGGCAATCATTTCACCAGCTTTCAAACCTTCGAGGATTGCAACATCTGCGCCAGTGATCTGACCAGCTTTTACAGACCGTTTGCTAACTTTTTTATCTTGCCCAATAACCCAAACGAAGGCACTGCCGTCTGGCTCGGATGCCAGCCCTGTTACCGGGATGGAAAGTACAGATTGCCCTTTCAATTTTTCGACCACCCAGATCCTTCCCGTCATACCAGGAAGGATCGTGATGTCATCTGGCGGCGCTATGGAAACGCGAGCACGGAAGGTTTGGGTTGCGGCATCGGCCTGAGTGGAGAAGTCAACCAACTTCACATCGAATGCCTGATCTGGTAACGCATCCAGGGTTGCTTTTACATCCGGGTTTTTCTTGTTGGAGAAGCGAGCAACATCGGTTGCAGGAATGTCCAGAACCAGATCAAGACGATCCAGTTTTTGCAAAATAGCGATGGATTCTTTCGCCTGCACATTAACGAAATTGTCGACCTGACGTTTGGCAATCACGCCGGCAAAGGGAGTACGTAGCGTTGCATCTGCCAGGTTGTTTTGTGCCGCCTGTATCTGGGCCTGCAATCCCTTGATGCCAGCTTCTTGAGCGTTGATTTCTTCCGGACGGGAACCTGCCTGCCCTTTGATCAGTTCCTGTCGGCGACTTTCCAACTCAGCCTTGGCGACGGTTAGAGAGGTTGTATCATTGTCCAATTGGGCCTTGGTAATCACACCACGGCTAAACAGTGTCTTGGACCTCTCGACCTGTTGAGCTGCCGCATCAGTTTTCGCTTGAGCTGCCTCTTGTGCTGCTTTCAAAGCTGCAACATCCTCAGCGCGAGCCCCACTCGCCATAGCGGCCAAATTGGCTTGCGCCTGTTCAAGCTGGCTTTCCAGCTGCGCAATCGTGTTCTTCAGATCACGGGTATCCAATTTGGCAACGATCTGGCCTTTTTCGACTTGTTGGGCCGCTCGAATAGGCAATTCAACAATCTGACCCGAGACGCGGAACGATAAATCCACTTGCTGTGCGGGAAGAACCGTTGCCGGATAATTTCGTCGGATTACCGCCTCTTCTCCAGCCAATGTGAAAGCTTTCACAGGTCTCACCATCAACTCACTGTTCCCTTGGGTATCGCTGCCCTGATCACAAGCAGAAAGCAACCCGGCAAGCATCAGGACAGAACCGAACGTTATATATCGAGACATAGTAGAGGTACGTGGCAGCAAGCACATTGGCTTTTCTCCAACTGATTGTTGTTCTTATATTTCTGCATTCAATAACCTGCGCAATCAACGCAGAGGGGCAATTATTTAAAGTCTATGCATTTTTAATCAAGGAACAAGTATTAAGTCCCATTCACACAGGTTCTTTACAACAACAGAACTCGAAGATATGCGATATAATCATCAAAACCGGTTCACATTGATAGCCAGTGTGATCGACCAGATCGATCAGCTGAATTCCAACCTGACTGCCTCTGTGTGCGCCCCAAGGGCTGGGATCTTTTTATAATCCAACCGTTCACGCCCCGGTGGCAAAGGCAAAGAGAAAGCCTTATCATTTGGAAGAATAGATTCACCGCGCTTCAGAGCAGGATGGCCAGGCAATTCTTCGAGTTTTGTAACACGAGACCAAGCAATCTTATGCTTGATCAGACGTTCGATTGCTTCCTTCCGCGTCCAGCCGGCGAAAATGGGATTGATCTCTTCATCCAAGGTGAGGCGATTTTCACTTCGCCTGGGATTGGTTTCAAACAGAGGATTTGTGGGAAGATCTGGACGTTCCAACACACCTTCACAGAGACGCAACCATTCAGAATGATTCTGAATGGCGATCACCAGATCGCCATCCTTGCAGGCAATCTTGGTATAAGGATAGATGACGGCATGCGAGAGGCCGTTTCTTGTGGTCTCATGATCCAGATAATCTTGATAGAGTAACGGCACTGACATCCAATCGGCCATGCAATCAAACATCGCCACCTTGATATGCTTGCCTTTTCCGGTGATACCCCGCCCAATCAAGGCTTCCAGCACCAATGCGTGGGCAACCATGCCGGTGCCAATATCAGCAATTGATACGCCAACTTTCACCGCTTCATCTGGCGTACCTGTCACCGTGCAGATGCCACTCTCGGCCTGCACCAGCATATCGTAGGCCCGCATATCCCGATATGCACTATCCTGACCATACCCATAGATATCGACGACAATCAATTTTGGATATCTGGCGGTTAACTCTTCGCCGCCAAGGCCCAAACGCTTGGTTGCTCCGGGCGCAAAGTTTTGAATAAACACATCTGCCCTCTCCAGCATCTTGTGGAGCAGCTCCATGTCTGGTTCAGTCTTGATATCCAGAACTGCACTTTCCTTGCCACGATTAAGCCAGGCGAAATAGGCGCTAGTTCCCTTCACTGCTTCATCATATTTTCGGGCGGGATCCCCTTCCTCGCGCTCGATCTTGATGACGCGGGCTCCGGCATCAGCCAGTTTGACACTACAGGTCGGTGCGGCAACCGCCTGCTCCAGCGATACGACCAACAGGCCTGTCAAAGGTTGATCATGACGTGAAGGTATGGAAACCATTGCCAAACGATCCTTGAGACTAGAAATAGGTTTTGGGCACGGTATCAGGTCTGAACACCAAAGGGGCAGAAGAAAAAGTTGTTTCTCCCTTGGGAATTGGTATGGCAACTTTGCGTTCACGAAAGCACTTCTCACAATTGTTGAATCGCGAGCAGTGCTTTAATTCTTCTATTTAAAGCGAGTTCTTATCCGATCCGAAAAGTGCTTCAACTTTTCGGATCGGATAAGAACTCGCTGTAGCGTTGCGGATCAACAGGCTATCACATCGCAACTACGTAAATTCTTTGATGAAGGACTCGATCAAAGCTCGCCGATCAGGCTAAGCTAGCCACCCTATTTCTCGTCTTCCTTACGACCACGGAAGCCCTTGGCAAAAACATACATTTCCGGGCTTTCCTTGCGGCTTGCCGGTGGCTTGATATGTGCGATGCTTTGATAATCCCGTTTCAGCTCCGCCAGCATGTCGTGCTCGGTTCCTCCCTTGAAGACCTTGGACAGAAAAATACCGCCCGGGCGTAAATTTTCCTTGGCAAAAAGTGCTGCGACTTCAAACAGATGCACGGTACGCAGGTGGTCGGTTTGCTTATGTCCGGTTGTTGGTGCTGCCATGTCGGATAGAACGATATCTGGTGGATGACCTCCAAGAGCGTCCATCAACGCTTGCGGGGCATCGTCATCCAAAAAATCCTTTTGCAGGACATGTACACCCGCAATCGGGTCCATGCCGAGATAATCAATTCCCACCACAAGCGGGTTGTCACTGTTGGATTGAACCCGGCCAGCAGCGATATCACACCAACCACCAGGAGCGCAGCCAAGATCGACCACGCGCATGCCAGGTTTCAGGAACTGATATTTGTCGTCCATCTCGATCAATTTGAAGGTTGAACGTGAACGGAATCCTTCTTTTTTGGCACGTTGAACATAAGGATCATTCAATTGACGCTGGAGCCAGCGCGTTGAGGAAGCCCGGCGGCCGCGCGCGGTTTTCACGCGCACGCGTTCAACGCGATGTCCTTGAGAGTCCCGGCCTTCTCCGCCGCTTTTTCCCTTAGCCATAATTCCCGTTCCTGTCTTCACTCAACCAACGTCTTTGCGGATATATGATCCTGCATACATGCTGTCAAACTCTTAAAGCACTTCTCACAATCGCTGAATCGTGAGTAGTGCTTTAACCCTTTGATCCAAAGCGAGTTCTTATCCGAAAAGTGCTTCAACTTTTCGGGAACACACTCTACACCTATCCAGGTCAATCGACTTCATCCTGGATGGTCCAACTCCTTGCCGCACAAATCTTTTAGGTTGGATTGTGAAGTCGATCCAACGATACGCAAACTAGTCCTGATCCGAGCTGCTGCTCTGCCCTTGCGAGGTTGAGGCCTGGCTCGATTGTCCACGATGGCCTCTGCCCCCACGCCTACGAGGACGGCGGCTCTTTCCGGAGCGTTTCTTGCCGGATTGCGGTGTCCAGACACCATCGTCCAACATCATCTCCATCAAGATTCCTTCGCGTAAACCGCGATCTGCCACACGCAGTTGTGGGCACGGCCATTCACGATGAAGCGCTTCCAGAATAGCACAACCTGCCAGTACAAGATCAGCGCGATCCTGTCCAATGCAAGGGTTGGCGATCCGTTCTTCAAAATCCATATCAAGTACACGACTGATCATGGAGCGCACTTCATGGGCGCTGAGCCAGGTTCCATCCACCTGTTTACGATCATAGCGCTCCAGCCCCAGATGCACCCCGGCAAGAGTGGTGACCGTCCCAGAGGTCCCTAACATATGGATATGTTTGTTCTGAATGGCATGTGCCAGCGCTTCACGTTCTTCAAATTCATGCAACATTTCGCGCACTTCAGAGACCATGGCCTCAAAATGCTCTTTGGTAACAACATGTCCACCATGTTTTTCTGATAGCGTAACCACACCGACCTGCAATGAAGTCCAACAGCGCATACGCTCGGACAAACGGCGCATGGCACGGCGGGTCTGGCGATTACGCTTTTCACCTGGCAATGGCTGCTTGTCTTCTTCGGCGATCTTATCCAGATCCAGCCAGACAATCTCTGAAGACCCGCCGCCAATATCAAACAGAACAACCCCTTCCGCTTCCGGATGTACAAGAGACGCACAGCCGGCAACAGCTAGACGTGCTTCTGTCTCACGATTGACGATTTCCAGCTTCAGGCCTGTTTCCTTATAAACCCGATGCAGGAATGCGCCACCATTGAAAGCCCTTCGGCAAGCTTCTGTTGCAATCAGACGGAAGCGTTTGACGCGGCGATAGGATAGTTTTGACTTACAGATCTTGAGGGCTGCAATGGCACGTTCTTGCGCATCATTACTAAGACGCCCGGTCTGGGACAGTCCTTCGCCCAAGCGCACAATGCGCGAGAAGGAATCCACCACGCGGAAAGACGGACCATGAGGTTCGGCAACCAGCAAACGGCAGTTATTGGTGCCGAGGTCAAGCGCTGCATAAACCGTTCGATCAGGACGTTGCTGGCCTCTGTTGCCAGTAGATTGCCCCTGTCTTGCACCACGCGGTTGAGAACCTCGATTGCCACGATGATCACCACCATGCTGGCGGCGTTGCTCACCTGAACGTTCGCCACTCTCTTGCTCCGAACGATCTTGTCTGGTTTGAGATGACCGTTGTGTCTGTTGTTCTTCACCTGATCCACCACGGCGGCGGCCTTTGCGACCATGCCGTTTCTGATCACGAGCTGGGCGTGTATCACGACCAGATCTTTCACCGCGTTCTTGTTCGCCAGACGAAGAACGATCCTTGCGATCTTGATCTACTTGAATGTTTGCACCAGAGGCGGATTTGTTTTTGAGAGAGAAGCCAACACCACTATCTCGCTCAACCTTATCTGGCTGGCGAGTAGGATTGTTTTGCTGAGCTGCGGGTACAACTCCACGTTTACGCTTACCTTTACGGCGGCGTGATTTGGACTTGGGCTGCTCTGCCTGCCCGGTCTCCGACCCCTTGGACCCGGATTTTCCGTGAAGCCTATCAGGCTCCTGCCGATTCGCAGAAGACCGGCGACCCGCATTTGGGCCCCGCTTGTCGGTCCTCTCGCCTTTTGTGACAGGAGACCTGCTTTCACTTCTATCTTCTGCCGCCTTACCTTTGGTAGCGGAAGAAGACGCAGGTTCAACAGCTGTACGACCCCCTTTGGGGTGGTCGTCAGCTTCATTTGCCACTTAGCGTCTCCTGCTGCGCTGCTTCATGTGGACAAGACATGGCGCGCAGCCTGTGATTCAATATCAATGTCACCGCTTAGTCTATCAGGCCCCCACAATAGAGCAAGACAAGAGAATGGCTTTCTCGCCTTTTTGCGACCAATGTTGCTCGCACGCCATCGTCCCACACTTCCTACAAGATGCCGCGCAAAACGGACATGTTGAGGAATGCTCAATGTTCAAAATTGCAAGAGAAAGAATGGCTGGGGATCCTGGACTCGAACCAGGACCGACGGAGTCAGAGTCCGCTGTTCTACCATTAAACTAATCCCCAGCAGGATCAGCGAGCTCAAAACCACGCTGTTTGGTAGTGAAGGATCGTTTAATCACTTTGCTTTGACCCGTCAAGCATCTTCACTCATATGTGCACAAATCCGTGGGGAAAATAACAACCACAGGATTTTCCTTCTGTTGGGTCGGTATATCGCGTTGTCGGCATGTTCTGTCAATGTGAAGAGGAATGTAGACTTGCCTGCCCCTGATGGGCCCTTGATCGCGACGGTCTGGCCTTTGCCATATCCAGATGATCATACAATAAAAAAGAACGTCCTTCTCACTCTTCACCCTCAGGTTCCGCAGACTGACGATGAATCAAAATGATGATCTGCCATTCATTTCATGCAAAATGAAAGAAATGCACATCTCCCATCAATCCAGTATTTTCAATCGGATGATCACAGGGGCAGGGTTTGTTGGACATCAGCAGAGTAACCAGAGCGTTCGTATAACGGTTTTGCCGGAGTTGATGAATTCCACTGCCCATTCTCAACTGGTCGATGAGCAGGCAAAAGAACAAGGTGCTTTTAGAAAAATTACCCTTGGTGATCCAGGCACTTATCCAATTTCGCGTGCTCACCGAGACATTCATCATGATTGTTCAAGACTTCCAGAATACGGCAATTGGCCACATCCGCATGGTTGCAGCCACCAATCATGCTTTCCAGCTCTTTTTTGAGGGCTTCAAGCCGGGCAATATGCTGATTGACCAATTCCAATTGCTTAATCGCCAATTGATCTGCTGTCTCACAGGAAGCGTCCGGATAACGGGTCAAATCGAGCAAAGCGCGGATTGCATCCAGACCAAAACCCATATCACGAGCATGCCGAATGAAGGTCAAACGCTCCACTGCAGATCCCTCATAGCGACGCTGTCCACCATCGCTGCGCTCCGGCTCCTCGAGAAGATCAATTTTCTCGTAATAGCGAATAGTAGGCACCTTGGTGCCAGTCCTGCGCGATAGATCTCCGATAGTCAGCATGGTTTCATCCGGAATTTGGGTCTGTCAGTTCCTATAGGATGGAGTGTTGAGCGGCAAAATCAATATAGTTGTGTATTTTTTTCAAATTATCCCTTGAAGCTATAGCCGCTATAGGCCTTACAAATCTTGTCAACCAAATGATTTTATAGCCTGACCTTTGAAGTCAGGCCGTGGAAAGGAAGACCAATGGTTGATCGTTCGAGCCTTGATCCCAGCTCCTGCGGATGTTCCAATCAAGAGAATAAAACCACTTCAGTTTCAGAAGCTTTGGGAGCGGTCACGCCAGCGCCAACAAACTCTACTGAGTCGACGACCTGCTGCTCCAGCACTTGCTGTGAGCCCGAACCGCAGATTGATCCTGCTCCACAAACGGGCTGTTGTGCCAGCAATAATAGTTGTGGTTCAAATGAAACTTCGTCCTGTGATCAGGTGCCCTTCAATCCAAATCAGACGCCAAAAGGCCGCTCTTTTCAGATAATCGGTATGTGCTGTTCCGAGGAAGTTGCGATGCTGAAGTCGGAAGTCGGGCCTGTTGTTGGTGGTGCGGAACATCTGGGTTTCGATCTGTTGAGTGGCCGTATGATTGTTCTGGAAAGCGCCAAGGGTATTTCCGATGCCTCCGTTATAGATGCTGTCAACAAGACTGGTCTCTCTGGGGCGATATGGGAAGAAGGCGCGGCCAAAAAAGAACGAGATCTGCAATTCTTCCGTTTGAAATTGTTCACAATTGGTAGCTCCCTTGCCTGGGTTAGCGGCTTGCTCTTTCATTTGTTCGAAAGCAATACAGGCGGCATATTCGACCTCTTTGCCGGCCATGAAAATAACCCGATGCCAACGCTTGAGCTCGGCCTGTATGTAATTGCCGTGATTTTGGGTGCCCGCTATGTTGCTCCGAAGGCTATCTATTCAATTCGGCGACTTTCTCCCGACATGAATTTGTTGATGATGGTCGCAATTATTGGCGCAATGATCATTGGAGAGTTTTTCGAAGCGGCGACAGTCGCGTTCCTTTTTGCACTATCCCTGACACTGGAGGCTTGGAGCGTAGGACGAGCGCGCAATGCAATTTCCTCTCTCCTCAGTCTCGCACCACAACAAGCACTCAAATTGGAAACAGATGGGAGTGAGAGGCTTGTAGCCGCAGAGAAAATCTTGATCGGTGATCAATTTATCTTGCGTGGTGGAGATCGAATTCCTCTGGATGGCATCGTTCTTTCAGGCCGTAGCTCGGTCAATCAGGCTCCAATCACTGGGGAGAGCATCCCTGTTTCCAAGGAAGAAGGCGATGAGGTGTTTGCAGGAACCATCAATGGTGATGGTAGCTTGACGGTTCGCGCCACCAAAATGGCACGTGATACGGTCCTGTCTCGTATCATCACCATGGTTCAGGATGCCCATTCCAAACGTGCAGATGTCGAACAATGGGTAGAGAGGTTTGCCAAGATCTATACGCCTATTGTCATGGCGCTGGCACTCTTGGTTTTCGTTCTCCCTCCCATGATTTTGGGCGGTGCTTGGTCCGAATGGTTCTACAATGCCTTGGTGCTGTTGGTTATTGCCTGCCCATGTGCTTTGGTGATCTCCACTCCCGTGGCGATCGTTGCTGCACTGGCCGCAGCAGCCAAGCATGGTGTGCTGGTCAAAGGGGGCGGTTTTATTGAACTACCGGCCCGAATGGATGCCATCGCACTGGACAAGACAGGCACTCTGACCCGTGGCGAACCGGAAGTGTGTTCCATTGTTGCCTTTGATCCGATTGACGATGACCGACTTTTGGCAATTGCGGCCAGCTTGGAAGCGCGCTCTTCCCATCCTCTTGCTTTGGCTATTCTGGACAAGGCCAAATCCGAGAACATCTCCTTTGCACAGCCACTGGACGCAGAAACCAACCCAGGCCGAGGCGTGAGCGGGATCATCGAAGGCATCAACTACTGGCTGGGTTCTCCTCGCTATGCGAAGGAAAAGGATATGATTTCTCCTGCAGTGGTGGAGATGCTATCCAAGCTGGAAGCCAAGGGACAGACTGCGGTTCTCGTCGGAAGCGATACAGCCCTTTTGGGCATCATCTCGTTGGCGGATGCGATCCGTGATGACGCAAAGGACGTTATCTCAGCACTCCATTCTCACGGTGTCAAAACAATCGCCATGCTGACCGGCGACAATGAGCAGACCGCCCAAGCTGTTGCCAAGGAAGTAGGCATCGACAAGGTCTATGCCAATCTGCTGCCTGCGCAAAAAGTGCAAGCCATTGAATCTCTTATGAAGGATCATGAAGTTGTGGCCATGATAGGTGACGGCGTCAATGACGCCCCAGCCATGGCCCGTGCCAGCTTTGGCGTTGCCATGGGAGCCGTTGGATCTGATGCAGCCATTGAGACGGCCGACATGGCTCTTATGAGCGATGATATCGCCAAACTGCCCTGGATGGTTGGTCATTCTCGCCGAGCTTTGGGCATCATCAAACAAAATATCATCTTCTCGCTAATCATGAAGGTCATATTCGTGACGCTTACCATGCTCGGGATTGCGACCATGTGGGGGGCTATTGTTGCCGATGTTGGCACGTCCCTGCTGGTTGTCAGTAATGCCTTGCGTCTGCTCAAAAGCTAGACATGCAACCGTAATCCAATAATTCAGAGAAGCGCCCTCAATCAAGAGCGCTTTTCCTTTAGCGCGATTTCCGCTAAAGCTGAGGAAATTGATCCATAAGGAATTGTCATGAAAGCCAATCCGCTGAAACTGAACAACCTGCAACTCAAGACACTTGTTCTTACCCAAATTCTGGCACGTCGTCAGCCTGACGAAGCTTGGGGGAAAGACGGTTCCATTACACTTCATTCTATTCCGCAACCGCATGGTGACCATGTTCATATTGGCGAATTCACGATAGCAGCTCGCGATGCCACAGGTTTCTCCAATCGTGCTGTCTGGACCGCATTGGCTCGCAAGGGACTGGTTCGATCACGCGATGTACCGCCAATTGCACTCACCCGTGAAGGGATGGAATATGAAACGGGATTGGATCACCATTTTGTAAAAGAACCAGAGCAATGCGGATGTTGTGATGACGGCAATAATTGTAGCGGTTAGTAGAAATAAACACCTGATAGTCGAACCATAAGGTTGTGCTTGATCACCGTAGGATCATGATCATCAGGTTTCAAAGCTGCATTCCCTTCGAATGCAGCTTTTTTATCCTCTTTTTCCATTTTTTCTGCATGTTTCAGCCTGATCCATGCAACGACTGCATTGACTGCTACACCTGTATCAGTGGACAATGGTGACCTGATACCCGAAAAATCAAGATATTACTGGCAGTTGCGCCAGCTTTGGACTTGAAAGGCACCTGCTGCCCATCGGCAAATCAGCGCCTGTTTGGGATGGGGGACAGAAACAATGCGCATCATACTTGCAGATGATCACCCGATCTATCGCTCTGGGCTTTGTCAGATCCTGTATGAAATGTTTCCTGATGCCCGTGTTGATGAAGCTGGCGACAAAGCCGTCCTGTTTCGTCAACTGGATCAATTGCCCGCTCCGGATCTGATTATCTCCGATCTGGTCTTTCCCGGCTTTGATTATATTCACGACCTGAAGCTTATTAGAAGACGGTTTGCTCTCTGTCCGATCATTGCCGTATCCATGATCAATGATCCAATGGAGATCGAACATATCATGGCTCTGGGTCTGAACGGCTTCATCTCCAAGGCTGTTCCTTCTCATGACGTGGTCAAAGCAATTGGCAATGTCATGCAGGGTCAGATCGAAGTCTGCTTCTCGCAGACCTATATCGGCCATGAAACAGTCACCAGTGCTCATATCTCCCTGGACGATCTGACACCACGTCAGATTGAGATACTGAAATTCCTGCGCCGCGGCCTTTCCAATAAGGAAATTGCGCGGGAACTTGATCTTTCGCCTTTCACTGTTCGCAGCCATGTGTCTGCACTGATGAAAAATCTAGGTGTTTCAAACCGCGCAGCCGCATCTGCAATCGCTGCCAGCCACGGTATTTCTTGACATCAAAGCCTTTGCTTCCAAGCTATTCTTATCCGAAAATTGCCTTTTCTGGGAATATGCTCTGAAAAATCAAAAATCCTGGTCTCTTTCCAGCATGGCGGCAACATAGTCAGCGATTGCCAGACAAGATGTAAGTCCTGGAGATTCAATGCCATAAAGGCCAATATATCCTTGCATTCCATGGTGCTGTTTTCCATGGATAGCAAAATCTGCAGCTTCTTCGCCAGGCCCGGAAATTTTAGGACGAAAACCTGCATAGTCCGGCAACAGTGAACCATCCTGCAGATCAGGCCAGTATTTACGAATGGCGGAATAGAATTTTTCAGAACGTTCCTCGCCCACCTGACTGTCCATCTGAGCCACCCATTCCACATCCGGACCAAATTTGGCTTGTCCCGCCAGATCCAATGTCAGATGCACGCCAAGGCCGCCAGGTTCAGGAACCGGATAGATCAGGTGACGAAAGGGAGCACGTGCGGCCAATTGAAAGTAGCTTCCCTTGGCAATATAGGCCCGAGGCAATGCAGCCAGGCTTCGATCTGTTTCATGACTTTGCTGACTGATCATGGTTTTTGCCAAACTGATGGAACCGTGACCTGCTGCATTGATCAAATTCCTGGAACGCAAGGTAAATGGGCTTGTGCCACCTGTTGCCACCGAAAAACCGTCATCACATCTCTCCATGCTCATCACCGGTGTGTTGAGCGAAAGCATAGCGCCATTGTTTTCTGCATCTCCTTGCAAGGCCAACATGAGAGAATGGCTGTTGATGATACCGGTTGATGGTGAGAAGAGCGCGCCACGACTATGCAAGGAAGGTTCCATTTGCTCAGCTTCGACCTTGGAGAGGAATGCCAAGTCCATCACACCATTGGCTTCTGCGCGTACCTTGATACCATGCAAGTGTGTCATCTGATTCATCGAGGTGGCAACGATCAGTTTTCCTATTCTGGAATGGGCAATATTGTGACTCTCGCAATAAGCATAGAGCAGATCACGTCCTTGCACACATAGCTGCGCTTTCAGAGAGTTCTTTGGATAATAGATGCCTGCATGAATGACTTCGGAGTTGCGCGAGGAGGTTTGCGAACCAATCTGGTCCTCACCTTCAATGATGATGACTTCATGCCCTTGTTGGCTCAGTTTTCTTGCAACGGCAAGGCCAACGACACCAGCTCCAATCACGATGGTTTCGCAATATTCACTCATCCCGGTCACTTCTCATATTTGTCAGGCAGTCTTTGCTCTGCCATTTTTCTCCGAGAGGATGATCTAGCATATTGTCGTGATCAGGCAAGCGATCGATCGCCGAAAAATATCAGTTTGCGTCCTTGGCGGGTCAGGCTGTCTGCTTCACTCGATCGGCAGCATCTTCATCTTCGCCCTGAGACGACATGAAGGCTTCAAGCAGAGCAGAGCGCAATTGTACGGGCTGCACAGGTTTATAAACCAGTAACAATCCAGCATTCTCGACCAATTTCTGCACCTGAGCTGACGAATCTCCGGATACGATCATCGCAGGCAATGCCGGTTCGAAAATCTGACGTGCTTTTTCAATGATATCCAGACCGGTACATTGACCTTCGAAGCTAAAATCGCTGATGAGCAGATCCGGACATTGCGTCATAGGAACGATCTCATCAAGCCCACTGGCAAGGCTGACCTTGCATCCCCATGTACGCAGTAAGTTTGCTGTTGCTTCCAACGTTGCCGGATCGTCATCAGCCACCAAAATATGTTTCCTCGCAAACAAGGCGTCAATGCGGGCCATTGGGTTCTGTTGGGTTACCTCTTTTCTGGGTATGGCCACCTGCTTCAACCCTTCAATCGCAAGACTGGTGCCTTTGTCACTGGACTGAATTGATATGGTCAAGGATTGCAGATCTGCCAAACGCCTTACAATGGCCAACCCCAGGCCCAATCCCTTGTCCTGCCCCATTTCATCTTGCTTATGATCCGCCAATGGATCCTTTTGTTTTGCAAGCTGCGAAAATTCTTCAAAGATAACAGCTTGGTGCTCCTTTGGAATGCCTGGTCCCTGATCTGAGACGACAATGGATAGCGAATCGCCTTCCTTTCCTTTTGCCAACAGCCTCACTGTTCCCCCATTGGAATAGCGAATAGCATTGGACAGTAAATTCTGCACCATTCGGCGTAAAAGCACCGGGTCGGCTTCCACTCCTGCATCATCGCATTCCAGAAGGAGCGTGGCATGTGCAATTTCCGCCAACGGCTCATAATCATCCAGGATAGAATTCAACATTGGCTTGAGATTGAAATGCGAGGTTCTGACTTTCACTTTTCCAGCGTCCAGCAAGCTGACATCAAGAAGAGAATTGAACAATTTCGTCAGAGTTTGCAGGGAATTACGAATTCGCTCCAACGTTTGACGGCTATGCCCATCCATTTTGGCAATCGGTAAAGTCTCCATATAGAGACCAATGGCGTGGATTGGTTGTCGCAAATCATGACTGGCAGCAGCCAACAACCGCGTTTTCTCTCGGTTCGCGTGGTCTGCATCATCTGCTGCTTTTTTAAAGCGATCTGCCAGATCAAGGTTCTCATTCTTGATGGCAATATAGCGTGAGACCGCTTCCATCACGCCCTCACCCGATACGAGAAGCATGAACAAGAAAATCGCCACCAATCCACCAAGGAGCACGAATTCTCCACCCATCAGCAATAGGCGCAAAACAAGCAAGCCCAACATGGGCACTGAATACACGATAAAAGAACGAGGAAAAGTTGCAAGAGACCGAACCGCTGCCGATGATGCACCAGCTGCAATCGACAATTGAATGGCAAAATGCGCCGCATTTTCCTCATTCAGACTGATAAAGAACATTATTCCCCAAGTGGTTCCTACAAAAACACACAGAAGGTCCATGTAATCAATCCAGCGGTGATTATCCGGTGCGCTACGATCCGCTTTCTTGCAGCAGCGAGACCAAATTTCCATCAAAATTGGATAGCCAACAATCTGGGCGACAGCCCATCCCCAGAGAAACCAGACTGGTACCGAGTTATTTTGTGCTGCGATGTAAATAAGTACGCTTGCACTGGCAATATGTCCCATATAGATCGAATTGGGAGCTTTGAGGAAAATATCGAGATGTTCCTGAACAACATCCGTGGGCAATCGTTTTTGAAAATTCATAAGGACTCAAATGCCAGTTTATTGCCCGAATACTCTCTGCAACGATAGTAGACAAGCTTCAATTTCCAACTCTAACTTTTTGTTATTATATCTATTTTCTTCATCATACAGAATAGGTTACGGAAGGCAATGCCATGCTTTGAGGTACGCAAGTCGGAAAGCTGGGGGTAACGGAAACCCTCTGCGTGAAAAGAGTTGAAATACAACCCAAATGACCCTCAATATATCCAAGGACAATCTGCTGTCGGTTTAGATTGCGGGGGTGCATATAAATCGACTTATACCTTGCTGGATAGCTGGACCCGGTCAAGCTGTTCAGATTGATCTGTAACTTCATAGCCCGCATGGCCCTGCCGTGTGGGCTTTTTTTGAGCGATTGCCTCTGGTGAAGATTACCCCTGGCGAAATATGAACTCGCTCCTGTTTCCGCATTCGAGAAAATAATTCATCTCGCTATTGATGTTTATTGATGTTTCAAAACCTTTTGCCCTTGATCATATACTTGCCTATAAGACAGTCTGGCGGGATCAAACATCCAATATTCAAAACTCCATGCGGAGAAGTCATTTTCTTAGGATCGTTCGAGAGGTACAGCAGATGGACCGCATCGTAATCATTGGCGCTGGACAAGCCGGATTTTCCGCCGCTTCAACTCTTCGCAAAGAAGGCTTCGATGGGCAGATAGATCTTATTGGCAACGAAAAGCACTTACCATACCAGCGTCCTCCGCTGTCCAAAAAATATCTGTTGGGGGAAATGAGTGCAGAACGCCTCTCTTTCCGGGATGACACTTTTTTTTCGGATCAGAATATATCCTTGCACTTGGGAAAAGAAGTTCAATCCATTGATCGAGTTGGTAAAAAGGTGACGTTTAACGACGGTGTACATCTTGGCTATGATCGCCTTATCCTGACCACAGGGTCACAGGCTCGTACTTTACCAGACCATATGACGAAGGATGTTGACCCAGATCGAGTTTTCACCATCCGTACTCTTGCTGATATTGATCGCATGCAACCACATTTCAAAGCCGGTGCACGGCTATTGGTGCTTGGTGGTGGTTATATAGGGCTGGAAGCTGCGGCAGTTGCCCGACAAATGGGTTTGGAGGTTACTCTGGTCGAATTGCAGGAGCGTCTTCTTGCTCGTGTCACCAGTCCTCAAACTTCGGATTATTTCGCCTGGCTCCATAAAGACCAAGGCGTTGATCTTAGACTTGGTGTCGGATTGGAGCAATTGGAACAAGAAGACAATGCCATCAAGGCATTTCTTGGCGATAGTCGAACTATTATCTGCGATTTGATCATCGTTGGCATTGGTGGAAATGCCAATATAGAACTTGCGCGGAAGGCAGGTTTGAATATCGATGATGGCATCATCGTGAATGAATTTGGCCGTACCAGTGATGATAATGTTTTTGCCGCTGGTGACTGTTGTCTTCTACCTTACCAGGGTCACCGCATTCGATTGGAAAGTGTGCAGAATGCAATCGATCAAGCCATGATTGTTGCCAAGACGATCATGGGTGGCAGTGAGGCCTATCGCCCCAACCCATGGTTTTGGTCCGACCAGTATGATATAAAATTACAGATTGCCGGATTGTTTGATGGATATGATACGATAATCCGGCGCCCCGGCAAGGGTGACCGTTCCTGTTCCCACTGGTATTATCGAAAAGGCGGTCTGATCTGCGTTGAATCCATCAATGACCCTCGTGCCTATATGATGGGTAAACGCTGGTTGGAAAAAGGCCAGACGCCAAGTCCGGATGCAATTGCAAATCCTGATATGGATTTGAAGAAAATCGCCGTCTAAAATATCAAGGGCATCGCGAATTGGGATTGTAAAGACGATCTTGCTTGGATAACGTCATCGCAACACAGAAGCCTTGTTTTTCAAGATCAGAACAAGCTTTTGAAAGACCTAAAAAAATAGTTTATCTGGGGAAATGCGTACATTTTAATCTGATTTGACCAAAATCAATTAAGATGCAAGTGCAGAAGAATACCACCGTCCCCAAAACAGGCTGCCGGCATATCTTGGGATCAAAACATGCATAGTCTCTTTGACGACGAAGAAGTTCAAGCCCTTCGTATGGCCCCTATTTTCCAGGGGTTGAACGATGACGCCATGAAAACCCTACTCGCTACTGCTGTAACCAAAACCTACTCCCGTGGCGAGACCTTGTTTTTACAAGGTGACGAAGCTGATGCATTCTATGTTGTGCTTGAAGGATGGGCGAAGGTTTATCGCATCACTCAGGCCGGGGAAGAAGCAGTCGTTGGCGTTTTTACCCGCGGTCAGTCCTTTGCTGAAGCAGCCGCCTTTACCAATGGCAGATTTCCCGCCACCTGTGAGGCGGTGACGGACGGTCGTTTCCTGCGGATCCCTGCTCGTCAGCTTTATCAAACCATTGCCAGCAATCCCGAAGTCGGCCTTGCCATGCTGGCCTCAACTTCCATGCATTTGCATGAATTGATCAAGCAGATTGAGGCGTTGAAAGCGCATACTGGCGCGCAACGCGTCGCCGAGTTCCTACTTTCTCTCACCAATCTGGAAGATGGTGCCTGCACCTTGATGCTGCCTTACGACAAAGCCTTGATTGCCGGCCGCCTGGGTATCAAACCGGAAAGCCTGTCTCGCGCCTTCCAAAAGCTCCGTTCCTACGGCGTTATGGTCAAGCAAAACACTGCTCAGATTGAAAACCTGGCAGTTCTGCAGGATCTGGTCGATCAGGAACGTGCTGTCGTCATGCAGCAAAAACGCTAAGACAAGGAACGTTATCTTATGTCGAGCTCTACAAGACAAGAAGCGGTCTTTGATGCCATTGATGAAGCCAACGCCGTTGATCCACGTTCCACTCCAGTTGGTGGCGAAGGCATGGCTGCGATCCCGGTTGAGCTTATCTATGGCCTGCGTATGAGCGAAATGTGCAGCTCTTTTGCACCCGATGCAGACGAACTGGTCCAGATCGCGGCGCGTGGTCAGCATATCGAACGCTGGATCATTCCACGCGATGACTATCCTCGCGATCGCCCTGGCTATCACCGCTGGCGCAATGCCCTCAAGAAGCATCATGCCAAACGTGTCAGCGAAATTATGGCGGCTCAGAGCTATGGCGCTGAAGAGTGCGAGATCGTCTCCAATATCCTGCTGAAGAAAAATCTGAAGCGTGATGATCGCACCCAAGCTGTCGAAGACCTCGCCTGTCTGGTCTTCTTGCAATATTACGCTGAAGACTTTGCCAAAAGTCATGAGAGCGAAAAGGTGGTCAATATCATCGCCAAAACACTACCCAAGATGAGCACAGAGGCGCACGCTTTTGCAGCTACCCTGCCATTGGCAGATGGTATTGTTGCCGCGATTGAAGCAGCCAAAGCCAAACTCGCCGAACAGGCCAAAGAATGACACCGTTGCATTGTTGACTTTTTAGGCAGCGTAGACGAATTGGGTCACATGTATCGGATTAGATATTTTCCTAAATTTTTATTGTGTGATTAATAGATAGCCAACTGATTTGGAGAGTTGGCTATATCTAGTCATATGATTGAAGATCATTGAGCTGTTTCACCGAAAATGCCTGAAACCAATCTGCTACAAGAAGGTAAACCATATTTGATGATTGTATCTCTACACTTTCTTGATCTTGAACTCCCTGAGGTCTAAGAACGATTACTCATCACTTAAGCTATCACGAAGCGACCAGCTTTCCCAGATGAAGGGATAGTTCCAGTTTTCGTCATGTGTCTTTGCAAGCTCTGCACGGATTGTTTGGCGCATTGCCCACGCATTTGGGACAAAATTGTGAAACTGAATCTGACAATGACGGATGCGGCTAATCCAGCCTGATTCAATCAACTTCTGTAAAAGGGGAAACTCACCACCTTCGATATTGATTTTCATAAGATCAATCGTGTTAACGGAGAGCTCTTCAAGCACATCAGTTACATCATGAAGTGAGATTTTTTCAGACCCTTCTCCCTGTTCAAGAAAAACGCTGGATCCATCATCGTCATTGCTCAGCAAAACATCTTGTGTTGTGTCTGCAAGACCATAGGGAAAGATGTGAACCATTGTGTTGTCCGCAAAGCGGTCTTGGCAACGAGTGAAGAAAGCCTGCGATGGTTCAAAAATGAAAACCTTACATCCAAATTTGTCCTGTATCTGAGCGGCAAAATCACCGTGATAACCGCCGACATCAAAAACAACACTGCTTTGATTGAGAGGATAATCAAGCCGTAGTGTGTTGTCACCTTTGGCTTTTTTCCAGGCCTTATGGGCCAAAAGAAATTCGTCGCGCAAAATGCTACGCTTGTATGCGCGCTTCAATTTTTCAGCTGTCTTTTGCCAAGTCACTCTATTTACTCACCCTATATCCTGTGCTTGCTTAAATGACATTTGGAGTTTTATTGTTCCCTTGAAAAGGAATGGCGTTACGTAAAGTTTCTAAATCATCTATCCAGAACATGTATTTAAAGTACTGATTGTACCCCAAGTGGATCAATGCGTTCATCAGTAGAGCCTGTGAAATACTCACGACGTGCTCGTTGTTTGCCAAGAAGTCGATCGACCACTCGAAGGCATGCCATTTCGGATGATCGACGCACAAAACAAGAGAAAGTGGCTTTCAGAACTTGGCCAGGGTTGCATTTGAATTTCAACCCGATCTGCTCGTTGACTAACAACATGGACCGACCCTCACACGATTGCAATTTTATTTCCCAGAGTAGAAGCGTTTTCCTCAAAGCGATTCACTATTTATAGGTTCATAATCCCGATAGCGAAACCAGCCCATCATTGTGAGAATACTGGAAAATCTAACGAAAAGGAGCTCACTACACCATTTGCTTGCCCTTGAACTGACCGATGAGTAGAAAAGGGACAGATCTCATTTTTCAATTCCTCGGAGTATTGACCTCAATATCAGGCCCAGAGCCGCTCTTGGTGACAATAGCTATTCCGGTAATGCCAATAGTCATCAACATGCACTGCAAACGCGGGCCTGTTACAGTTTTTATTAGGCGAGAGTCCGTATTGAGCGGATATTTGGTAAACTCGAACGTTTCAAGCGCGTTGCACTCAGATGCGAAAAGACCCAACAGAGTTACAGATCAATCATTTGGTATGCAGCAATGTTCTTCTTGATCAAATCCGTCCACACTGCCTAAACAAAAATCAGGATGCTGGCACAGACGATCATGATCACAAAAATTGTGCTGGAGAGCATGGAGTACCAAGCCGGGCTGGAGGTGAGCCCAAGATATTGCCTCAAGATGATCCGGGATTTCAGCAATATCAAAGCTGCAATGATCAATGGCCCTGCTTTGGAGAGGATATCGCCTTCCAGAAAACTCAAGGCGTAGCCCACAAGAGTGAAGCCCACCAAGACCACCCAGGCTTTGGCAAGATCAGCAATCTCAACAGATTGGGAGTTGTTTTTCTGTCCACTCATAACCCTACTCCCATCAGGTAGAAGACAGGAAAAATCATCACCCAGATCAAATCGACCATGTGCCAGAAGGCAGTGCCGGTTTCCAAATTGTCCTCGTTTGGCCATATAGCAACAATGGCCAGAATGATCAGACCAAAAACCACATGGGCCAGATGAAATCCGGTAACGAGGAAATAGAGCGTGTAGAAGGAATTGGTTTCCAGTCCTACTCCCAGCTCGAACTTCTGCTGATATTCCATGATCTTCAAGATCATGAAGACCACACCCAGGGCCCCTGCTCCAGCCAAGGACAGGCGCGCCAACTTTGCATTGCCCGCCTTAGCATAGCGCACAGCGATTGCTGCTATAAAGCCGGAGGTCAGCAGGATAAGGGTATTAATGGTCGCAATGGGAACATTAAGATGAGATCTGGCTTCCTTGAAGATTTCAGGATGCAGCATTTCGGAAATGGCAAAGCCCCATAAGGCTCCACCAAAGACGAAAATCTCACTGGTGATCAAAATCCACATCATAGGGTCGCCGGGCAAACTGTCCAGCGACCACGGAGATTTAGCAGCAACTTTACGCCCGGGATTTGATGCTTGAACCGGTCCCTCAACCGGTACGGCATCAGCGCGTGTGTCGTTCATTTGTTTTGTCCAGTTCTTATCTGGCCACTTCTGTTGTCAGGTCACCAGATGGCGGTAAATCATCGGCAATGCATTGGTTAGCCGTGATGGATGGGACATGATGGCATAGCCATTTTGTCCGAAAATTCTTGGAAGATAGGCACGAGCCTTGCTGTCGACCGTCACACCAAAGACAGAATGACCAGCACGACGGGCTTCCAGCACCGCTTTACGGGTGTCTTCAATTCCATGACGACCTTCATAATGATCGAGATCATTCGGCTTACCGTCAGTAATCACGAGCATCAGCCGTTTCTGGCTTTGACGTTCTTCCAAAACCTTTGTCATATGACGGATCGCAGCCCCCAAGCGAGTATAATGACCCGGTTTCAAAGCTGAAATTCGTTTGATCACCTGATCATTCATCTTCTCTTCAAAGGTCTTGCAAGGGCGCATGAAAATCTTGTCATTGTTCAGGCTGGAGAATGTATAAATGGCGTGATCATCACCAGTCATATCCAACCCGTAGGCCAAAGCCGCCAAAGCCTCTCGCTCAATATCAATGATAGAGCGCCCTTCGACCACCGACTCGGTAGACCGAGAGACATCCATCAATGTACAAACAGCCAGATCACGCGCGACAGTGCGGGATTGGGTAAAGACGCGATCTGAACTCTCACCCGTGGCTTTCAGATCCACCCAGGAGCGAATAGCCGCTTCCATGTCCAAATCATCGCCATCCAGTTGTCGATAGACTTTGGAACGTTTGGGACGCAAAGCTTCGAATTGTCGCTTGACTGCATTAACCCGACGCCAGATTTCAGGATCATTCATGAAATCGGCTTCCGCTTCTTCCTGATCGCTTTCATCAATCAGTACCGAGCAATAATCAGGAATATAGCTTGATGTCTTACAATCCCATTCAGGATACAACACCTTACCGGACGATTTGACACGTTCCATATCTTCTGGTGCCATGTCCAAATCAAAGGCTAGCAGAGTATTGGGCTTTTGTTTGATATCCGCTAGCCCCAATTCCTCCATATCATCCTTTGCCTTTTTGGCATTGTCTTCGTCGTCGTCCTCAACATGACGTTTGATATTGAGGAACTCCGTCCAACTCAGAATGGCTTCGAAGCGCGCGAGCAGCAATGAGTTTCTATCATCGGCATTGTCGCTCTTACGACGCGTGGCTTTATGTCGCCCCTCTTCGCGCTCTCTTTGATCTTCACCATCGCCAGTTTCCGGTTGGCTATCCTGTGCATCAGACGGACGGCTTTTGACATAGCGGGATTGGCGAATATCGATCCAAAGAGGAACAGATCGATGTGGCTTGTAATCCTTAGGCGCAGGGAATGAACCTGAGGTCCGGCCAGGATCCTTGATCATGCCCAGCATTTCCCGGCCGACATCGGATGGCGGCTCATCATCACCCAGCAAGGCACGGATTGCTTCCTCGACCGCCTGTTCCATGCGCGGCAGGCTTTGTCTGGGGCGCTGCTTCAGCACCACTGCGCAAAGCTGCCAATAGAGGTTTTTCAGAGCAGGAAAATCCTCCAGCATCTGTTGTGTCAGTTGCCAGGAAGCCTTTATCGCCTCCAAATCTGCTTTCAGGGGATCAGAGTTAGGCTCGTGATATTCCGGTAAGTAGATGGCAAAGACAGCAAGCCATTTATATAGATCTTCATTCAGATGTTTTTCCGGGAAAGCATCCACCTTTAACGGCAAACTGAGTGAAGTTCCATCATATGCTGGTCGCTGGATTTGCTCATAAACATTGCCCATCCGGCGAAGCCACGAAAGGCGGTGCTTACTTTTTTCTGCACTAGCTGCCTTGAGTTCGACCGATTGGTCACCGCCCAGCGCACGAAAAAGCAAACTGATGCGGCCAACCATCTGCTCAAAGGTAACTTCTGCTTCCGGAAAGTGATCAGCATCCCCGGCTTTGGAGATCATATCGTGCCAATAGGCTCCGACGGTTTCTTCCGGTTCCCAAAAGACAAAATTGGACTCACCCATGATCTTACTCCGTTATTATCTGCCATCATAGCGGCGCATATCCATGAAGGATCCGCGTATTTTCATCTCATCGAGACAGCGATGTTTGGCAGCATTGTTTGGACCGAAGACGGATGGGAGCAGGAGTTCACCCTCATCCGTCAGAGCTGGGGCTAAAGTAAGAATTAGCCCAAGGTGATTTGCACCAGATCACGCAGACCCGCCTTGACATCTTCATCATCGGTCAAAGGCTCGATCATGGCAGTGTTCACGGCCATTTCCAGCTTCATGCCTGACGCAATCAGAGTTGCGCAGTAAACCAGCAGACGAGTGGAGATCCCCTCTTCCAAGTCCTGACCTTTCAGATCACGCAGCTTGGCTGCCAAGCGGACCAACAGCGAAACACGGTCTTCATCCAATCCTGATTCACGCGCTACGACCTGCATTTCCAGTTGCGGATTTGGAAAGTCGAACTCCAACGCCAGAAAACGCTGGCGGGTGGATGGTTTGAGGGTCTTTAGAACATTCTGATAACCAGGGTTATAGGATACCACCAGCATGAAATTATCAGGTGCTTCCAGCAACTCGCCCGTACGTTCCAATGGCAGGATACGGCGATCATCCGTCAACGGATGCATGACCACGGTCACGTCCTTGCGGGCTTCAACCACCTCATCGAGATAGCAGATGCCGCCTTCACGAACTGCGCGGGTAAGTGGCCCATCTGACCAAACCGTTTCGCCTCCTTGAAGAAGATAACGACCAGTCAGATCAGCAGCAGACAGATCATCATGACAAGACACCGTATGCAGTGGCAGACCAAGCTTCGCCGCCATGTGAGACACAAACCGGGTTTTTCCGCAACCGGTTGGACCTTTCAGCAACAAAGGCATCTTGTTCTTGAAGGCTGCCTCAAAGATGGACACTTCATCACCTTGTGCGGCATAGAATGGAAGTGTGTTCATTGGGGTATTCTCATGTTTTTGGACCGAATTTGACATGATGATGTTCCAATAATTGGGGGATGTGTTTCTTGCTTTTTGTGATCATTCAGACGGATTTTTTGGGTATCAATCTGGATGGACAGAAAAGGCAATCCATCAATGAAGCCTGATTTGGGTTTCCTTCATCATTCGATCTGGTCGCGGAAACCGGCTTCGTTGGGTTATCTGGCCCGGACAACCGGGCCAGATAAGGAGTTTGATCTTATTCAGCAGGTGCTGCTTCTTCAGATCCAGCTTCGATGAGCTCTTTCTGAGGACGAGCCATTGCATAGATGAACAGCAAGGCACCAAGAACAACAACCACACCAGAACCAAGACGCATCCAGTAGAAGAATACGAGCTGATCCTGTACGTCCATGAAGTATTCGCCCATGACGCGCTGCAGATGCGTTTGAACAACGCCGGCAAAGGTCAGTACGAATGTCATGAATGCCATACCACTAGTCATCATCCAGAAACTGATCATGTTCAGGACCTGATTGTAAGGCTCACGCTTCAGAAGGATTGGCATTGCATAACTGATAATCGCCAGGTTCAGGGACACATAGGCACCGAAGAATGCCAAGTGACCGTGAGCAGGAGTAACCTGCGTGCCATGCGTCAGATAGTTCACGCTTGACAGGGTATGCAGGAAGCCCCAGACACCAGCACCGAAGAATGCAAGGGTTGCGCAGCCGAGAGCCCAGAGGACCGCAGCTTTGTTCGGATGGTCGCGACGACCCTTCCACACCATGACGAAGGAGAACACAACCATTGCGAAGAATGGAGCCACTTCGAGGGTGGAGAAGATGGAACCGATCCACTGCCAATAACCAGGGGTACCAATCCAGTAGTAATGGTGACCCGTTCCCAGCACACCAGAGAAGAGTGCCAGTGCGGCGATGGCATAGATCCACTTGTCGATCACTTCGCGGTCCACACCGGTCAGTTTCAGCAACAGGAAGCCAAGGATGGAAACCATGATCAGTTCCCAGACGCCTTCCACCCAAAGGTGAACAACATACCACCAGTACATTTTGTCCAGCGCCAGGTTACCCGGGTTGTAGAATGCGAACAGGAAGAAGACAGCCAACCCCCACAAGCCCAACAACAGAACGTTGGTGATGGTGGTTTTGCGACCTTGCAGCACAGTCATGGAGATGTTGTACAAGAACATCAATGCAGCAACGACGATACCGAGTTTCACCCACAGTGGCTGTTCCAGGAACTCACGGCCTTCGTGAACACCAAACAGGTAGGAGATAACCGCACCTGCGGAACCAACGACCCAGATTACAAGCTGGATATAGGCCAGTTTGACAGAATGGATTTCGCGCTCTGCCTCTTCCGGGATCAGATAGTAAGCTGCCCCGAAGAAACCGCATATCAGCCACACGATCAATGCGTTCGTATGGATCATGCGTACGATGTTGAATGGCACGAGTTCCGACAGGAAGTTCGGAGCTACATAGATGTAACCAGCCAACAGACCGAATGTCACCTGCGCTGCAAAGAGAACCATTGCAACGATAAAGTACCACAAGGCGACTTTTTGACTTGAATATTTCATAGCTTAGTCTCCTTGTCCCTTAGCCGGCTTCATTTGGTGGCCAGCCCTGGGTATCAATCTTGCTGGTCCACTCCAGGAAGTTTGCAAGATCATCCAGTTCTTCCTCAGAGAGGTTGAACTGAGGCATCTGACGACGCCCTTCGATACCGGTTGGTTGAGCCTTCATCCATTCCTTGATGGATTCTTTGGCTCCCTCAGGATCGTCCTTGCCGCCATAGCGAACAAATACGTTCCCGACTTCAGGAGCGAAGTATGCTCCCTCACCCAAAATGGTATGACAGTTGATGCAGGAGTGCTTCTCCCACACATGTTTTCCGCGAACCACAGATTCGCTCAATTGATCATTGTTTGATGACTCGTTCAGAACATAAAGATGGCTCTGCGCGGTCAGTCCAATGAAGATTATAAAGAAGAACAAGGAGCCGCCGTAGAAGATATTGCGGGCCTTGGACTTCGTCATCATTTCGCTCATAACGCCCTCCAGCGAGGGATAATTCCCAACATGGAAAAGACTAAGGGGAAGGCACCGCCCTCCCCTTGACCAACGTCAATCTTTTGTATTTCTTGGGTTTTTCCATATCAACCAATTGTTATCCTTCATATTTTCCAATGAAGAACAGCAAGTTTTCCAACCTTATTTTTGTAGTCTGGGGCGGGTCAGAATCGGGAAATAGGCGATTACGAAAATTGCGAAAGCTGCCAACCATAGCCCCGCACTCAGATAGATCCAAAGATCGTAGGAATCAGGCATCAAACCAGGCAGAACTGCTCTTGTCAGAGCGGAAACAGCCACCAGAAGATAGGCTACACCGAGTATCGGCCGCACCGTCAGCGGACGTCCGGTGTGTCCCAATGATGCACGCGACATGATAGCCAACGTCATGCAACCAACAGCACCTATGGCGAGGATGTGAAGCGCTGCACTCTCCATCGCAACTCCGGTTAACAGAGCCAAGCCATAAAAGGCATAGGCCAGAATCAGCATGGTGTAACCCAAATGCAGACTCCAGAGAATCGGGTGACCAAGGATGGACAACCCCTTCCAACCAGAAAAACGCCACGCATTTGCCATCGCCGCCAGCAAGGCCAATATTCCCAGCACAGATTCAGGTACAGGGAAAAAGAGTGCAAACGTGAACATTCCTGTTGTGAGCAGAGCCAGTTTATTGGCCATCGGATGAGTATCAGGCAGCTCGTCCTCACTCACCTCCATCCGGCGCAGAGCATTGCGTGTGAAGGCTGGCACAACTCGGCCACCGAGTACAAAGATCATCATGCCAACAGTGAAGAGACCAACTCGAAGGCCTGTCTGTGCGGTCTCATCAGCCCAGCCCATCCATTCCAAGTGGCAAAGCAGATTGGACATCCAAAGCAAGCCAAGAAGCCCCATGAAAATCAAGTTATGGGGCTGCGGATTGTTGCGCATTTGAATGATGAGACGCACTAGAAGCGGAGGTAGGAAAACAAGGTCAATAGTCGCCACAAATTCGGCAGGCAAGAGATCCGACCACCACATGACCAAGCGACCAGCTAACCAGACCATTCCAATTGTAGCTATATAAGCCGCCTTGGCTGGCTCTGTTTTGGTCCAGTTTGGGACAGCCGTCAAAAAGAAGCCAGACACCACTCCTACAGCATACCCATAGATCATTTCATGGGCATGCCAACCAGTCGCCGCCATGGCCAGCTTCGGCGTCAGGAAAGAAAAGACACCATCCTCCATGTATAGACTGATCAACCACGCAGAAATACTAAGAAGGCCAAACATACTGGAAAATAGAAAGAAAAACCGGAACCCTTCCGTCAATACGACGGGGATCGATGATCGCTGCATTTTATGGTTCATTTACTGCTCTTTCCCGTTCTCATCATTCATTCCAATTTCAAACTTCAACCACTATCAATCACCCGCAAACAAAGTATTCACAAATATAGATGAAACTAAAAAACCAAAAATAAAATAACAATAAGAAAAATAAAATAAAATATAACAAAAAAAGAAAGTTACTTTCATTCATGAAATTTATAGTCATAAAAAACTCATTCATACAACCAATATCAGCTAAATTTTCCTTTGTTTGCATACTGTTACAGAGAGCAAGAAAAAATCTTGACCAAAGTCAATGTAAGAAGAGCCCGATATTTGAATGCTTTAGCCAGACAGAGGACCAATACCACTGTCTGCAAAGGTCCAAATCTTCCTCACTTGTGATTCTTCACTCATTTATTCGAGTGATGCTGAACAAGCCTTTCCAGATATGTGCACCTTTCTAAATCCTCTGCTCTGGAGTGAGTAAAAATATTCATTCCATAGATTGTTTTTGGCTTTGGTCAATTGCTCAAACGCCGAATGCGATCAGACTGACAGGACCAGACCAAACGACCGCCCGGAGAGACCTTATGGAAAAAACAGGCAAAGTATTTCTGATTGGCGCAGGCCCAGGAGACCCAGACCTCCTGACCGTAAAAGCCTTGCGCTGCCTGCAGTCTGCCGAGGTGGTTATTTATGATCGTCTGGTCTCAGATGAAATTATGGAGCTGGTTCCCAAAGATGCTGTTCTGGTACCAGTTGGCAAAGCTCCCAAACATCACATGGTGCCACAAGAAGGCATCAATGAATTGTTGGTTGAGCATGCGCACAAAGCAACGACAATTGTTCGCTTGAAAGGTGGCGACCCTTTTATTTTTGGCCGTGGGTCGGAAGAAGCACAACGTCTGGTGGAGGCTGGTATTCCCTTTGAGGTGGTGCCGGGCATTACAGCAGCGCAAGGCTGCTCTACCAGTCTGCATGTCCCTCTTACCCATCGGGGTATGGCAACCGGTGTGCGCTATGTCACCGGCCATTGTCGCAATGATGTTCCTCTGGATCTGAACTGGTCCAGCCTTGCCGATGAGGCCACCACGTTGGTGGTTTATATGGGTCTGGCAGCGATCGAGCAGATCTCTCGTGAACTGATTGCGAATGGCATGCGAGCAGACATCCCGGTTCTGGCCATCTCCAAGGGTACAACCAAGGATGAACGTCATGTGCTGGCTGATTTACGCAGCATTCATCAAGTAGCAAAACAAGCTGAACTGAAAGCTCCTACCCTGTTCATCATCGGCGAAGTTGCCTCCTTTACCGGTCAATTACATGTCGACGAAGGCACTCCCATCGCTACTCCTGCAAAGGAGGCAGCTCATGGCTAAGCCTTTTGTCGCAATGCTGGCCAAGGCCGGACTGATAATCGGCCTTTGCATAGCTTCTGCTTTTATCTTCTCCGCTGCTCAAGCGGGTGAATATGACTTCGAAACGCATTCGGAAATGTCCGAATTCGTTCGTCAGGATTGCGGGGCTTGCCATGGCCTCAGCCTGAAAGGTGGCCTCGGTCGCCCCTTGCTGAAGGAAAATCTGGATCACTTCGATCTGGAGACTTTGGAAGAAATCATTCTGGACGGCATACCAGATACTGCGATGCCGCCCTGGCGCGGAATTCTGGATGAGGCGCAAGCCAAACAGATTGCCAAGGCTTTGAAAGAAGGAAACATCGAATGAGCAAGTCATTCCTTTCAAATATTGCAATGGTTTGCGCAGTGAGCGCTCCTATCATGCTTGGCTCAGCTGGTGCATCTGCCGAGGAGATGCTGCGAGGCACCGGTGATCTTGGTTTGATCATTGAACGAGCAACGGGGTCCATTCTGATTGTTGAAACCACTAGTCGCACGACATTGAAGCGTGTTGAAGGATTGGGTGATATCTCCCACGCCTCTGCCGTTTACTCCCGCGATGAGAGGTATGCCTATATCTTTGGACGTGATGGCGGCCTGACCAAGATTGACATGCTGAAGGGCGAAATCGTCAAACGCATCGTACAAGGTGGGAACTCCATTGGTGGCGCAATTTCTGACGATGGCAAGCTGATTGCTGTTTCCAATTATGAGCCAGGTGGCGTGAAAGTCTTTGACGCTGAGACGTTGGAGCTGGTAGCTGACCTTCCAGCCAAATATGGCAAGGATGATGCTTTATCCAAGACTGTTGGCCTTGTCGACCTGCCTGGTCGCAAATTCGTCTTCACTCTATGGGATGCTGGCGAGACCTGGATTGCAGATTTTTCCAGAGGCAACAAACCTGAAGTCCAGAAAATCCCGAATATGGGCGAATATCCATATGACGCTCTGGTAACCGGTGATGGCCGTCATTACATCACCGGCTTGTTTGGCGAAGACGGTTTGAGCCATATTGACCTTTGGGCGACTGAGCTCAAAGGCGAGCGCATCCTGAAAGGGTATGGCAAAGGCGAGAAGAAGCTACCCGTCTATAAGATGCCGCATCTGGAAGGATGGGCGAAGGCATCTGGCCAGTTTGTGCTGCCAGCTATTGGTCGCCATGAAGTTTTGCTGATGGACAGCAACAGCTTTACCGAGACCGATCGCATCGAGGTTTATGGCCAGCCTGTATTTGCCATGGCTCGACCTGATGGCCGGCAGATCTGGGTGAATTTTGCCCCTCCGAAAAATGACACCATTCAAGTGATAGATTTGCCAAGCCGTAAAATCATCAAAACCCTCAAACCCGGCCCTGCCGTTCTGCATATGGAATTCACCCCCCGTGGCCATGAGGTCTGGATGAGTGTTCGCGGCGCGGATGAGGTTCAGGTTTATGATACGCAGACCTTGAAGAAAGTCAGCTCCTTGCCTGCCAAAAAACCAAGCGGCATCTTCTTCACAGCCCGCGCACATAAAATCGGGCTATAGGAGTGGTTGAGATGAGCAATGTGGCAACAGGAGCTTTCGCGGAGCTTGATGAGCTGGATATGGCCATTGTCGATGATTGGCAACGGAATTTCCCTCTGGTGCCACGGCCCTTCTCCGTTATTGCAAAACAAAACGATGTTCGGGAATCTTATGTTCTTGAGCGCTACAAAGCGCTGAAAGAACAACGAATTCTTTCCCGGATCGGTACAATTCTGGCACCGAATACAATTGGTGCCAGCGTGCTGGCCGCGATGGCCGTCCCAATCGACCAGGTGGACGAAATTGCGGCCAGCATATCCTCATTTGCCGGTGTGAACCATAACTATGAACGCGAGAATGAACTCAATCTTTGGTTCGTTGTCACTGCGTCTGACCGGCAGAATGTTGATCAGATACTGGCTGATATCGAGGCCACTACCGGTTATCAGGTTTATCCCTTCCGCTTGGAGCAAGCCTATCATCTGGATCTCGGCTTCAGCATTCGCCCCAATCGCAGCCATACCAAGGTTGTTCGCGCCGAAGAAGCTGATATGTCCTGCATTCAACCGGAAGATCGCATTCTACTGGGCGCCTTGGAAGATGGCCTTCCTCTGGTCGGACGTCCCTATATGGAACTTGCAAAGACACTGGGCTGGACCGAAGCTCGTGTGATTGGTCGCCTTACCGATCTGCTTGAAGGCAAGATCATTCGCCGGTTTGGCTGTGTTGTTCTTCATCGGCGCGTCGGTTTCAAGTCCAATGCCATGGTTGTGTGGGATATCGCCGATGATATGGTTGATCAAATTGCACCCAAGCTGGCGCGAGATCCCGGTGTCAGTCTTTGCTACCGACGCAATCGTCATGAAGGTCGTTGGCCGTATAACCTTTATTGCATGGTGCATTCCTCCAGTCGTGAGGAAGCCAAGTGCGTGATTGATCGCCTCAATTGCCAGGTTGGCCTTAATGCCCGCAATCACACCATTTTGTTTTCACGCCGCTGTTTCAAACAGCGCGGAGCCCAGTTAGGACCCGCTGCCCGTAGTCCCTCTCCTCATACTGTGGCAGCACAATAAAAGGAATGGGCCAATGCAAGCAGCCCAAAAAAGACCATTCACTCACGAGCAAGAACGCCAGCGACAGGTGAAAGCCCTGATGCTGGAGCTTGATGAGATCGATAAAGGCCTGATCAATTGTCTGCAAGATGGTCTTGATCTGGTCGAAGAACCCTATCGTGAAATCGCCAAGAAATTTCGCCTGTCTCAGCCGGAATTGTTCGATCGTATTCAGCGCCTACTCGATATGGGCATCTTTTCGCGCTTTGGCCCCATGTTCGATGCCGACAGGATGGGTGGTAAATTCTGCCTTTGCGCCATGAAGGTGCCTTTGGTCCGATATGATGAGGTTACCGAGATCGTCAATGGTCACGACGAAGTTGCCCATAACTACAAGCGCGACCACAAGCTCAATATGTGGTTCGTGGTTGGGAGCGACCGTCAGGAAGCCATTGAGGAAGTCGCCAGCAAGATTGAGACTGAAACCGGCCTTGAAGTGCTTCTATTTCCTAAAGAGCGGGAATTTTTCATCTCGCTGAAGATCGAGGTTTAGTCATGCTGGATGCTGTTGATCGTCAGATTGTCACTGCGCTTCAAAGTGGCATGCCACTGACCACTCGCCCATGGTTGGATCTGGCGCTGGATCTCGGGTTGGCTGAGTCGGAAATCATCGAACGCTTGCGCATCATGAAGGAAAGCGGTGTCATCCGTCGTGTTGCTGGCGTGCCCAACCATTACAAGTTGGGCGTGACTGCCAATGGCATGTCCGTGTGGAATGTTGATGATGAGTTTGTTGATGAGCTGGGCGAGCAGATCGGTGCCTTGGACTTTGTGTCACACTGCTATCGCCGTCCGCGCGCTCTGCCCGATTGGCCCTATAACCTGTTTGCCATGATACATGGCAGTAATCGGGATGAAGTGGCGGAAAAAGCGAAAATTATCGAGAACTTGACCAGCGACAAGTGTCAAAGCTGGGACATTCTCTATTCTAGCGCCATCTTGAAGAAGACCGGGCTAAGGCTTGCTAAAAGCTAGGCTTTTGCCCTTCCACTGACCATGGGAGGGCAATCAATTCCAGGCCACTTTTATGCATATGCGGCTCGCTCACGCAAAACGGAGGTCCAACCGTGTTCCGCTTGACGCATTATCTCAGAGCCATTGCAGATCCCAAACCCTTGGGGCCTCATCGCGAGCCTCCCGGACCAGTGGTGATCTGGAACCTGATCCGCCGCTGTAACCTGAAATGCAAGCATTGCTACTCGACTTCTGGTGATGTGGATTTCCCAGGTGAATTGTCAACCTCACAAGTCTATGACGTGATGGATGATCTGAAGGGATTCCGTGTCCCCGTCCTGATCCTGTCTGGCGGTGAGCCATTGATGCGGCCTGACATCTATGATGTTTCCCAGCGCGCCAAAGACATGAAATTCTATGTCGGCCTCTCGACCAATGGTGTGCTGATTGATGAAAGCAATGTCGATAAACTGGCCGAGATTGGCTACAATTATGTCGGCATCTCACTGGATGGCCTTGGCAAGGTCCATGACGATTTTCGCGGGTTGGCTGGCGCCTTTGACAAGAGCCTGCATGCTGTGCGCCTGCTGCGCGAACGCAATGTGAAAGTCGGTCTGCGCTTTACCGTCACCTTGGACAATGCCCATACGCTACCTGATTATCTGGATCTTTGTGAGAAAGAACAGGTCGACAAGATTTATCTCTCCCATCTGGTTTATGCAGGTCGTGGCAACAAGAACCGCGGTGACGATGCCCATTGGGAAATGACCCGAAATGTGATGACAGATCTCATTGAGCGTGCTTGGCAATCTGTCCAGAATGGTGAGAGCAAGGAATTCGTGACCGGCAACAATGATGCCGATGGCGTGTTCCTTCTGCATTGGGTACGCGAGCGCATGCCCGAGAAGGAAGAGTATCTTCGCGAATTGCTTATCCGCTGGGGCGGCAATGCGACAGGCATCAACATCGCCAATATCGACAATTTGGGCAATGTGCATCCGGATAGCTTCTGGTGGCATTACACTCTTGGCAATGTCAAAGAGCGCAATTTCTCTGATATCTGGACTGATTTGTCCGATCCGTTGCTTGCCGGTTTGAAACAACGCCCGCGTGCCATCAAAGGACGATGTGGTCAATGCGCCTACATGAACATTTGCGGTGGCAATACGCGTGTTCGGGCCTTGCAGCTGTCCGGCGATCCTTGGGCGGAAGATCCTGCCTGTTATCTCACTGATGAAGAGATCGGGCTGGAAACCCCATCAGCTGATCGTCTGGTTACGCGTCCATTCACCGGCGTTCGCAATGAGGCAAAGCATAATTATGGCTAAATATTCAATCCTGTCTGTTGCTATCGGCTCTGCGCTGATGGCCAGTGTTGCCAGTCCATCTCTTTCCGAGGTGATTGATGCAGCCAAGCTTTATGCCGACAATTGTGCAGAATGCCATCAAGCTGAGCGCTTGGGTGGAACTGGCCCTGCCCTCATTCCCCAGACTTTGAAGCGCAAAAAAGCCAAGCATCTCTCCAAAATCATCTCAGCTGGTTTGGAACAAACACAGATGCCTGCGTTCGGCGAGGATCTGAGCGAAGCGCAGATCGCAGCACTGGCAGATTACATCAAGCAACCACTTGGCTATGTCCCGAAATGGGATGAAGCCGACATCATGGCGACCCGCGAGTTCAACGAAGACTACAAACCCGCGAACAAACCGGTCTTTACCGGCGATCCGATGAATATTTTCATTGTCGTGGAAACCGGTGACCATCATGCTTCTGTGCTGGATGGCGATACCTTTACTCGCCTTGACCGCTTTGAGACCCCATATGCCTTGCATGGGGGGCCGAAATATACTCCGGACGGACATTATGTCTTCTTCATGAGCCGCGACGGCTGGGTGATGAAATATGATGTCTGGTCCCTGCAGGTCGTGGCCAAAATTCGAGTTGGCATCAATTCGCGCAATATTGCGATGTCAGCCGATGGCCAACATTTGGCGGTCGCAAGCTACCTCCCGCACAACCTTGTAGTGCTATCTACAAAAGACCTCAGCGTAGAAAAAATATTCGACGCTCGCGCAGAGAATGGAAATTCTTCTCGTGTTTCAGCGGTTTATCAGGATCCATTCCATGGTAGATTCATAGTGGCCTTTAAAGATATCGCTGAAGTGTGGGACATCGCGTCGCAAAGAGCCAAGGACGGCAGCCGTGAGTTGTTCGATCTGCGACGCATTTCAGTTCCCGAACCACTGGATGATTTCTTTTTTGATCAGTCCTATAACCAGCTTATGGGATCTGCACGAGACGGAAAAACCGGTATGGCCATTGATATGAAAGATGGCTCCGTCTTGGGCAAGATACCGCTTCCGGGTTTTCCGCATCTGGGATCCGGTATCAGCTGGAAGTGGAACAAAAAGACCGTCATGGCGACGCCGCATCTGCGCGAAGCCAAAGTCAGCGTGGTTGATATGGATAATTGGTCCATTGTGAAGACCATCGAGACAGAAGGACCCGGTTTTTTCATGCGCAGTCATGAAAATTCTCCTTATGCGTGGTCCGGTGTCTTCTTTGGTCCGAATAAGGATAAGATGCATATCATCGACAAGAAGACGTTGGAGATCGTCAAGACCATCCAGCCGATTCCTGGCAAGACTGCCGCCCATATCGAATTTGACCGAGATGGCAAACATGCCATCATGTCGATCTGGGAAAAAGACGGGATGATCATCATTTATGACGCGAAGACCTTCAAGGAGGTCAAGCGTATGAAGATGAGCAAACCGTCTGGCAAATATAACGTATGGAACAAGATCACCTTCTCCGAAGGAACCAGTCACTGATGGACCACATACCGACCGACCCTGTTTCCAACTCTGGATTCCACTTCACCCTCGGTAAAGGCGTGTTGATGGTCGCCCATGGTGAACGGGGTGGTCGGCTGAACAATGCTGCATTGCTTGATCTGGTTGACCAGATTCGTGATCGGCTAGATGGCGTGGAAATTGAAGCTGGTGTTTTGAAAGGCGAGCCGTCTCTATCTGAAGGTTGGGACGGTCTCTCTGCTGAGGATCGCTATATCTATCCATTTTTCATGAGCGATGGATTTTTCGTCTCCCGCATCTTGCCAAAAAAAATACGCGAGGCAGTCGGGTTTCATGGCAACGAGTTAACAATGCTTGCCCCTTTTGGCATCTCCCCACAGCTTGGTCCTGCTCTCCTGAACAATCTGAAACGGACTCTGGCGGGTCTAGGCAGACAAGCGGAGATACCTCCCCTGCTTATTGCCGCCCATGGTGCATCCGTCGATAAGCAGTCATCCTTGCGCGCCAATCAATTGGCAAACTATTTGTCTGAAAGCGGGCGCTTTTCGGAAGTCCATTGTGCTTTTCTCGATGAAGCACCTTATCTCGAAGATATCGTACCGGATCTGAACCCTCAAAGTCTTGTTCTGCCGCTTTTCAATGGGCTTGGCTCCCACAGTATTGATGATATGAGCGCACTGAGAATCAAGAGTCCGAATGGCGTTCATTACCTGCCTCCCGTTGGTGGTGAGGAATGGGTTGCAGATATAGTCGCCCATGATATTGAACAAGCCTTGTTTGGGTCAGGTCATCAAATTGCTTGTCAAGATGCTGCCCAATAACTGCCGATACACTTATCTCCAAAATCCGTCAAACGCTGAAGATTACATGGCCTATATGATTCCATGTACGCGTCAATAGTACGAATTTTGAGAAAACATGGAGAGCCCCAGCAGCGCTACTCGACCCTTTGCCCGGTCCAAGCGACACAAGGCCAAGCGTAACTGCCGGGGCATGGGACTGTAATCACAGCCCCAAAAGCAAGGCAATGCGCATAAATGGACCGTTTACGCACGCTCTGCAATTAGCAACAGATTAGCCGAATCCGACCTTGCAAACCCTTGACTTTGGTTAAGCTTTGCCCTTGCTTTCATCTGCTAATTGCTCATATTCGAGATCTTCCTTTTCTCTTCCGAGGAGGCAAAACCTATCTTTGATTTTTGTGGCATTCTTTTTGACAAATACATCTCTCGATGGGCATAAGCGTCTGATAGATCCAGATGTTTGAGCTTGGTCAAGGCTTTTGGACCAGTGATTGGCAGACTATCTTCACAACCTTGCAACAAAAGGAGACATCGTGACTTCTCCCCGGAAATCAAAGTCTTCCCGAAAGTCCAGAATGCTTTGGACCTGGGTCATGCTTATGCCCTTGATTGCAGCAGCCTTCGCCATTTTGATGATGGGGCAAGAAGATGATGGCCCGACTATTGGCGGGCCGTTTGAGTTGGTTATGGCCGACGGCTCTCCTATCACCGAGCAAGCCCTGGATGGCCGCTTCACCTTCATCTATTTCGGCTACACATCATGCCCTGATGTCTGTCCGACATCGCTAGCGACCTTGTCTACGGCGTTGGATGCCATGCCAAAGGACAAGCAACAGAAAACCCAGACGTTCTTTGTCTCCGTCGATCCGGACCGCGATCAGGGGGAAGATTTGGAAGACTATGCCAAGACCTTCCATGACACATTTATTGGCGTTACCGGCACTCGCGAGCAAATTGACAGCATGGTTGCGGCTTACAAGGCCTACTACAAGATCGACAAATCTCAGGATCCCGAGCTTTACCCCGTGGACCATTCCTCCATCCTCTATTTGATGGGGACGGATGGTCGCTATGTGGCACATTTCACGCATAATTCGCCGCCAGAGCGCATTACGAAGAAGCTTGAGGAAATTCTCTAAACAGTACAAGCCCAAACGTGGGCAGTAGCACATCAAAGATGTGTCTATGGAAGGGTAAAGCAATGAAAAACAGGTCCAAACTGGCATCCATGGCACTCCTGCTCCCATTTATAGGAATGGGACTGGTACCCTCACCCGCGCATGCCTTGAAGATTGAGGACCCTGCCCACATGCAATGGATCTATCTCGCTGGCAAAGCTATTCCAGACAGCCTTTATTCCGCAGGCAAAACTGAAGATCAGATCGTGCGGGTTTGCCGTGTGCGTCATCGCAAGGATTTCGAAATTGGCTATCTTGAAGATTTGCGTTGTCAGATTGGTGGCGATGGCATGAGCCGCCCTTATAGCGAATATGAAGTGCTGATCTTTGCCAAGAATACCGACTGGGTTTCTGCAAAACGTCGTCAGCTTCCGGCTAATGCCGAAGATGTCAGCGCTGGCACCCTTCGTGGTGATCGCAAACTCTATATGTGCCGAATCGATTATGAAGACACCATTACCGTCGGCACCATCAATAGTGAAGGCTATTGCATCACGGGTTACAAGACCGGTGAATTGAAATCTGACGAGTTTGATATTCTCATTCGCCAATAGTCAAAGATTGATACATCAAATATACCGAACGGGTTAACCCGAGTAAGGACCTTCATGTCCCAGGACACACAGATCCAGGGCTCACCCGATATGGCTGAGCCCAATCCTCTTCCTTGCACTCTAGATGAGCTCAGCACGGCCTTCGGTACACAAAATGTGACGCCAGAAACCCGGCAGAACAATATTCGATCCCTCTTTCAATCCATCGCCTCTCGCTATGATCTTATGAATGATCTGATGAGCGGCGGTATGCATCGGCTTTGGAAGCAACGTTTTGTCTCGCGGGTTAAAGATCTTCCCGAGGGTCCCATCTATGATGTTGCTGGTGGTACTGGTGATATCGCCAAGTTACTACTGACACAATTGCCCGGACGTGAAATTTGCGTCCTAGATCCCTCGTCCAAGATGCTGGCCGTGGCCAAAGAGCGATTGGGAGAGAAATGTTCCTACGTTGAGGCTCAAGCTGAGGACTGGCCTCTTCCTGCTAGCAGTGTCTCAGGTGCTACCCTTTCCTTTGGCCTTCGAAACTTCACGCGTCCGAGTCTCGCTTTTACCGAGATTGCTCGTGTTTTAAAGCCCGGTGGAAGACTGCATATTCTCGAATTCTCTCAGCCTGACGCTTGGCTTGCTCCCTTTTATCGCTTCTATGCGAGGCTGGTCATTCCGGCAATCGGTGCATTGGTGACAGGCAACCGCGGTGCTTATCGCTATCTGGTTGAATCAATCGCAGGATTTCCGCCTATTGAGGTGGTCAGCGAAGCGCTTGAGATTTCCGGTCTCGAGGTCGTTCATACCGAGAAAGTGCTATTCGGGATCGCCGCAATTCATATTGCCGAGAAAGTGGACGCTTAAAGATCCGTATGCTAGTCGAGCAGCTCAAATTAAGTTTGATGGATCAATCAGGAGAATTCCATGGCCCCACAGCAAGCCCCAAACAATGCGCCATCAGGCATGATTGGCATTTGGCTTGCTGCCATTCGACCTAAAACACTACTCCTGTCCCTTGGCCCTGTCATTCTCTCAGCTCTTATTGGCGGCCGTGAGGGATCCCTCACCTACTGGTATTTATTTCCCATTATAGCCCTTGCTGCAATGGCGATACAGATCGCAACCAACCTATGGAATGACGCAGCTGATTCCGATAGTGGGCTGGACGATCAAACCACGCGCCTTGGCCCAGCTCGCATGACATCAATGGGATTATTAAGTGCGCAACAAGTTCGGCTCGCCGCGCTCTTATTTCTAGCAATTGCATCACTATGCGGACTGTTTCTGGTTTTTGCAGGCGGTTGGCCCATTCTTGCCATTGGTCTGGCTGGTATCATCTGCGCTTTGGCCTATTCCAGTGGCCCCTATCCCATTGCAGCATCCCCTTTCGGAGAAGCTTTTGTATTAGCCTTCTTTGGCCTATTTGCGGTCGCAGGCAGTCATTATCTACTGACCGGTTTCTGGTCCCAAATGGCGCTGGTGGCGGGGCTCTATGCTGGCTTGCCAGCCGCTGCCGTATTGATCGTGAACAATCACAGAGATCGCATTGGTGATGAACAAGGCGGTCGTCGCACGCTAGCCATCCTTCTTGGCCCTCAAGCCACCAAGATCTTTTACACTGCCCTTATGAGCGTTTCTTCACTTGGCCCACTCCATCTTGGACACGGATCAGTCACAGCAATAGCGGCTTCCGCGCTGCTCTTTGTCATAGCTCTAACCTTGCCCATTCGCTCCTTGTGGCACGCAGCGGATGCCCAATCCTTGAATAAAATTCTGAGCCAGACAGCGGCGTTTCAGCTTATGTGGATCGTAATATTCGGCATTTGGCTATTCAGCACCTGAAAATCCCTGCCAAGTTGAACCTGGCAGGGATTGGGCCGGGGAGCAAACCGACCTTCTACCAACGTGACTAATTTGAGGGTGTCGCGTTAGTTCGATTTTTTCATATCACCTTTTTTCATATCACCATGTTTCATTTTGGAATGATCCATTTTTGAATGGTCCATGGCCTTCATGGCACCGACCTTGCCAACTTCGATCTCGACGGTCACTTTGCCGCCCTTCTCAAAGGTCAGCTCGACAGGGAATTTTTCACCGGCTTTCAATGGCTTGTGAAGCTTCATGAACATCACGTGATATCCACCTGGCTTCAGGGCGACTTCGCCTTTGGCAGGCACTGGAATACCATCTTTTACTTCACGCATGCGCATCACATCACCATCCTTGATGTGCGTATGTAGCTCGGTGCGTTCGGCAACATCGGAGCTGGCAGACACCAGACGATCTGCGTCACCTTTGTTCTTGATCATCATGAAGGCACCGCCTGCGGTAGCTTTACCAGCAGACGCACGGGCAAAGGCACCGGAAATGGTCAGATCGCCAGACATCACATCAGCGAGAGCGGGGGTGAGTGCCATAACAGACGCAATAAGGGCACCAGCAAGAGTCTTTTTCATAAGAAGTTCCTGTCTCTAAAAAGGATCAACGTGAGAAATGAGAGGATTTGGCACCATGCCAAACCCTCGGTGATGGGTTTAAAAGGCACGACTCAGACCACGTGCATACGCTCCTCAGTTGGGCGTAACTGGCGCATCATTGTTCTGAGAGGAATTCATTCACAGATATTTTTGCAAATTCCATGAAATACTGAAGCTACACGAACAAGCTACAAACCAAATTCGAAAGGGTGAATGCGAAGGGGCAGGACGCAAATAGCCAGACTGAATGGTGAGCGCGTACGCACATCATCAAGAGATCAAGCGTATTTTGGTGGGTCTCTGCCGAGATTGTCAGACAGTGTTGGAGCTGCATGAACAATCCGCTCTCGTTTGAGAGGTTTCAGCGTCAAGAACGCAACCCAGTCCGGAGTTGCAGGGGTCTCGAGAAGATTAGCCAAGGGTGCGCCATCAGCGCTCAGAACCATGCAATATGGGCATTTATACGCCGTATTGACTGGCTGCTCTTCCCCATCTTCATCGGCCATCAAATTGGCGACGGTCGCCACCTGTTGGCAAATAACCAGGGGAATTCCGTCCTCATTTACGGTAACGGCCAAGCCAAGAGGCAGCGCGGCCCGCAAGGTGAGTGCGAATAGGACCAAAGCGAGCGCAAATGCATGCAGCCCATCTCCCTTTTTTAGAGAGAGTGAGAAATGCATCATCTTAAATGTCTTTTTTAAATCAAACATTTAAAAAATCGATCTCGCTCTTTATTTTGGCCAAACTATCTTATGCCGCCCAGCTAAGCTAGAACGGATTGAGACCTGTGACAAGATGGCTCAAGCATGACGATCCAAAACTTTTTCTTCCTTGATGATCGTCAAGTAGGAAATGCCCTGCCCCGACCAATATGTCCTCGCGTGTTTTCGCACATTACGAATTTGTTGGACGTAATGTTCTCTCGCGTTTCGATCAAATCTCAGATTTCTCCATGCTCTGAAACCCGATTGAACGCGCTCAAATGTAAGGGGCACTTACAATGAAATCTCTGAAGCGTATCTTGGGCGCTTCCACAGCTGCCATTATCGGTTTTGGCGCTGCTGGAGCTGCTTATTCCGCTGAATCCCTGGACGATGTCATGAAGCGGCGTGGTCTTTCCCAGAAAGACTTGTTGGCCGCAGCCAAGACCTACACCCCGACCGGCGGTCGCGACGAATTTGTTGCCTTCTCCTCCGGTGGTCAGTCTGGCCAGGTCATCGTTTACGGCATCCCGTCCATGCGCATCCTGAAATATGTTTCCGCCTTTACACCGGAACCATGGCAGGGCTTCGGCTTTGATGACGAATCCAAAAAAATCCTTGAAGAAGGTTCTCCTAAGGGCAACGTGTTGACCTGGGGTGATACTCACCACCCTGCAATCTCCGAGACCAATGGTGAATATGACGGTGAATGGCTCTTCATCAACGATAAGGCCAACCCTCGTATCGCAGTCATCAATCTGCATGACTTCGAAACCCAGCAGATTGTTGCCAATCCGGTTTTCCAATCTGAGCATGGTGGTGCATTTGTTACGCCAAACACCGATTATGTTCTGGAAGCCGCACAATATGCTGCGCCTCTGGGTGGCGAATATGCTCCACTGTCCGAGTTCAACGAGAAATACCGCGGTGGTGTGACCTACTGGAAATTTGACCGTGAAGCTGGCCGCATTGATCCGTCCAAATCCTTCACCGTCGAAATGCCTCCATATTCTCAGGATTTGTCCGATGCTGGTAAACTGGTATCCGACGGTTGGTCCTTCACCAACTCATTCTGTTCCGAGCGTTATGTTGGCGGCATCGAGTCCGGTCGCCCTCCATTCGAAGCTGGCTGTTCTGCAAACGACACCGACTTCCTGCATATCGTGAACTGGAAGAAAGCTGCTGAGCTGATTGCTGCAGGCAAAGGCAAGGAAATCAATGGTCATCAGGTTCTGACCATGGATGTTGCTGTTGCTGAGGGCGTTCTGTTCCTGGCTCCTGAAGTGAAGTCTCCACACGGTGTGGACGTTACTCCAGACGGTAAGTTCCTCATCGTATCCGGTAAACTGGACACCCAGGTCACCGTTTACTCCTTCGAGAAACTGCAGCAGGCTATCAAAGACAAGAAATATGCTGGCGAAGACCCATACGGCATTCCAATTCTTGATCTTGAATCTGTGATTCACAAGCAAATCGATCTGGGCCTTGGACCTCTCCATACCCAATTCGACAGCACTCCATGTATCGCCTACACCTCGTTGTATGTGGACAGTCAGGTTGCCAAATACAATTATTGTGAAGGCAAGATCCTCGACAAAGTTTCCGTTCACTACAACATTGGTCACTTGATGACCATGGAAGGCGACACCGTTGCTCCTAAAGGCAAATATCTGGTTGCCCTGAACAAGCTTGCAATTGACCGCTTCAACCCAGTTGGTCCTCTGCATCCGCAGAACCACCAGCTGATTGATATCGGCAATAGCAAGATGGAATTGCTCTATGATATGCCAATTCCACTTGGTGAGCCTCACTATGTGGTCGCTATCTCCGCTGACAAACTGAAGCCGCTTGTTCGCTACAAATATGGCACAAACAGCCGTACCGGCAAACGTCATGAAGCAGCTGTACGTCCAGGTCGTGAGAAGATTGTTCGCACCGATGGTCGTGTTGACATCTACGGCACCGCCATTCGTTCACACCTCACACCAGAGATTGTTGAAGTTGAACAGGGTGATGTTGTCTCCTTCCACTTCACCAATGCTGAACGTGCAGAGGATGAAACCCACGGCTTCGCAGTGGACACCTACAACGTCAACCTGTCACTGGAACCAGGCAAAACTGCTTCTGCGACCTTTACGGCTGACCGTGCAGGCGTCTTCCCATACTTCTGCACCGAGTTCTGCTCTGCCCTTCATCTGGAAATGCAGGGTTACCTGATTGTCCGTCCGAAAGGCACCAAAGCTGGTTCTGGCGAAGTGAGTGTTGGTACCACCTACACCAAAGCTGACTATGACAAGCAGTACAAGACCAACTTGCAGACTCAGCAAGTCATCGACTCTGTTGTCGCTTACATCGTGTCCACCAACTTCAAAGACTTCGACAATGTCGTAGCACTGGTTGAAGACGCGACTGATCAGCTCGGCCGCATCGAGGAAGTGAAGAAAAAGGCTGAAGAAGCAGCTGCCAAGGAAGACTGGAACAACGCCATGCTTTGGGCGAACCAGTGGTGGCAGTTCCAGGTTAAAGCCGCTGACATTGGTCTGCGAGCCAAAACCTATCTGGAAGAGCACGGCGCTGTCGTGAAGAAGTAAGCTGAACTTCAAATCTGACAAACTTGGAAAGGGGGCCTAGCGCCCCCTTCTTTCCCATGTGACCAACACCATTGAGCGACAGCTAAGTAATTATACCTTTTAGTTATTTCTTCTTTGCGCAAGTAATTAACGAAGGTCAAGGCCAGCCCATAACCGGCATGGCAATTACTTATTAAAGACGCCAATTGGTAAGAACTCGAAAAAGCCAGCTTCAAGGTCCAGGGCGAAAAGGGTTCGATGAGGAGTGACCAGACATGCGAACTTTTATTCCTACTTTGTTGAAAGGTTTGAGCGTAGCTGCCCTTGCAGCTGTAATCGCCATGCCTGTCTCGACAACCGAGACAAATGCACAGGCTGCGACGGCCGAGAAAAAAGTCGAAAAAAAGAAGAAGAGAAAGCGCGACCCACGCTCCAGAATTTACCGGACCAAATCCTGCATGGCCTGTCATGGCCGCAATGGGGCCAAAGCAATTCGCGATTATCCAAACCTCGCAGGCCAGAATGCCAAATATCTGACACAGCAAATGCTGGACATCCAGTCTGGCAAGCGTGTTGCCAGTGTCGAGGAAGAGACTGGTCATCCGCGTACCAAAGGTATGGCGGACATCATGCATCTGGTGAACAAGGATGAGATCAAGGATCTGGCAGCATGGCTGAGCGAGTTACCTCCTGCGAAACTGCGCCCACCAGAAGAGCCTGTCTCTGAAGAGCAAATTGCCGCGGGCAAGAAAGCTTACAAAAAGCTCGGTTGCAAAGCCTGCCATAGCAAGGACGGCACCAAAGCCTCAAACAAAGCTTATCCAATCATTGCTGGCCAGAAGAAAGCCTATTTGATCAATCAGATGACCGACATGCGTGAAAAAGTGCGTGTGAATGGCAAATCCAAGCTGATGTATGGCGTAATCAAACGCGCCAAGGATGAACAGATCGTAGCGATCGCCGACTATCTGTCCACGGTCGAGCGTAAAGCAAAGAAGAAGAAATAGAAGAATTCAAGACGCGGACCCAGACCAGAACAGGCCCGCGTCCTGATCCACGGACCTGACTATTGGAGTCAATTATGAAAATGTATATGAAATTTCTAGCAGTTGGTTGCACAGCTCTCATGCTGTCCGGTGCTGCTTATGCCGCAGGTGGCTGGAACGAGGGCAACGAAGAGCAGGACGAAGCCCTGCACCTCAAACCTAATCATGAAGGTGGCATTGAGACTTACGAAGTTTGCTCTGCCTGTCACCAGCTCAATGGTTGGGGTCTGGAAGACGGTACTTTCCCTCAATTGGCTGGTCAGCATGCAGTTGTAACCATCAAGCAGCTTGCTGATATTCGTGCCAAGAACCGTGACAACCCAACCATGTATCCTTTTGCTCTGCCTCGTGAAATCGGTGGTGCACAGGCTCTGGCAGACGTTGCTGCCTATATCGAAAAACTGCCGATGAACCCGAATAACGGCAAAGGACCAGGCAAAGATCTGGAGTTGGGCGAAAAACTCTACAAAGACAATTGTGTTCGTTGTCATGGCGAGCGTGGCGAAGGCAAGCCAGATAAATTCTACCCTCTGATTCAAGGCCAGCATTACAATTATTTGCTGCGTCAGTTCGAGTGGATCCGTGATGGCAAGCGCCGTAACGCCAACCCTGACATGGTCAAGCAGATCGAAGGCTTCTCCGACAAGGATATGGTTGCCGTGATGGATTACGTATCCCGTCTGACGCCACCAAAAGAAAAACTGGCCGATCCTGACTGGGTGAACCCAGATTTTGACTGGTAACACCCAAATGACTGGATTGGGACACGTTGGGGTGCCCCAATCCTCAAGACGCACGCTTCTTGCTTCGTGCCTGATGCGTCTCCCCGGTTCACAGTGAAGCTGCCTGGGCTTGTTTGTTCTACGCATAGACCCATGGGGCATCTTCCAACGACAAGGCGTTCACCCCATGTCTGATACTGCCAACCACCCCGTGATTGATGAAAACAAAGACAAACGGGTCTGGATCTATCGTATATTGACCTTGGCCGGTCTGGTTTGCGTGATTGGCTATTTCTTTGCTCCCCTTTGGTGGGTGTCTCTCGAAGCAGTCAACTATCCCAAACAGACCTTCCCGGATGGTGTAAAAATCCACTTCCACATTGATAGTGTTCGCAATGGCTGCGCCTTACGTCAATCCACCGAGGTTGACGAGAAGGAAGCGCTGGATTGTGTCCACGAAATGGATACGATCAACCACTTTGTGGGTATGTTCCCAATTGCCTCTGGTGGTCCGGTCGAAAAAGCTTTCTCTCCCTTCATGATCGGTCTTTTGGTCGTGATGCTGCTTGGATTTGCTGCTCCTGGGCGAAAGTCACGCATGGTTGTTCTGGTTCTAGGCTTTGGTACGGTTGCAGTCTGGATGGGGCATGTCATGTATGCCAAGGACGGACTGATGTTGCATTCCAAAGGCTATATTACCGGTATGGTGGTCTCGTTAGGTCAGGGCGATGAGGAGACGGATGAAGAGGAGGAGCTGCATCCGCTGGTCAAACGCCTTCGTGAGGAAATGGCAGAGGTCTATGCCAAACAGCAAGAAGCTCAAGGCATTACAGCTGTGCCCGATGCTCCAGCAACCGAGTTGGATCGTGCTTCCTTAATCACCAAACTTGCAACAGTTTACAATAACGATCAATCCAAATTGCCGGCATCAGAACGCGTCGAATGGAATGCGTCTGGTATGCAGGCAATGCTTTGGCATTATGAGAAGAGCCTTGGTCGCTGGTTCATGGATCCCGCTCGTAATGACCCACTGGTTGCTACCATGACATGGGTGGCTCAGGCATTGTTTGTTATCATTATTCTGGCAATGGTCGTGCTCACCGCCCTTTCCTGGCGTGAAGACAAGCCTTGGTTCTGGTTGCTGGTCATCATCCCGGCTATTGTTCCATTCGCCTTCATCGTCGAATATGCCGGTTGGTTGTGGTGGTATGGTCATAGCCTTTCCACCATGGGCGCCTTCACTTTGAAGCCATTCATGCCAACTGTATTCGGTGATGGCAAAGTGGCACAGTTTACCACCCACTCCTATCCGCATATCGGTTTTGGTTTGATGATGGCGAGCTTTGTATTGCTAGCTCTGGCTGGCTTGATCCGCCGCAAAATCCGCAAGGATGCGGCAGCTCCCAAAGTTGAGGCTTCTGTTTCTGCGGGCCCAACCATCAAGCAGGCATAAAACTGCGTAAAACCCTAAAAAATGAGGTTGGTCAAGGAAACTTGACCAACCTTTTTAGACACTAGAGCCAACTTGATGCTCTATCAGCATTTTTCTTTCAGATCACTCATGAATGAGTGTGCGAAAAACGGTCCAGAAAATGCATAATCTTGCCAAAATCATGTCCCTGTTTTGCCTATGGATAGCCCTGTCTTCGGCGTCCACCACAGCATCTGCATCATATGATCTGCAGGCTACCATTGATGCAGCAAAGCCAGGTGAGACCATCATCCCGCCTGCTGGCATCTATAAAGGTAATTTTACCATCACGAACGCCATTACCTTTGATGGTTCCAATGGTGTGATACTGGATGCTGAGGGCAAAGGAACAGTCCTTCTGGTCAAGACCACTGGAGCGACAGTTCAGGACATGATCCTACGTAATTCCGGCCGGCTACATAATGAGTTGGATAGCGGAATTCAGGTACGCGGCGATTTCAATATTCTCAAAAACCTGACGATGGAAAATGTATTGTTCGGTTTTGATATCCAGCAATCCAACAACAACATCGTCAAAAACAACAAGATCAACAGCCGTGATGTCGATCTACCCTTGCGAGGCGACGCAATCCGCCTTTGGTATTCGACCGAGAACAAGATCCTGAACAACATTATCACCGACAGTCGTGATGTGGTGGTCTGGTATTCCAAGAATAACCGTATTGCAGGCAACAAGATCCGACGCGGTCGATATGGCATTCACTTCATGTACAGCCAGTATAACCTGGTCGAGAAGAATGACATTCGCAACAATACCGTTGGCATCTTTCTGATGTATTCCGACGGTATCAAAGTGCTCAACAACAAGATTATTGAGAGCTCCGGCTCATCCGGAATGGGTATTGGCTTCAAGGAAACCTCAGATGTCATCATTGCGGGAAATGATGTGCTGGGCAATTCCGTAGGACTGTATCTTGATGTCTCTCCTTATCAGCCTGATAGCGAGAACCTGATCTCGGACAACAATATCTCCTTCAATGGTATCGGCGTACAATTCCACAGTGATTGGAAAGGCAATCGCATCGTCCATAATGACTTTGCTTCCAATTTCACCCAAATCGTTGTGCGCGGTGGTGGCTCCGCCAGGCGACACCTTTGGGATAGCAATCATTGGGATTCCTATGAAGGTTTCGACAAAAACAAAGATGGAAAAGGCGAATCCCCCTTTGATCTCTGGAGTTATGCCGACCGTCTTTGGATGGACATCATGCCCATCTCCTTCTTCCGCGGCTCCCCTGGCCTGGAAGCACTCGACTTCATTGAAAGACTGGCTCCTTTCTCCGAACCAAAACATCTTATCCGCGACCAACAGCCCATGATGGAGCGGATTGCCGGTCTGGACCCGGTGGAATTGAAGACCAATACCATCCATCCAGAACCGGAAGGGGATTTTGAGAATGAGGCAGAGACCAAACGAGCTGAGGCGGGACCGGCGCCAAAGGTTGTTCACTCTCCTCCCTCAACTGCCCTGCAACTCCTGCTAAAAGCGAGGCAAAGTCAATGACATCCGACCAGTCAAAGACTAACAATGCATCGCCTCCCCCGGCGAACGCAGATATGGACCCACCATCCGATAATAGCGCAGCTCCCGCAAAGGCTACGCCTCCCAAGAAGCGCAAGATGTCCGAACGGCAGAGGGAAGCACGCCGTCGGTTCCTGCGCTCCATCGGCTTTGGCTCTGTCATTCTGGCAGCAGCCTTGAGCGGTGTTTATCCTGTTCTCAAACGCTTGAAAGAGCGTTTGCGTCCACCTGGTGCCATTGATGAAGATGCCTTTCTGGCAGCTTGCATCAAATGCGGCCAATGTGTGCAGGTCTGTCCGGTAGAGGCCATCAAACTCGCTGATGTCGATGAGGGTATGGGCATTGGAGTGCCCTATATTGATGCCCGTACTCAGGCCTGTGATTTCTCCTGTGACGCTACCCAGTGCATTCTGGCCTGCCCGACTGGCGCATTGGACCATGTCATTACCAAGAAAGAAGAAGTCACGATGGGCTTTGCCAAGCTGGTGGAGCCTGAAAATTGCCTTGCCATGCAAGGGCTTGGTTTCAGTGGTACTGCGCGCGGTCCTGATTTTGAAGGCCTGCTACGTTACGAGGAAATTGATCGTTGGACGCCCATCAAGATCGCGGATCATGACTATGATCTGGAGCTTTGCGATCTCTGCGTTCGGGAATGCCCGATTGAAGGGGCAATTTCACTCGAACCTATCTCCAGTGATCCAGGGGACAAGCGTCGCGAACCAATCATTCATAAAAGCTGTGTGGGCTGTGGCACTTGCGAAATGATGTGCCCGGTCGAACCGGCAGTGATCATCATTGAACCCGAAGTATCAATGGAGACGGCAGCATGAGCAAGATTGTCCATTCCATTCTCTTGATGCTTGGCAAAGACGCAGCGAGGCCTGCCCGTGATCAATTTTCACCCAAAGCTCTTGAGATTTTCAAAGGCAAGAAAACCAAGGAAGCAGTGCAAGAACGCATTCGCCTGATCAAGGAAGAGAAAGTCTGGTTCAAACCAGGCACCAAATGGCTGAAACGTCGCTGGGCCTCGGTCATCATCGTCAATCTGTTGTTCGTTTTGTCTTTCTGGCTCGATATTCAACTGATTGAAGGAGCTCTTACCGGCTCTCGCGTTGTCGGCTTCCATATGGCGGACCTGAACTCTGCTTTGCAAGTGATGCTGGCTTACAAGCATATCGTCGTCAATTTGCTGATTGGTACGGCAACTGTTCTATTTGGTTGGTGGCTGCTTGGGGGGCGTACCTTCTGCGCCTGGGCCTGCCCTTATCATCTGCTGGCTGAGATTGCAGAGATGATACATATGAAGCTTGCCGCGAAAGGTCTGGTCAAGGATCACACGTTTGACCGCCGTATGCGTACGGTGTTGTATTTCATCTTTGCCATATTGGCCTTTGTCACTGGCTACACGGTGTTTGAATATATATCTCCAGTTGGCATTCTGTCCCGTGCCTTCACCTATGGAGCAAGCTTTGCCCTTGTCATTGTGGGTATTTTGCTGCTGATAGAGATTTTTTATTCTCGCCGTTTCTGGTGCCGATATGTCTGTCCGATTGGCCTGACCTATGGCTTTGCCGGAGCTCTCTCGCCGGTTCAGATCAAATATGATTCCACCAAATGTTTGCATGAAGGCGAATGCCGCGATGTCTGCATGGTGCCGCATGTTCTGGAACCTACCAAGCTCGGTTTTGCCGATCAGGAATTCCACTATATGGGCGCTGACTGCACGCGTTGCGGTATGTGCCTTGATGCCTGTCCGACAGGGGCGTTGAAGTTCCACATTCGTGGCTCCGACTCCCTGCTCTGATCACTGAACACTTCGGCGAGCTTTGGCTGGCCGAAGATGCCCACTAACTTAAAAGGTAACCCAATGACCGGTCCACTTATCCAAATAAGCGCGTTGGAAAAAACCTTTGTTCGCCGTCCTGTGCTGCAGTCGCTTGATGTGGATATCGCATCAGATGATCGCATTGCACTAATTGGCTCGAATGGTGCAGGCAAGACAACCCTTATCCGCTGTCTGCTTGGCCACTATCGCCATAAGGGAGATATCCTTTTGGCAGGAGAGAAGGTTTCCACCCATAACCGCTCCATGCTGGAAGCCATCGCCTTTGTGCCCCAGCTTCCTCCTCCTCTGAAGATGCCTGTTGCTGATCTGATCAAATTCTCCTGCGCCTCTGGCAAGGCGGACAAAGACAAGATCTGGGACATTGCCGACAAGCTGGGATTGGAACTGGCGATCCTGATGTCTATTCCGTTCAACAGACTTTCAGGCGGTCAGAAACAAAAATTACTGATTTCCATTGCATTGGCTCGCCCGGCGAAATTGTTCATTTTCGACGAACCTTCTGCAAACCTCGACCCCGCCGCCCGCTCTGCATTTCTCGACCTTCTTGCCCAACACAAGGACCGCGCGATGCTGATCGCCAGTCATCGACTGGAAGAGATTGCGTCCTTGGTCAATCGAGTCATCGAGATGGACCAGGGCAAGATCGTGCTGGATGATCGTATCTCCGACCGTTTGAAAGAAGGAGATCGCCGTCTTTGCACGCTGAAACTGGCGGTGCCAAGCGAGGCCCTGTCCAAGACCTTGTCCGAATGGGATTTTTCCATTGCCAGCAATGGCTTGAGTGCTAGCGGCCAGGTAGCAGGGGGAGATATGATCCGCTTTCTGTCCACCCTCTCTCGTTATGGTGGTCTGCTTTCGGACATCAGTTTTGAAAACCTGGGCGAAGACTAATCTTTCATGGTCACGTTTGACCAAGGGCAAGTTTGCATTGCGCAAAAACCCTTAGGCTTACACCAGTTGATTTTGACAGGAGTGGGGGCATGATCCGTTCCATCCTCATTGGTTTGACCGTCGCCGTCTCATTGGGCCTATCGGCGTGTCAGAAACAGACTACCGGTCCGGAACCCATCAAATATGGTCGGGATATGTGCGAGATTTGCCGCATGATTATTTCTGATCCCATGTATGCGACCGAAGTACGCGGTGGACCAAAACGCAAGCTCTACAAGTTTGATGACATTGGTGACGCCATACATTGGCTGGAGACCCGAAGCTGGAAAGATGAGCCAGAGACAGAAATCTGGGTGATGAACAGCGAAACAGCCAAAGACTGGCTGGATGCCAAGAAATCCTATTATGTCGCTGGAGCCCTCACCCCAATGGATTACGGCATCGCGGCTATCAAGGATAATCGCGATGGCGCCTTTGGCTTTGCCAAGATGAAGAAACTCATTTTGGCTCAAGGTCTGTCAGCGCGTTGTGAAATCCCACTCGAAGACATCGAAGAAGAATAAAAACAAAAGGACGACACTATGTCTGCCAAAGCTCGTTCCGGCTTGATGCTCAGTGCTGGTCTGGATTTGAAAGAAGCCATGCGCTCGCGCTGGTTCCATATCTACTCGTTGGTCTTTACCGGCCTGATGGTCCTTCTCATCTCCATGGGCATCACCGAATCACGTGTTCTGGGCTTTACCGGCTTGTCACGCCTGCTGGTGACTTTCATTCAGCTCACCATGGCCATTTTGCCTTTGTTCGTTCTGGTTACCACCGTGCGTTCTCTGGTGGGAGATCGTGAGGCTGGTACGCTGGAATATCTCCTTTCCTTCCCGATCAAACTATCCGACTGGTATTGGGGCAAGTTGCTGGGCCGCTTGTTCGTGGTGGTGGTGCCAATTGGTATCGCTCTGGTCATCGCTGCTGGTTTCAGTCTGATCAAAGGCCATGCCTTACCCTATATGGAGATTGCTTATTATAGCGGCTTGGTAGTCTCACTCTCTCTTTGCTTTCTTGGCTTTGCCTTCTTCCTCTCTTCTATCGCCAAGAGCACAGAATTTGCACTTGGCCTGTCGCTACTCACCTGGCTCTTGCTGGTCGCATTCCTTGATCTGATCTTGATTGGTGTTTTGATCCGAGAAAATTTTGATCCGGACTTCGTGCTTGCGATTGCACTTGCCAATCCATTGCAAACCTTCCGTACGGCCGCCATGATCCTTTTTGACCCACAGCTGGTTCTGCTTGGCCCTGCAGCCTTCCTGATTTTGGACAATTTCGGATCACAAGGCTATGTTTTCTGGGCACTGGCCTACCCAAGCGCCTTGGGCCTGATCTTTGCTGCTCTTGGCTTCTGGCGCATGCGATCGGGAGATCTCGTCTAGAGCATTTTGAATGAATACCCGGTCATTCAAAATGCCCAAGCTATTATTTCCGAGCATATTCTTGTCCGAAAACCGCACACACTTTTCGGGAATAGGCTCTAGCCTATAAGTCAATCACTCAAGCATTAAAAAGGCTCACAACGAGCCTTTTTTCGTCTGATATAGCTAAAAGGTCTTTTTCAAGCAGGCTTCCAATGATCTATTTTATCCTGCAGATAGGCGATAAAATCCTCGGCGTCCCATTTGACCGGCCCCAGGATACGACCAAACTCTTTGCCTTCAGGATCCAGCAAAATGGAAAACGGAATACCGCGCTCACCAAATGTGGTTATGGCCTGCATGCCTGAACCAAGAAAAATTGGCAGATGTTTGATATTGGTGCGATCATAGAATGGCATGACAGCATCGATACCTTTGCGATCCACTGAAATTGGCATGACAAGTAGCTTTTCTGGGTCGAACTTGCCTTGCAAGGCGTCCAGATCCGGCATTTCCTGACGGCAAGAGAAACACCATGTGGCCCAGACATTAACGAGCACAAAGCGCCCCTGATAGCTATCCAGTGTGCTTTCCTCGCCCTTCTCGTTGATCAGTTCAATCACCTTATCGCTCTGATAGGCGGTCGACCCTTCGATCATTTTTTTCAACGGACTGATGATGCTGGATGCTTGTGCCTCTTGTGGCCCAAAGCCGATGGCCAATCCTGCACAGGATGCCAATAGCCCGGCCAGGGTTTGACGACGAGTGGTGATTATCTCTCTCATATTGGATCCTATCAATAAGTATTGCCGGACAATTTAAGGCAGTTTGAGATGTGCTGGTGGCTCAACGACATCTTGCCAGACAACATCGTCCAATACAGCATTCTTAAATGTTGCACCCTTTAGAATTGCCTTGTCAAACCTGGAGCCTTCAAGACTTGCTCCGTCAAGATTGACGCCGACCATACTGGTGCGCGTAAAATTGCCTTCCTCGAAGGTAGCACCTGTCAGTACTGCCCCATCCAGTTTCGCGTCAGTGAAATTGACCTGATAAGAGACTGCACGCAGCATATAAGCATCTTTGAAAGTCGACCCCGAGAAATCAGTCTCTTCCATATTGATGTCTTTCATATTGGCCGTATCAAACGTTACGTCACGTGCCTTTGCAAAATTAAGATTGGTGCCGAACATGAATGCCTTGATGAAGATGCCTTTGGAAATATCCGTTTCATTCATGTTGGTGTGAAACAGATCAGCTTTGGTGAAATTGGCACCAACAAGCGAACTATGCTTGAAGGATGCCCATTTCAGAGTAGCCGCCGAGAAATCTGCCCCATCCAGTTTGCATTTCTCAAAACGCGTATTGCGTAAATCCATGCCAGTAAATTTCGCGCCGGACAGATCACAATTGGAAAAGACCTTGCCTTTCAACTCTGTGCACACCGTCAAATCGTCATTGGGTGCAGGATTCGCGCAATCTGCCGCACTTGCACAGGCAGAAGTCATGATAATTGCACCGCAGGCTATCAGGGCTTTGAAACCTGTATTTGGTTTGGTTTGAACCATCATATCCGTCCTTCGATCCGGCTCGCAAATTTCATACTATTTGGCTTTTTCTTTTAAAATCTTGACCAGTTTCTGATGCTGGGAAAGCGTTGCCTTGATCTCGAAGAGGATTTCATCAAGCGGTTTACCATGACCGAAGCGGGTCACAATGCGACCATTGGGACCGACAAAGGCGATGGAAGCCGTATGGTCGACCGAATACCCCATCGGATCTCCATCTTCGCTTGGAATGAACTTGTATCGGGCGTTGTAGGCATCGACCGCAGCATCGACCATTACTTTTGGCCCGGTCATACCGATGATCTTTGGGTGAAATGCATTCGCATAATCGCGCAAGATAGCCAGAGTATCGCGATCTGGATCAACAGAGATGAAGATGGGCGTGATGACTTTGGCATCATCCCCTAACTGATTGAGAATGTCCGTCATGGTCATCATGGATGTCGGGCAAACATCAGGGCAGAACGTATAACCGAAATAAATCAGGGTGAACTTGCCCAACAAATCCTGATCACCGAACGTCTCCCCCATCCCGGTTTCCAGCATGAATGGACGGCGTGGCTTGTCGCTATCGACATTGCCAGATCCCAGGATCAGCTGAGGGGCTGCCATTGCTGGAGATACAGATTGGGTCGGTTGCATTCCGGTCAACACCATGCTTGCCACCACACCTGACAGCACAACATGCCTCGTCCATTTTTTCGACAGTGAACGTAAGAAGTTGGAAGTATGGACCATGGTTTTGCCTGCACGGGGTCGCAGAAAGAATTGTCTGATAGGCAGATCAGAAAATACCCTCGTAACTTTCTGATTGCTCGCCAAAAATGATTGCAGTCATTCTTTGACACTTCTTATTTTGGTAAAACTGCAAGCAAGCCTCAGCCTTGACTTTTGTTAAGGCTCGAACACCCTCCGGTCACCGATGCTAAGGCTTAACGTCGCAGTTCTTTTGCCTCCCGTTGAAGAGCTGGTGAGGTGAGCAAAAAGGTCCAAACGTGAACACTCCCCTTATTCCTTTGGGGCTGGCAATCATCATGATTACTGTCGGCCTGTCGGTACAGATGCAAGACTTTCGAGCCTTGCGCAAGCACATGTCAGCCGTCTCCGCAGGACTTATCGCACAAGTTCTGATCTTGCCAATGCTGGCGTTGAGCATTGGCCTGGTTCTAAAACTTGATCCCGTGTATGCGATAGGCCTTGTGGTTTTGGCTGCAGCACCGGGAGGGATCACATCAAATTTTCTTTCTGTTCTTGCTCGCGGCAAGGTGGCGCTGTCTGTTTCCCTGACCGTGCTGACGAACATGCTGGCCTTTGTGACTATCCCCGTTGTTTTGTCCATAACACTCTTGGCAATCGCAGAGCCATCTCTTGGTGAGCAATCAACTCAATCCCTCTTTGCCCTTCCCTTTGGACGTATGGTGATTGGTGTTCTTGTGATTTCTGCCTTACCTCTTGCTCTGGGAATGACCATTCGGCATTTCTTCCCCGATTTTTCGGGACGGATCGTCAGACAAGCTCGTTTTGTGGCATCCGCTATCTTTGGCGCTATTGTCGTCACATCTTTTGTGACGGAATGGGGATCAATATCCAGCCATTGGTCAGTCGTCGGACCTGCCGTGATCTTGTTGAATTGTCTATCCATTGGTTCTGCCCTGATAATGTCGAGATTCTTCTCTCTAACCGCTTCGGAAGCGATCACAATCGCCGTAGAATGTGGGTTGCAAAATGTCGCCTTGGCCTTGGTCATTTGCCAGCTACTGCTTGGCAATAGTGCGCTGATGGTTCCCGCTTCAATTTATGCCCTCGTAATGAACATTTCGATTCTGGGCCTCATTTACATCGGACAAAGCTTGATCAAACCAGGTACAGCAAGACCTGTAGACACACTCTGATTCGTATATTTCTGCCTTTAGGGCAGCTAAATCTTTCCTGATTTGCAATGACAAGGATAAACGTCATGAAACCTCGCGGATCCAACCTTCTAATCGCGACCATATTGGTAATGACAGTTAGCTCATCCAATGCTTTGGCTGGCAATATTCTCACTCCAGAGCGCATGAATGCCATTGAAAAGCTTGGCCAACTGACTGGTATTGGCCTCTTCTGCGGCCATCACGATGCAGCGATTCCACTTAAGGAGGTGGTAATTGAGGTCGCAGACAAACATCATATGGACGAAGCGACCCGGGCCAAGCTTGGAAATGCCTATCACAGCACGCGTGACAAAGCATTCAATAGCGGCAAGCAAGGCGACTATGAATGCCCGAAGCTCCAACAGTTTCAGTCTGAGGCTCTTCTCGCCAAACTGAATGTCTCACAAGCATTCTAGGCGTAAGCCTTCCATATTCATCGCTCAAGCGCCGGAGTTGTCACTGGCGCTTTTTGAATGCCGCTTCAAGCATTGGCTTCCAACTGAATATATGGAGGGAATATTTGCTTCAGCCGATAACAAACAAAGGTAAATCCGTCAAAGCTGACGGACTACCTTGCTGTCTCATGAAATCATGATAGATGCTTTTGCGACCCCCACAAAAGCAATCCCCAAAACTGACAGGTCCCCACCATCAGCTCGCCTAACCGGACCGGCGATCTTTGCTGATCAGAATTGTGTTGACCAGCATATCTCTTCTATCGTCAAGGCAAATTCACCTGCAATTTCAGGCTTACTCGTCTGCTCAGATCTAGGACACATGATTAAGAAACCCATGTCTCCAATGATATGACTATAGCAGACAACATGGTTAAAAATGCAAGCGTTAGATATAGTATCTGTGTGAATTCACAAGATTGTCCCGTTTCACACCCAAATACACACGCTCTAGTGTTCAAGAACCAAATATTATTTCAAATAATAGGCAATAATGAACAATATTGTCCCCATGGGCTGGCCGCCGCTGCGGGGACAACGACGGCCAGCTGGCGAAAACTGGTTTCAGAATCGCCAAACGGGCTATTCGCCCTACGCCAGACTTTCCACCCAAAGGGTGTGCATTGCGGCATCTAGTGGGGGACGTGCCGCAAACGCATCTGGACGCTTCGTTGCTCTCATCTACAGGCCGTAAGGAGGACACAAGCCTGTTAGAGAGCGATTTCCTACCCCATTGAACTCGGTAAAGCTCTGAGAGTAAAAGTTTAGACAACCATACCAATTATACGTTCTCGTATTCTTCTTCTCACGGGAAAGAACACGACTAGATCGCAAAATTTGGTTTCACTTCAATGATACTTGATTGCCTACATTCGGGTTTGGTATCAAATGCTGTGTCTTTTTGAAACCAAGCCAACCCATTGACCTAACAGGAAATAAGGATAGCACCTGTCTTTTCATCATTATCAACATATCATGCAAAAATCAGTAAAAAACCTGATAGCACTGACTCTGAGAAAAGTACCATTTCCCGAGGCGGGTTTAATCTAGCCACATCTTAAACCCGACCCTGTCACCTCAATGGTCGGGCCTTGTTAATCCAACTCATGCAGCTTTGCAATAACCACATTAACTATACTAATGCGTATTACTACTTAACTTTACAGATTTTAGTATAAAGCAAGAAATTTTACAAAATTTAGGAGGTAAAATAGAAAAAACACCCCTTTTTTTTGATCAAATGGGATGTTTTATGTTTTTGCAATACAGGAAAATCTTGTGGATAATCCGAAAGTATAATGCGGAAAATGCAGGAAATGATTGACTAGACTGCTTCGATAGCAATCGCAATCCCCTGCCCCACACCGATACACATCGTTGCCAACGCCCGTTTTCCGCCATTCTTACGCAATTGCAGAGCGGCTGTGCCTGTAATCCGGGCCCCTGACATTCCAAGGGGGTGCCCCAACGCGATGGCTCCTCCATTGGGGTTGACCTGCTCTGCGTCATCCGGCAGTCCCAGATCACGCATCACGGCCAAGCCTTGAGAGGCGAAGGCTTCATTCAACTCGATGACATCGAAATCATCAATTGTCAGTTCCAAGCGGGCCATGAGTTTTTTCGAAGCTGGTGCCGGGCCAAACCCCATGATACGTGGAGCCAAACCAGCAGTCGCTCCGCCCAGAATTCTCGCTATCGGCTTTAACCCATACTTCTCAACGGCCTGTTCTGATGCAATGATCAGGCCTGCAGCGCCATCATTAACGCCGGACGCATTACCGGCGGTAACAGTCCCCCCCTCGCGAAATGGTGCTTTCAATTTTGCCAACCCTTCCACCGTTGTTCCACGACGGATATGCTCATCATGCTCTACGACAACAGGATCTCCTTTACGCTGAGGTATGGTGACCGAAGTGATTTCTTCGGCAAAACGACCTGATTCCTGAGCTTTGATTGCCTTGTCTTGGGAACGCCCTGCAAATGCATCCTGATCTTCGCGCGAAACTGCAAAATCTTCTGCAACATTCTCTGCGGTCTCAGGCATGGAATCGATCCCGAACTGCTTCTTCATCAGCTTGTTTACAAAGCGCCAACCAATCGTGGTGTCGTAGATCTCAGCATTGCGAGAGAAGGCGCTTGTTGCTTTTGGCATGACAAAAGGAGCGCGTGACATGGATTCTGCACCTCCTGCGATCATGATCTCAGCTTCTCCCGCCTTTATGGCACGGGCGCACATCATGATGGCATCCATCCCAGAGCCACAGAGACGATTGACTGTTGTACCGGGAACAGACTGCGGCATTCCAGACAACAATACGGCCATACGGGCCACATTGCGATTGTCCTCACCTGCCTGATTGGCATTGCCCAAGATCACATCATCAATGGCTTCCCAATCAACAGAACTGTTGCGCTCCATAAGTGCTTTCAACGGAATAGCTGCGAGATCGTCTGCCCGTACGGTAGAAAGAGCGCCACCGAAGCGGCCAATAGGCGTGCGGATATAATCACAAATGAATGCTTGCGTCATGGTCCCCGTAGTTCCTTGTATATCAGACGACCTTCTCAGGATCAGCTCGTCTACTTCTGATTGCGCGATTTTATGTTACGAAATTTCATAAAGTATATTCATTTTTGAAACATATACAATTCTATTTGTAAAAATCCTTATGCACCTTTTGACACTTATGCAAAAGAATACGAGTCTCTTTGCTCCTCTTTAACCCCTTTGCCCTATAGAAAGCTGAAATTTTGGGGACCGCCTTCATGCGCCAAGTTGCGCATTACAATTGTGGGGACGATTGTGACGTTACACTCTATTTTTGCCAATCACCAGCCAATGCGTTGGTGGGCAACTGGAATTATCCTTGCCTCAATTGCTGGATGTTCAGATACCATAACCGCCAACAGTCTCGGCGTGGATAAGGTTGCTACCAATCAGTGCCTGACAGCCGACCAGATCACGAATGAGGGGATCGTAATCCCACGCGGCACAAAGGGGTATATGCAGGAAAATCTGGGCAGGGAGAGCTTTGTTATCACGAACAGGTTGACCGGACTGCCCATCGCTTATGACATTACCGGCCAACAAAAACTAATGGCAGGTTGCTCAGGTGGCAGTGTTGATCCGATTACGACTGCAGGCATCAACCGACCTGTCCAGCAGCAGATAAGACGTTCGGTTTATCCGGTACAACCACCTATTCCACCAATGCCTGTTCAGCCCTATCCGGCTCAGCCCGGCTATGGTGGCCAGACGATCTATCAGCAAACAACAGGCTATCCAGCGCAATGATGAATGCACATTCGGCTTGTTTGATAATTTAAAACCGAAATGGCGTTATCACTTTAAGCCTTTCTCGTGATTTTGGAATCACAGGAAAGGCTTAAACTCATTGCTTTTTGAAGAGAGTTCTTGTTTGAAGAATGCTTCAACTTTTGAAAATGCGCTTCAAATGTAGCAGCGTCATTTTGCATTCAGTACCATATCAATGCTCTGTGCAATATCTTGTACCAGTGCATCCTGCCCCATCTCACCCATGACCATCATGCCCACTGGTGCGGTATCTTCTCCTCCCACCGGAATACTCGCAGCAGGAACCCCCAGCACGTTGCCTATGGCAGTGTTGCGCAGAACTTTCAGGTTGGTCTCAATGTAAGCATCATCAGATGAGAGCAATGGTTTGATCTCTGGCGGAACAACTGCCACAGAAGGCAACAGAACTGCATCATAATTACGAGTTGCCAGATGTGTACGCTCCTGCATATCTCTTTGCAGAGCCAGCATCTCGATATAATCAGCGGCTGAAATCGATTGAGCCGCCTTAATGCGGCTGGCCACGCGAGGATCGAAATCTGCCTCATCTGAGCTGATCAAATCTCTATGCAGATGCCAGGCTTCCGGCCCAGCCAAGGAACCAAGCTCTGCAATATCCGAGAAGCGATTGATTGCATCGATCTTTACCCTCTCCAATCTCGCGCCAGCCTGAGACATCTTTTCGAGTGCGCGTACAAAACCGCCGGCCACTTCCACATCCAGACCGTCCAGAGCGATGGTTTCCAGAATGGCAAAGCGCATCCCGGCAAGTGGTCGTATATTGGCTTCCGGTACGGGCAAACCAGCCATGACATGATCCAGAATACGGCAACATTCCATAGATCTTGCAATAGCACCAATGGTATCAAGCGAGCTGGACAAAGGGAAGATGCCATCCATGGAGTGCCGATCTAGAGAGGGCTTGAATCCATAAAGCCGATTAAAGGCGGCCGGGATACGGATGGATCCACCAGTATCAGATCCCAAGGCAGCGATGGCCATATTCTCGGCCACAGATATGGCGGCACCAGAAGAAGACCCACCTGGCACACGTCCGATCCGGCGATCCCAGACATTCAAAGGAGTGCCATGGTGCGGGTTGATACCAAGACCGGAATAAGCGAACTCAGTCATATTGGTATGACCAAGGAAAATGGCTCCAGCCGCTCGCAGATTCTCTATCACCTTCGCATCTTTGCTCGCAGGCTCTGTGTCGGCCAAAACCCTGGAACCAGCAGTGGTCACTTCACCAGTAATATCAAAGAGATCCTTAATCGAAATTGGAATACCAGCAAGTGGGCCTTGCGGCACATTCATTTTGCGCAAAGCATCAGAGGCCGCTGCTTGCGTGATTGCATTATTCTTGAAGGTTCGTATGAAGGTTCGGCTGCCCTCGCCTTCCTCGCGTTCGATGGCGCTAAAGGCATTGCTCACCAGATCGACGGCGCTTACCTGACCCTCTTCCAAGGCTTTTCGAGCTGACGCAATTGTCCACGTCTGGGTCATGACCTCTATCCTCTCCGCAAATTTTGCCGCATCCGAGGCAGCGCACCGATTGGTTGAGGCTCTCAACCAGACTCAGGCATTTGCCACATAGATAGGCAGTATGTTAGCGCACTTATTACTACTCTGTCCTGTTTTCCGCACGGGATGTGGATGATGTAGAAATATGCATAGAAGATCCCCGCCAAGGGCATCTTTGACGGGGATTTCCTATATCAAGCCATCAATATCAACTCTTTTTCGCAAAGGCTTTTGTCTGACGCACGACGTTCTCGATCATGACCATACCAGCATTGCCACCAAGAGACATGATGGATTCCGGATGAAACTGAACGGCGCTGATTGGCTCACTAACATGTTCAATTGCCATGATAATGCCATCTTCCGTGCTTGCGGTAATACGCAGATCGTCTGGCAATTTGTCACGATTGGCAAAGAGAGAATGATAACGCCCCACCACGATCTGATCTTCCAGACCTTCGAACACGCCTTTTGGCTCCACATCGATACGAGAAGGTTTGCCATGCATCGGAATGTCAAGCTGATCCAACTCACCTCCAAAGGCTTCGGTGATAGCTTGCAATCCCAGACACACACCAAAGATTGGCAACTTGCGAGCCCGGGCCTTGGTGATGGTCTCATTCGTTCCAAAATGTTGCGGATTACCCGGCCCTGGTGACATCACCACCAAATCAGGCTGCACCTTCTCAAACACCTGGTCTGCAACAGGAGATCGCACCGTGACGACCTCGGCACCGGTTTGCCGGAAGTAGTTGGCAAGTGTATGGACAAAGCTGTCCTGATGATCGACGAGCAGAATTTTCAAGCCTTCTCCAGACTTGGGAGCTTCGGCAGCACCGATATCGCTTTGTGGTCGTGCTGCATCGCGAATTGCCGCTCGCATCGCAGAAGCCTTCAATTCTGTCTCAGCCTCTTCGTCTTCCGGGCAGGAATCATAGAGCAAAGTCGCCCCGGCCCGCACCTGAGCCACACCATCCTTGATGCGAATGGTACGCAGGGTCAGACCTGTATTCATGTTTCCATCGAAGCCAATCATGCCTATGGCACCGCCATACCAGGCTCGCGGAGATTTTTCATGTTTCTCGATGAAGTCCATGGCCCATAGCTTTGGTGCACCTGTGACCGTCACCGCCCAAGCATGAGACAAGAATGCATCAAGAGCATCCAACCCTTCTCTCAAGCGACCTTCAATATGATCAACAGTATGAATGAGGCGGGAATAAAGCTCGATCTGACGACGCCCCTTGACACGAACGGACCCGGGAACGCAGACGCGACTTTTGTCATTACGATCCACATCTGAGCACATTGTCAGCTCGCTCTCATCTTTTTTGGAGTTGAGTAGCTTCAAGATTTGCTCGCTATCTTCGATGGGATCCTTACCTCGTTTAATGGTACCCGAGATCGGGCAAGTCTCGACCAATGTACCATCACTGACTTTGACAAACATTTCAGGGCTGGCGCCCACCAGATATTCCTGGTCACCCAGATTGATCATGAAGCCGTAAGGTGATGGGTTGATCTCCTGCAGGCGACGCGAGATAGCGGAAGGGTTGCAGTCTACCCGCTCATAGAAAGTCTGGCCGGGCACACATTCAAACAAATCGCCACGTTTGAAATACTCAACGGCCTTGCGAGCGACTTCTGCATATTCGCCCTTTTCATGATCGCCACGTGGAAGATTTTCAAAAGACCGTTGGAATGGCTCGCTTGTGATCTGCCGCTCGATATCTTCCGTCGTGTTGCCTTCATAGGCGAAGTCGTAGCGATAGCGATAGGCTTCTTCAGCATAGAGGTCGACGATCAGCAAATCATCTGGAAGATAAAGCACCAGATCGCGCTGATCCGACGGACGCTGAAGCTGCATCTCGATGGGATCGAACTGGAAAGCAAGATCATAACCAAATGCTCCATAGAGCCCAAGTTGCGCATCTTGTCCGGATTTAAAGAGACCAATCAGTGCTCGCACGATGCTGAAAACGGATGGGATGCGGCTACGATCTTCCTCTGTGAAACTACCTTCGGGCTCCCTAACGACCAACTCAATTCTGGTGTCATCCGCCATGTAGGATTTCAGTTCCGGCAGGTCTTTCAACTCTCGATTAATCGCTGGAACAAGTACGACACCACGGTCATTCAACGCCTCAATCGTCATTGAACGACCACGGGCTGTAACGGCCAACGGAGGATCGACAAAACCAACTTCCCAACGAGTATACCGACCGGGATATTCATAGTTGGAGGACAGAACGACCCCACGTCGTTCATCCAATTGCGAAAGGATGGTATCCAGAGCGGTAGCGAAATCATCCTTGCCGACCTGCCGGATCACTTCGATCCCACCTTCGGTCAGGTAGAGACCATCTTCTATAAAATCAATGGATGAAGTGTCTGTCTGATGAACAGTCATGATATGTCCCTAGCTTGTGCTGTGCCTGTAAGGATAGCACCTTTGTTCCAAATCTGCGGGTCGTTCCATCTATCGCCCGACGGTTTGCAACTTTGCCCAGATACACAAAAGCCGTCGGAAAACCGACGGCCAGATCCCAATTTCATGTTTTGCCTGATTGCATAGCAAAGGGTCAGCCGCCGTTATTGCGTCTGCCACCACCACCAATTTTGTGCAATCAAGTAAGTCATGCCAACGGGTGTAACCGATTTTACAATATGCGACAATGAAAAAAGCGCCCCCTGGGGCGCTTTTCCATGATCAGTTTCTTTAGTGGCAGGCATAACCGTGCCACATCAGGCAGATGCAACATTCTTGAGGAAACTGTCGACCTCATTGCGCAAACGGTCTGTCCGCTCAGCAACATTAGAGGAGCTTTCCTTGACCTGCTCGACAGACTGAGTGGTCTGAGTGACCGATTCCTGAAGGCCTGACATATTGCCAGCTACAGCCTGCGTTCCATTCGCGGCCTGGGTAACATTCTGAGAAATTTCGAACGTTGCCGACCCCTGTTCATCTACTGCCACAGAAATGGAATTGGTGTATTCGTTTACCTGTTCCATTGTTGTTGCGATGCCAGCGATAGCATGAACGGCTTCGTTGGTCGCTCCCTGAATTTCGTTGATTTGTGAGGAGATTTCCTCGGTCGCCTTGGAGGTCTGGTTCGCCAGTTCCTTGACTTCAGATGCGACAACCGCGAAGCCCTTGCCATGTTCGCCAGCACGGGCAGCTTCGATGGTGGCATTCAGCGCCAGCAGATTGGTCTGTTCGGCAATATCCTGAATGAGGGAAACGACATCGCCGATTTTCTGAGCAGAGTTGGACAGGCCGGAAACCTTCTCATTGGTATGGCGAGTGGCTTCTGTAGCCTGATTGACGACATTGGCTGTTTCATCAACCTGGCGCTTGATTTCCTCAATGGAACTCGCCAGTTCTTCAGCTGCAGATGCAACTGTTTGAACATTGGATGATGCTTCTTCAGATGCACATGCAGAAGAAGTTGCCTGGGCTGCAGTATTCTCAGCCATACCAAACAAGCCATTGGCAGTCTGCTGCATGGTGTCCATATTCTGGGTCACGTCATTGAGCAAATCGTTGGAAGAGGAACGGAAACCATCAATCATGCTTTCAATAGCACGCTGTCGAGTGGTACGTTCCTCCTGTTCGCTGCGAGCCTGTTCCTCAAGACGTCTGCGATCAATGGCGTTGTTACGCAGCACTTCAACGGCCCGTGACAATTCGCCAATTTCGTCTTTGCGTTTTGCATCAGGCAACTGAACATTCAGATCATCTTTCGCAATGCGAGTAACTCCATCGTTCAGTGTCTTCAATGGCGCCATGGCACTTCTAATAAACCAGGTTGCGAGACCACCTATAACAACCAACATGCCAAGTCCAAGAGCCAGAAGGCTGTTACGCAAAGTCGCAGCTGGCGCCAGCAGTTCCTCATAATTCTGCCGAACCACAATAGCCCAAGCTGTCCCCAGAACTTCCATCGGAACGGCAACTGCACGATACTTATTGCCATCAAAAGCAACATCATCCATGGCAGTCTTACCCGTCAGAGCAGCCAAGGCGATTTCATTTTCCGAGGTTGGCACCTCTTCAACGGTTTTGTTGGCAAAGGAAATAGCCCGCAAATCTGCATTGACCAGATCAATGTGCCCGGTCTTGCCAAGCCCTGTCTTATCTTCAATGATAGACGCCAGTTCCTTGGTGTTCACCTCGAAGGCTATTGCACCCAGAATGCGTCCCCATTTGGCGATTGGTGTCACCATATATGCGGTAATTTCTCCGTTGACCGGAACAAATCCAGTAAAGCCATTGCCCTTGTAGCCACTTTCCGGATCTTCCTTGGCCAATTTGAGGATCGGCTGAACTTGGGCGATCAACTCTTCATGGAGAATGCCTGATTGACTGATATTGGTCGTGAATTCAGGACCCTTGCGGTAGCTGTAATAGACGTTACCCTCTTTGCCAAAGAAAATAACATCGCGGAACATGCCACCCTTCAGAAGCTTTGTGATACGAGGTTGATGTTTCTTGTGAGCGGCGGAATAGTAGACACCCTGAACCTTTGCATCGACGAACTGATGACGCAGGTTTTCCGGGTTTGGATTATTGTCTACATAGATTTCCTTTAGCTTCCCTGGCGCGTCATCCTTCAGCACCTTCCAGCCACCAAAAAGCTCGGTCGCTGCATCACCAACATCGGTGTGACTGGCCAGAGTTTGCATACTGCCCTGAAGCTGCTCCAGATATAATGTGACCGTATCCGTTCGTCCTCTGGCAGCATTCTGCAATGCTGTTTCAGTCAGTTGAACTGACGTGTTTCCACCCATCCAGGACGCAACAGAAACGAGAAGAGCAACCAGAAAAGTGACCGATAGCACCATGATCACTGGTAATTTGGTTGCGAGGCGTTTTGGCAAAATTGACATCTCGAATCCTCGAAAACTGTTTTATCTTGCCCCAGAGTTTTCGGGATTAGTATTGCTGTTTGGTAAACAGAAGCGATAAAGAGATAACTAATTGAATATTTCCGTTCAATATTGTTATTAGTGCAATGTTTTTTCCCGCAACCCGCCCCTGTCATTGTAATTTATACCAAATAATTGAAGTGAATAATTCAATTAGTTCGCACATAAACCAAAACTGGGGGATGGATTATTATTTCCATCCTCCAATTTGATTGCCTGATATGTACAACTGAGTTCAAAAGCTTACTTATTCTTGTTTTTACTCCGTACACTGCCATTCGGCCAGTTTCATGCCCCGTTCGATACAAGCTGCCAATACCGGCGAGACTTCCCACCCCTCTCCGTACTCAGCTTCCATCTCCTTCAGGGTTCGAACAATGTCAGCAAGGCCCAACTGATCAGCGGCAAACATCGGTCCACCACGCCAAACGGGATAGCCATAACCATTGAGAAGTACCATATCTATATCAACAGGTCGCAATGCGATCTTCTCCTGCAGAATTTTGCACCCTTCATTGATCATACCAGCAAGCACCCGCTTCTGAATTTCTTCGGAGGAGAGCTTTCGCTGCGAAATGCCTTTCCTGACACGCTCCGAAGCAACAAGCTTGGCAACCTCTGAAGATGGCTGAGGTTTACGGCTTCCATCCTCATAGTCATACCAACCCTTGCCTGCCTTGATGCCCAACCGTCCCTGCTCACATAATAGATCGGGGATCTCGACATACCGCTCAGCGGGTTTCATAGAAGTTTTTTTACGTTTGCGCTGTGCCCAAGCAATGTCCAGACCTGAAAGATCAAAGACCGAATATGGCCCCATCGGGAAACCAAATTCGAGCATCGCCTTATCAATGTCTTCTACCTCTGCACCATCTTCCAAAAAGAACTCCAGCAGCTGGCGATTGCGTGCCCAGATACGATTGCCGATAAAGCCATCGCAAACACCAGCTATGACGGCAATTTTTCGCAGTTTTTTGCCAACTGCCAGAGCAGTTGCTAAGACTTCAGGCGCCGTTTTTTCCGCGTCGACAATCTCAAGCAATTTCATGATATTAGCGGGTGAAAAGAAATGAAGACCAACGACATTTTCCGGTTTCTCAAGAACGGAAGCAATCTCATTAATGTCCAGATAGGACGTGTTGGTCGCGAGAATACAATCCGGGCCAACAACAGATTGGAGATTGGTGAAGAGGTCTTTTTTTACCTGCATATCTTCAAAGACTGCTTCGATCACCAGATCACTCCGAGAGAGATCTGCAAGCTGTGTGGTGAAGGAAAAGCTCGCTATTTTTCTTTCAGCCTGTTCTTGCGTCAACTTCCCGCGCTTCACACCACCTTGATAGATACCGGCAACCCGGCCCTTTCCTTGTTCCAGTCCGGCTTCGCTCATCTCCACCACCGTGACCGAGTATCCAGCATCAGCAAATGCTGCCGCTATTCCGGATCCCATATTGCCAGCACCGATCACGGCAACATCAGTCACAGAGCGTGGATCAATATTTTCCAGACCAGGTACTTTGGCAATGGTACGCTCTCCAAAAAATGCATGACGCAACGCAGCGGCTTGATCACTGCTTGCCAACTCCAGAAATATTGCGCGTTCCGCCGCCATACCTTCCTCAAATGACAGGGTTGCGGCATTATCAATGCTCTCCAATGCCTTTATTGGTGAAATCTGACCTCGCGTGCGCTTCGTCACCTTTGCTTTCAATGAGGCATAACTCTCCTCATTGGTCTCCATGATCGGACGCTTTGAAATGGAAACCGGTGCCTCTCCGGTCCCAAATTGCTTGATCAGGAAGGATTTTGCACCCTCAAGCAGATCATTCTCATCGATCAGAGCATCGATCAAACCGATTTCCAGTGCCTCGGTCATCTTGACCTGGCGGCACGATGTGATGATATCTGCGGCTTTTTCCTGCCCAATCAACCGAGGAAGCCGCTGAGTGCCACCTGCCCCGGGGATGATGCCCAGCTTTACTTCTGGCAAACCGACCCTGGCCTGTGGCAAAGCCACTCTATAATGGCACCCCATAGCCACTTCGAATCCACCTCCCAACGCAGTGCCATGCAATGCAGACACAAGGGGTTTACTGCATGCATCCAGATATGCGATGACATCTGGCAGATAAGGCTGTTTTGGTGGCTTTCCCAATTCCTTGATGTCTGCACCAGCGATGAAGGTGCGACCAAGACAATGCAGAACTGCTCCCTTGATGCTTTCATCGACCTCGACCTGCTCTATTGCCTGCTTCAAGCCCAGTCGAACTGCATGGGAAAGAGCATTGACCGGCGGGTTATCAATCTGGATGACCGCAATCCCATTTTCTGCTTTTATGACAGAGACCGGGTTAGGATGATTGTGTTGGTCCATCTTATGATGCCTCCTCACCGACACGTTACATAAATTATATATCTTTATTCATTTTTGTAACTAATGATCTTCCTGATGGCAATCACTTATATCCCTCCTTCGCATCCACTGGCCAGTCCATGGGGGCGAAAGCAAACCTGGAACGAAAAAAAGCGAGCCATTGGCTCGCTTTTTCTTTCCTTCAGAAGACAATCACCTGATGTACATCCGGCAAAGATCACATCATCCGGTTGGCGATGGCAACGGCCTGTGTCCGGCGATAGCAATTAAGTTTCTTCAGGATCAAGGAAATATGATGTTTGACGGTCGCTTCAGTCAAACCCAGCTCATAGGCAATCTGCTTGTTCAGCAAACCATCACGCAGATATTGCAGAATGGTCATCTGTTTTGGTGTCAAATTGGCCAGCTTGGAGTAGAGATCCGAACGCTCATATATTTCCCCGCCCTCAACAACCGGTGCCTCATCAGCCAGTCCGGCTTGAACGCGGGCAGCAGCAGCACGAAGCTCGGCAATAGGAGCAGTCTTGCTGATCACCCAATCAGCCCCATGGCCCAATGCAAAATGAGCAAGACCTTTATCATTCTCATCGCAAATCAAAACCAGACGCGCATGTTTATAAGCTTTGCGCACATCCGCAATCGCAGCAGAACCCCGGCTGGCAGTCGCCGACAAATTGAGAACCAGCAGAGTGTCTTCGCGGTCCGGAGCTGCGCTGAGCAGCTGGTCCAGTCCGGCGCATTCCAATACCGGGGTATATTCACGTTTGATGCCGAGCATGTTCAGCAGACATTCCGTGAAGATCGGGTGCGTCTCGGCAAACACCAAGGTACGGTAAGTCACCATCCCCTGCTCTGCCTGATGGGTCATGCCACGACGAACTTCACCACCTACATCCTCAAGCAACAACATTTGTCTTCCCCCTAAGTATCAAGTGCCGAATGACGCATTCGCATTCCATCGGCGTTAAGTCCGGTTCTCCCTTGCCCTTACTCAGCTTCACCCAATCAAATGACGGGGAAATAACACCCATATATTGATGGGAGCTGCACCTTTAGGAGGATCATCAATCAGCTTTTTCAACCGAATGATCAGTCTTAGCCTTTTATCCACCCAAACTAGTCCAAAGGGCAATTCGTGAAGCATAATTCGATCAATTACACAAAAAAGTCAATGAATGTCTTGATTTTATTGAGTTAATTTGCAAATATTTTTGCAAACTTAACTTTGCAAAATGCAAAATTTGCAAATATCAGGACCACATCATGGCAGAGAAATTATTTGTTGGCCCAAAGGTCAGGTCATTACGCGAGACACATGGCTTGACACAAGCCAGCTTTGCCGAACGCCTTGGAATTTCAACTTCTTATCTCAACCAGATAGAAAACAATCAGCGCCCGCTGACCGCTCCTGTTCTACTGGCTCTCAGCCATCACTATGACATGTCCTTGAGTGATCTGGCTTCAGCGGACACCAGTCGGGTTTTGGCCGATTTGAAAGAAGCACTGGCCGACCCTTTGTTCCGGGATACCAACCCGGGACTGCAGGAATTGAAGATGGCGGCCTCAAACTCTCCTTGGCTGACCCAAGCTTTCCTGGCTTTGCATCAAGCAAATCGCCGCACAAATGATCGCCTGATGATGCTGGATGACGCATTGTCCGCCCATTCCAATGAGGGGGAAGAACGTTCCATTCTTCCTTACGAGGAAGTACGCGACTACTTCCACTATCATAACAACTATATTGATGAGCTCGATCAAGCCGCCGAAGATCTGGCCAAACGTCACGGAATGCTGGATGGCAATCGTATCAGCGCCTTTCAGGGCTATCTGGAAGATCGACATAATGTGAGGGTGCGTTATATAGAGAAACCCACACAAGATCAGACCATGCGCCAATTCGATGAGGAGACACGCATTCTCTCCATCAACGCTGCCCAAGACACTCCATCCATCTCATTCCTGCTGGCGCACCAGATTGCAATTCTGGACTATTCGGATCTCATCGACAATCGCATCACCAAGTCCGGCCTTCGATCTGAAGCCGCCGAATCCATCGCCCGCATTGGTTTGGCCAATTATTTTGCTGGAGCCCTCTGCCTTCCTTACAAACGCTTTTTGGATGTTGCCCAAGAGACACGACATGACATTGACCGTCTTCGTCATCATTTCGGAGCATCACCGGAACAAGTTGGCCATCGCCTCTCATCCCTACAACGCCCTGGCGCTCGTGGTATTCCATTTTACTTCGTACGCGTTGATCGAGCTGGCAATGTCACAAAACGTCATTCAGCTACCCGCTTCCAGTTTGCTCGATTTGGTGGTGCTTGCGCGCTCTGGAACGTGCATGAAGCTTTTGAGGCTCCAGGTCGACATCTGGTACAAATTGCAGAAATGCCAGATGGCATCCGTTACCTGTGCGTAGCCACCAGTGTCACCAAATTTGGTGCTGGCTATCGCGCCCCTGTTCGCCGCTATGCGATCGGCATTGGCTGTGAGCTCTCCTTTGCCGATCAGATCATCTATGCCGACGGACTGGATTTAAAATCGGATGCCGGAGTTGTCGGGATTGGGGTTTCATGCCGTATCTGCGAACGCAAACGCTGTCATCAGCGCGCCGTACCGCCAATTGATCGCAAGCTTATTGTCGATCCGAACAAGCGCCAATTCGTTCCATTCGACCTTGGCTAGACGTCAACGCCCTACCAGTGCACCTCTTTTTTTCGCTGAAGTCTACTTAACAAATTGATTCAACTTGCAATTCACCTGACAAAGCGGTTCAAGAACAGGAAATATACGAGTCTGCTCAGAATGTTAGACCAGGAAGCTGAGAGATTGAGTCATTTTGATCATGCCCGGATAAATAATGCCATAACAGCTCGAAATCGACATTCTTTCCTAGCCCCATTTTTCTCACTTGCCATGACCAAGGAGAGATGGATAGGCTACCTCGCACCAATGAGCAGCCTCTCTGACATTCAACAAGAAGAAGACAGAAAAAGAAGAAGAAAATGATGATGATGATGCGAACCGATTATTCCATAATTCGTCTGGAAGATTACCGCCCCACTCCTTATGCCATTCCCCGTCTTGCCATGACGTTCGAATTGCATCCTGAGAAAACCTGCGTTCGAAATGAAATGCACATTGAGCCGAAGGAAAGCGCAGGCGAGAAACCAGCCCTTATCCTGAATGGTGAAGGCTTGAAATTGCTCTCAGTAGAACTGAATGGCTCATTATTGCTCTCTGATGATTATCATGTTGATGACAAACATCTCACAATTCCTCACCCACCAGAGCAAGCCTTTACTCTGACCATTACAACCGAGATCAATCCAACAGCCAATACGCGTCTCGAAGGCCTCTACCGAACAAGCAATACCTATTGTACCCAATGCGAGGCCGAAGGCTTTCGGCGTATCACCTATTTCTATGATCGCCCGGATTGCCTGTCCGTCTATGACGTCCGCTTGGAAGCCCCAGTCACAGGCAACCCGCACCTGCTCTCCAACGGCAATCTAATCGATAGCGGAGCTTTGACGGAGAAAAGAGATGGATCTGATTGGCATTTCGCACAGTGGCATGATCCCCACCCAAAGCCTGCTTATCTCTTTGCATGTGTTGCCGGAGATCTGGCACGTATCGAAGATAGCTTCACCACCTCCTCAGGCCGAGAAGTAAATCTGCATATTTATGTCGAACATGGCAAGGAAGACCGCGTGTCATATGCCATGGACGCACTGAAACGCTCCATGCGTTGGGACGAGGAAGTATATGGCCGCGAGTATGATCTGGATCTGTTTCAGATCGTGGCCGTATCAGACTTCAATATGGGAGCCATGGAGAACAAGGGCCTGAACATTTTCAATGACAAATATGTTCTAGCCAAACCGGATACAGCAACTGATACCGATTACGCCCTGATTGAAGCCATCATCGCACATGAGTATTTTCACAACTGGACAGGCAACCGGATTACCTGTCGCGACTGGTTTCAGCTTTGTCTGAAAGAAGGTCTAACCGTTTTCCGCGATCAGGAATTCTCATCCGACATGCGTTCTCGCGCCGTGAAACGCATTGAGGACACCCGCCAGCTCCGCTCCCGTCAGTTCCCTGAAGATGGCGGCCCTCTGGCTCATCCAGTTCGTCCTGAAAGCTATTCCGAGATCAACAACTTCTATACAGCAACTGTTTATGAGAAGGGCGCCGAACTTTGCCGAATGATCAAAGCCATATTGGGTCGCGATGCATTTTCCAATGGACTGGATCTTTATTTCGAGCGTCATGATGGCGAAGCCGCGACGATCGAGGATTTTCTCAAAGCATTCGAAGATGCCTCCGGCAAAGATCTATCGCAATTCTCCCTTTGGTACAGTCAGGCTGGTACACCAGATGTTGCTGTTACATCCACCTATAATGCCAAGCATAAAGAATTGACACTTGCTGTAGAACAATCTTGCCCTGCAACCCCCGGACAGCCAACCAAACGCGCCATGCATATACCGGTTCGGTTTGGCCTGATCGGCAAGAACGGTCAGGAAGTTTCATTCACCAATACTCGTGGGGGCGACATTGACCTTCATGGCATGGAAGGCATTCTGCATATTCGTGAGCGTAAGCAGAGCTTCGTTCTGGAAGGCGTCGAGAGTCCTGCCCTTCCCTCGTTGCTAAGAGGCTTTTCTGCTCCTGTGCGCTTGCGCTCCAATCTGACCGATGACGACATCCTGCACTTGATGCAGCACGATAGTGATAGTTTCAATCGCTGGGAAGCATCACAATATCTGCTGATACGCACACTGATCAGAAAGAGCGAACAGGACAATCCCATTGAAGTCAACCAACGCGATATGACTTTGATTGAAGCTTTGGGCAAGGTCATTTTTGACCCTCAGCTGGACATGGCCTTCCGCGCGGAAATTCTGGCCATTCCAAGTGAAACAGATATCGCACGCGAGATTGGTCGAAATGTCGACCCTGATGCTATTCACCACGGACGCGAAACATTCCGTCAGTCGCTGGCGGAACGATTGCAAACTCAGTTGAGAAAGCTATATCACTCCTTGCAACAACACGGCCCATACCAACCCGATGCAGAAGGTTCCGGCCGCCGTGCATTGCGCAATCGAGTTCTCGATCTTTTGGTCATGCTCCCTGACAAGAGCGGCATTGAACTGGCCCAGATACAATTCAATACTGCAACCAACATGACGGATCGCTTCGCCGCGCTTGCCAGCCTCACCCACCATGGCAAGGATGCAGCCAAACCGTTGCTTACTTCTTTCTACGAACAGTTCAAGGATGATGCTCTGGTCATCGACAAATGGCTTTCCTTGCAAGCGACATCTCCAAAATCAGACTGCCTTGCAACTGTCCAAAGCCTGCTTGACCATCCTAGCTTCAGCTTGAACAACCCGAACCGAACCCGTGCGTTGATAGGCGCCTTTGCCATGAGCAATGCCTGCCAGTTCAATCGAGCAGACGGAAAAGGTTATCGGCTTGTTGCGGATATCATTTTGGAACTGGATGATAAAAACCCTCAAACCGCAGCAAGGCTGCTTAACAATTTTCGCTCCTGGCGCGTTCTGGAAGAAGGACGACAGGCAAAAGCTCGGACAGAATTGGAGAGAATCGCTACAGCAAATCCACTATCCAAGGATGTCGCAGATATTGTAAATCGATGCTTGCATTAAGAAAATGAGGCTGATTCTTCAACAGAATCACAGGATCAGCCTCACTCTTTACTTTCGTTAACCTTTCGTTAACCAAAAAATCCTCGTCAGACTCTAGACAAAATGCCTCTTGTCGATTCAAATGGAATTGATTCGGAAGCGCGGCATTTTCTTCCGAACCACCGACAATTCAACCAGGAGGCCAGGGTATGACGCAGGCTGATTTTGCCAGCGCGCCCAATAAGGGACGATTCCGTTTTTTCGGAACCAACAGCCCCAAAGATGTGGCAAACGGTCAAGTTCGCCTACTGGCCCGCCCTAGCTATTTCAAATTTGCAAAAGAAGAGCCTTGGCTTCGACAGGTCATACCCGTCGTTATTCTAATATTCTTTGGCATTGTCGTCTTTTGGCGCGCATCTGACTTGCTTGAACGCAAGGAAGGTCTTGATCTTGATGCTCGTCAGGATATTCAGATGCTGGCAACGTTATTGACGGAACGCGTAGCCAATCAATATGACCGGCATGTCGTCCAACAGGAAACCTTGATTGCCGAGACCAAATCCAAGACAACCGCAAGCGCAAAAAAAACAAAAACCGAAAAGGCGGACAAACTTGAAAACGATGCTGTTGCAGCAACGACAGTTCCAGCTATTGATGCTCCAGGTAAAGAGGCATTTCAGGAATGGCTATTCTCTGCATTGCCAAATATGGACTTGGCAAAAGACTATCAAATTTTCCTGACTGATGAGAATGGCATGATCGTGGCGAGCATTCCTCGCAATGAAACCGATATGCGTAAAACACTGATCGACTTGCTGGGGCGCTCTCAAGCCCTGTCCACATTTGGTGCAAGTGCCGGTGTTCTGGAAATTACCCTTCCCAATAAAGAAACAGCACTGGGTGCGGTTCATCATCTTGGTGGTGGCCGCGGTTCGATCACTGTGTTGCGCAGTACAGATCAACTGTTTGCCGTTTGGCGTCGGGATGTCTCGCGCAATGTGATTGCTTTTGTGGTGATGAGCGGAATTATTCTGCTTATCGTCTATGCATTTTTCAGCCAAGGGGCTCGAGCGCGAGAAGCTGACGATATTCATACATCCAGCACCAATCGCATGGATGCCGCCTTGAAACGCAGTCGCTCCGGTCTATGGGATTGGGATCTAGCCCGTGGACATCTTTATTGGTCCCAAAGCATGTATGATCTGCTTGGCATGCCGCCACGGACCGACCTTATTGGATTTGCAGCCGTCAAAGAGCGTATACATCCTGAAGATGGCGATCTTCAATCTCATATCGAGACGCTTTTGCAAGCAAATGAGACTATATTGGATCGCAAGTTCAGAATGCTCCATGAGGAAGGTCACTGGGTTTGGATCCGCATCCGCGCCGAGCTTTCCGCAAAGCCAAACGCAGCTATCGAGCCTTCTTCAGGTACCCACGGGGCAAATCGCTTGCACCTGATTGGCATCGCAATGGATGTCAGCCAACAGATCGAGCGTGACGAAATGGGGCGTATGGCTGATCAACGCCTACGTGACGCAATTGATGCCATCTCGGAAGCCTTTGTTTTATGGAACCACAACAGCCAGCTTGTTCTATGCAACCAGCGGTATCGCGAGCTTTACAGTCTGCCGTCCAATCAAGACATAACCGGTCTTGGCTATCAACAAGTCATGGATTGTGGTGAGCCACAGGTGGTGCACCTTGAAGAGGAATCCGCAAACGAATTGAACTCACTGATGAGCGATGGCCAGGAGCATTCAGCGACTGAGGCACGCCAGTACAAAGCACAACTTGCAGATGGTCGCTGGCTTCAAATCAGTGAACGCAGAACATCGGACGGTGGCTTTGTCTCTGTTGGCACCGACATCACCGCCATGAAGAATCAGGAAACACGTCTCCTGAATTCCGAACAACAACTTATGGAAAGTGTGACCGATCTTCGTCAATCACGCCAGGATCTTGAGTTGCAAGCACAACAGTTGGTCGTCATGACCGAGCAATATGCCAAAGAAAAGGATAACGCGGAGGCTGCCAACCGTACGAAGACACAATTCCTCGCCAACATTTCCCACGAATTGCGTACACCGCTCAATGCCATTATCGGCTTCTCGGAAGTCATGAAGCAGGAGATCTTTGGCGCACTTGGTACCGATAAATATCGCGACTATTGCAACGATATTCATGGCAGTGGCACTTATCTTCTCGGTCTCATCGATGACATCCTGAACATGTCACGTCTGGATGACGGAGAGGTGGAGCTGGAAGCTGAGAGTATTGATCTGGCTGAAGTTGCTCGCACTACATGTGACGCTTCGATAATGGAGCTGGCAAAATCGCGGAACCTGACGCTTACCGATAAACTGCCCGACGATCTGAAAGCCTTTGCCGACCCGGATTTGGTTGGCCAGGTTCTGATAAATCTTCTGGACAACGCCGTGAAATTTACCCCGTCAGGCGGCGAGATTTCGCTCTATGGATTTGAGGAAGCAGGCTACTCCGCTTTGACAATTGCAGACACAGGCGTTGGTATTCCGCAGGATGCGATTGACCGGTTAGGACATCCGTTTGAACAGGTCCAAAACCAGTTTACCAAGACCCACAAGGGCTCAGGCCTTGGTTTGAGCATCGCACGTTCACTCGTGAACCTGAATGGCGGAACGATGAAAATTCGCTCCCGGATTGGTCAGGGAACACGCATAACCATTCGCCTACCACAGACTTGCAGCAAGGAAGCTGCTTATGCCCTGAAAGAAGAAATAGCAGCTTCCAAAACGCCCGATTTTAGCTCGGATTCTCCTGATCTGGATGTTCCGATGCTAGAGGTTTCTCCCGAGGAGGCAGCTCACGCGGTAACCAGTGCCAACTGAGCAATGCAGCCGCCTCCGAATGACTGGCACCTTGCCCCGGAAGTGTGAGCAGTATCCGGGGCAATTTTTTGCGCTTTTTCCAGAACCACATTGATATGTTTTGTGCAGAACTTTATTGATCAAACTGTTTCCTGGCGGGCTTCAACCGATCCTATGAGCTGCGTGAAACAGTCTCGTGCTTCACTTTGATATTGCCGCAATCTCAGCTCCAATTGAGCAATGTCGGGCTCTTCCCCTGCCCTTGCAATCGCCTGTTTCAATCCGTTCGACGCGGAATGCGGATCAAAATTACCGTCAAGACATACCCGCAGGATTTGCGTCAAATTGTGATAGAGACGAATTGCCGGAAGAAGTTTGTCCGCTACTCCGTGATCGATCAATCCTTCATCGACGCAGAGACGCAATGCTTCTGCCGTATTCGCATGCAGGACCTCAGGATGTTTGTTTGCATGAATCAGCTGTAACGCTTGGGCGATAAACTCGACATCGACCAACCCTCCAGCTACCTGCTTGATATGCCAGGGATTGGAGGTTCGTTTTTCGTCCTCTATACGCACGCGCATGTCGGTCACATCTGCAAAAACAGCTTCTGCTTCACGAGGTTGCGCCAAGACGGATACAATCTCTTTTCTCACAATATTTGAGAAACCTTCATCCGCCGCCACAATACGCGCTCTTGTCAGGGCCATATGCTCCCAGGTCCAAGCATCTTTTTCATGATAGGAACGGAAAGAACTGAGTGATGTTGCCAAAGGTCCGGAATTGCCCGAAGGACGCAGGCGGAAATCCACTTCATACAATTCCCCTTCTGCTGTCGGCGCAGACAAAGCTGTAATCAGACGCTGGGTCAGACGTGTGTAGTATTGGCTTGGAGCCAACGGCTTGTCGCCGTCTGACCATTTGGCATCCGGATCATGATCATAAAGCAGCATCAGATCAAGGTCTGAGCCGGCCGTCATTTCCCGACCACCCAACTTACCAAGTGCAATAACCGCAACTTTGCCGCCTGGAATTCTGCCGTGGCGACGTTCCAACTCCTGCTGACTGAATTTCAGTAAATGGCGAATGATAACGCCAGCTAGCATGGCGTAAGCTGCACCGGCCTGAGAGGCGGAGATCGCACCCATCAAAATGCGCACACCAATCAAAAACAATTGCTCTTGCCCAAAAATACGGGCGCCGTCCAGCGCGTCCTCGTAGCAAGTGGCTTCTTTCAGCATACGCGACAAGCGCGCATCCAGATTGTCGCGCTCGAGCATGTCACCGAAGAAGGCTGGATCCAGGAGTGCGTCAATCACTCGCGGGCGACGGCTCGCAGTTTGGGCTAAACGAGGCGAAGCTCCAAGCACGATTGCCAAGGTTTCCAGCATTTGAGGATTGTTCTTCAAAAGCGAGAATAACTGGATACCGGATGGCAAGGCCCCAAGGAAACTGTTGAAGGACAGGAAGGCCTTGTCGGGATTATCCGTGTTAGCCAGTGCTTGCAACAAAGCCGGAGTAAGCTCCGTCAGGCGCTCTCTTGATTTGGTTGAACGTGTCGCTGCATAGCGACCAAAATGCCATGCTCTAACGGTCTTGGTAACCTCGGTTGGGTTTTGAAACCCCATTTCCGTCAAAGTATGCAGGGTCTCGGGATCATCATCTTCACCGGTAAAGACAAGGTTCCCTCCGCTCTCGGCACCCAAAGCCTGCTCTTCCTCGAACAATTCAGCATAATGCCCCTGAACGCATTCCAACCAGGACCGTAGATCTGTCTTGAATGTGTCGAGATCAGCATATCCCATCATTCGGCCAATCTCGGCCACACCCTCATCCTGTTCGGGCATGTTATGGGTCTGCTCGTCACGCTGCATCTGAATGCGATGCTCGACCTTGCGCAAGAACTCATAGGCCTCCGTTAGTTGATCACGTGCTTCAGGTTCGATCCAGGTAAGTTTGACCAATTCGGAGAGCATTGGAATGGTCTCTCGCCCGCGAAGAGCCGGATTGCGTCCACCTGCAATCAGTTGCTGCGTCTGGACATAGAACTCGATCTCCCGAATGCCACCGCGCCCCAGTTTGACATTGTGCCCTTTGATAGCAATCTGACCATGCCCTTTGTGCGCATGGATTTGACGTTTGATGGAATGCACATCCGCCAAAGCCGCATAGTCGAAATACTTACGCCAGATGAAAGGAGCAACCTCACCAAGGAAATACTTGCCAGCCTTGATATCCCCGGCACAGGCACGAGCCTTGATCAGCGCTGCTCGCTCCCAATTTTGCCCCATGCTTTCATAATATTGCAAAGCCGCCAGAACCGACATGGCAGGTGGGGTTGCGCCCGGATCAGGCCGCAGACGAAGATCTGTACGGAAAACATAGCCATCTGCTGTTCTGTCCTGCATGATTTTGACAAGCTGCTTGGTCAGGCGCACAAAGGTTGTGCCCATTTCCCACTTGTCCCTGCATGGTGCAATGTCGGAATCATATAGAACAATCAGATCGATGTCCGAGGAGTAGTTCAATTCACCTGCGCCATGCTTCCCCATGGCAAGAGCGAAATAACCACTGCCTTCTTCCGGTTCCTCCGGGTTGGGAAGATGCAATTTGCCACGACGATGATTATCCTTCAGCAAAAAACGAATGGCCCCGCGCAAAGTCGCATCGGCAATATCAGTGAGTGCATTGGTGACCTGCTTGACATTCCAGAGTCCGCCAATATCGGCAAGTCCTAATGTGAGAGCAGCATCTTGCTTGATCAGACGTAAGTGCCGCATAATCTCGGCTTCACTGGAGGCTTCATGAAAAATTGCGGACTGGACCAAAACCTCAATATGCCTCTTAGGATCTGAGGTCAGGATCTGCTCCAGACGTGCAGGATCTTTCAAGATCAGATCGGATAGATATGAAGAGGTCTCAAAGATACCCGCCAGCAATCCTTTGAGAGTTTCATCACTCAAGCATTTCCGAAGAATATTGAGAGAGATTTCATCACGTTCCTCGATCTTGCCTATTTTCTCATAAAGAGGAACAAGAAGCGCTTGGTCATCTGCAAGATGCGGGATGGCTTTGGCTCCAGTCCAGATTTGCGCAAGTGCTGAAATGGATGGCTGCTTAGCAGTCATGTGCTCCCCCGTCATTTACTCAATCGAGCCTTACAGTACTCGATCTTAAAATATGCAGAGCCGGAAAAACATCAGGGGAGCCCCACAGCTGAAAGCTAATGGGCTTCGGTGCCCTGATTGTTCGGCTTCATTTGCAAAAAGCCAATGGAAAATACCAAACCTGGCTCATTATCGTCGAGTTGTATATTAGCCTCATGCAGACTGGCCACAGCATTGACCAGACTCAAACCAAGGCCACTTCCCGGCTGAGTACGACTTTTATCCAGTCTTACAAAGCGCTGAAGCACACGCTGTCGATCCTCTTTCGCAATGCCTGGCCCGTTATCCCGCACTGTCAATATCACTCTGCCCTCATTTGTGGCGACACTAACATCAATTCTTGCCTGTTCAGGCAGAGTGCATTCGGTTTGCTCGTCCTCATGATCTTGTTGCGCCTGTCTTTGTTCTGCCACATGGCGAACGGCATATTTCAGAGCATTATCAATGAGGTTGGCAACAGCCTGGCTTACAAGCTCGCGGTTCCCATCAATGAATTGTTGAGAGGGAGAATTCCAGGTCAGGACAGCACCTTCGTCTTCGGCCACAGGTTCATAAAGCTCGGCCATATCGGCAGCGATGGCCCCAATATCCAGCGTTGTTTTTTCAATCTGTGTTGATTTGGCTTCCACCCTTGCAATACGCAGCAAAGCATCAAAGGTACGAATGAGGCTCTCAGATTCTTCCAAAGTCTGCTCAAGCGCATCTCGATAGATCTCGGCACCTGCTTCTTCACTCGCGAGCGTTACTTCAACACGGTTACGCAAACGTGTCAGTGGTGTCTTCAAATCGTGAGCAATATTATCGGAGACCTCCTTAAGCCCCTGCATAAGGCCCTCGATGCGAGATAGCATTACATTGAGACTGTCAGACAGGCGATCAAACTCGTCACCAGCCTGTGTCACCGGCAAGCGTTCATCCAACTGCCCGGCCATGATATGGCGGGAAGCCACCGCAATCATATCGATCCGGTTCAAAACCTTTCGAGATACAAAAAGCCAAGCCAGAAGAGCAAGGAAGACAAGCAGAAAGCCGGAAACGATGAATGCCTGTTCTACGACTTTGCGAAAGGTTTCACGCTCACCAATATCCCGCCCGACCAAAAGGCGATATCCGCCAAAGGTCTCGTAAACATTGACCACCGCCTTATATTGTTTTCTCTGGTCAACATCACCAAGACGCTGATAGGTCACAGCCTGATCCACTGCACCCCGCTTATCCATGACCCATTTGGGAAGGGCAGCGACATTGCCCGCAACATAATGACCTCGGAAATCTGTTACCAGATAAAGGCTAGCGCCGGGACGGCGGGACCTATCCTCGATCACCTTCACCAGAGCATTCAAGCCACCAGCACGATAACGCTCAACAAGTCCTCTGACTTCCAATTGAATGGTGGCATTCATTTGCCGCGTCATCAGTACCTGAGTATTGAAGGCGATATAGACAATCAGGAAAGTAGCAAAGATCGAAAAAATTATCAGATAGATAGCCGACAGCTTGAATGCTGTCGTACGCATGATCTTATTGATGGAACTGATAGCCACGATACTGCTCTTTTATGCTGATTCAAGCCGGTTCGCGCAGGCTATAGCCGGAGCCACGTATGGTTTGCAGCAAGGCAGGATCAAACCCCTTATCGATTTTTGATCGTAAACGTGAAATGTGGACGTCAATGACATTCGTCTGGGGATCAAAATGATAATCCCAGACATTTTCAAGAAGCATGGTGCGGGTGACTACCTGCCCGGCATTTTTCATGAGATATTCCAGAAGGCGGAACTCACGGGGCTGAAGAATGATCTGCTCCCCTGCTCGTTTGACGGTATGGGCCAGACGATCCAGCTCCAGATCCGCCACACGATAGGTGGTCTCTACCTCACCCGGATTACGCCTGCGTGCCATCACTTCGATACGCGCCAATAGCTCGGAAAAAGCATAAGGCTTGGTTAGATAATCGTCTCCACCAGCACGAAGACCTGTTACCCGATCATCCACCTCTCCCAAAGCCGACAAAATCAAAACCGGGGTTTCATCACCTTCCGCCCGACGCTGCTCAATGATCGATAGACCATCACGTTTTGGCAGCATGCGATCAACGATCATCACATCATAGCTCTGACCGGAGGCCAGTTTGTAGCCTTCATCACCATCAGCAGCATGATCACAGGCATGCCCGGCTTCTTGAAGGCCTTTTATCAGATAAGCAGCAGCTTCTGTGTCGTCTTCAATGATCAGAACATGCATGGCTTATCCTATTTCTGGCTAAGGGTTGATTTGATGCTCGAATTATATCGACTAATCCATCGAAATGAAGGAAAAATCCATTAAAAAAGGGAAAGCTTTGCAGCTTTCCCTTATGATTTTATTTGATTAATCCGACAGCATCGCGTTCAACCAAGCTTGGCCGGCTCAATCTGATTTGGCTCGCCCCTACTTCTTCAAAGGCAGTGCAACAAAACGAATACCGTTACGAGCCTGAATTCGCATCAGAACCGTTTTGCGACCATCGTCTTTTACCGCTTCAATCTGTTTTTTCACTTCAGCAGCAGAGTTGACATTTTTGCCTGCCACCGACTGGATGATGTCACCTGCACGCAGGGCTTTTTCAGCACCAATGCTATCTTGTTCCACCTTGGCAATCAGCACCCCATCACCATCCGGGTTCGCTTGCAATTCCAGACCAAACTCTTCCATCATGGCTGGTTTAACTGGCTCTTGTGGTGCCTTTTCACCGTTTGCCTGGGCTTCCAATTGCTCTGGAAACAAACCAAGATTGACAGAAATTTCCCTTTCCTTGCCATCACGCCATACGGTCAGCTTCACGTTGGTCTCAGGATCTTTGCGCCCAATTTCGCGCGCCAGTTCGCGAGTGGTTTTAACGATAGTTCCATCTACCGCCAATATCACGTCACCAGGTTCGACACCTGCTGTCTTGGCCGGAGATTTATCATCAAGGCTGGTAACCATAGCACCTGCGGCATCAGAGAGCCCCAAGCTATCTGCGATATCTTCGCTAACACCCTGAATACGAACACCAAGCCAGCCGCGTTTGACCTTGCCACCATTCTTAAGATCTTTGACAACGTCAAATGCAACTTCCGCCGGGATGGCAAATGCAATGCCTACGTTACCACCAGATGGCGAGAAGATAGCGGTGTTAACGCCGATCACTTCACCTTTGAGGTTGAAGGTCGGGCCACCTGAGTTCCCCTTGTTCACGGCAGCATCAATCTGAATGAAGCTTTCATAATTACGAGCATTGATGTCGCGACCATGGGCAGACACGATACCTGCGGTCACGGTACCACCAAGCCCGAACGGGTTACCAACTGCGACAACCCATTGCCCAACTGGAGGCAGATCTTCAGCAAACTTCACATAAGTGAACTTCTTCTTGCTATCCTTGACCTTCAAGAGAGCCAAATCAGACCGTGCATCGGAACCCACCAATTCGGCTTCCAGCTCAGTACCATCATCCATGACCAGCGTAAATTCTGATCCCTTGTCGATCACGTGATGGTTTGTGACAACAAAACCGTCCTCGGAAATGAAGAAACCCGAGCCCTGAGACTGACCATATCGTGGCTTGGGAGCCGGACGTCGATTGCCCTCCTGCCCTTGCTGACCTTGCTGGCCTTCTCCGAAACGACGAAAGAAGCGATTGAACGGATGATCCTTTGGAAGATCTTCAAAGCCTGGAATACCGGGAATACCAAAGTTGCGCGAACCGTTGCCGTCACTGATTTTGGTTTTGACCTGTACTGAAACAACCGCAGGCTTAACGGCTTTTACAACGCCGGAAAAATCAACAGGAGCTGCCGGCGTTGTGACAGAAACAGCTTCAGCTGAAGCAGTCGGCTGACCACTCAGCAAGGTTGGGGCGGTAACGCCTGCAACGACACCCAAAGCCAAAGCAGAAGCCAACAAGGTCTTTTTTACCGGGGCTTTTTTTGAAGGTTGGTGACTAGCATTATTGGTCATAGGTTCATCTCTCCGCTCGGGCTCGATAAATAGCATTTCATGGTGACCATTCCGAGGCCGCATCATGTCTCAGAAGGTTGAATTTTCTATCTGATCTTGTCCTCGTCTTTTTCAGATTCAAGAACAAGCACTGTCTGATAATTATCATATAGAGATCACAATGAGATGCGGAGATGGCCGGAGGCATTAAAGATCGGTAATGTTGAATTTTCTAAAATTCATCTTTTATTTCAATATATTAAAAAAATAAAATTCCTGTTACTGATGGATAGATTGCACAATTGTGACGAAGCTGAATTCCATTCCGGCACCTTTTCGCCACATTCGCTTCAATCATGTATGCTTCAAGCCATATCCCTCAGGCAAATCTGTGATGAGCTTCCAGGACAAGACCCGTTCCAACAGAACCAAATGCATCGCGCTGAACAACCTCCGCTTCGGGTAACAACCCCAGAAGCGATTGGCGAACGAATGGCACCTTTGTGGATCCCCCGGTCAGACAGACTGCGGTAATCTGCTCCCCCGCGACATCGGCTTGTTGCAAAGCCGCTTCAATGGTTTGACGTACTCTGGCAACACCATCATCCAGAGCCATCATGATATCAGTCTGTGTCATCTCTGCCATCAAACCTGCCTCGATGAAGGTCAGATTGATATTGGTCATCGGTTTCTCCGAAAGGGCGATTTTGCCATTCTCAATTGCGAGTGCCAATCGATGCCCTTCTCGCAAATCCAACAGCTCTATCAAACGATCTATAAGTTGCGGTTGTCTGGCCTCCCGTCTGAGATTGCGAAGATCGTTTCTTGTTTTGTGATCATAAAGGAAATTGATTTTCTGCCAGGTCGCCAAGTCGTGGTAATAGCCAACAGGCATCAGGCGTCCTTCCTTGAGCATTGGACTTTGATAGCCAAGCAACGGCATGACACGGGCCAGACCCAGCCAACGATCAAAGTCTGTTCCGCCGACATGGACACCGGTATTGGCCAGAATATCCTGCTGTCCCAAAGCATGATCAGGCGATACCCTCAGTATGGTGAAATCCGAGGTACCACCACCGATGTCGATGATAAGAGCCAACTCTTCTTTTGTCACTGATTGCGCAAAATCACGGGCAGCGGCTACTGGCTCATATTCGAATTCCACGTGAGAAAATCCGCAGTCACGAGCTATCTCTTCCAAAGTGTCCTGCGCAACTCGATCGGCTTTTTCATCATGATCGATGAAATGCACCGGCCGCCCCATGAGCACTTTGTCTATGTTTTGCTGTGACTGATGTTCCGCCTTTCTCTTCAGGTGAGAAATGAACAGTCCTAACACCGCTTTAAATGGCTTTCGTTCCTTGCCAATCATGGTGCTCTCTTCCATCGTGGATGTTCCCAAGACAGACTTGAGCGCACGCATCATGCGCCCTTCCCCACCTTCCATATAGGTTGAGATCGCGTCACGGCCAAAGTGAGCACTATTTTCTTCAAAATCAAAGAACAGGGTCGATGGGATAGTCGTGTCATTCCCTTCAACAGGCACCAGATGTGCCTGCACACCACTCATGAGACCGATTGTAGAGTTGGAGGTCCCAAAATCCAGACCGCAATAGGAGGGATGTGCCATAATATCTGCCCTTAAAGCCTTTATATTGAAGCGAATTCTTGTCCGAAGAATGCTTCAACTTTTCAGGAACGCGCTCTAAATAACTGCGAGCTGGCGGATTTATCATGGTCTTGCAAGAATGGGAAGAGCAAAGCGAACATCATCCTTGCTCTTCCACGATATCGGCGTTCCGAGGCTTTGGAACGCTCAAACCTCTTCGGCAAATTTTGTGACAACAACCGAACCATGTTCCATTGTCTGATGCACCGGGCATTTGTCCGCAATGCGAAGCAAAGATTGCCGTTCTTTTTCCGGCAAGTCACCCTTGATGGTTATGCGTCGTTCAAATCGGTCAATCTTGCCTTTACGATTGGCCTTTTGAGCTTTGTCATCATCGGAACAATCCGTGCAATCATCTGCGTGAACCTTGTTGTGCAGTACTTCTGTTTCGATATGTTCAACGGGAAGTTTCTTGAAATCAGCATACATGCGCAAGGTCATCGTGGTACAAGCCCCCAGAGCCGTGGCCAAATAATCATAAGGGGTTGGGCCAGTATCCAAACCACCGACCGATTTTGGCTCATCAGCCAACAATGTATGATGACCTACACGCACATAGTTCTGGAACTTTCCAAGACCTGTTTCAGCGACCACAGCCCCCAACGGCACAACGCTTTCTGGTTCATGATCAAGATCCAAAAAACGGGTCGCCCATGCGGTAATGACATTCGCCGCATAGATCGCATCTTCCTTGCGGGTCAAAAGGTGATCTGCATTGTCAAGAGATACGAAGCTCTTGGGATGTTTGGCCGCTTGAAAGATTTCGGCCGCATTCTCAATTCCCACGGTATCGTCCAATGGGGAATGCAGCACCATCAGTGCTTTTTTCATATTGGCGATATTGTCGGTCTGACTATGAGCTTTCAAATCATCCAGAAATTGCTTCTTGATCGTGAAAGGACGACCAGCAAGACTGACCGCGGCCTCGCCTTTTTCTTCAATCTCGTCGAGCTGACATTTGAAGCTATGCTCAATATGCTTCACATCGGCGGGAGCTCCAATGGTCGCAACAGCTTTTACTTCGGGGATCTGGCTGGCAGCAGCCAACACTGCCGCACCCCCTAGCGAATGACCGACCAGAAGGCTTGGACCTTCCAAAACCTCCCGTAAACTATCGGCTGCATGCACCAGATCCGAGATATTTGAAGAGAAATTGGTATCAGAAAAATCGCCGCCAGAAGCCCCCAGACCAGTGAAATCAAAACGCAATACTGCAAATCCTCGGCCAGCCAATTCCGAAGCAATTCTGCGCGACGCAAACAAATCCTTCGAGCATGTAAAGCAATGAGCAAAGATCGCCGTTGCACGCACCGGACCCGCTGGCATGTCCAATCTGGCCTGCAATTCATCCCCTAGTGCACCGGCAAATTTCAAGGGTTGGGTAGTGGATGTTGATTTGTTCATTCTATCGGTCCCTTCCCTATACGGGCAATCATTGCTGCAAATGAAAGGCGCGGTCACCAATCAGCATGGTACCGCGCCTGGTTGCTTATCAATGTAAGCCAGAGAAAGAGAAAAGCCAGTCAGCTATCGCTCTCGGATGATAAAATTTTGTTGAGCTTGTCCTGCTCTTCCTTGCTCAACTCGACTGCCCCGGTAGCCTGTGCAGTTGCCGCAACACTTTTATTCTTGCGATACAACAGATGGACCGCCCAGAGCCCCAAAAGCAGAATGGCTGGCCCAAATCCCCAAAGCAAAAGTGTTTTCATAGTAAAGCGTGGCTTGAGAAGCACGAATTCTCCATACCGGCTTACCAGAAACTCCATGGCTTCGTCATTGCTGTCACCCTTCACTATCCGTTCTCGCACCAAAAGTCGGAGATCCTTAGCCAATGGAGCGTCCGAATCATCGATTGACTGGTTCTGACAGACAAGACACCGCAGTCCGGCGGAAATTTCCCTCGCCCGTGCTTCAAGCGCGGGATCCTTGAGCATCTCCTCAGGGCTGACCGCCAAGGATGGTCCAGCTTGCAAGGTAACAACCAGAAACGCCGACAGAAAAACGAGGCGAAGAATTGAAATAAGCTTCATTACCTTGTTCCTTTCTAGGCTGTACTTGCAGCTTGCTTGGCACGGCCTTTACGGGCAGGTGCACCGATACGAAGGCGACGATCTGCCAGTGAAAAACATGCACCGAAGAACATCACCAGGGAGCCCAACCAGATGAAGGTCACCCAAGGCTTGTAGTAGATCCGAACAGCCATCGCGCCATTATCTTGCTTGTCACCAAGCGACATATAAAGCTGGGTAACGCCCCAGATGGTGTAGATATCGGTCTCAGTCGTAGGCATTCCGCGGGTATTATACACCCTTTTGACAGGGTTTAGAGTGGTCACCAGCTTGTCACCTTCAGTCACTCTGAACGTGCCTGCAACATCTGAATAGTTATGCTCAGAACTTTCCTTCATGCCTTCAAAGGTAAAGGTATAACCTGCAATAGTACGGCTATCGCCGACCTTCATGATGGAAATGTCTTCCAGCTGATAGGAAGAGGCAACAACAATGCCAATGACGGTCATGCCGACGCCAAGGTGCCCCAGAGCTGCCCCCCAAACCGACTTTGGCATACCAAACATGCGAGAGATGGCTTTGGAGAAGGAATTTTTGAAGAAACCCGAACGCAACTGGATTTCCGCAAAGGACCCGATCACCAGCCAGACACCGATGCCGATGCCAAGTGGCGCCAGTGCTGGTCCACCTTCAACATAACCATAAACCAGTATGACGGTCAGGATAGCGATACCCAGTGCCGTCCAGAGGCGCTGCATGGCTGCACCCAGATCACCGCGTTTCCAAGCGAGAAGCGGACCGAAAGGCACTGCGATCAAAAGCGGGATCATCATTGGGCCGAAGGTAAGATTGAAGAAAGGCGCACCAACCGAAATCTTTGCTCCTGTCGTCGCTTCCAATGCCAGCGGATAGAGCGTTCCAACCAGAACTGCAGCTGTCGCAGCAGAGAGGAAAAGGTTGTTCAGTACCAAAGATCCTTCCCGGGAGATTGGCGCAAAAACACCTCCTTGACGGAGCATGGACGCGCGCCATGCAAAGAGAGACAGTCCGCCTCCAATGAAGGCTACCAGCAGAATGAGAATAAAAACACCACGGCCCGGATCGGTCGCAAAAGCATGAACTGAAGTCAATACGCCGGAACGCACGAGGAAAGTGCCGAGCAGAGACAGCGAGAATGTCAGGATGGACAACAGGATTGTCCAGACCTTCAATGCACCCCGCTTTTCCATAACGATTGCTGAATGAAGCAATGCCGTACCGCACAACCAAGGCATGAAGGAAGCGTTTTCAACTGGATCCCAGAACCAGTAACCACCCCATCCAAGCTCATAATAAGCCCAATATGACCCCATGGAGATACCAAGGGTCAGGAAGCCCCAAGCTGTCAGAACCCATGGACGAACCCATCGAGCCCATGCCGCATCAATGCGCCCCTCGAGAAGAGCTGCAATTGAGAATGCAAACGAGATGGAGAACCCGACATAGCCGAGGTAAAGCAGTGGCGGGTGAATAGCCAAGCCGACATCTTGAAGGATCGGGTTCAAATCACGCCCTTCAATCGGGGCATCGGCAATTCTGTGAAAAGGATTGGACGTAACCAGTACAAACAACAGGAACGCGGCTGTAATCCATCCCTGCACTCCGAGCGTATTCGCCTTCAGCTTTGGTGGCAGGTTGCGCCCAAAAGCACCAACCATCGCACCAAAGATAACCAGAATGAAAACCCAAAGAAGCATTGAACCTTCATGGTTACCCCAAACAGAAGTGTATTTGTACAAAAGAGGCTGAGTTGAGTGACTATTCTCCCAGACATTCTGCACGGAGAAATCCGATGTCACATAGGCATGTGTCAGCGCCGCGAAAGCCAATCCAACGAACAGAAATTGCGTGATGGCAATAGGGCTTGCCACCGACATCATGCGATTATCGTCAATCTGAGCTCCCCAGATCGGCACCACGGATTGAACGAGAGACAGGGCGAATGCCAAAATCAGCATATAATGGCCAAGCTCAATGATCATTTGGTCACTCCCATCAATTACCCGCCAAGCGGCAATTGAATAACTGGTCTGTTACACCCGACTGGTCCGGGTTGTTTACGTCCGAAGACGGGAATATTTTCGAATTTGGTTTACACCAAAATTCTAGTAGGTTTTGGCTTCTGCCTCGTCGCCTTGCCAATGCCCTTGCTCTTTCAAGGCATCTGCAACTTCTTTTGGCATGTAGGTTTCGTCATGCTTTGCGAGGACGGTATCAGCATCAAAGGTTCCGTTGGTATTCATAACACCCTCTGTCACAACGCCCTGCCCTTCACGAAACAGATCAGGCAGAATTCCGTTATAAGCGACCGTCACATCAGCGCCGCCGTCAGTTACGACGAAGGAAACCTGTGTACCCTGACCGCGATTGATGGTTCCATCTTTCACCAAACCACCCAGACGAATACGCTGTCCTGGCTTGACGCTATTGGCTGCTACGTCAGAGGGAGAATTGAAGAAGACAATCTGATCCTGCAAAGCAAACAAAATCAGACCAACAGCGGCAAACAGGACAACCCCTGCTGCACCGATCATTGTCATACGACGTTGCTTTCTTGTCATGAGAGGGATCCTTTTTCTTTCAACTCAGTTTCAGCGCCGGTTTCACATCCGGCAGATGAATTCGGTTTGTATTCAATTGGCTCACTGGTTTATCGACAGACCCAATGAGCGAGCCGCTGCTTTGACTTTTTCCATTCCTGGAACATCGGAGCGCAAAGCATCCAAAGCATTGTGAACCGTCTTGGCTGCCTTATCCGGGCGCTTAAGAACCAGTTCGGCTCTGATAAGCTGTACCCATTCTTCTGCACTCCCACCTTCGCTTTCCAACCTCTCTGACAAAGTGGAAACCATATTCTCAATCATTGCCTGGCGATCTTTGGCGTCCAATTGAGATGCATTGTCGATATCTTCCTGGGTCGGACCTTTTGCTGCTGAAGCCCTTTGGCTTTCTGAAATTGCTGGCACTTTGGTGTCGTCCAGCTTCTTGTTCAGTGCAGCAATTTGGCTCTTGGCAAAAGGTACCCAGGCTGAATCCGGCTTGGAATCGCTGATGAGTGCTTCCCATGCTTCAATTGCCTGAGGGATCTTGTCTTGTTGCCCCAAAGCGATTGCAAGAAAGAAACGAGGTTTTGGAGCAATTCTATCCAGCTTGTTTGCCTGAAGAAACAAGCTGATCGCTTTCTGCGAAACGACGCCGCCCTCTTTCACCACCAAGGCTTCTCCAAGGTCTGAGAGATTTTTCGCGGTTTCCCCTTCCAGACGCACGACGTTGCCATAAGCCCGAATGGCATCATCAGGCCGACGCATGGTCAGATAAATCGGCGCAATCAGCTTCCATCCGCGTATATCATCCGGATTGGCTTTCAAAACCCGTTCGACTGACGCAACCCGCTCTATCAATGTTTGTTGTTCCGGATCTTTGGTCAATCGCTCAGCCAATGGCTGACCTGATATTTCAGGTTTTCCCATATGATAGTAGAGCCCCAGCCCAACGACAGGAACGATCAGCAAGGCCAACAGGCTGGAAACTTTGACTGCACCAGAATGCGATGAAGTATTTTCCTGTTCCGCATCCAAGGCTTCCTGAGTGTAGATCAGACGGCGAGCAACCTCGGCCCGAGCAGCGTCCGCTTCACTGGCAGCAATCAAGCCGCGCTTTACATCTGCATCAATCTCTTTGAGCTGAGACTTGTAGACGGTCAGGTCATAAGCCTCTGCGCTATCAAGTTTCTTTTGTTTGCGAGATAATGGGTACAAAATCACCATAACCGCAAGCGCCGTAAGCAGGGCTGCAAAAATCCAAAACATACTGGTCCACATTCTGACTGGTTCTGGTCAAAAATTTGCACTTTTGACTGGAATGTCAAATTAACTCATGTTCATCTAAACCAAGATGCGTTTTGTCAATTTCGAGCAAACCTTACTAACTTTTAATGTTTAATGGATTTGAGGATGCTCATTTGCTCTCCTGCAACCGCACTCGAACACAGGACATCACACGATGGATATCAGGATTGAAGACCTCTCTTCTCGCAATGTCATTTATTCACTGGAGGTTGGCCCGTATGCTGAGAAAGCCAAGCAGGCATGGAATAATCTATGGGATTGGTATTTTGGTCTGCCCAACCCGCCAGCGATGAAAAGCTGCATTGGCTATGGTTTGGATAGTCCGAGGATCATTCCAGCTGATATGTTGCGTTATTATGCCTGCATGGAAATGGACACGGATGCAATTGAAGATTTACAGAATGATCTTCCTGCTTCCATGGGACGATTATCCATTCCTGGTGGACGATATGCAATTCATCAAATGAAAGGCCCCTACCAGGATATGCCGCAATATTTCATGAAAATGCATGAGGAATGGCTTCCTTCCTCCGACAAAGTCCCTGATTACAGTCGCCCATTTCTGGAGATTTATCTCAATAACCCAAATGAGGTAGGAATAGAAAATGCACTGACAGATCTATGTATGCCAATTCGTGAAGATCGCATTTAAAAACTGGAGATCAGATCAGCCTGCGGCCTTTAGTTCCGGAGACGAGGCTGCAGCGCGTAATTGGCGTCGGAAACTGTTTGCATAATCGTCGTCCACCAAATGGGTCGCAAATATTGCTGCGGCATCTCCAAGAGTTTTACACGTTTCGACATCGTGCCCCTCAGCATTGCGCGTTCGTTCGACAAGAGACTTGGTGAGCAACTCAAATGTCTGATCCAATTCTTTGCGAACTTTTCTGACGATCTCATTGATCGCCAAACTGTCTTTCATTCGCTCGGCATGATGGAAAATCTGGGCGGCACGAGTAGCATCCTGCAAAAGATTTTCATCTGCACTTTCCTGTGCACCTTCTTTCGGAGCACGCAACGCTTTGCGAATGAGACCTGCAACCGAGGAGATTTCTTTTTCCAAGATATCAGACATTTCAGTCTTCATTGCAGACAAGGACTTCGCCCATGGACATTGCACAGGCATTTCCAGCTCGCTATCAACTGCCCGCACCAACTTGCGCCATTCTGCCAAAGAATATAGTGCCTGATCCAGTCCTTCAGGATCATTTACTTTGGCCTTGAATTGGAAAATATGCGCTTCCATCTCTACCAGAATCTGTGTAATCGCAGGTGCATATACAGTAGCGCCAATCTGCACTGCATCTTCTGATCCTGCCAGTTTCGTCGCCAATTGAACGAGAAGCTTCGGGTCTGCAAACTTTGATGTCAAACCTGAGAACAACCAGGCGGTCTGCATGGGAAACTGCTGCACAAATTTTCTGATGTGCGCGTAGACCTCCTCACCCTGTGGTGAGCCCCAGGATACGAGTGGTTGGTCGATACGTTTCAAAAACGGTTGCAGAGCCATGGCCTTTTCTTTGGATACCATGAAATCTCGAAGATCTTCATAGATTTCTCTGGATCCCAGTTGGTTGGCCATTTTCTGCTCGCCGCCCAATTCAGAGAGAATCTTTTTGGTTACCTGCGAAATTTTCGGAAGAAAAACAGACTTCAACTGCTCTGCTTTTGTTTGAATTTCAGACTTATCAGGTTCGACAATTTCCTGATCAATCAAAGCCAAATGTTCAGGCTGTGCGATGTCACGCTTAATCCAAACCCAGATTGAATCCAACGAGTCAGGGCTCAATCGCCCTTCCGATTTGCTTGCAAGGTTCAACGGTGCAGTAAATGGTTTTGCAGTTGAAAAGAAAGCGTCTTTCAACAAGGGATCCAACGCAACTTTGACCGGAGGAGTAGCCTCGGGCTCCTGATCAGGGAGGACTTTCTCCAATGCTTCCAGAATCAATTGTGACGAAGGATCCATGTCTCCACTCGCCATATTCTTTTTCAATGTGCGCAACAACAGTTGCTGCGCGCTTTCAGACAAGGACGCAAGATAGAGAGAGAGCTTTTCCTTCAACTCTTCAGCACTCTTCATATCAGGGGACTCCACCATCACTTCAAACTCGATATCCTTATGATTAAAACAGAAAAAACTTTAATATTTCCTTGAACCTAAGGACTTTTGCCCGTGTTCATTGTCGTCCGAATACAAAATACAAAAAAGGGAGAGCACCTTGAGCTCTCCCTTTTCAATCAGATAAACCTGTAGTTGTAATTTTAACTTACCGGTCTCCATGTTCCGTCAGATTGGCGACAAGCCTGTCCACGCGCAGTCTGTGGCTGTCCATCAATATAGATGGTATGGGTATAATCACGGCAAGTCAGATTGTTGACCGTACGCGGTTGTGCAGGGACAACTTGACCATAACGGCCACTATCGGGGTTGCGCCACGATACAGGCGCTCCTGAGCGCCCGTATTCCAGTGCATTCTGCTCAGCACCATAAGACAATTGACGGTCGCGCTCATCAAGCAGCTGACCGATCTGAGATCCGGCCAAGGCACCGATCAAAGCACCAGCAACAGTTGCCGCAGCCTTGCCTTCTCCCGAACCGAATTGATTGCCGATGGCACCACCAGCAACAGCTCCGGCCAGACCGCCGAATGTTTGCTTTGGTCCTGTGCCCTGACATCCTGCCAAAGCCAGCCCGACAATTGCCACAACAGCCATTGATTTGAATTTCATTGGAAGCCTCATTTTTTATAGCGGTCATTATGAGAAACCGCAGATCACATAAAACCCACTAAAGATTATCATTGAAGGCGGGTTTGAGCGAGATATTTCTATCCATTAATCACTCTACTCTTGGACGGATTGTCTTGCCTGAGTTTGGCGAAAATTGGACCATCAACAGATTTTCCAAGCTAAAGTGCAGGCAAATCAAGCTCAACCTTGAGTCCGCCCAACTCTGACACGGTAAGAGTGAATGAACCCTTATAAAGATGAGCCAGTTCATCAACAATTGATAATCCCAAGCCAGAGCCTGGTTTGCTTTCATCCAGCCTATATCCTCTGCGTTTGACTTCTTTTCGCTCTTTCTCAGTAAGACCGGGTCCATCATCTTCAATGGAAATACGCAGAAAGGTTTGACTGGGCCCGTTCTGGCTTTTAGACGGGACAGATTTGGCGTGAATGATCACAGTGTCTCGTGCCCATTTACAAGCATTGTCGACCAGATTTCCGACCATTTCCTCGAGATCATGCTCTTCACCCCGGAAATACAAGCCTTCTTCTACAGTCAGTGCAATATTCAATGACTGATGAGAATAGATCTTATTCATTACGTTGGTGAGACGCTCAAGAACAGGTTCCATCTTGGTCGCTGACCCCAGGACATTGGACCGGGCAGCCATTCGGGCTCGTTCGAGATATAGACTGATCTGATCGCCCATGGTTTTGGCCTGATTGTGAAGACGCTCGCCAATCTCATCATCCAGATCATTGGCTTCATTTGTGATCACTGACAATGGGGTCTTGAGCGCGTGAGCCAAATTACCCACTTGCATTCTTGCTCTTTCAGCCAGCTCTGAATTGGAAGTGATCAAGGCATTTGCTTCTTCAACCAGTCCCGAGATCTCGCTTGGGTAGACCCCGGCTATTTGAGACGCACGCCCTTGCCTTACTTCTCGCAGGCGGTCCTGTAACTCGAATAGAGGCTTCAGGACCAACCGCACAACGAAAAAGACCGAGAGAAGAGGCAATGCCACGACAATAGCCATGGTCAGCCATGCATCAGTTTTGAATTCATCGCTTCGGCGTTTCAATTCGTCAGCATTGCCGGATATCCGAAACAGAAACGTCCGGTTCGGTCCAATGCTGATTTTTCGCTCCAAAATCCGAAGACGCTTTTGATCTGGTCCCAAACCAGAGCCATAGCGTATATTCTCGTCATTGAACTCAGCATTTGTATCTGCACTCAGCGTGAATTCGCCGCTTGCCAGTGAAGAAGAGGAGGCAAGTACCTGACCTTCTGCCTTGGTGATGGACCAATACCAGCCAGATAACGGCAGTTCAAAAAGCGGGTCGCCAAGATTTCCACTGGCGGTCAATGGACTATCTTGTGTCAATTGCCCTGCAAATTGAGCAACAAGCAATTTAACAGCAACATCCAGGCGTCGATCCAGATCCCTCTCCATCGATTGATGGAAATTATCCGTGATCAGAATCCCCGCAATGAATATGCAAATCGTCACCCATAAACCGGCAAAGGCCATCAGGCGAGCTGATAAGGACTTGAACATTATAGTGAGCCTGGTACCACCATGTTATATCCAAGGCCGCGAACGGTATGGATTGCATCAACCGCCAGCTTTTTCCTCAACCGACCGATGAAAACTTCAATTGTATTGGAATCCCGATCAAAGTCCTGATCATAGAGATGTTCGACAAGTTCTGTTCTGGAAATCACCTTTCCCTGATGATGCATGAGATAGGATAGCAAGCGATATTCGTGGGAGGTGAGCTTGATCGCCTGACCATCTACCGTCACCTTGCCAGACCGGCTATCCAGACGGATTGGACCACAGGTAATTTCATTGGACGCATGGCCAGCATTTCTGCGGACCAAAGCTCTGATCCGGGCGATGATTTCTTCCATATGGAACGGTTTGGAAACATAATCGTCAGCGCCAGCATCAATTCCCTGCACTTTGTCACTCCAGCGATCACGCGCAGTCAATATCAGAACTGGCATGGTCCGCTCATTCCGTCGCCATGCTTCCAACACACTGATACCATCCATTTTTGGAAGACCAATATCCAAAATCACAGTGTCATAGGGTTCGGTATCTCCCAGAAAATGCCCTTCTTCTCCGTCGGTTGCGACGTCGACAACATAGCCATTTTCTTCCAGAGCTTCTCTTAATTGACGATTCAGTTCAGGTTCGTCTTCCACCACCAGCACGCGCATCATTCATTTCCCATTTTAAAAGCGGCCCATCACCGCATTTCGTCTATTTAGAAATTTGGATCAAAACCCCTTGGACAACACAGAGCCTGTGCGCGCGTCGACGATCGCACGTGTCACAGTACCGGTTCTGGAAAGGATTGTTAATTCGTAGACCAGACCACTGTTGCCATTACAGACATCAGCCCGCACTACATCACCGCGCACGACCTTACGCACGGCTGCTTTGATGGCAGCCAGATGTTTGATCTGTTTCTTGTCTATTGCTTCACGAATTTGTTGTTGAGAAAGACAAGAAGCCGCTTTTGATGCCTGTAGTCCACTTGCTGTGAATAGCAAGACAAACGCCAGTATCATCCAAAGCCAATATGTGCGGTTCCAAATTTTCATCACATGAAGTATAGGAAAAATCACTGAACCTTACATGAATGAAAATCTTGGATAGAATTCATTTTCACCCAATATTTCTTGATTAACAAACCGGGTTAATTCTTTGCAAAATTAGAGCAATCTGCGATCAGCCCATCTTGTAAAAGCAATTACAATATTATTCATGTACACCGCCCCCGAGCATGGCGCATACAACAAGCATGCATAGGTATGACACAACGGCCACCTCACCGTAGAAACCCTTATTGCACATTGAAAATCCTCTCGCGTGCAAGCCAAATAGACCCTTGAGCTTTGATCTTGATCAAGGAGAGTGACTAAGTCACATGGAATAGTTCGTCTGTCTTAGCAGCATATCTTTTATTGTGAAGCGCCGGGGGCTGATCATTAAGAGACTAAGAAGCTTGCTTCACTGCCGGGACGCGTCGGTGGCCGAGCCCCTCCTCGTCGTTCACTGGCAATTTATAGCCCGCGTCGTCCCCGTCCGACGGCGCGGGCTAATTTCATCTCGATCAAATTTTCATATGCCCGGTTGGAACAATGCTCCAATGGCCTGCCAAGCCAGATCGTTGGGTATCCAAAACGCCCCGGCGTTCACTTCCCCAACGCGGGCATGAGCGTGGGCTCATCTTCTCCATCTTCACCAGGCCAGAAAACCACGTGATTTTCATAGTCTTCAACTTCCATTCCCTCCTCCGAGACAGTTTTCCCACGCACAGAAATCCCTGCTTGATGGACAGTGTCAGGGTCGCCGGATACGAGAGGATGCCACCAATAAAGATCATAACCTTCCTCCAACAGGCGATAAGCACAAGTAGGAGGCAACCATGTCAGGGTAGCCACTTTTTCCGGATCAAGCGGAACGCAATCAGGAACGGTTGCCAGACGGTTGTCATAGTCGGCACATTTGCAACTTTCTCCGTCCAGCAATGAACAGGCCACATTGGTCCAGATGATTTGTCCTGTTTCCCAATCCTCGAGCTTGTTCAGACAACAACGCGCGCACCCATCACACAGAGCTTCCCATTCCATGCGGCTCATATTTTCCAGGCTTTTCACCTGCCAAAAAGGACGTCCAACTGGTGTTGGGGTCGTCAGGAAATCTTCCGTATCGGAATCACTCACGGTGTCAGAGACATTGGCCGGTTTGTCAGTCACTCTGGTCTGGTCCTTCTATGGTCACCCGTAGCGGGCTAAACAGGCACTCTAAGATCAGGTACCGCAAATTCAAGGAAAATGTGGCTCATTTCGGGCTACGCCCTTAAAAAGGCAAGCTCAGTGCACCAACCAGAACCATATTAACCCTCCGCATAATGATAAACATTTTGTTGGGTCAAACTCTGGCCCCACTCTTGCTTCTTGTTAAGCAATGATTAAGAAAGAAGGTCTGCCCGTTGGCAATTGTACAAGGATGAACCAGTTTCGTGCGTGATCCGTTTCAAAATAAGACCAGTTCCAATTTCAAGCAAAAGCTTTTGGCACTTGACGCCATATTCGATAGCTTTTTCTATCAATTGCGCGGGTCTTTGAGCAATGGCATGGATCATGCAAACAACTTCATGCGCCGTTTCCGTGTAACCGGCTTTGCATATTGGTTGTTTCAAGGATTGTCCGGTGGATTGAATATGGCTGTTTTCGGAGCTTTTCTGGCTCTTGCACTCGCGCTATCCAGCTTTGATTACACCGCTAATGGCTTGACCACCCAAACCGACTATGCCGTAACCTTTCTGGATCGCTATGGCAACGAGATTGGCAAGCGCGGCATTTTACAAGATGACTCCTTCGAACTGGATGAGCTCCCCGATCATGTCATCAAAGCAGTATTGGCAACGGAAGATCGTCGCTTCTTCGAGCATTTCGGGATCGACTTTTTTGGCCTCGCACGTGCCATTGTTGAAAATGCAAGAGCTGGCGGTGTGGTGCAAGGTGGATCCACCCTCACCCAACAGCTGGCCAAAAATCTCTTTCTGACCAACGAACGCACACTGACACGGAAAATTGATGAAGCTTTTCTATCTCTATGGCTTGAGGCGAACCTCACCAAACGAGAAATCCTGAAACTTTATCTCGACAAGGCCTATATGGGCGCTGGCACTTTTGGCATTGCCGCTGCATCAGAATATTACTTTGGCAAATCGGCAAAAGACCTGAGCTTGGCAGAAGCCGCCATGCTCGCCGGACTTTTCAAGGCCCCAACCAAATATGCCCCCCATATCAACCTCCCGGCAGCACGTGCACGCGCCAAGGAAGTCCTGATCAATATGGTTCAAGCGGGCTTCATGACTGAGGGCCAGATTGTGGCCGCGCTTCGCAATCCAGCCACCCCCATTGATCAAAGCGAGATTTATACACCAAACTACTTCCTCGATTGGGCTTTTGAAGAGGTCAAACGCATTGCAGGCTCCAAATATCGCGTACTAACGGTCAAAACCACGATAGATGTTAATTTGCAGAAGCAAACCGAACAGGCCGTCGAGAGCAATTTGCGCCAATATGGAAAGCAGAAGCGTGTGAATGAAGCCGCTGCGGTCCTGATGGAACCAACGGGGGCCGTCGTGGCCATAGTCGGTGGACGCGATTATGGCAAAAGCCAGTTCAATCGTGCAACCGACGCTAAACGTCAACCAGGCTCTTCATTCAAACCTTTTGTTTATACAACAGCGATGATGAATGGCTATAAACCAGGTTCGGTTCTTCAGGATGCCCCCATCACCATTGGCAACTGGTCGCCCAAAAATTATGGCCGCTCCTATGCTGGTCCCGTGACACTGACAAACGCCCTTCGTCGCTCCATCAATACCATTCCGGTTCGTCTGGCTCAGGCAATGGGGCGAGACAAGATTGTGGAGACTGCCTATAAGATGGGCGTGAAATCCGAGCTGCTGATTACTCGTTCGCTTCCTCTTGGTGCAGCTGAAGTGACCGTGATGGATATGGCAACCGGTTATTCAGTTTTTGCTTCTGGCGGCAAGAAAGTCGATGCTCATGCGATTTTGCAGATTGTCAATTCCAAGGGCAAGGTTATCTATGATCGGCGCAAACTGGATCCACCCGAGCAGATCATTCCTCAAAAAGCCATTGCCAACATGAACAAGATGATGGTGACAGTCGTAGAAGCGGGCACCGGACGCCGGGCAGCACTTCCCGGAATTCGCGCTGCCGGCAAAACAGGAACCACTTCGGCCTACAAGGATGCATGGTTTGTCGGTTATACTGGCAATTACACAGCTGCAGTATGGTATGGCAATGACAGCAGCCGCGCCACCAATCGACTGACAGGTGGCAATTTGCCTGCCATGACATGGAATGCCATCATGACCGCTGCCCATGATAGAGTTGACATCAAACCAATCCCATTCCTTTCTCCCCTTCCCGGACAGCCAGTCAATGTTCAGGTTGCACAAGGTGGACGCATCAAGGATTTGAAAGCCAAACGTGGTTTACAGCGCCTGTCTCCGCAAACTGTGGAAGCACTGGGTGATCTTGGAAATCTGCTGGATGTCCCGGCCAGCAATCGTCCTGGCTCCGTTCAATCCAAGGCAAGAGAACACTCACCTATACGCGGACTGACAGAAATGAAAAAACCAGCCGGCAAAGGTTTGGTTGAAGTTACCATGTTACGCTAGCTCCCTGTAGATATTGATCTTTCTTCATGCGCAATCTCTTGTAATGTTCCACGTTCAAGCAATCATCTGATTGAAAGAAAGCACATAACAATCATCAAGAGCCTTTGCAGGAATCATTGTACCAAGTAAGCTCATTGCGATTCTTCGCCGGTATCGCTCTTTTTTCTGTCCCTTGCAGCGGAAAAATTGATCTGTTGCGACATGAATTGCAGCTTTGGCCTTGTGTTTGGCGGAATGCGAATTACAGGCTTGCAAACGGACGACCGTGGTCACTAACAAAAGAGCCTGGAGGCTCTTGGCAAGGCAACAGGATAACAAAGCGTGCGCTTGATCTGGGATATTTTGCTGTTTGTCGTTGTCGCTGCCGGGCTTGGACTTGGAAGTGCATATACGGCGATCAATCATGCAGACAAGCTCGGCCTATACCAGATTGGGCCCTGGATGGCCTGGCCGGAAGCAACTTCACCAAAGGCTGATCCTTATACGCGCGCGCAACAAGCCCGCCAAGGTGCCCTGCTTCTGGGAGCCGGTGAAGGATTGGCATTTGAGGCAATTCATGATGACGATGGCACTCCTCTTGATGGCGCTTGCCAATATCGTCTGAGCGGCAAACAATTGCCTGCAAGACTCTGGACGCTTTCTTTACTCAATGAGCAGGGCAAGGTCGTTGAAAACCCGTCTTCTCGCTATAGCTTCCATAGCCAATCCATCATGCGAAATGCAGGTGACGCCTTTGATATCGTCGTCGGTCCTCAGGTTCTTGGGGGTAATTGGCTTCAGAGCCCGCAAAACGGAACATTCCGACTGGTTCTACGTCTATATGAGACACCGCTGACATCTGGTGGTACTCTTAGCGATATCGCACTGCCATCCATTCGCTGGGAGAGTTGTCGATGATCAGAACACTTTATGTCGTTCTGGCGGCTCTCTTTGCTGCCATCATCATTCATATCATCACCATTCTGGCCGTTCCCTACATGGCTGTGAACGACGTGTGGCATCGGAATGTCCGCACTGCCAGCCTTGGGCAATTGCATATAATCAAAACAGCCAAGGATGTATTGGACGATTTCCCCGAGTTGGATCCGGCTTTCGCCTACGCCATGTGCCGGGTTGATGTGAGTAATGTTCCTGCTCAACTGACTGGATCTCTGGATAGCGGCTTCTGGTCCCTTGCCTATTTCGATGTCAAGAACCGCGTTCAATTCAGCCTGACAAATCAGATCTCAGGACGAGATGTTCAGGTTGTTCTGGCAAACAAGGTTCAACAACGACTGCTTTCCGAACGTCGGGATCTGGTCGATGACACCGCCGTCGTCATAACTGCCAAAGAAGATCAAGGACTATTGGTACTAAGAGCCTTTGTAGAGCAGGAAACCGAACGTAACGCCATTGCTCGCTCACTTTCAAAGCTTGATTGTTCCCCCCTTTGGGAAAGTCAGGTTGAACAATAGCCTCACTATTTCTTCTGAACAGAATACACTCGTTACACTTCGCAAGGCCTGCTGCTTGGAGTCATAACCTTTCCCGACACTGTAGAGCATATCAAAAGCTTTCAATCGCTCTATTTCACAAGATTGGGATTTTCCTTCGCCCATTGCTTCCGGCTCAGACGAGATCGTCTGATCGTCTGATCGGGCATCGTTGTTTGGGCTTCCAACGCACCATTCTGTTCTTGAACTTCACGATAGAGCGCTTTCAATGCAAAATTGGCGTCTTTGACTTTGTGGGATGGAGTTTCCACCTCCAGCCGTTTGATCGCATGGGCATAAGCTCGCATTCGGTTTTGCAAGGCGCGCCAAACCCAACCAATAAAGCGCCGATTCTCATCTACCCTTGCATAGGCCCCTTGCATTTCTCCCGGTCGCATATCCGCCAATCTACCCAGAGCCTGCATGCGGTGTTCGTCCATCTCGACCACTTTCCGCGCAGCGGGCAGAAAGGTGGCCAGAGCTTCACGATCTTTCTCGATATCATCGATCACGCGATCATAACGGGTGTGATGGGAGAGATAGTTTTTTGCGCGCAAGATATCGTAATACATGCGCGAATCGAATGCTTCGTCAATGGCTGGTGTGAGCCGCAAGCGTTGAGCTTCTGTAAAAACGTGCAAACCAAATGAAAAATTGTGCGGCAGGAAGTCTCGCAAGCCAGCCGAAGTCCAATCTGTTGCATGAGGCGGATAGATCAGTACCCACGCCTTGTTGCGCATCTCTGTTTCTTCATCAGTCGCATTGAAACTGGAAACCAATTCGCTGTTCATGCGCGCGCGCTGCCGACCGAGAGCCGATAGAACTCCCTCCCCTATTCCAGGTTTTTCCGGTCGTCCCAAATCACCTGTGCTGGACGTACATGCAGCAATCAAAGGCAAACAGAAAACGGTTAGACAGCTTATGATACGGACCCGCTTTGCCAGATCAGGAAAACTCGTTTGTTTTGGCACATCCATGCGCACGATCATCGGCCCCTTAATTTCCGAATTTTCCTGATGTTTCCCGCCCGCATGCAGGCAAACACCCGAATCGAAAGCCACATTCATTCATCAAGATGTAGGAGGAAACGCCAAACGGGTAAAGCTCCTTTGACCGGTATGGTGACTTTAGCCAAAGGATTGTCTGGAAAGAGGCAACGAAGCCATCATGGTTAATAGCATATTAAAGTTTGAGATTCAGGATAGGGTAAAAGATCAATCTCTTCTGGGGGGAAGACACTTTAGTACTGATCTTCTGTCGTCACCCTATTGGAAATTAAATCTTGTCGTTGGCCTCATATAACAGGCTGGAATTATTTTAAATTTGTGGCTCGGTATGCATGATCATTCCTTATGGTGGTTCTGCATCAAGCCAGAGTAGTTTTGTGTGCTTGAAGGGTAATTCGATGCGGTCTTTTACAGTGTCCTCATCTCAGGCTTTTGACGATTTGGCGAAAAATCGCATCGAAAAGAGAGGAAGCCGGACTTTGCTGGCCGCCACTCAAGCTTTTGTCACAATGCCTCTTCATGATCGTCGCTCCAGCAAGCAATATAACGAGCTGTTCAGGCATTTTTTCCCGAAGACCAATCTTGATGATCGACAGGCCATTGCCCGCCTGATCGCAACCAACACTGATGTTCCAGAAGAAGTTCTGCTACTCCTTTGCTGTGACGAGGAGAGTGTAGCTTGTCAAATCTTGCAGAACTCTCCTTTATTGGATGAAGAGACGTTGATCACCCAGATTTTGCAAGGAACAACGCTTAAAAGACAAGCCATTGCAAATCGGCAAGACATTAATTTCAATCTTGCATCTCAGCTGATTTCCTTTTCTGAAACCAGTGTTCTAATGGATCTGGAGCAGCATATCGACAGGCTACCTGAAATAGCAGCGCGTCTCCATGATATACTTGGAGCCGAATCAGAGATGGCTGAGCTTCAACAGGGGTCCACCGCGATGGAGCCAAATGATCCAGACTATGACAAACTGGTCTCCGATATGGAACGGGATTGGTATGAGCATTATCATCCTGAAGAATTGGTAGCAGCCGAGGAACGGATGTTAAGCGCAACCGACGATGCGTTGGCTGACGCGATTGAAAAACCCCACGGCATTTCAGCTTGCGCTTCCGAAAAGGCATCATCTGCTACAACTTCCACCCAAGATGATCGTGATCCTGAAGCTGAATTCGAAGAGGAAGCATCTCCCAAACGTTTCTCCTTCTCCATTTTCGCCGAGGATGAAGGGAATGCACCCATTCCCCCTTTGGAGACAAATGACCAAGATGTCCGGTCGGCCAGCATTCAATTCAAAAAAGCTTTGGAACAAGAAGAACAAGCAGAGTTGTCTGCTCATGAGTTCAAACCGAACACTCTTTCCGAGCAAGATAACAATCAGGGCACGCCTGCCACTTCTCTCGAAGAAACCACCTCTCCGGTATCACATGAAGAAGAACATCAGCAGCCTCGTAGCCGGATAACTTTTGAAATCCGTGCCAGCAAGGCAGATGAAGAAGCGATTATGCCTTCATCCAACACCGAAATCCTGCCAGCACGCACATCTCTTCAAACGCAAGATCGGAGTGAAAACCCACAGCTCGGCCCCGCTCCTGCACCTTTTGTTCCACGTGCTATTCCACAAACTGCATCTGATGATGACTGGCAGCAGGCACTTGCGCATCTATCCAAGCCTGCTGATGAGAAGGCTAAAGCCCAAACCCGCTTTGGTGTTCGAAGCCCAGCAGATCGTGGTACATCGGCCAAACGGGAGCGAACAGCATTGCCCCAAGTTGCCCCACAAGCAGATACACATTCAAAACCCGCAATGCCTGCGGAAGCAACCGTATCTTTCACCCGCATGCAGTCAGCCCCTATCACCTTAAAAGCCCCTTCTCAACCCATCGTTGAAACGGGAAAGGGAAAAGAGCCCGTCGCATCGCTAGATGTCAAACAGCAGGAGCGAGATGCCCGCATCAAGCTTCCAGCTGGGCCATCTCAATCGGGAAATGTAGACAGCAAGTTCGATATGCCTGTAACTCCTACCTCTCAACAGGTATCTGCTGGAACACAGCAAACTTTCGCGGATAGGGCATCCCTTCCGGAGGTGGTGTTAAAACATACTATATTTGACGCCTCCCAAATCAGGGAATGTGTACTGGTAGAAAATCCCGAACCAAATGCTGAAACTGTCGAATCTTTTGCTAACAAAGCAGCTTTGGCCAAACCGGAACTGCTCACGGCCCACTTAGAGAACAAGGTTCCACAAGGCGTCCAGTTGCCGGCTCAAGATACATTGGATGCTTTTGCTCAAAAGGCTGATCTTGGCAGACCCGATGTGTCTGCTCTTCTCAGCGATTTAAGCATGATTGAGCCACCACAACTAAAAACAGGTATTCCAGAAGCCTTATGTGCTACCACAATGCAGACAGATGCAGTCGCACAAACCCCGCGTGACAGAGCAGCTGATCTGTCCAAGCTTGGTTTCATGCCTAGCATGATTGATCTGGAAGAGCTGGATTTGGTAGAGGCAATCCCAGATATGCCATCTGCCAGCGAAGCAATGATGGATCAGATCGAACGCGCAACACCCGCAATCGAGTTGGTTGAACCAATCGAGCTCTATTTTGCAGATGATGAAACCGCAGATGCGAAGAGTACATCTTCGCCGATGATGGTGGTAGCTGCCCAAATTGAGGCGGAGCGAGAAAAGACCACACTGGCATTGGATGATGAACGCGTACTAAGCGATGTTTCTGTTATCTCAGAGGAAGTCGATGCTACGACCAATCCTGTTTTGCAAGTTCAGGCGGAAGCACAAGCTCAACAGGAAGAAACCTTCCAGCAAGAAGCAGCAAAGGTTCATATTTCCATTCGCCGCAAACAAGTCGACGAACTGCTGAATGAAGCAGGTGATCTAACGGATTTGCCTGAACTCTCTCACCATCAAATCGTTGAAGCAGAAGACTTGGTAGCTCTGAAAACCGAAGAGCAAGCAATTGATGTGCGTACGGATAGTGTGGCGTCGTCACGCACCATCTCAGTCTCTTTGAGACCCGCAGCTCGCCAAACCGGATCTATGGACCAGTTTCTTGCATTTGACGAAGAAACACGCCTTGCCATATTGCAATCTCTCATCAGCGCCACAGTTCCCATGGATCGCGCTGAACGTTTTCAGCGTTGGCCACAGGGGCGTCCGCAATTGGCTGAGAAACAATCCTCCGCTCTGCTGATGGCACGTTTTGCGTCCGATAATGACAGTGTCGCACAGGTTATGCACGAGATCTCTGGCCATCCCAAATCCGACATGGCCAAGCTGTTGCAAGATGCCGGTGGAGAAGCCCTCATCGCCTATTTGGCATCTATTGGCCTTGATGAAAGCCGCGCCCTTTCCATGGTTCTTCATGCACCTGACTCCTTGTCACATTCCTATGACAAAGTCTCCAAACTGATGACTTTGTTTGATCAGATGCATCCAGCTGCCTGCATTACCATTGTCGAGCAGCTTTTGGGAGCCCTGTCAGGCAAGGACAGCACGCAAGCCGAGCACATAGCCCTTCATGATGATGGGTATGGTGCCTATGCTCCAAGACTGAGAACTGATAGGGGGCTTTCTGAAACGACGACCGAAAGAGAACCAACCATTACATTTGGGCGTCGGAATAGCGGAAAAAATTAGGACTGTTGAAATGAAAACAAAGGGCCCGACAATCTATTTGCCAGGCCCTTTGTTTTTTGAATGATTATCGGTCAGATCAGTCTTTGGCGATCTGCAAATCATGGCTGGCATCCACACATTCCGTTTCGACAAGCCATAGATCACTATCAAACTTCATTTCAGCTTCAATCTTGTCCATGACCTGAAAAACATCTACCTGCTGCATGACAGGACTAAAAAGCCTTTCTCCATCCCTTATATGCGTATCGCTATAAGCGATTTGCGAGGCGGGCCCGTATAGATCATAGCTTCCGTCCAACCGGTCCAGGCGTATAAAGATAGTACCAGCTTCCAATGCCCCACGTTTCATGAGAACAGTTGGCTTGCCCTGGTCATTGCGATAGCGAATATAGGCTGAAACCCAAAATTCTGACGTTGTGCGCATCAGAACTATACCTATCCCAAATCCAGATAGCCCATCATGATCATGTCTTTCAGAAGACGATCATTGACGCGACCTGTTTCTGGATGCCCACGAGAGCGCTGGAAGGAACGAATTGCTGCTGCCGTTTTCTGCCCCATCCGGCCATCAACAGTCAGTTGCGCATAGCCCCATTTGGTCAAAGCGTTCTGAACCTTTGCCAAGGTCGGATCTGGAGCAGCTGGAATGCCTTCCGGTGGAACCGGTTTATTGGCAACAACAGGCTTGACGGTCTGACGAGAGGCAATCGTTGGTTTACGTTTCGGCAAAATTGCCAACTTGACCGCCTCGCTGGGCGTGCCAGCATAAGAGCCTTTTTGAGCCAGCTTTGCAGCATATTGAACAATGGTCTGGTTTCCAGCCAATACATCATGTAGTCCAGCGGTGATTGCACCTGTTGCAGGAAGCCCCATTGCCTCTTGATATGCACTAACAGCTTCTCTTGTGAGAGCACTTTCCCGTCCATCCAGTGGCCCCATATAATAGCCACTTTGGGTAAGGTAGGTCTGAACCGCCAAAATGGTGCTGGTACGGTTGTTGGCAAAAGCCCGGTTCTGCGCAACTAGCTGATCATTGCCCTCTGGTTGGGAAACAAACTGTCCCTTCTGATTGGCGCGCGGTGTTGGCACCGGCTGCGCATGGCCAGACAATCGCGCTTGCTTTTCTGCCTTACGCGCTTCCGCCATCATGGCGAGTTCAGCAGATTTGGGCTGAAAAAACAGAGCATTGGAAATGATAGCTGCGCCAGTCAATGCCATGACCATGATGCCGACCAATGCCAATGGGCTATCCTGCCCACCTTCATCCCAGTCTTTATACTCGTCATACATTTCTGACATGAGCGTCATAGCCTCTTGGTTCTGTGGAATGGTTCTCTATTCCGATATCTTGGTCTTATTGTGATGGAGCCTGCTGCTCCAAGAACCTTTGTAGCTGTTCAAGCTACATAGCTTTTACATTTGCCATCTTTGTGCCGGGTGATCGCTACACGCGGCTGGCGTGTTTGCGGGGTCACCTCCCCTTGAGCAATGGCTTTCAATGCCACTACAGACTCTTCGACTTCTTTGGCTGGCAGCTGTTTCTCCATATCGATTGGCAAGCGAATGATCATGGATGTGCCTGCCCCCAACTCACTCTCAATGGTCAGAGAGCCGCCTTGCAGTTCTGCCAACCCCTTCACGATGGACAAACCAATACCTGCTCCCTCGTAACGACGTTGATGAGAGCTGTCTGCCTGTACGAACGGGGTAGCAAGACGCGGGATATCATCCGCATCAATCCCGATACCTTTATCATTGACAATCAGACGAATATGATCAGACAGAATATTGCTGTCCTCATCTCGGTCCCATCCGATAGAAACTGCAACTTGACCTTGCTCATCACTGAATTTGATAGCGTTGGACATAAGGTTCAGCAATATCTGGCGACAGGCTCGTGGATCCATATTCACATCGGGAACCTTGTCATCGATATTTGCGTACAGCGCCACAGATTTTTTCTCGGCGTCGGTTTGCATCATCTTACAGCAATCTTCGACCAGTTCCTTCATATCGAACTGATGCGGATGCACTTCAAAGTTGCCAGATTCAATGCGAGACATATCGAGCAAGGCATTGACCAGTGAAAGAAGATGATTGCCACCTTTGTTGATCAATTCCGCATATTCATGCTGGCGTTCTTGCTGATCCTGCACAACAAGCGGATTGAGCAAAAGCTCGGAAAAACCTATGATGGTGTTGAGAGGTGTACGCAGCTCATGTGTCACATTTGCAAGGAACCGGGTTTTGGACAGATTGGCAGCTTCAGCCTCATTTCGTGCTTCAATCAGTTCTTCCTGGCGCTCCTTGCGGACACTGATATCTCGGGTGGCGGCTACCACTCCTACAATCTCACCAGATGCATCGCGTTCCGGTGCGCATTTCATTTCGGTCCAGATCAACGCTTTATCCGAGAGCATTTCCTGAGAATCCGAGATATCGGACATGGAGCGCATCATGCGAAGTTCGACCGTTACGGGCTCGTGATCGTCATCACTCTTATATAACACTTCGGAAATGGCCTGAAGATATGCAGGGCGATCGGGAATGTGAATTCGCTGGAAAAGGCCGTTCCCTTCCAACTTGTCGGATCCCAAACGCAACAATGCCAATGCACCACAAGATGCAAATGTCACATCACCATTACTGTTATGGCGCGTGATCATATCAGTCACTGTATCGGCGATCTTGCGATACCTCATTTCCCCTTGGCGAGCTGAGCGTAAGCGTCCACGTTGGAGCGCATCAATACGCAATATCAGTGTGGCTGCATAAAGCAGTGCCGCCATACCGGACAGATAGGTAAGGGTTGATGCAAAACTATCAGAGGCCTGCCAGTGAGAAATCTGCCCTGACATGCTTGTCACGGCAACAGACAGGAATGCCAGTGCAGCTATTGCAAAGGTCTTGCCTTGCGAAGACCGGTAACCAGCCAAGGCACTTTCCATTGGAATCACGATCAGCCAGATCAGGTGGTAGGATTTCAAACCACCTGTAAGAATGGCCATCCAACAGACGAACGAAGCGGCCAACAAGGCGCTGAAGATCAATGCATGAGACAGGTTTCCTTGCCGCGACAGCAACGCAACAGGCAGGAAGGGTGCCAGGAACCAAACAGGAGCAACGGCTTCAACAATGTGGGTTGCAGGTGCCAACAGCAAAAAAACCGGCAATGCTGCCAAGGCCAAGCCCCCGATCAACAAATGTACGGTCATAAAGATACGGTGATTGTCCGCAATTTCCCCTTGCTCGCGCATGGCAGGATGTACCAAACCATCAACTACCGAGCGGAAGGGCGCAATATAGGAAGCACCTTTTAACACTGTTGAACCTCACCTGATTTACGTCCACATTGGAACGTAACTCTCTACGCAATACTGACACAGGTCTCTCATCGCCAACGAGGTATGAGAGGGGATCCTTGTTCAATTCAATTTGCCATGCAGTGTTTTAAGGAACGCTAAAAACTACTCCCTACATTCGGCTTTTTTGCCTAAGCCAAACATTTTTTCACTCAAAAGGGCTGAAAAGCCGGGTTATGGTTAACAGGGAATGTAGAAATTCCATTCCCAATCTGAAAAACATTGTTTTTTCCTTGCCTTAGAGATCGTGTGAGCCTGTGAGCAGGCAAACAGAAGCTGATCCCTTTTTCTTTCACCCTTCTTGGCTCTCTGAGTGACTTCCCGCAGAAACGCCGGATTTCTGCGAGTTTCGAGGTATGGTTAATCAAAGTTTTTTTTAAGCTCCAGATTTGACGCTAATTTGACTCTTTCTCTCAATCTCGCCGTGAGAGGTTGTGATTACAGTGTTTGATAACAACAACGAGCGTCGCAAGAATCACTTCATCAAGAAGGATCACATCAAAATGCGAAGCCGCAATACAGGACGAGTTGACCTACACAAGGTCGGTCAGTGGGAGAAAGGGCGTTATGTTCGGATTTCTAATCAGGGCTGCTTTTTGGCTATCGCTGGTAATCATGATTTTGCCACGCGAACCGGGAACCACCCGTGAGGAAGCAGGGCTTTCGACAATGGAGGCCATAACGGTTGCTCAGGCAACCTTGAATGATTTTACCGGCTTCTGCTCGCGCCAGCCAGATGTCTGTGCAGCAGGAGAAGTCGCATTGGAAACATTTTCCGCCAAAGCCAAGTATGGAGCCAAACAATTGTATGTCTATCTGGACGGACAGGAGAACCAGACAGATCGCGATGAAAATAGCGGTTTGAGGCAAGCTCCGGCTCTCTCAGAGGGACAGGGACTTGATAGACAAGAGCTGACCATGTTGGCACAAGGCAGTGAATAGATCAGTCAGCGTGAGCGACAAGAATTGAACAATTAGAGAAGAAAGAAGAACAAAGTTTTCAACCTAATTCGGGCGTCCAGGTATTTTGCCAGGCCCCGTTTCCCCAGACCGGAGTGAGCGGATCTTGTTTGTCCATCCATAGACAACCACCTCATCACCTATGATCCTTCATTCTGGTCGTACTCGTCCCACTCTCGGGCCTTCCCCGGCGCTGAAGCGACTTTGCCCAGTCACTTCAGCGTTTTTTTTCGTGGTTGGCGCCGATTTCCATGTTTGTCGGTTGCAGCCTGTTTTGTGCTTCTTTAGGGTGCAGCCAGCTAGGAAACCCGGTTCTAACCAGATGATTGCAGGAAGAAGACCATCATGACCCTGACCATTGACGAGATCATAGAGAATTTCTCTTTTATTGATGATTGGGAAGAGCGTTATCGTTATGTGATCGAGCTGGGCCGTGATTTGGAAGAATTGAGCGATGCAGAAAAATCTGACGTCAATAAAGTCCAGGGCTGCGTTTCTCAAGTTTGGCTGGTATCCGAACATCGGGCAGATAAAGGTTCCCCTATTCTGACTTTCCGTGGTGACAGTGATGCCCATATTGTGAAGGGGCTGGTTGCCATTACCTTATCCATTTTCTCTGGACGCTCAGCAATAGATATCCAATCTCTGGACGCAGAAAAGGTATTTGCGCAGATCGGGTTACGAGATCATTTGACCCCTCAGCGCTCCAACGGCCTCACCGCTATGCTGGAGAGAATTAAATCAGACGCTCGTAAAGCGATGTAGGTCCAATTCCAGCGAAGGGGAATAACAGCCAACTTTTGTTTCACTCTCTGGTCATAGATGATCAAGCCCTCAAATAGTGTAGATCACGCTACATTATCTATTTTGATCATCCATAAAAAAAGCGCCGAACAATCCGGTCCGGCGCTTTCTTATTTTCTGTATCGTGAAGTGACTAACTGCGAGCCTTGCGACGACGCTGCTGACCAAGGCCCATTTTCTTGGCCAGGTTGGAGCGCGCTTCGGCATAGCTGGGAGCAACCATGGGGTAATCCGCAGGCAAACCCCATTTTTCACGATATTCCTCAGGGGACAGATCGTAATGGGTGCGCAGATGACGCTTCAAAGATTTGAACTTCTTGCCATCTTCCAGACAGATAATGTAATCGGGAGTAATAGATTTCTTGATTGAAACAGCAGGCTTTGGCGCTTCTACGACTTCTTCTGCTTCTGGCTTGCTGGTTTCTTCAAGTGCCTTATAGATATCACCGATCAGGCCGGACACATCATTCACAGGGACAGCATTGTTGCTCACGTAAGCAGAAACGATATCGGCAGTCAATTCAATAAGAACATTGTTATTCGCATTTTCGGTCATAATTGGTTCTTCTTCCTGATCCTTATGGAAACGGCATCTTCCATATGTCGGCGGGGGTTCCGGGGGAGAGTGCTTTAATTTGATTTGGAAGACGCTAATCTTGTACCCTTCCTAATAGGGTTCCCTCTATACTTCAAGTAAATTAATAAGAACCCTGTGATTTTCCAAAAATTTCCTTAAACGCCAAAATTTTGAAACAAATACATATACAACCTGCTGATTGTCCTTTGACAACAACTGATATCGACAATTTTCCTTTAGTTATCGAACACCAACTTAGCGTTTCATCCAACTATTCCCGCACATCAAAACAGTTTCCATAAAAAAACCCGGCTATTGCCAGGTTTTTATTATTTGAACCATATCTGTAAAATTTACCTAGTCTTTTTGTGCGGAACAATGATCCTTGTATTCATCAATCACCGTTCCTGACCATGGCTTGGTTCCGGTAACATAGGCAGCCCGAGCCAGAAGATGGGCAGCGACCGGGGTCGTCAACAAGAAAAAGACGATGCCTGCCAACGCCCTGGAAACGACACTGAATTCTGAAGAATAGAGTGCCAATGCCAACAGCATCAAACCTGATCCAAGCGTTCCAGCCTTGGAGGCAGCATGCATCCGGGTATAGAGATCAGGGAAACGAACCATACCGATTGCTGCCAGTAAGGCGAAGAGCGCCCCCACAATCAAGATACAGCCAACAATTATTTCGATCATCATGATGATTGTCCTCCAGCTTCTTGCAAGGCCTCATCTGCCTTGGCACGAGCTTCAGCAGCATCTTCTTCATCTGCAAATTCGGAATCATCCCCATGGCTGAGTACAAATCGGGCGAAAGCAACTGTTGCCAGAAACCCGATCAGACCAAGAGCAATGGCGATGTCGATATAGAGATAAAACCCGGTTTTCACACCAATAACAGCAATGAAACCCAATCCCACAGCAACCAACATATCAAGCGCCATGATTCTGTCTGCAAGGCTGGGACCAATGATGATACGCCAGGCAATCAAGAGAAAAGAGACGGTCAGGATAACCAACGAGAGCAAGATCGCCACTTCCAGAAAACTCGTAGGATAGCTCATCGCAGGGCCTCCATGATTTTACGCTCGAAGCCTTGTTCGATATCAACACGCATGGCTTCAATATCTTCGATATCGATTGCATGAATGAACAGGCGCTTTTTATCGTCCGATACATCCACTGAAAGGGTTCCCGGTGTCAGTGTGATGAGGTTCGCCAGCAAGGTGATCTCGGCATCACGATCCGTTTTCAACTCATAGATGAAAAAGCCGGGGCGGATGTTCAATTTTGGCTGCATCGCGATTTTGGCCACTCTTACCGCGGAAAGGACCAACTCATACAGGAAGAGCCAAATGAGGGAGATCACTTTATAGACCCGTGATAGATAGGACAGCGTGCCAACTTGTTCGCGGATCAGGAATAGAGCGATCATGCCCAATACGAAGCCAAACAGAAGGTTCAACTCGGAGAATGAGCCGCTGATTGCACCCCATACCAGTGCCAGCAATATATTTATAAGAAACAGGGAACTCATTAGTGGCTGCCCTCCTCTTTTTTGTCGACTTCGTTTTTGCTCTCCGCCTCTTTATTCATGATCTTGTGTTGTTCCTGCTTTTGCTTGATCACTTCACCGAAGACGGCTTGCGTATAGGCTTGAGGACGAAGCAAGGAATAAGACCCGGCTTGGGCCATACCAAAGAACGGGGTGGGCATCACACCCATGATGACGACGAAGACCGTCAGAACTGAAATCGGAATGAAAGCGCGTGCTCGAACCGTGCCGACAAGATTGTTTAGCGGCGCTGCATCACGGCCATCTTCGGTTCCAATTGGACCACCTCTCCAGAATGCGTGAGCCCATACACGACCCATGGCAATTGAGGTCAACAGGCCAGATATCAATATCGCGAAAGTCAGCCAATGATGACCTTCGCTGAGAGCTGCTTCAACCAGCACGAATTTCGGCCAGAAGCCGGAGAATGGCGGCAAGCCTGACACTGCGAACACCAGCACAAGGAACAGGATCGAGAGCAAGCTGGATGCTTTGTAGCCTCCCCCCAGTTCAGCAAGGCTATATTTGCCACCAGACATACGGATAAGCACACCGAGGGAAAGATAGAGTGCGGTCATCACCAGAATGGAATGCACTGCATAAAGAATGGATCCCATGATCGCAGTGCCGGTTCCGATTGCAACACCCGCCAACATCGAGCCGATACCAGCAATAACGAGGTACCCGAGAATACGGCGCACATCATTTTGTGCCAGAGCACCCAATGTTCCAACCAGCATGGTCAGAGCTGCGACAATGGCCATGATTTCGCTAAGCTGTTCACGGCTTTCCGGCAAAATCATTACCAATGTACGGATCAGCGCATAGACGCCAACTTTGGTCAGAAGACCGGCAAAGACGGCAGAGACCACGATCCGTGGGGTGTGATAGGACGCTGGAAGCCAGAAGTTGACCGGGAATGCTGCCGCCTTCATGGCAAAGGCCAAGAAGTAAAGCGCTCCGATGGTACCCATTGGAGCACCCGGTGGTAGCAGTGTCGTCTTGAGAGCAATATCTGCCATATTCAAGGTGCCGGTGACACCATACAATAGGCCGGTAGCAACCAGGAACAAAGTCGTCGCCATCAGATTGAGAATGGCATATTTCAATGCACCGTCAATCTGAGCTCTCTCACCACCAAGAATGATCAGGCCGAAGGATGAAATCAGCATCACTTCGAACCAGACATACAGGTTGAAGATATCACCGGTGAGAAACGAGCCGCTCACACCAGTCATCAGAAGCATCAGGAATGGGTAAAACCCCAAGCGACGGCCAGTATAATTGATATCCAGTGAGGAGTAGATGCAAACGGCCAAGGCCACGATGCCGGAGACCGCAGCGAGCAAGGCACCCATGGCGTCAACGGTGAAGGAAATGCCAAAGGGTGGCATCCAACGTCCCATGGTCATGGATTGCGGTCCCTGCTCCAGCACATTTTGCAAGAGCAGAAGTTCACACGTCACCACCATGGCCATGGCAATTGTTGCCAGATAGGCATGGATATTGGGTTTTGAGCGCAGCATCACCATGATTGCGCCAGCAAGAATTGTAATGATGATCGGGGAGATGATCAGCCAGTCCGACGGGGAGCTTGGCGCTATGATCATCGCCTGGGACAGATCAACAGAATGGGATGGGCTTCCAGCCATAATATTCTATGTCCTCTTAGTAGCTTACCGGTGGAAAGGCTTCATTCTCGGGCTCGGCAACACGCATTTTAACAGTGTCATCTGTGCCGAGCTCCTGATAGGTGCGGAAGGCCAGCACCAGCAGGAATGCAAGGAATGAGAAGGAAATCACGATTGCTGTCAGGATCAGAGCCTGTGGCAATGGATTGGCAGTCACCACTTCCGGCACCATAGAACCTTCAGGAATGATCGGTGGTGTTTCACGGGTCAAACGTCCTGATGTGAAGATCAGCAAGTTCACCCCGTTCCCCAGAACGGCCACACCGATCAGGATCCGGATGATATAGCGTGACATCATCAGATAGACGGAAACACCAAAATAAACACCAACAAGCAAAGCTAGCAAGGTTTCCATGTTCTACTCCTCCAGCGTCAGGGCAATGGAGGATAATGCCCCCAAGACTACGAAATACACCCCGATGTCAAAGAACATGGGCGTCGAGAGAGCCAGCTCAACACCAAAGATTTTCGGGAAAGCCCAAAGACCTGTCAGGAATGGCATTTGAAACAGGATTGACAGAAGACCTGACAACCCTGCCAACAAAAGTCCGAAAGCCGCCAGAGACAAAGGACGGAAGTAGAGTGTGCGCCGAACTGAATGGACGCCAGCGGCAATACCGTGGATCGCAAAAGCGGAGGCTGCAATCAGACCGCCAATGAAGCCGCCACCTGGTTCATTGTGACCACGTAAGGTCACAAAGACAGAGAACAGCACCATCAAAGCGGCCAGGAAGGGAGCAATGGTTCGGAAAATCAGGGTTTTCATTTGTCTGCCCCCTCGCTTTTCAACATATCATCAATGGGATCGATATTTTTTCTATATGCCTTGCGGGTGCCACGGATAAGCGCAGCAACCGACAGGCCGGTTATCATGACAACAGCAATCTCACCCAGCGTATCCAATCCGCGGAAATCGACGATGATCACATTGACGATGTTGCGGCCATGGGCAATGAGACGACTATTCTCCGTGAAGAAGTTGGACAGGCTTGGATCGAAAGTTGTTTGAGTTACGGCGATCAGCAGCAATGCAATGCCACCGCCAATGGAAACCGCAACAATCGAGTCCAGCACGAATTGATAAATTGGCCTTGGATCACGCTCCTTCAATGACAAGCGGGTCATGACCAATGCAATGATCACCACGGACAAGGTCTCAACCATGAACTGGGTAAAACTCAAGTCCGGAGCACCAAACATCATGAAAATCAATGCAACTGCAAATCCTTGGATGCCCAAAGAAACAATTGCAGTAAGTCGTGTCTTGGCAATAAGGATCGCAATCAATCCTATGACGGCCAGGCCCAGAACACCCCATTCATAAAAATGGAGGCGAGGAATGTCCGGTATGGCGGGCAATTCGTTGAACATCAACAATGGCAGAACCAATGCAGCTGCGGATATCAGGAAAGTAAAGGTCAGATAACCTTCCATGCTGCCATTCTGCAAGATACGAGTCACACCTGTTGCACCACGAACCAAACCGGCAATAACATAGTCAAACGCTTTGTCCGGTCCACTTCCAAGAAACTCAATCACGTATCCTTTGGCATTTCGGATGCGATCTGCATTGCGATAGAAGAGAATACCCAAAACTATTGTAACGGCTGACAAAGCCAGCGCTGCATTGAAGTGAAGGCCAAAACCAATTTTCACATGGGCCTGAACACCAGCAACAGACGACGCCATCGGAGCCAAGAGACTATGCGCGGTAAAGCCACCAAAGATCATCGAAATCAAACCAAGGCTTGAGAGTACGATCGGCCCGGCAACAAGAAGAGCTGGCCCCTCATGTGCTTTCCTGGGTGTCTTTTTTTCGTGACCGAAGAATGGACGAATAGCTACGATGAAACCTGCAGCAAACATCATTGCATTTCCTATCACAGCTACTGCAGTGATTGCGATGAAATGCGGACTTGTGCCGAAAATACCAGCATAGACTTCTTCCTTGGCCACAAACCCGATCATCGGCCATAGGCCGCCCATGGACAGTGCCGCCAATATAGCTGTGATGAAAGAAATCGGCATCAACTTGCGCAGTCCACCGAGTTTGGTCAAATCACGTGTCCCCGCTTCATGATCAACAGTGCCGACAATCATGAAGAGACCGCCCTTGAAGAGTGCATGGGCAAACAGATACATGACCGCACCTGTGATGGCTGTCTCATTTGAAGTACCAACCAACATGACCAGCAATCCCAAAGACGCCACGGTCGTAAACGCCAAAACCAGCTTCAAATCCCGCTGACGCAAGGCCATCCAGGTCCCGATCAGCAAGGTCAGTCCACCTGCCGTTGGCAGGATGATGGACCACAAAACCGTGTCGCCCAGGATTGGGTTAACCCGCATGAGCAGATAAACACCAGCCTTTACCATCGTGGCGGAATGGAGATAGGCAGAAACAGGTGTCGGGGCCTCCATGGCATTGGGCAGCCAGAAGTGAAACGGGAATTGTGCGGACTTGGTGAAGGCTCCCCCAAGCACCAGCAATAATATTGCGCTATAAATAGGGCTGTCTTTTAGAATATCGCGATTGCCCAATAGCTCGCTCATTTCCCATGTGCCACCGGTATGGGCCATCAGAATAAAGCCGGCAAGCAGCGCCAATCCACCACCACCGGTCACAACCAAGGCTTGAATTGCAGCGCGTCGCGAGGCTTCCAGCTTATGATTGAACCCAATCAGCAGGAAAGAGGTGATGGAGGTAAGTTCCCAATAGATAAAGAGCGTAATCAGATTGTCGGCCAGAACAACGCCTAGCATGGACCCCATGAAAAGAAAGAGGAACGAGAAGAAGCGCCCCTGATCGGCGTGACCTTTCAAATATCCCCCGGCGTAGAGAATGATGAAGGTACCGATGCCTGAGATCAGCAAGGCGAATAGTAAACTCAGACCATCAATGAAGATGGAAAACTTGAGATTATAGATTGGAACCCAATCCTGGGCCAGAACCACCGGTGTGCCGTTGGAGACCGGAAGTATATAGTTCCACAAATGCAAAAAAATGGCCGCTGGTACCAAAGCCAGAAGCCATGCAGCATTGTGACCGAGCCATTTTTTGGCCAACGGAGCAATAGCCGCTGCCGCAAAAGGCGCAACCAACGCCCAAAATGTGTAGTCACTGAAATCAAGCGCCATCCGCCAATCCTCATTCAGCTTGTTTTCGTGAGTGAATTTGTCCCGCGCATAATTGTTGTTGCGCCTTGATTACCGTCCACCCTTAATCAGTTCATATGGTATGGATCCGGGCTTTATAAATACCTAATGAATCGGATCATTCGAATTTGACTAAAATTATAGGGAAAAACTTACTCTGTTGTTTGAGTTATGCTTACCAAATTCTTGCAAGGGCCGATTTACAGCTAGCGCAAACGTGATGTCAGATGAATTTAAATCGCAGGCGGGCTTCCTATATTGAGCATAGACTGTCGCTTCAACAGAAAGGAGCTCGTAATGGCGAAAATAACAATGAGCGACGCAGAATGGCATGCCAAATTGTCTCCTGAGCAATATCACATTACCCGAGAATCCGGGACCGAGCGAGCAGGCAGCTCTCCTCTCAATCACGAGAAACGCGATGGCATCTATCATTGCGTCGGATGTGGTAAGTCTCTTTACAGTTCAAGTACCAAATATGAATCTGGCAGTGGTTGGCCAAGTTTCTTCCAACCCATTCGCGACGATGCAGTCACTGAACACGAGGATCGCAAATTCTTCATGAAACGGGTGGAAATTCGCTGTGCCGATTGCGCTTCTCATCTTGGTCATGTGTTCAATGATGGCCCTGCCCCGACTGGACTACGATATTGCATGAACGGGCTGGCCCTGGATTTCGAACCTGAAAACAAAAGCTAAGTCGTCGTCCGGGTTAATCAATCCTGTGTTTGAGAGTTCAAGCCAAGCGGCAAAGGGTCGCTTGGCTTTTTTGCGCTTTGGAGTTGCTTTTCGTCCCATTCACCCTATGGTCCGAACTGCTTGCAACAGAATGAACTGGCTCGACCAGTTTAGAGCCGGGTCCAGCCGCTTTTTGGCCAATCAAGGGTAATTAAATGTCCCATTCCAACCTTGACAGTTCTCCTGCGAATATTCCTCCAGCGAAAGAAACCCATCACAAAAGACAGGAGAATCCATTCTTGCGATATCTCTATCTATTGATTGCGCTTGGTGGATTAACCTATGCCGGACTTGGCTTTGTCTCTTTATCGGAAGCAACTCAGAATGAGCGCTGGCCAACTGTGGAAGGCCAAATAGTCACCAATGAAGTTCAGGAGTATGAACGAAAAAGAAGTGATGGGTCCACATTCAAAACCTATAAGGCCGTGGCTGGATATCGCTATGAAATCAATGGTAAATTCTATCTTGGCGCCAACTTGTCCCTACATCCGGCAGAGCGAACACTTAAAGGTGTTGCCCTGACAGAACTGGAACCCTATCAAATTGGAACCAAGATAAAGGTTTATTACAACCCGAACGATCCCGATCAGGCCGTGCTACGTTCTTCCGACACCGTTGGAGCCTATCAGGCCATTTCCGCTGGCTTGTGTATCGGGCTGGTTTGTCTGGCGTTGTTCTTCATCAGCTTCCGCCGCCCTCAGAAATAACCGGCATCTATCATTACATACTACGCGTCTGGCCGAGTTTCCTCAGTCGGGCTTTTTTACCTGTGCTCTTGAGAAGGCTTGCTTAACCTCCTAGATGCTAGAAAGAGCTATCTAGTGACCCTTCGCTTGTTTCAGGACAATATCAATGAGTGCAAAAGCATCCCAAGCCGCTTATCCGTCCCTTGCGCCCAAGGCTGACAACCGACCTGTTATCAGGACTTTTCACGATATCAAGTTGAGCGATAACTATGCATGGTTGAGGGCAGATAACTGGCAAGAGGTCATGCAAAAAGGCAAGGATGTTCTGCCTGCCGATATCCGTGATTATCTGGAAGCGGAAAATGCCTATACTTCCAAAGAATTGGCCCATACCGAAAAGCTTCAGGCCGACTTGTTTGAAGAAATGAAGGCCCGTATCAAAGAAGATGATTCCTCCGTCCCCTCCCCTGACGGGGCCTTTGCCTATCAAAGCCGTTATATCAAGGGCGGACAGTATCCACTTCTGGTGCGTACTCCGCGCGATGGTGGTGAGGAAGAGATCTTGTTGGATGGTAACAAGGAATCTGAAGGTCAAGCTTTCTTCCGCCTGGCTGGTATGAGCCACAGCCCCGATCATTCCATGTTGGCCTGGGCAGTCGATGTCAAGGGAAGCGAGTATTACGAAATCCACATTCGCGACCTAACCAGTGGCAAAGATCACCATGAAAGCCTTGTTGAAACCACCGGCAGCGCGGTTTGGAGCGCGGACAGCAGCCATCTTTATTACACTTGGCTGGATGACAATCATCGCCCATGCAAGGTGTTCCGGCACAAATTGGGTCAAGATCAAAAAGACGATGAACTAATCCATGAAGAAACAGATCCAGGTTTCTTTGTCGGTCTTGGCAAAAGCCAGTCTGGCAATCACATTATCATTGATTGCCACGATCATGAAACCAGCGAGTGCTATCTGATTGATGCTCGAGATGATCAGGCCAAGCCCAAACTGATCTCTGCTCGTGAGAGTGGAATAGAATATAGCGTCGATGAAGGCCTTGGCCTTCTCTATATTCTGACCAATGCAGATGGCGCCGAGGATTTCAAACTGGTAACGGCGCCTGTCATGGCGCCAGGTCGTAAGAACTGGGTCGACCTGGTTCCACATCAAGCAGGTACTTTGCTTCTGTCTCACGGGATATATCGCGATTATTTGACCTGGATGGAGCGCGCGGAAGGATTGCCACGGATTCAGATCAAAAATCTGACCTCCGGTGCTGTCCATTCTATCGCTTTTGACGAAGAAGCCTATGCACTAGGACTATCAGGTTCGTTGGAATTTGACACCAGCGTGATCCGCTTCAGCTATTCATCCATGACCACACCGTCACGGATCTATGACTATGACATGTCCAGCCGCTCCCGTACTCTGCGCAAGGAGCAAGAAGTACCAAGCGGGCATGTGATCGAGGATTATGTCACTCGCCGCCTACATGCAACCAGTCATGACGGTGAGCAGGTACCAATCACCCTGCTCTACCGCAAGGACACTCCTCTAGATGGTAGTGCTCCCTGTTTGCTTTATGGATATGGATCTTATGGTATTTCCATTCCTGCCAGTTTCTCTACCAATGCATTGTCGCTGGTCGATCGTGGGTTCGTTTATGCCATCGCCCATATTCGCGGCGGTAAGGAAAAAGGCTTTGCCTGGTACAAGAATGGCAAGAAAGGCCTGAAACCCAATACTTTCAAAGACTTCATCGCTGCAGGCAATTATCTTGTCGAGAACAACTTTACCAGCCGTGGCAATATCGTGGCCGAAGGCGGTTCTGCTGGTGGCATGTTGATGGGTGCCGTCGCCAATATGGATCCGGGCCTCTTCTGCGGTATTCTGGCTCTGGTTCCATTCGTTGACGTGCTCAACACCATGCTGGATGAAAGTCTTCCCCTCACTCCACCGGAATGGCCGGAATGGGGTAACCCTATTGCATCAAAAGAAGACTATCAATCAATTGAGGCCTATTCTCCATATGATCGGGTCAGTGTGCAGCATTATCCTGCCATCCTTGCGGTCGGCGGTCTGACCGATCCACGTGTCACCTATTGGGAACCGGCAAAATGGGTCGCCAAATTGCGTGAGAAAAAATTGGATCAGAATTTACTTTTGCTCAAAATCAATATGGATAGTGGTCATGCAGGAGCTTCAGGACGCTTTGATCGACTGAAGGAAACAGCACTGGAATGGGCATTTGCCCTGAAAGTTACAGGCAAACTGGACAAAGCCTAGAATATTTCGGAACACAATCATTGAATAAGAAAAGGCTCCAACTTGGCCTTTTCTTATTCAGTTTCTTGATCATACGTCATCACAGCAATCTGATCTTTCATGCATTCAACCTGCAACTTTATAATTTGCAAGGGTTTTTGCTGCTTTCTTCAAGAGACCACCATTCTCGTATGCCAGATGCGCTAACTGACCAAGGAAGCCGCCAGAAACGGCAACATGTTTCAATGGGCGCGGTGTTGCATTGAATTTTGCCTTATAGGCTTCGTCACCAATGGTGAAGTCAGCCCGGGAATCTCCCTGCTGGATACGTTCTCTTAGCACATGCTCTATCATCAACATGCCAGGAGAACTTTTGGAGAAGCGCTGCCCATCAAAACCGCCTAGCAGGAAATGGTAGCAATTGTCATGGACCAAACCGAACTCTACTGCCGTGATGTCATTCCCTGCATAAAGCAGTGCCGTTTGACACTCTCCGGTTTTGGCACCCTCGACTGCTACATTGGCGTAGAAGGTTCGATAAATCTGCTGTTTCAAGAGATCATCATCGAATCTCTGTGAGCGCATTTCCGAAAGAAGCTCGATCGCCTGTCGAATTTCGTCAGCATCTGAGAGAATCTCGAAGCGAACCTCTCCATGTTGTTCCAGTTTGCGACGTTTGCGACGCAATTCTTTACGAAAACTGGAAGACAATGCTTGCTGCTGCCATTCTTCAAATGGCCCCCAAATTTCCGTATCATAAGTACAGGTATCCATCTCGCCAACCTTAGGCTGGTCGAATGCGGTCATCAGGAATGAGCATTCCTCTGGCATTTTTCGAAAAAAGATCAATTGATAAGGTTTGAGAACGGATCCAATTTTGGATTGAAGCCCCTGATCTTCAAAAAACGCTCTCCGTACACCTGGTGCAGCCACGACAGCGTTATAATCACAAATTCCAAAATCTGCAGGTTCGATAACGGCCAAACCATTGTAGCGGCGACGCACCATCGGAAGAACCAGCTTCAACTCATCGGATTTCTTGCATCGAGCTGAGATGATAAGAGGATCGGCTCCTAATTGATCAACCAGATCAGCATAGATGTGCGTCAACCATATTGGGCTCTGAAAGGCTGTTGCCTTACTCTCCGCAAACAGATGCTCATATTCCGCAGAGTGGAAATCAAAACTCTCATGCACTGCAATATTATAAACCACCGATCCGCCCTATTTCTGCTTCACCCACATCTTGTTGAGACAATCATTAGCAGAGCTATCTTAAAAATAGATTGTTTCACTCTGTATCTGATTGTTTCAGAAGGGCAATATATGAGGGAAAATAGCTATATTCATGCTTTTCTGCGAGTTAGAGTTAACCCAACCTTTAAAATTCTATAGATCAATCTCGTTTGCGAATAAATTTCACTCCTATAACAGCAACAAACCCTCTAAATCCTTCAACTGAGCTGCTGGGGAAAGATCTCCATACTCGTCAGGCTGCCCGGTACGGTTAATCCAGACAGTGCGAAAACCATAGGCCGTTGCCCCGGCAATGTCCCAGCGATTGGAAGATTGAAACGAGACCGCTTCCGGGAACGCGCGAAAGACAGTTCCAACCAGTTCATACACCGCTTCTGCAGTCTTGTAAGTCCGTAATTCATCAACGGAGAGAACATGATCGAGAAGATCGGTCAGTCCATTTCCCTCGACTGCCGCTTTCAGCATATCAGGAGATCCATTGGACAGGATGGCCAACTCATTGCCTTGGGCTTTTAGCCGTTCCAGAACCGAGCGCACCTCCGGATAAGCTTCCAACGCAAAGTAAGCATCCAGCAGATCCGTGCGCTTGCTCATATCTGCATCTGGTACTTTGGCAAAGGCATAATCCAGTGCTTCTTCTGTCAGAGTCCAAAAATCTCTATACTTGCCCATCAAGCTGCGCACCCAGCTATATTCCAATTGCTTGTTGCGCCAAATTTCAGACAAAAGCGCGGCATTGGGCCCGAGAGATTGCTCATGCTTTCGCACGGCAGCATGGACATCAAACAGAGTGCCATATGCATCAAACACATAAACCGAACATGCTGATAATTGGGACATTGGCCTCTCCTGCTTTCCATTGGGCAAATCATTTTCTTCTCACTCTGCCCAATATTGAAGCCCATTAAAAGATAGCAGTTTGAAAATAGTCTCTTGCTCCTCTTTGTCTCTACACAATACTATCGAGCAGAATGCACCCCACCATGTTCCAAATCGACCTATTTCGGAATTAAATTCACAGAACTGGTCATATTTGGAACTATTCAATCCTAATTGCGTACAGTATCAAGGAAAATCTTGACCTTGATCTCGTTAGGCGTTTCGATTACCCATCTCATTCTGGATGGCTACCCGCATGCCTGCTCAAACTAACTATATCTACAAGACCCTCGGAGACTATAATGGCCGACTTTTCAAAGACCTGGACTTGGTATAATGGTGACTGGCACGAGGGAAACCCTCCTCTCATGGGACCTCGCTCACACGCATTCTGGCTTGGATCCAGCGTATTTGATGGAGCCCGGGTTTTTGAAGGGGTGATGCCGGATCTGGACCTGCATTGCGCCAGAACCAATAATTCTGCTCGGGCTTTAGGTATGAATCCCACGATGGAAGTGGGACAGATGATGGAACTCACCAACGAAGGTGCCAGCAAGTTCAACAAGGATCATGCCATCTATGTTCGTCCTACTTATTGGGGCGTAGGCGAAGGTGCCGGTGTTATCTCTGTTAATCCTGATGAGATCGATTTCTGTCTGACTATGTTTGAAGCACCAATGCCAACAGCTCCTGGCATCCGCATCACTTCAACAGCATTTCGCCGTCCAACATTGGAATGTATGCCCGTCAACGCAAAGGCTGGTTGCCTTTATCCCAATAATTCGCGTTGCTTGAACGAGGCCATCGCCAAGGGTTTTGACAATGCACTTGTATGCGACATGTTGGGCAATGTGGCGGAGCTGGCCACAGCCAACATCTTCATGGTCAAGAATGGAATTGTCAAAACACCTGTTCCAAATGGCACTTTCCTTAATGGCATCACCCGTCAACGGGTTATCAAGCTTCTGCGTGACGCTGGGTTACAAGTGGAAGAGCAGACCTTGAGCCTTGATGATTTCCGTACTGCAGATGAGGTTTTTGCCACAGGTAACTATAGCAAGGTGACCTCCGTTCTTGCTTATGATACCAGCGAATATGGAACTGGACCTATCGCACAAAAGGCCAAAGAGCTCTACTGGAGCTTTGCCCACGACCAATTGTGATCATCCTAATTTTATTAGGAAAATTACAGCAAACATTCCTGGGTCATGGTATGCCAGCGGTCATTTTGATGGGCTTTGATCAAAATATACGATATTTTGCACATCTCGCACTTTTCCGCTGGCATTGCCCCTCTTTTGACATTTTGATGGGTAAACTGATTCCCAACGCTGACCGGGTAGATTTGTCCTCGCAATTCAATCCCCTATCCGGTCGGATTGTTCTTGCTTCTCTCAATGGGAGCATCCGCTGACTGTCAGGAGACCATGCCAATGGTAAGACAAAGAGTGTCTGTGACACTGCTTGCGACAGCTTTCACGCTGCCGCTTTTGCTCGTGGCGCCCTCCCCTGTAAATGCCGGTAGCAATAAACGCCCAAAGCCTCGCCCGGAACGTTGTCTGGATCTTGCCAAGAAGATCGGACCGTCCAAAGTCTGGTGGGGACGTCATGTCGGGAAGCGGGATTTGGAACCTATGTTCAATTGGGGTCCCAAACAGGAATATATCAATCAGATTGGTTGTTTCAAAACCCGCAAATCCTGCGAAAACTGGCTTTACTGGATGCGTACCGATTTTCCCCATTCCACATATTACAAGCCTTGCCGCAGAGGCCTGTAAGCTTAGGCAACACTCAGCGGTAGTGACTTGATATCATTTAGTTTTCGCCTCATAAAAAATCCCCGCTCGATCCAGGATCCAGCGGGAATTTTTATATCAACTATGGTACTGAATTAGGAAGCAGCTTCCAGCATCTCAGCAACATATTCCCAGTTAACCAAGTTATCGAACCAGCTTTCCAGATACTTAGGGCGCGCATTGCGGTAATCGATGTAGTAGGAATGTTCCCAAACATCACAGCCGAGAAGCGGTGTGCCGCCATGAACCAGTGGGTTCTCGCCATTAGGGGTCTTGGTGACTTCCAGCTTGCCGTCCTTCAGGGATAACCAGCACCAACCAGAGCCGAACTGGGTCAGACCAGCATTGATGAAATCAGCCCGGAACTTGTCCATGCCGCCCAGATCCTGATCAATCTTGGCAGCCAGAGCACCGGGAACCTTGCTCTCATTGGCAACCGGCTTCATCCATTTCCAGAAATGGATGTGGTTGTAATGCTGTGCCGCATTATTGAACAGGCCGGCATTGGTACCAAAGCTTTCCTTGACGATCTCTTCCAGGCTCTTGCCTTCCAGACCAGACTCTTTCAGCAGATTATTGCCATTGGTTACATAAGCCATATGATGCTTGTCATGGTGGAATTCCAGAGTCTCAGCGGACATGAAATCACCAAGTGCGTCATAGGCATAAGGCAGTTCAGGAAGTTCAAAAGACATGGACTATCTCCTTTGGGAGGGATGGAGGTATGGCAGGATTGAGTGGCCAGAAATTGGTTGGATACACCTGCTGACTTGATTTATGTCAATTTAGGCACTGCATTGCGGAACAGCAAGAGACGATCGGAACAAATAAGGATTGAAACTGCAGGTATTCACAAGCAATGAGGATTAATTCGCATGGTGCACTGCTTGCTTATCCACGATCTCATTCAGTCGATCCACAAACGAATGGACATCAAAATCTTCCTCTCGAATACGAATGAAGCAGGCTTTCTTGACGGATGAAAGACGATCTGGATCTCCAATCATCTCCAGAAGACGCTCAGTCAGGCTGAGCGCATCATCAATTGGTGTCAAAGGTGCCACCATGCCGCCTTTCAGAATATCCATCGCCCCGTTTGTACAGGTAGAGATGCAAGCGATCCCATTCTCCATCATTGCGCAAAGGGTCAAACCGAACGGTTCATCCCTGGATGTCTGGCAATAAACATCTATTTCACGCGCCAGTTCAGCTGGTGTGAGTCTCCCTGGAAACTCCACAAAAGGAGCGATTTGCTCCCCCAATTGCTTGAGATCCTGATCATCAGGACCATCTCCTGCAAGAATGAACCGAATATCGGGACGTTCCTGAACCATCAATTGCGCCATATGCAGAAACACTGCCGCACCATTTTTCTCGATAAAATGAGCAGAAGCTCCGACTGTCAATCGCTGATGTTCCGGTTCGGGCTTCATGACCTTGCTAGTGCATTGATAGGGATATGGAAGGCTTTGGATATCACAATCATTATCGAGCACTGACTTGGCCTTGTCAGCCGCGCTGGAAGAAAGGGTCAGCAGCGTATCGACGGTCTTGAAAGGCTCAAACTGATCATCATGACAAATTCCGATGACTCGCTTGGCAATCAAAGACAAACCGCGCGCTGCATATCCATCATGTGTAATGGCAAGATCAAAACTGTGCCGTCTCATGGCTGTCAAGATCGGCCAAAGCTGAGGTGTTCGGCGCAAGAGTGAACGGCCAAACTCGGAAATCGGCAATAGCGGAAGCTCTTGCTCTTTCGCCAATTGGCTGAGAGCCGCTCCATTCGGCGCCAGAATAGTCAGCTTGATATTTGGATTTTCAGTAAGGGCAGCAAGATACAGGGCCTGTCTTGCTGGCATGTTGCCGCCATTCCGCTCTGACGAATAGACCAGGACCCGCAATATTTTTTTCTCTTGTTCTGAATGCACTTCCTCATTTGCAGGCTTGTGGCCATTTGCATGTGTCGGAGCAGCGATTGGGTGATCTGTCTTCATCATGGGATTTGATTAATGGATATGGTCGAGGAAGAATGATTCTCTGTATTTCCACCCACGATAGCGCAAAAGCCCGGGAAAACCAGTGACAGCCAATCAACGCTGGTTTTCCCGTACTGAATTCTGTTGACGGCATGCCTAGAGCAAGGCCTAGAGAGCTTTGCCCATCACGACATGGATATTTCCATCCCGCTCATAAGTTTCAATCTCGGCATATCCAGCTTTCTTGTAAAGTTCGGGATATCGAGTGTGAAGGAACAATTCCCCCTCTCCCATTTCTTTGGCCATGCTTTCCAGCTCAGCAATCAGCTTCAGTGCCAATCCCCGACCTCGAAAGTCTGGTGCCACAATCAGGCTGGCGAGCCAAGGGCTGAGATCTTCATAAGCAGGCAACTCATTGTCAATCAACACGCACAGACCAGCCAACTCGCCTTTTTCACCAAGGCAGAGAATTACATCTTCATTCTCTCCCGCCAATGCCAATCGACGAAAACTGCTGATACGCATTTCAATGGACTCAGCGCTACCATCACCCCATTCCGCATCATTCAGTCGTGCACATTGCTCGGCCAAATCCGGAAGATCACTCAGACGCACAAATTCGAACTGAGACATCATCAGGTCTCGCTCTTTTGCTTGATCCATTTGGAGCCTTGAGGTGGTTGATAATTTTCCATCTGATCAAGAATGGATTCTGCATCGGTATCGATGATCAGCATTTCTCGATGAGCCTTGCGAACAAACCCTTCGTCTGCAGTCTTATCCAAAAACTTGATGAGGTCATCATAATAACCTTCAACATTCATCAAGGCTGATGGCTTGTCATGCCAACCCAGCATGCCCCAGGTCCAAATTTCGAACATCTCATCCATGGTACCGGCACCGCCGGGAATGGAAATGAAACCATCCGACAATTCGGCCATCATGGCTTTTCTCTCGTGCATGGAAGAGACCAAGTGCAACTCGGTCAGACCCTTATGGTCGACTTCCTTCTCCTTCAAGGCTTCGGGTAGAATGCCGATCACCTTGCCGCCTTCTGCCAATGCGGCATCAGCGCAAGCGCCCATCAATCCAACACCTGCGCCGCCATAAACAAGGGTATAGCCACGCCGAGCAATTTCACGGGAGATTGCGCTGGCAGCTTGTTTATATTCTTCCCGATTGCCCCAGTTGGAGCCGCAAAAAATGCAAATAGATTTCATAATGTTAGGGCCTTCGCTTCAGAGCATCCCATTGGCTGGTCGAGCAATGAGATGCTCTAATTTTTTGGGCGCGTATCCTTATCCGAAAAGTCTGAATCTTTTTCGGGGATGCGCGGCAAGAATCACCGACGAAAGCCCAATGCTACAGGAAAATTATTACTCAAACACCACAGCTGTACCAGAAGCAGCGACCATCAACATCGAGCCATTCTGCCCTACTGTCTCATAGTCTACATCAACGCCTATGATGGCATTGGCACCAAGGCGACGAGCATGTTCGCTCATCTCTTCCAGAGCGATTTCACGAGCCTTTTGAAGTTCACCCTCATAAGCGCCGGAACGACCACCGACGATATCCCGAATACCTGCAAAAAAATCCTTGAAGACATTCGCCCCCAAAATTGCCTCGCCATTGACCATACCCTTATAGTCGTGAATGGTCCGGCCTTCGATGGTGTTTGTCGTGGTAATAAGCATATGTCAATTCCTTCAGTCGTATTTGCTCCTTCACAGATAGGAACTTATACCACTCAGGCAAGGCGACGAGATGACAATTTAAAACACAGTGGCCTGTTTTCCTGAAAGTGACGTTTTATGCTTCTGCTCCATCCCCACCTCCTACGGGTATGATGGAAGCAAATGATTGCGAGGAGAAAACGACTTTTCCACTCAACATAATTTTGCAGCCCTACATGATCACTTCGTCATCAATGGAGCAGCGGCAAAACTGCCACCCTGATTTAACGTAGCGATATCATCTGGAGCAGGTTTGGGTATTGTTGCATCCAGCTTGGCGCGAAACTCTTCGGCATTGTCTTTTGGCCTCCATCCAAGACTTTCTGTCTTGCTGTTATCCCACCAGCCCTCATCGTTGTTCGATGCTCCATAGATGATCGGACAGCCAAGCGTTTCAACTTTAAAAACCATCTCAATCAGCGAGATAAAATCATCCGGACTGAACCAGGTGCTGAGCATACGATGATCTTTGGGTTCGGGAAAACACGAGCCGATACGAACAATGGCCGTTTCCTGCCCCTCTTTATTGAAATACATGCTAGCCATTGCCTCACCAAAAACCTTGGACACCCCATAGAAACCATCGGGCATGATAGGTGAAAGGGCATCCAGACGTTCACTCACGGAGTGATACCCAATGGCGTGATTGGAACTGGCAAACAATATGCGGGGCTGTCCCGCCTTTTTGGCGGCCTGATAAAGGTTATGTATACCAATAACATTGGCCTGCAAGATCGGCTCAAAGGGTTGCTCGATAGAAATCCCACCCAAATGCACCACACCATCGCAATCCTGCAGAAGACGGTTCATGAACTCGGTGTCTACCAGATCGCCGATCATCAATTCTTCATGATCGCCATTCAAGGCAAATTCATGAAGGTCACTGACCCTGAGGGATTTTGCAATCTTTTGGAGTCGAGGACGTATCATCTTTCCCAATGCACCAGCAGCTCCAGTGATCAGCAGTTTTTCAAGCATTTGGTGCCTCACTCAAACAGTCTTGGAAGGGTCAGAGAAATGGCCGGAACGTAGGTTGTCAGCAATAGCGCCAGAAAAATTGCCAGATAGAAAGGCCAGATGGTTTTCAATACACTTTCGATTCGCACCTTCGCTACAGCACACCCAACGAACAGGCATGCACCAACCGGAGGGGTGGTCAAGCCCAGACCAAGGTTCATCATCAGAACCATGCCAAATTGAACCGGATCCATACCAAATTCTCTCACGACAGGTAGAAAGATCGGAGTGCAGATCAGAATCAACGCCGCCATATCCATGAACATTCCAAGCACAAGTAGCGCGACATTGATCATCAGCAACACAAAATACTTGTTGTCCGAGATCGCGGTCATGGCTCCCAGGATCATGTCCGGCACTTGATAGAGCGCCAGAAAATAGGCAAAAGCGGTTGCTGCGCCGACCAAAATCATCACCAATGCTGTGGTGCGAATGGCTTGCGTGACAGATTGCAAGAAAGCCTGCCAGGTCAAAGAGCGATAAACGCAGATCGTGACCAACAAGGCCCAGATAGCGCCAATGGCAGCCGATTCCGTTACCGTGAAAATACCGGATAAAACACCGCCAATAATTACAACTGCGGTCATCAAACCGGGTAGCGCATAGACAGCGGCGAAGAATACAGCTTGCCAACCAGGAAATTTCTGCGATGGATAGTGACGACGAACTGCAATCCAATAAGTGGCGAGGGTCAAGATGAGGCACATCATGATACCAGGCACGATCCCCGCCAAAAACAGCGATGAAATCGACACACCACCACCAGCCGCCAGAGCATAGAGGATCATATTATGGCTCGGCGGGATCATGATACCGGCGATGGAAGATGTGACGGTCACATTAACTGAATAATCATCGTCATATCCCTGCTCTCGCATCATGGGGATCATCACAGATCCAAGTGCGGATGTGTCAGCGACAGCGGAACCGGAGATACCACCAAACAGCATTGAACTGAGCACGTTGACAACCCCGAGTCCGCCTCGCACCTGCCCTACCAAGGTTTCAGCAAAGCGCACCAGACGCATGGCAATTCCACCACGCATCATCAGTTCGCCAGCAAAAACAAAGAAAGGGATTGCAAGAAGTGTAAAGCCACTCATGCCGGACACCATGCGCTGAAACACGATCAATTCTGGCAGTCCTTCGATCATGGCAGCGCAAAAAGCAGCAATGGCCAGACAGAAGGCAATTGGTATGCCAGACAACATGGTAATGGCAAAGACACTCAGAAGAATTGTGAGGCCCATATCAATTTCCTTCGTCAGATATGTCTTCGCCAATCAAGACGCCATGCGACCACATACCGGCCAGGCGTTCGATCATGAACAGAACAATGAGAATGCCACAAAAAACAAGCGGCAGATATTTGAAACCTTGAGGCACCCCAATCAGTGGAATATTGCGGTTCCAGGTACCGCTCACAAGACTGAGTGAATGCCAGGTCATTGCCAGACCGAATGTTAGAAGGACAAAAGTATTGATGACCCGTAAAGCAATTTGAATGCGCCTTGGCAGCAGCTCCGTAAGGAAATCGAGACCAAGATGGAAATTTTCTCGCAACCCAATCGCGGCAATGGGGAGTGACACCAGCAAGATCAAAAGCAGCGCAAGGCTTTCCGCCCAGGTCGGTGTATCGTTGAGTACATAGCGACCCCAAACCTGATAGCCCATGATCGAGATCAGAATAATCAAGGATAGTCCGCCAAGCACAATCACCATGCTCGCCAGCCTATCAAACAACTTCCAATGCATGCTTTCCTCCAAGCGAGCAAACGGCAATGTCGTTTGCTCCTATTTGCATTCACTATTGAATGTTATTTCACTGCTTGTATTTGCTTCAGGATATCACTCACAACCGCATTGGTGGCAAACTTGTCGTAGACAGGTTTCATAGCTGCAATGAAGTCGGACTTGTCTTCCAGTTCCACAATGGTATTACCTGCATCACGCACAATTTTTTCGGATTTGGCTTCGCGCTCTGCCCATAGCTTGCGCTGCAATGTTGCACTTTCAATCGCAGCCTGACGGACAATCTTCTGATCATCTCCACTCAATTTGTCCCAAGTGGTTTTATTGATGGCAAAAACTTCTGGCACAATGGTGTGTTGATCCAGCAGGTAGTGGCGTGCCACTTCAAAATGACCCGTTGATTCATAGGATGGCCAGTTATTCTCAGCGCCATCAACCACGCCGGACTGAATGGACGTGAACACTTCACCAAATGGAATTGGCGTCGCATTGCCACCAAGAGCCTCAACCATCGCCACATTGACATCGGAGTTCTGCACGCGGATTTTCAACCCTTTCAGATCAGCCAGTGATTTGAGGGGTTTGTTTGCATAGAAAGACCGCGCACCACTGTCATACCATGCCAGCGCGACCATGTTCACGTCTTCCATATGCTTTCCGATGACCTCACCTACATTACCATCCATAACGCGATGCATGTGATCGATGGATTTAAAAGCATATGGCAAGGTTGTTGCTTGCGTTGCCGGAACGAGATTGTTCAACGGCACCAGATTGAAAACAGCAAAATCCAATCCACCAAATTGCATCTGCTCAATGGCATCGTCCTGCTCACCGAGCTGAGCGGAATGATAGGTCTTTGGCTTGACACGCCCTTCTGTTCGCTGTGCAACCAATTCGCCAAATTTATCCATCGCAACCGATACCGGATAATCCGGTACATGTGTATTCCATCCACGTAGCTCCGCCGCAGATGCCAGTGAGGCGAGTGCAACAAGTATGGCGCCTGCTGCTGTACCTAATTTCATAAGTTTCATTGAGCCCTCCCATTGGCTTGAAATAGTTATCGTACATATTTCAAAGTTAACATAAATTTATATGACAACTTTTGTCAATGCCATTTTGACTCATTTTGAGGTATCATCAAAAAACAACCAACAACCTGAGAAGAAATGATAGCACATCATGGGAAAGACCGAAGAGCAACAACGCCCTGCAAAACCTCAAGGCGGACGAGCCAATTTGGTACAGAATCTAGCCGCGTCCCTACGTGAGGAAATCCTCAGTGACGCCTTTCAATTGGGAACCAAACTTCCCAGCGAAGCCGCCCTTACAGAGGAATATAAAGTAAGTCGTACCGTGGTTCGCGAGGCCATTGCCTCTCTACGCTCCGATGGATTGGTCGAAACACGACAAGGTGCCGGAGCTTTTGTTATCAGCCAATCCATGCCCTCCAATAATATGTTAAAATCCTTTATTCCCAATAAGATATCATCGATTATAGAAGTACTGGAATTGCGCATGGCGGTCGAGATTGAAGCTGCGGCCCTGGCGGCCAGGCGCCGATCTCCAGCCCAGGAAGGAGCTATTTTGGAAGCATGTAATGACATGAAGGAACTTGCACAAAAAGGCGCATTAACCGTCAAGGCAGACTTCGAATTCCACAAGGCAATAGCCGACGCCACAAACAACAAACGCTTTCCTGAATTTCTTGAAATGATGGGAAACCAGATCATTCCGCGCCAACAATTGGTCTCCAGCAATAAAGAGGTAGCCACCAGCAGATACTTACAGCAAATCGTTGCAGAACATGATAAAATTGCGCTCTCAATCTCATCTCAGGACGAACAAGGCGCCCGCGACGCAATGCGCCTGCACCTGGAAGGCGGAAGCAATCGATATCGTGAATTGCTCAGATGAATTATAAAATTTGTATGATAAGTTATTGACAATTTTTCACTGACCCATATGCTAATTTCCAATATTTATTCGAATGGAGATATCGGATATGGATCCACAATTGCTCAAAAAGGCCCTAGGTGCCGGCTTACTGTCATTTCCGGTGACACCCTTCGACGAAAGCGGACACTTCAATCGGGCTGTTTACGAAAAACATATGGATTGGCTTTCCGGGTTTGACGCAAGCGCACTCTTTGCAGCGGGAGGAACTGGCGAATTCTTCTCGCTCTCTCCCAACGAGGTCCCGGAAATCGTCACAAGTGCCAAAGCGAGTGCTGGAAATACCCCCATCATCGCCGGTTGCGGATATGGCACCAACATGGCTGTCGAGTTGGCGCGCTCAGTAGAAAAAGCCGGAGCAGACGGCATTCTTCTGCTCCCACACTATTTGATCGATGCTCCTCAAGAGGGCCTTTATCATCATGTGAAGGCGGTTTGCGATGCGGTGGGCATAGGCGTGATGGTCTATAATCGCGGTGTTACGGTATTGGAGACAGAAACACTTTTACGTCTTTGCGATGTATGCCCAAATCTGATTGGCTTCAAGGACGGAACAGGTGATATCGGCGAAGTCAGGAAGGTAACCGCATTGGCTGGCGATCGTCTGACCTATCTCGGCGGCATGCCCACCGCAGAATTGTTCGCGGAGGCTTATCTTGGTGCTGGTTTCACTACCTATTCATCTGCAGTATTCAATTTTGTTCCTGCACTGGCTCAACAATTCTACAATGCGTTACGTAAGGATGAACGTGCACAATGCGAAGATTTGCTGGCAAGTTTCTTTTATCCTTTCATGGAAATTCGCGATCGCAAACGTGGCTATGCAGTGTCCGCCATAAAGGCAGGCGTTCGCATCGCAGGTTTCGATGTCGGTCCAGTCCGTTCACCATTGACTGATCTTACAGAAAAAGAGACGGCTGCATTAGCCGCTCTGATCGAGGCACATCAATCATGAAGATTATATCCGTCCAGACCCACATTCTGGATTTCAAATTGGAAACTGCCTTTGAAAGCGCCTCGGCCAGGTTTGACCGTCGACAACATGTTTTGGTGGAGATATCGTGCGACAATGGCTTGACCGGATGGGGGGAATGCCTCGGGCCTGCACTGCCCAATGCCTCTGTGGTTCAAGCCTACACACCAATGTTGATTGGCCGGAATCCTCTTGAGACCGAGAAGATCTGGATTGAGCTTTATAATGCTCTACGTGATCAAGGACAACGCGGCCTTACGGTTACCGCTCTTTCAGGCATTGATATTGCGCTGTGGGATATCAAGGGCAAACAATTTGATGTTCCTGTCTCTACCCTTCTGGGTGGGCGGTTCCGGGAAAGCGTGAAAGCCTATGCAACCGGCTCCTTCCGCAAGGATGGTGTGGACCGTGTAGCAGATATTACACGAGAAGTAGCTTGTTATCGCAAGGAAGGTTTCCATGCGGTCAAGATCAAGATCGGCTTTGATGTCGAGGAAGACCTGCAAGTCATTGCTGCTGTACGAGAAGCCATCGGTCCCGACATGCGCCTGATGATCGATGCCAATCATGGTTATGATGCACTGGAAGCCATTGAGGTCGGTCGACGGGCAGCTCATTACAAAGTGGATTGGTTTGAAGAACCTGTCTTGCCGGAGCTGCTGGACGCTTATTCGGAAGTAAAGGCCCGACAGCCGATTCCGGTTGCCGGAGGTGAAACCTGGCATGGGCGTTGGGGGATGAAGGATCCGATAGAACAACGCCGGGTCGATATTTTACAGCCAGATATTTGTGGTACCGGCGGTTTTACAGAAGGCCGTCGCATTATCGATCTGGCAGCCCTGCATGGCGTCCGTGTCATTCCGCATGTTTGGGGCACCGCCGTTCAGATCGCTGCCAGCTTGCAATTCATGGCAGCGCTTCCGCCAAATCCTCCTCGCCCAAGCGCTCTAGAACCCATTCTGGAATTTGATCGGACTGAAAACCCGTTTCGACAGGCAATCGTCACCAAACCACTTGAGCATACAAATGGCATTGTTCACATTCCCAACGGACCCGGTCTCGGCATTGAGATTGATCATGGTGCCCTTTCACAATGGCGCCTGAAGAATGATTGAGATGTTGAAGCGCAAACTGACAGGAGCAAAACCTGAAACAATTCTTCCTCAAGGTTCCGTTGATTCCCAACTACACATCTACCTGCCGGAATTTGAAGGACAGGAAGACGGTCCCGCCTTGCCTCCTGACCCGCCGGATATTTCTGATTATTTGAGCGTTTGTGACTGGCTCGGCGTCGATAATTTCATTGTGACTGTCGCCAATGCCTACCAACGTAACAATGACTGTCTTCTTGAAGTTCTACGCCGGGTGGGCACTCGTGCAGCTGGTGTCGCGGCCATTTCCGAGGATATGAGTGATGCCCAAATCACCCAATTGCGCGATAACGGCATTGTAGGCGCCCGCATTATGGACCTTCCCGGCGGAGCCTACGGATTGAAATATCTTGAAGGTGTAGACACTCGTTGCCATTGTTTCGATCTGGCGATGGCAGTTCAATTTGATGGCAGTAATATTTGCCATCATGAGAAACGGTTGCTCAATATCAAAAGCCGTTATGTCATTGATCATCACGGCAAGTTTTTCTGTGGTGTCAAGCCTGACAGCGCCCAGATTGATACCTTGAAGAGGTTGATTGATAAAGGCAATTGCTGGTTCAAATTTGCAGGATGCTACGAATCCTCGCACTCCGGTGGGCCTGACTATCGTGATATTGGTGCAGTGGCCAGAGTGATAGCCACACACGCTCCGGAGCGCATTATCTGGGGTACAAATTTCCCTCACAATATGGCAGCAAGAAGCGAAGATTATCCCTGTGATGCCAGCCTGCTTGATCTAGCCGCCAGTTGGGTTCCTGAAAAATTCCATGACTTGTTTTTTTGCAAAAACTCGCGGGAGCTTTTTTCACTCAATCTCCAACCATGAGCAAATTTGGGTAAGCATCGAAACCAGATCAACCTGCTATTAAATACATTTTATTTATGTATCCATGACCAAAACAAAACAAACTCCCCATATCATTTATAATTAACCTATCACTATATATAATAACCTTCAGGTCAAGAACGTCACAGGCGGGAATTTGTCGTGAAAGTTATTGGATGTATATTTTATAGTCATAATATATGGATGGTAATTATTGCTGCACTATTTTGCTTTGCAGGATCAACGATCACCATCAAATCCATGAACAAAGCAAAAAAAGCACAAAGTTATGGTCGTCATGGATGGTTTTTTCTAACCGCAGTTTCTGGCGGATCATCTATCTGGGCCACTCATTTTATTGCGATGCTTGGATATGAGGTTGACGCGCCTTATTATTTCGATCTGGTTCTCACTGTTCTATCAGTTCTTATCGCGATAGTTGGTATCTATCTATCGACTTGGATCACGATAGGTATGAAGCACCCCTTCGCACCCATTGCAGGGGGCTTCGCGATCGGTCTTACTATTTCAGCGATGCATTACACGGGCATGATGGCCTATCATGTTGATGGTCTGGTTTCCTGGGACCGTACCTATGTCCTAATATCCGTTCTGCTCGCCATTGTGCTGGCTGCACTTTCCATGCAAATCGCTGCACGCCCAACCAACAGATCGATACTTACAAAATCCATTTTGGCTTTGGTTCTATCTATCGTAAGCTTGCATTTCACTGGAATGACAGCGTTTCAGGTGACGCCGATGCCAGGTATTGATCCCAGCCTGAATGACAGTTCCCTAATTGTCGTCGGCGGACTTGTTTCAGTTTTATGCTTGCTGGTAATGGGCGTCGGTATCGCCAGCTACAGTATTGACAATGACCGGATCAGCGACTCAAACAAAAAAATTGCAGAGGTTTCGAACACAGATCGCCTGACTGGTCTACCCAACCGTTCTGCCTTCGATCTGGAATTGTCAAAATATATCAAGACCGGGAAACCCTTCTACATTTTGGGTATCAGTCTGAAAAAATTCAGGGAAATCAATGACTATAGAGGCCATTTCTTTGGTGATAACGTCCTGATATTTCTTGCTAATCACTTAAGGGAATTGGCAGGCAAACGCGCCCATATCACTCGTGTTGGTGGTGACGAATTTTGCCTTCTGGTCCCAAGCCCTGATCACGAGCATACCTTTGCTCTTGTTGACGAGATAAAAGCATCGCTGGATACCAAGCTTAAGATTGGAGAGACCAACCTTACCATCAATTGCGCATTGGGAGTGGCTAGCTACCCGCAAAATGGCCGGGATTATCGCAGCTTGGTTCGTAATACTCACCTCGCAATTGAAGCCGCAAAAATGAACGCCATAACCAATATTGTTCATTACAACGATAAGCTGGGAGAGAAAATTCGCCGTCAACGAAAACTCGTTCGCGATCTGGAAGTCGCACTGAAAGTCAAAAGCCTAAATCTTTTTTATCAACCACAAATTGATCTGAAGTCGGGCCAAATAATCGGTTACGAGGCCCTTGCCCGCTGGAATCATCCAACCTTGGGTTCCATCCGCCCCGATGAATTTATCATGCTAGCTGAACAAAGCGGGCTTATTCACGAGCTTGGAAAATGGGCCATTTTTCAGGCTTGCAGTGACGTTACGCATCTTCCAGATGGATCCTGTATAGCTGTCAACATTTCGGCCATACAACTCCTCGACAAAAGCCTGCCTCATATCATTCGCGAGGCGCTTGTCCAAAATAAACTGGCTGCCGAGCGATTGGAGTTGGAAATTACTGAAACAGCCCTTATTCAGGAAAATAACACAGCTATGGAACTGATGCATAAAATCAAGTCTCTTGGCGTCAAGATTGCGCTGGATGATTTCGGTACAGGATATGCATCATTCGAGGTTTTGAAGACCTTTCCGTTCGACAAGATAAAACTCGACCGCTCATTTGTTGACGACATGACGAGCAGCTATGAATCGCGGGCTATTGTTGATGCATCCATCCAGTTGGCAAAGAATCTCAACATCTCAATTCTGGTTGAAGGAGTAGAAGATCAAGCACAGCTCAATGAACTCAGAAAAATGGGAAGTGACGAGGCTCAGGGATATTATATTGGGCGCCCTGTCAGCTTGGCTGATCTAAGTTCCGATCATTTGACTACACAAGAAAAATTGGAAAAAACAGCCAGTTAGAACATATTTCTGAAAAATCCACACGGCTTTCACACAAAGATATTTCTGGAAACAAGGGCTCGAGCATTGTCAATGCGTTTTACCAAAGACAAAAGCCGGGCAAAAAGCCCGGCTTTGTTGCATGTTTACCCAAAAAGCTCGCTTACTCAACTGCTGCTGTCTGATAACCGAGACGTTGGTTCAGTTCTTTCAGCAGATCCACGGCTGCCTCAGCGATCACAGTTCCTGGAGGGAAGATGGCGGAGGCCCCGGCTTCGTAGAGAGCATCATAATCCTGCGGCGGGATCACGCCACCCGCTACGATCATGATGTCTTCCCGTTCTTCGTCTTTCAGGCATTGCTTCAAGGCTGGTACCAAGGTCAGGTGACCGGCAGCCAATGAAGACGCACCCACGATATGCACGTCATTCTCCACCGCCTGACGAGCAGCTTCTTCCGGTGTCTGGAACAATGGGCCGATGTCAACGTCGAAACCAAGATCAGCAAAAGCAGAGGCAATCACTTTCTGACCACGATCATGACCATCCTGACCCATTTTTGCGATCAGAATACGAGGACGACGACCGTCATTGTCCTCGAACTCCTCAACCATTTTCTGGACTTTCTGAACAGCATCAGACATTTGTCCGACCTCCTGACGATAGACACCGGAAATGGACTTGATCTCGGCGCGATGGCGGCCAAAGACCTTTTCCATGGCAAAGGTGATTTCACCGACCGTTGCTTTTACACTCGCTGCTTTGACTGACAGGTCCAGCAAGTTGCCGGTACCGTTCTTGGATGCTTCGGTCAATGCGTCCAAAGCCGCATCAACTTCTGCCTGGTTTCGCTCTTCCTTCAGACGCTTGAGCTTATCGAGCTGTTGCTGACGTACGGCAGAATTGTCCACCTGCAGAACATCAATCGCTGCTTCGTTTTCTGGCTTGTATTTGTTCACGCCGACAACGGTTTGCGTGCCACTATCGATACGAGCCTGGGTTTTCGCTGCAGCTTCTTCGATACGCAGTTTCGGAATACCGGCTTCGATGGCTTTTGCCATACCGCCAAGTTCTTCAACTTCACGAATATGCGCCAGAGCTTTTTCGGCCAGCTCATGGGTGAGCTTCTCGATATAATGAGAACCACCCCAAGGATCGATAACTTTGGTTGTGCCACTTTCCTGCTGCAAGAAGAGCTGGGTGTTACGAGCGATACGAGCAGAGAAATCGGTCGGCAACGCCAGCGCTTCATCCAGTGCGTTGGTATGAAGAGACTGGGTATGACCCTGCGTTGCCGCCATGGCTTCAATTGCTGTGCGACCTACATTGTTGAAGACATCCTGCGCGGTCAAAGACCAGCCGGAAGTCTGGGAGTGAGTGCGCAAGCTGTAGGACTTGGCATTCTTTGGACCAAACTCTTCCTTCACCAGCTTGGACCATAACAGGCGCGCCGCGCGCATTTTGGCAATTTCCATGAAGAAATTCATGCCGATGGACCAGAAGAAGGACAGACGCGGCGCGAAAGCATCGACATCCAGACCGGTTGCAACACCAGCACGAATATATTCGATACCATCTGCAATAGTATAAGCCAGTTCAAGATCAGCTGTTGCCCCGGCTTCTTGCATATGATAGCCGGAAATCGAGATGGAGTTGAATTTCGGCATATTCTCTGATGTGTAAGCAAAGATATCCGAGATGATCCTCATGGATGGTGCTGGCGGATAGATATATGTATTCCGCACCATGAATTCTTTCAGAATATCATTCTGAATAGTGCCGGACAGCTTGTCTTCACTAACGCCCTGCTCTTTCGCCGCAGCGATATACAGAGCCATCACCGGCAGCACGGCACCATTCATTGTCATGGAGACAGACATCTTGTCGAGCGGGATACCATCAAACAACGTGCGCATGTCATAGATGCTGTCAATCGCCACGCCAGCCATACCAACATCGCCTGGCACACGCGGATGATCGGAATCATAACCACGATGTGTCGCCAAATCGAAAGCGATGGATAGGCCCTTCTGACCCGCAGCCAGATTACGGCGATAGAATGCGTTGGAATCTTCCGCCGTAGAGAAGCCCGCATATTGGCGCACAGTCCAGGGCCGCTGGGTATACATGGTCGGATAAGGACCACGTACGAATGGAGCCAAACCAGGCCAGCTATTGGTAAAATCGAGATCCTTGATCTCGGCTTCATTATAGGAAGCTTTTACATCAATGCCTTCTGGCGTGGTCCAGACCGCGTCGGAACCGTTTGCTGCAGGGCTGACCGCTTCAAAAGCGATGTCGGCAAAATTAGGGATCTTGGTCATCACTTTTCTCCTTAGCCTTGAGCCACTGGTTGAATGCCCAGCTCGGCATGAATTCTGGAAAGCTCGGCCAATACGTCACAGCCTTCGAAGGCAAAAGCATCGACACCGGCGGCACTCAGAGCATCCATCAGGTCTTTAGGACGTCCTGCAAGATATACCATTTTGGTGCCGGCTTCTTTCAGTGATTTGGCAAAGTCTGCTCCGAACTCTTCATACAGAGCATCGGACCCCACTAGACAAGCAATCTCAGCTTTACTGTTCTTGAAGGCTTCGACGGCTGCATCTGAGTTTTCAAAGCCCTGATCAGACTGAGCAGCAACGCCACCAGCCTCAAAGAAGTTCTTCGCCCAGGTAGCTCGCGCAGTGTAATCAGCGATTTTGCCCATATTGGCGAAGAACACGGATGGAGCCTTATCAGCGACCTTGGCTGCTTCACGCAGAGCTTCATATGGCTCGGCAAGGCGCTGAGGTTTCAGTGCGGGACAAGTAATGCCTTCTTTGGCCAATTCTGGTGCCGAAACAGAGGAAACTGTTTCCACCTCAACAGCTGCCTCATGAATATCAGGGAAAGCAGAGGCACCCGTCAGTGCATTCTTGCGGCTGGCCAAAAGCTTGGCACGGCCCTCATTGGCCTCAGCAACCCATTCAGCAATCAGTCCAGCCTCAAGTGAAGCAATCATTCCATCAGCTTTCTCGACCGACTGGAACATACTCCAGGCTTGTTGGGCGATCTCGAACGTCAGGTTTTCAACGAAGCCGGAACCAGCAGCAGGATCAGTTACCTTGTAGAGGTTGGATTCTTCCAATAGAAGAGTTTGCAGATTACGAGCGATGCGGCGGGCAAACCCATCAGGCAACCCCAAAGCGGCGGTATGTGGCAAGATGGAGACACTATCCGCACCACCAACACCGGCTGCAAAACTCGCTGTTGTCACACGGAGAATATTTACCCATGGATCCAGACGGCTCATCATCGCCCAAGATGTTTCCGCATGAATTGCAAGTGGAATAAAATCAATACCAGAAGCCTGTAACAAACGCGCCCAGAGATGACGCATGGCACGGATCTTGGCCAATGAACCGAACTGGTTCGCTTCGACTGACAAGGTTACATCAATCAGAGGCAATGCCTCTGATGCGTCAAAACTAGCTTCTTCCAGTACACGCCAGTAAGCCACGATAGATGCCAACACCGCTGCGAGTTCTTGCGCATCGGTTGCACCAGCATCGTGATAAGGGCGACCATCAACAGTGATGAACGGACCTTTGAAGCCTTTTTCTTTCAGTTCCTTGATGCTCTCGATCATCTTTGCTGCGCGCTCTGGCCAGTTTGGAGCCAAAATGCCGGTAGACGCAAAAGCACCAATCGGATCAAGACCAAAGGAAACAGATAGATTTTCTGGTTCATAGCCACGTTGTGCAACAACATCTGCAAATGCGCTGGCTGCGATACGCCCAGTCACTCCGCCTTCCAGACGAATTTTTATCAGGTCCAGCAGAACCTCATCCAGAGCCTTGGAAAGGGTTTCTGTATCAGCCTGAAGTCCATAACCACGTGCTGACAAACAACCTGCAAATGGAATGGCCAACATGTTGGTTCCATTATTCAAGTCGATCAATGCTTGCTCATTGGCTTTTGCAGCGTCGGGATGATCCATTTTTTGACAGACATCCCAAGGAGCTTGTGCTGAACGCATTGCCATAGGGGCCTTACCCTCGCCGCGACCATAGATCGGATCAATTACCAGACCATCGGCCGTTTTCGTGGAGATACGGGACAGCGGGGCTCCTTTCAGGGCTTTTTCCGCCATATCCTGCCAATCTTTGCGCGAATAACCAGGAAAGGTATCCGAGATCTTTAGAGCGTCGCTCATTCTATTTGCTCCTATCTGAGACGCAGGTCCGCTTCCATACGCCGGGGCAAGCACACTGTTTTTCATGCAATTGTGGATACAATCACTAAGCGGCCATCGCCTTTTTCAATTCTCTCGCGACGATAAGCACGTATTTTCGACATCAGCTCCGCCACATAATAAATCTCTGATCTAGGGTTTAAGCCGACAAACAGGGCACCGCAAGCCCGTCAAATGGCGATATGCATAAGCCATCTGGCCAATTTTCGTAATTTCACGACTACATGTCGATTTTAGACCAAACGACGCGAATCAAAACTCTCGTTAGGGAAGCTTGCACTCTTCCACGAGCAATCCCGGATCTCACCAAGACAGATTATTTCTTGCTCAGCCCTGTCAACTTTAACAATATTCCGTGAAAAGCTTTTGGATTAATCTGTATAAAAACAATTAATTGGGTTGGATCGCCTAGTTTTTGTTGCTCGAAAATTCTCTTTACGTCATCGTAACGCCGCACGTTGGAGGGCGTGCTTTCATCAACCCATTCAGGCTGCCTTGGTTCGTGGAGACTTCTTAAGACCCTGATTAGACACCCACCTTCATTATCCCACCTTCCTCATATCTGGCACTTTCGCAAAGACATAAACAAGAAAAGCAAATCATGTCCCAGCAAGTAGACATCAAGGATGAGCTGCCAGTGACAGCTCTGATAGAACACAAACCTGAAGACTTGACCGGTTTTCTCGATTATGTCTGTGCAATATTGAGGCATAAAGGGGCCCAGCATATATTGATCACGGGTTTACCATTGCCCGGCAAGGCAATTGGCGAGCTGATCTATCGCAATCAATGGGGTCGCTCGGAGTCAGACAATTGTGATATTTGCGATATACTCGGTAGCGACATTCTTTTGCGCAAGATCGCTGGCTTAGCCACACCGCAGCTCTGGCGATATGAAGAAGCTCAATCCTGGCTGGAGGTGTCTCGATTGATCGAGATATTGGCAGAAAATCCGGCAGATCAAAAAAGCTTAAACAATATAATCGGCATTCATGTTCATCGGTTCAATCGTGTGCAAATGGCTATCATTGCTGCGGGTGAGACATTGAGATTGTCAGAACCGGACTTGTATTTCCTGAGCTGTCAATGCCAGGTCACGATGTTCGAATTGGATAGCGCTCGCCGGGTTGAACAAACACGCTCCGGGGAACTGTCCAATCGGGAACGTCATGTCCTTGCGCTAACTGCTCAGGGTAAAACTGCCAACCATATTGCTGAAGAGCTGCGTATTTCTCAACGCACGGTTCATGCCCACCTTCAAAATGCATCTGAAAAGCTACAAGCTTCCAACAAGACGCAAACAGTTATTGAAGCCGTACGTTATGGGCAGATCGAACTGAGCTAGACGACTGGTTCACCATAAATTGAATATTGGCTCGATTGTTGCTGTGTTATCGGCGTTGTTCCGCCCTGGTTCAGCGCATCTGTGCCTGCATTTTCCAACTTCCAAATATGCCCGTTCAGTAGCGTTACTAACCTTTATGCCATTCCATACCCCTTGTAAATGTAACCAAACGTATCGATAAACTGATCTGATAAAATTGATTACACGATAGCTGGGATCAACTTTTCTTGTAATACCGTTTGGAGCCTTTAAACGCCCTGTATGTGTTAAAATTCATACATACAAATACAGGAGCTAATGTCATGAAAACTCTCAAACTTACCACTCCTCTCACTGTCCTTGTTCTCGCTATTGCTTTGGGTGGAATCACCTTGGCGTATGGTCAGGGGAACAGCCCCGCAATGAAAGGTCAGGGCAAGGGTTATGGACAAATGGTGGAACAAGGCCAGCCTTACAAAAAAGGCCGAGGAATGGGGCAAGGCCTCGGCATGAAGCAGGGAAAAAACCGGGGTCGAAAAGATGGCCAAGGCCGAGCCTTTGATAGCGATTATATGCCGGCCTTCATGGCCGGATGGGACAGCAATGAAGATGGCATTGTCAGCCTACTCGAGGCCAAAGAACGCCGTGCCGATCTGTTTGCTGCCTTGGACGGCGATGACAATCAACTGATTGATGATGCAGAATTCAAAGATTTTCTGGAAGGTCAGGAAGATCAGGCCGCGGAAGAAGGAGCTGGCCATAAGCGAGCCATGGTAGGCATGAGCTTGGATTTTAATGACCTCAATCAAGATGGCACAGTTACAGAGCAGGAATTTGTAGATCAGACCGAACCTTGGTTGGCTCGAATGGATCGCAACAATGATGGCGATGTCACTCTTGCTGACTTCGGTCGCGGTGGTGGACGTGGTCAGGGATCTGGCAGAGGCCGCAACAGGAACTAATCCTCCCCGCATTATCGATGGTTGGCTTACGTCGGTATGATATTGCAAATGAATGGGTGTCCATTCTATCAGAATTGGTTGTATGACCAAGTTCGGCCAAACAAAAGGGCCCTTGCCGGCAATTGGCAAGAGCCCTTATTCAGTCCACCATTGTCTGACACACTAGCCAGCTCTTCATGGCTTAGTATGTCATCATTGGCGTCAGTTCTTTTGCCTCGGCAACCCACTTTTCGACATTGCCCTGTGCTGGAACCTGACGCACAAGCTTCTTCTCATCATTGGCTTCTTTCATGGCAACAGTCAGATTTGCGGCATTGCGATTGCGCAATTCCTTGACCGTATCCACGCCAGCAGCTTCCAGAAGCTCGGAATATTCTTCACCGACACCATTAATCCGCATCAGATCGGCCATATTGGCCCATTTCAGAATACGCTTATGGTCAATGCCGGTCTCTTTTTCCAGCGCCTTTCGACCTGCAGGATCTTTGGCTTTTTCCAGATAAGCTCCGGTATTGGAAATTCCAACAGTTTTTAGTTTCTCCGCATAAGTCGGGCCAATACCTTCGATTTTTGCGATCGGATAAGATGACATTCGTTCCTCCTTTACGACGAACAGCCCATATGCGACAGGGCCGGATTTCAAATAAAAAAGCGACCATCAGGCCGCTTTCTAGAATGGATTAGATAATTTGGTTAAGACCAGGAACTGAAGACACGATCTCATCGACCACTTCTTCACCTACGCTTTCTTTGGCTGCTCCAATCAACTCGGACGCCACCGACTGAACCTGACCCATGTCGAGGCCCGCAGAGTTCAGCTCATTCATAGCCGCCATGGCACCGCCCATACCGCCCATTGAGCCCATCAAACCTCCCAGCAAGCCTCCGCCACTGGAGCCCTCGTCCTCTGACACCAGATCGCTGGCACCAGGTAAAGCATCGAACAGAATGCTCATTTTGTCATCGGGTGCTTCCTTGTTCAGGAATTTGAGGATGATCTGCACTGCGGTTTTGGCGATGTCAGGTGAAATGCCAGCAGCCGAGGCAATACGTTCAATAATCTCGTCCATAATCGTCTCCCGATTCGGTTCTTTCTTGCTTTCAAGCAGTTTTCCACCTGGCAGCAAAGGTGACAACCTATGATCTTTGCTTTGGCAATCTCTCATAGCACTTTTATGATATCTACCCTAGCGTATCATTTGCTTGTCAGTGCTTCCATAGATCGATTTCTGCCTTGAAAAGACTTGTATAACTTGTTTTTTTCTAATCAATGATGCCTGAACACAGTGTGAATGAGCAAGAAAATAAGGCATCATCGACAGCATTGTTTATTGGATGGGAAGGGCTTTTGGACGCATTTGATTTGTAAGGGGCGACAGTCTTCAAATCAGAAGATGGGCGAATAGAAGTCATTTGGTTGTGCGAGAAAAGAATAGAGGGCGGAATGCTTAAAGACGGACAAGTCTATTTGGGGACAAGTTTCCTTACCGATAAAGATGGCAACCAATCCAGTCAGGGAGAATATCTCAATCTCAAACTGGCAAACCGACATGGCTTGATCGCAGGTGCTACAGGCACAGGCAAGACCGTCTCACTTCAAATCCTGACTGAAGGATTTTCTGCTGCTGGGGTTCCGGTTTTTTGTGCGGACGTCAAGGGTGATTTGTCCGGTCTGGCCGTAGCGGGTGAACCAAAGGATTTCCTTGCCAAACGCGCAGAAACCATCGGCTTTACCGATGACTATAAATATGAAGCCATGCCCGCCATCTTCTGGGATCTTTTCGGCGAACAGGGTCATCCCATCCGCACGACCATTTCCGATATGGGTCCCTTGTTGTTATCTCGTCTGATGGATTTGAATGCTACACAAGAAGGCGTATTGAACATAGCCTTCAAACTGGCCGACGATGAAGGTTTGTTGCTGTTGGATCTGAAAGATCTGCGCGCGCTTCTGGTGAATATGGAAGAGCGCCGGAAAGAACTGAGCACCGCCTATGGCAACGTCTCCACAGCTTCCATCGGGGCAATTCAGCGACAATTGCTGGTCCTTGAACAACAGGGTGCCGAACATTTTTTCGGGGAAGCAGCTCTGGATATCATGGACCTGATGCGTACGACACGTGATGGTCGTGGAATGGTCAATGTACTGGCGGCAGACAAACTGATGCAGTCCCCTCGCCTTTATGCCACCTTCCTGCTTTGGCTTTTGTCTGAACTATTCGAAGAATTGCCTGAAGTTGGCGACAGAGATCGTCCACGTCTAGTCTTCTTTTTTGACGAAGCACATCTGCTCTTCGATGATGCCCCCAAAATCCTGGTTGAGAAAGTCGAGCAAGTGGTCAAATTGATCCGCTCCAAGGGCGTCGGTGTCTATTTCGTAACCCAGAACCCGATTGATATTCCTGATGGCGTTCTTTCACAACTGGGAAACCGGATTCAACATGCCCTGCGTGCCTTTACACCGCGTGATCAGAAAGCTGTTCGTGTCGCTGCTGAAACTTTCCGCCCAAATCCGGGCCTGAATACCCGCGAGACCATCATGGCGATGGGCGTCGGAGAGGCTTTGGTCTCAACCCTGATGAAAAAGGGTGTACCATCCATTGTTCAGCAGACCTTGATCCGCCCTCCAAGCTCTCGCCTTGGCCCTCTCACCAAGGCTGAGCGAAAAGAAATCATCCAAAACAGTCCTGTCTATGGCGTTTATGATGAGCCAAAAGACCGAGAAAGTGCATTTGAAGTCCTGAAAGAACGAGCTGAGGAAAAGGCTCGTCGAGAAGAAGAGCAGCGTGCCGAGGAAGACCGCCAACGCGAGGACAAGGGCCGCATGCGTAAAGGACGCACGGGCTTCACTCTGCCTGACTTTGGTCGCGATGATCGCCCCACTCGCTCCTCCCGCCGCAAATCAACCCGCAGACGCAACTCCAATCGGCAGAGCGTGGCAGAAGCAGCGATGAAGTCGGTTGCTCGTTCGGTGGCCACATCTTTGGGCAAAGCATTGGTGAGAGGTATTCTTGGAAGTCTCAAGCGTGGTTTCTAATATAACGGTAAGATTTTGTTTACCTTAGATTAAATGCAATTTGTACTTTTACCTATTGCAAGGAAATATCATGGATGATGGGTCGGTCTGTTAGGACCGGCCTTTTCTTTTATGAAAGGCGCTCTCAGGCATACAAAAGAAACCAGGGTCAGAAGTGGTGCATCTATCGCTGGTCAAACAAGTGGGGCATTGCTCATGCGTCGCCTTAAGGCAGTCAAAGATTTAAGTGTTTTGATCGTTGCGCCCCGCCGCCATGACAGCAAGTTATGGGCTGATCTGCTGAAAAACTGCGGGATCAATCACCCTACTTCCATGGAAGATATCAAGCAGGCGGCTCATTTCATTGGTTCAGGTCAGGCCGACGTTGTTTTTGTTGATGAATCTTATGGTGCTGCTGGAATTGCCAACGTCCTCATCCCGTCACGTGGAGTAGAATTTGCAGGTGGTCGCGGCGTCTGTCTTATCCTGTGTTCCAAAAAGGCAACTGCTGCAGATGTTCTGAATGCGCGACGCCTTGGATTTGCATCACTGGTTATTCTGCCTGCCTCTACCGATACGGTGCGGAAACACCTGGAATTGGCAGCCCGCTATATTCCACCTACTGATGAGGAATTGGGATGGTCTATACCGGTCAAAAAAGAAGAAAAAGATCTACCCGCCTTGCCAGATGCTGCGGATGATCCTGCATTACAAGCCAAACAGGCACGCAATGATGCTTCTCCCATTCCTCAACAAAGAAATGAAGCGCAAGACAGCTTAGCTACCGACTCCATTTCCAATGCTGCCGAAGGCCTTTCTGCCATGCCTGATCAGCCTGAAAGAACAATACGGAAAGCGCCAGCAGCACCTTCCGACGCTCAATCCAAGGAGGACCGTCTGGATGAGGCTTGGGCAGAAGAAGAGGCCAGCCTTACTGATGACAACTTCGATGCAGGCACTGCTCCCGGTCGCTCCGGAGCATCCGCCGATGAGGAAGTCTTTTTTCTCTAACTACTCAATCAAAACCCAATCACCCTTTTGGCGAAGACTTTGGCCAATTCCCCGTTCTTGGATTGATTGGCCATTTTCTGCTGTGCCATTGCCAGATGGTAATTGACCTCTTCCGGCTTGAAGCTGATACGCAAGGCAATTTCTTTTGGCGAGAAACCGCTCGCCAGCTGCTGCATAACCTTTCGTTCGATAGCACTAAGCTCAGGTGTCGCAGAAAAGCCTATTCTTGCTTGCATGGCGTTGTAGGACAGATGTGTCACCAAGTTGAGGATTTCACCGCTCTCCTGCCATATCCTGCGCAGATCCTCTTTGGTCATATCACCTGCGGCGGCCCAACAAGCGATACCATCATCACCCATTGGCCTTACCGTGGAGATAAATCCCGCAACGGTGCCCGCATCTCCCGCTTCTTCAATGATCTTTCTTTGGATCGGTGTGAAGTTCCGAAACTTTTCATTCAAGAATTCCCGACCAATGACCTGCGGCTGACAAGAAGAGCCGCAATAGTCAAAGATCGCATCATGCTCTGCATAACCCTCCGCCAGATAATAGCTCATCCACCAATCAGGAAGATTGGTGTGCATTACATGGCGACCTGGCTGCAGGTCCATATATACAACACGCTCAAAACCGCGATTTTGAAAGAAGTTCTCTGTTACCTTCCAAATTTCTTCTTCCGTTTGCGCTGAATTCAAGGTGTCGATAAACCCAATTATCTTGCTTTTCAGCATACCCACTATCCCACCTTACTGGAGCGCTAGTCCAAGATCAGTAGAGGCAGAGTCTATGGCCTAATGCAAGTAGGTTTGACCGGTCAATGTCGCTATTTTCCGTTACGTCAGGGAAAACTTCAAAAGACTGACAACGATCCTCATTTCTTTGCCAGCCTTTCACTGTTTTGAAGAGAGGAAGCTTACACTATCCACCTCTTCGTCACTTTGTTTCATTGCCCTTCTGATGAGACAAAAAGAGCCCCTGCACCGTGTAGGCTGCCATCACTGTTCCAATGGCACCCGCCAACCAGATCATAAACAAAATAATCAGATCTATTGGTCCTCCGATATCGGAATAACCGGATGAAGTAATGGTCTGCACAAACCAGATGGCCAAAAAGCCACCGATCAAACCAATAATCTCGGAACGCAGGAAGCGGGCTGATACAACTGTTTTTTCGCGCATCAACACGAACAGAAAAGCCAACAATCCAAAGATCGCCAGCACAACCATACCCCAGAACAAGCCTATACCGAAGACCTCTTCAAACACAGCCAGCATAGTGGAAAATGTCAATTCTTTCATAGCAATGTTTCCTTACTCCGGCCTTAGGCCCGGCCCCTTACCATGGCCAGATAAGTGGCCTTGAGAGCAATTTCTTTCATCAACCAGGAGATCCAAAGCTCTTCCAATGGTGCAATTACACCAGGAAAGGAGGGTGTCAGGTTGTTCTTGTAATCAAACTCGACCAGCATCGCCCGGCCGATCCTGGTAATCAGCGGACAAGAAGTGTAGCCATTGTAAACTTCCTCAGAGGTCCTACCTTCGACATCGGCCACCAAATGGTCCACCGCCACTGGCACCTGCCATTTTACAGACGCAGCAGTTTTCCCTTTCGGAACACCCGCAACATCACCTATGGCCCAGACATTGGAATAGCGCACATGGCGCAGATTATATTTATCTACCTCAACAAAACCGTCTGCTGCCCATTTGCCTGTTTGCCAAGCCAAGGGAGAGGTACGAACTGCATCAGGAGCCCGCATTGGCGGAATCACGTTTGTGAAATCATATGGCATCTCCTGATCTCCGTCCGGAGTGGAGAAGGTGCAGATTTTCTTTCCGGGATCAATGGCCTTGAGCACGTGATGATAGACCGATTTTACATCTCGATCTTCAAACAGCATACGAACCTTCTCATTGACGATCGGCACTGAAAAGAAGGATTTCCCGTGAGCGCAATAATGCACTTCGATCTTGCTACGGTTACCTTTGCGGCGTGCACGGTCATCGGTCAGGAACGTATATTTCAGTGGTGCTCCGGCACATTTCATCTCGGTTGCCGGACGATAGAAGAGACCTATACCACCTGTGTCGGTAAATCGATCCATCTCACGCCAAGTGGCTTCCGCCTCTTCCGGACCCGCATAGACAGCACCGATACCATTCTTGCCAATAAGGTTACGTTCGAAGCCTTCAATTGCATCAAAATCCAGTTTCAGACCAGCAGTAACCAGCAGATAATCATAGGATATTGATTTACCGGAGGTGGTGATCACCTTGTTGGCATCCGGATCGAACTCAGCGACAGCCTCTTCAATCAGTTCTGCACCATTGGGCAACCAATCCTTCGTTGCTGAAACCGAGTAGTTGGCTGGCTTGAGCCCTGCCGCGATCAGTGTAAAACCTGGCTGGTAGAGATGGCGCTTACGGGCGTCAATCAGGGTGATTTTCACGCCATCGAGACGCTTTGCCAAACGATTGGCGGCAGCAAGCCCTGCGGCACCCGCCCCGACAATCACGATATGGGCTTTGGTTTTCGTCTGCGCTCTCGCACCAGAATGGGCAGCAACACTGGCTAATAAACCAGACCCTGCAGCCAATTTGAGCATATCTCGCCGAGAGGGGCGAATGAGCTCATCTTTCAAATCGGACATTATCATCTTTTCTCGTCATGAGTGAACCGAGACAGATGGATGCCTTTTGGGAAACGGCTTAGAGCGGGGGTATTTCAAAGAGACCAGTTGCGCGAAATTTGCGCAAGATGACAAGATCTGGTTGGGTACAGATCATGCGATCCCCTTGCAGATGGGCACCCCCCAGTCCCAAAGGCCACATCTATCTTCGTGACCTTTTTATCATATTTTAAATTCAATTAGTTCGAAATTACGCAATTATAGCTATGACACATCGACGCAGCGATAATGGTCGCATGCTTGAGGCCGGTCAAATGCCCTCAAGGCGCGCATCAAATGCCTCGGTTGCCGCTTCGAATTTGTCTTTACAACCGGGATTGCAGAAGCCTACCACATGCCCACGATAGTAAGTCAGGCTATCACTTGAGACCGCCTTGCCTGACCAAGGGCAAGTTTCGTTGACGCAATTGTCACGCGTCAGTTCTGGTAAGGCAGCAGTTTTGGATGTCATAGTAACGCCCCCTATCATTGCATTGATGACAAACTCTCCTGATGATCTGCAACACTTGCGCTCCTTACAAGAACCAGACCATTACGAAATTTCCTCACATTGGCTCTTTCACCCTGTCTGTGGAAGCCTTGGTTGGGGTCTGGTACGGCCTCAAACACCCTGTTAGGCTAAAGTTCAACTCATATTCAATTCCTGCCAATTGATCTCCATTCAAAGGATCCTTGCATGTCCAATATTGAAGCCGTTCTGGCTCATGTCGACGAAAATATCGATGCTTCCATCGAGCGCATGAAGGAGCTGGTGCGCTTTCAATCCATCTCTACAGATCCAGCTTATCAGGAAGAATGCCGCAAGACAGCTGATCATCTTGCAAGCGAGCTGAACACAATTGGCATTGCAGCGGATGTTCGCGTAACACCTGGCCATCCTATGGTGGTTGGTCATGCTGAGGGAAATGAAGGCAAAGCCGGTCCGCATGTGCTGTTTTATGGCCATTATGATGTTCAGCCGATTGACCCAATTGAGCTGTGGGATGCTGATCCCTTTGATCCTCAAATTGTCGAGAAAAATGGCATCAAAGTGATGACTGGCCGCGGCACGTCCGATGACAAGGGACAGCTACTAACCTTCATGGAAGCCTGCCGCGCCTATAAAGCGATCAATGGCGAGTTGCCCATCCCTGTTTCCATCCTTTTTGAAGGCGAAGAGGAAAGCGGCTCTCCTAGCCTTGTTCCCTTTCTGAATGAGAATAAGGAAGAACTGTCCAGAGATCTGGCGCTGGTCTGCGACACTGGCATGTTCGATCCTACCACCCCAAGCATAACCACCATGCTGCGGGGCCTCTTGGGCGAGGAAATCATAATCACAGCAGCAAATCGCGACTTGCATTCCGGCATGTATGGTGGGCCTGCAGCCAACCCGATCAAAATCCTGACCAACATCCTTGCAGACATGCATGATGAAAATGGTCGCGTGACTATCCCGGGCTTCTATGATGGTGTTGAAGAGCTGACACCAGAAGTGAAGGCGCAATGGGATGCCCTGCCCTTTGATGCGCAAGCTTTCCTCGGTGATATAGGTCTTTCGATACCGGCTGGCGAAACAGCCTACAGCGTCTATGAATTGGTCAATGCTCGCCCCACCTGCGAATTCAATGGTATCACTGGCGGCTATAGTGGTGATGGTTTCAAGACCGTGATTGCTTCAAAAGCCTCGGCTAAAGTTTCTTGCCGCTTGGTTGGCAAGCAGGATCCGCTTAAAATTCGCGAAGCCTTCCGTGCTTTCGTTCGTGAGCGGGTGCCGGCTGATTGTAGCGTTGAGTTTCTTGACCACGGTGCAGGCCCGGCACACAGTCTTTCACCTGATTACCCTCCACTCAAGAAAGGCGCAGAGGCGCTGAAAGATGAATGGAACAAGGATGCGGTGATGATGGGTATGGGTGGTTCTATTCCGATCGTTGGAGAATTCAAGGACATTCTTGGCATGGATTCCATGCTGATCGGATTTGCATTGGATGATGACAATATCCATTCACCCAATGAGAAATATAACATTGAGAGCTACCACAAGGGCATTCGGTCTTGGGTTCGGGTTCTGAATGCACTGGCAAAAGACTAGCTCTTTCGCTTTGAAATGATCGCAACATGAAAATGGCCGGGCACTGCCCGACCATTTTCTTTTTAGCTCTTTTGTTATCTGCAAAGACATCAGGCGTTACGACTTCCCAGACGCGCATCCAGATCCTGCAAATTCCATTCATCATCACCAGCAGCTTTTGCCAGCATGAAGTTACGGCGGAAGGTGTCTTCCTCTTCCACCTGTTCGTCAAGGAACCATTGCAGCATGGCCGTGGTACCATATTCCTTTGCCTCTGCCGCCACTTCGAAAATGTCATGGATAGCTGCGGTTACAAGCTTCTCGTGATTGTAAGCCGTTTCCCAGGCATCTGTAGGCGACGTGAATTCTGTTTTTGGGGCTTCAAGCTCAGTAATTGTAATCCGCGCACCACGCTTTTGCATGAAGTCGAACAATTTCTTGGCATGCTCATGCTCTTCGACAGAATGAGCCTGAAACCAAGAGGACATTCCAGGAAGATCACGGGAGGAGAAGTAAGCGGCAATAGAGAAATACAAATGTGAGGCGAACAGTTCGCTATTGATTTGTGCGTTGAGTTTTTCCGCTACTTTGGCATTCAGCATTTTATGCTCCTTAAACGATTTATCGCATTGTTTTGTTGGCGTCTGTTCACTTGGTCCAAATGGGAACAGCTCCTGATCCTCTCGACAAATCTATGCCTTTCAAAATAAAAACAAAATCAAAAATCTGAAATAAAAGTAAAAATCAACAGATATACTTACAATTAAAAATCATTCTCAAATATACTTAATAATGAAAATCATTCTTATTTACATCCAGCTATTTAATTTCACTTTCGGTCCAAAATTGGGAAAAAATCGTTACCAAACTCGAGAACCCAGGTATCTCCAATTTGCCTGTAAACCCCAAATCAAGCACTTTCGTTCCCTTCAATGGGGTGTTAGGGTCTCATCCGGTGCGATTTGGCAGAAACATCAGTTTTGTGAAATTGATTTGGCGCAGTCCGCTATTGCGCCTTTTTGATTAGAGTGTTCTTCTGCCGCTCTTTCTACGTCCTTTGAGATGTTGGAAATAACAAAATGGGAACGCCGTATGTCGACGGCGTGACAGATAGATAGATGGACGTTTCAATGCCTTGTGCGCTGTCTCGGATTGCTTCCAAAGTAATTTTGGGGGGAATTTTAGTATTTTTGTCCGGTTGTGGCTCCTCAATGACGCCTCTCAGCGACCCGGCAGGTGCACCACCACCTGCTGCTGTTCTGCAAGTTACCGATCAAGGTGTCGGTGGTCTGGGAGACGAGACCGGTTATGGCCCCAAAGCAATCGGGGCTGCATTACCCGGATACAATATTGAGACCATTCAAACCGCCGGGGAGAATGGCACCCAATGGACATATGCGGCCTTTCTGGACGGTCTGCAAATGGTTCAGGTTTTCAAAGGAACCAGTGGGAAAATTGGTGTCGTTCATGGTGTAGGAGACGCTATTGCAGGGCCAAATGGGGAGCGCCTGGGCATGACATTCTCACAATCCGGGCTCCCTCGTTCTGCATGTCGTGTCGGCAAGAATTTGTGGCGTGGCATGGCAATTTGCAGTGCCAAAAACACGCGGTCTGTATCGCTGGTCTTTGCAATTTCGGGTTATGCGGGTCCATTTGATCGACTGCCAGCCGACAGGGAACTGGGTGGTGCAACCTTGCAGCGCATTCTTTGGTCACCAGCTCGTTGACACTGAGCAGGCTTGATCCTTTCCTTTAGGGGATGAGAGGGAAGTAAATATGATGGCGAATGCATCAAAGACACTGATGTTGTTCAATAGGACCAAAATAAATATGCCGAGCCAACAATCTCGAGCTCTTAAAACTATGTCATGCAGGATTTTGGCTCTTGGTCTGGTCGGCATTTTTGCGACCACTGCATTCGACGTCGCTGCTCAAAGCACAATTTCCAATGTTACGGCTCCTCAGATCGCAAGTGACTTCACATTCCAGCCATCATCCAATATTGCTCGAATGGCTCAGACGAATTCATCCACCGCCAATGCAACCTCCGGTGAAACAACTCATGACACGCGGAACAAGCCAGAAACCGTTACGATTCAATCCCAATCCAACTCCAACATATTAGGTCCATTGAAGCCCTTTCTTCTGCATTCCAAGGATGCAACCATTACCTATCTGATGCCGGGAGCTATTGTTCATCGAGCCGGATTGGATCTGGCTTTGCGCTCGGAATTGGAAAATCGGGCATTGGACTTCTGGCAGCTATCGCGTCAGGTTCGTAGCAAACTTCCAGCTTTTTCCGTTTCTCCTTTTCTATTGCGCTCACGAGTTGAAGACCGCTTCCAATCTTCACATTATTCGTCCCTTTATTGGCAGGAAGAGCAACAGACTGGTGACGCATCCGGCACATTATCCATTCATACCCTCACCTATGATCATGAGAGCGAAAAGGTTATCGGATTGCAAGATCTGTTGGGCAGTCAGGATGATAATCATTATCGCGCATTGCTGGATTTGCTCAACGCCTATATTCGTGCCGACATCGCCCGACAGAAATCTCTGCGTTTGGGATCATCCATCACACCTGACCAAGATGCCTGGCTGAAAGAATTCAGCCCAACAGAAGAGAAGCTTTCCACCTTCAATCTGGTTCCCTCAACAGAAAACGGATTGATTGCTGGCCTGACTTTTTATTTCAATCCTGGCCTTTTAGGTGCTGAGGCCGATGGCGCTTATTCCGTTTATGTCCCTTCCTCCATTTTCGCCACCAGTCTTCAGCCCGATTATGCCGCCAACTTTGGTGGGGAGGCACTAAAAGTCAATACGTATGCATCCAATGGGCTCTCCTCAGCCATGGTACACCTACGTAACTTAAAAGAAGGAGATGAGCTTGCCGGTTCCATGGTGATTGAAGGGGAAGTGCCGCAAAACTGGTGCAATGGTCTACATGTGACCTTACTGGATGGTGATGAGATCGTCTCCGAGGGTGCGGTCACAATGGAACCCAATCTTCAGGGTTTCGGTCTCGTGGATGGCATGATCCGTTTTCGAGTGGAAATGGATGTCAATGGAGAGGGTGGCAATCCGGGAAGACTGACATTCGAACCCTATCAGGTTGAACAACAAGATGGGCAAGCAGTCTTAAAAAAGGGACATGGTTGCGATCCTCAAAAATCCCTGACCCTGCCGAATCCGATCAATGATCAAATCTCCTTGTCAGTGGTTTATTAAGTCATTATTTCTGTTCGCAGATCGCGACAGTTCACACATAACCTTATGGCGACAAGACATCCGGGGTGAACTGCGCTATGAGCAACAGTGAGATTAGCTCACGGACTTTATGCATTGCTTCAGCGAATACAGGAATGATGCCCATGGCCCCTGCCAACCTAAATGCCGAAGATCTGGCTCATCGTATTCTGGATGGAAATCGTGCAGCATTGGCAAGAGCCATCACTCTGATCGAGAGCCGCAAGCCTGCCCATCGTGCGATTGCTCATGATCTTCTGACCCGCCTCTTACCCCATAGCGGTGGCGCACATCGGGTTGGAATCACCGGAGTGCCTGGCGTCGGCAAGTCGACAACCATTGATCAGCTGGGTTCCAATTTGACAGCCATGGGCAAGAAGGTCGCCGTTCTTGCGGTAGATCCCTCTTCAACCCGCACGGGCGGCTCAATTCTGGGTGACAAGACCCGCATGGAGCAGTTGTCCATTGATCGCAACGCTTTCATTCGCCCCTCTCCTTCCGCTGGTACTTTGGGCGGTGTAGCCGCCCGCACCCGCGAAACCATGTTCTTATGTGAAGCAGCCGGGTTCGATGTCATTCTGGTGGAGACGGTAGGCATCGGTCAATCTGAGACCACCGTTGCCGATATGGTGGATTTCTTTCTGGTTCTGATGCTTCCCGGTGCTGGTGATGAATTGCAGGGTATCAAGAAGGGTGTTCTGGAAATTGCCGATATGATTGCCGTCAATAAAGCGGATGGCGACGGTGCACGGCGCGCCCGCAAAGCAGCTGCTGAATATCGTGCTGCTCTGCATATCATGACCCCGGCCAGCCCAAGCTGGACACCTCCCGTCATGACCATATCCGGTCTTGCCAATGAAAGCCTCGACAAGATGTGGGAACAGGTGGAAAGCCATCAACAAAAGCTGAATGCTACAGGCGAATTGCAAGCCAAGCGCTCGGGTCAGCAAGTTCGCTGGATGTGGTCCATGGTTGAAGATCGCATGCGTGCCCTCCTTCATGACAGTCCGGCTGTTACAACATTGCTATCTAACGTTGAGGCTCAGGTCCAAAATGGACAATTGCCAGCCTCTGTCGCAGTCGAGCAGATCATGTCTCAATTGCTGACCAGCCTTCGAGCGGAATAAGCAAACCCTCACTCATTCCTGCCATTGTTTAATCTGCGAACATCGACTTGAGCCGTACAATTGTGCTGTGCTCTTAACTCGCCTTTCACATGCTGCTGTCAGATTTACCTTTCAAATCTGCATGCCGCTGAAAGGGAGTTCCATGTCGTCTCACTTGTCCCGTCGCTCATTTTTGAACCGATGCCTTGTTGGCCTTGGCGGTGTTGGATTGGCCTCTGCAACACCTGCACATGCTTCATCTTGGCTGGATGGCGGGAAGTCTGGGTTGATTCCCAACGGTAGAAAAGATCAGTCCAAAGCCATGAGAAAGGCCATGAGCCGTGCTGCTCATGAGAAGCGGCCGCTTTTCCTGCCTGCTGGCCGCTATGTGGTACGAGATCTGGAGCTTCCCTCCGATCTACACATGATTGGAGCGTTGGGGCAGAGCGAGTTGATCATGAGGTCGGGCGCAAGGTTTTTACTCCGGGCAAATGCGCGCAAGAATATCCGCCTTGAAAGTCTTACCCTTCGTGGCATAGGTGCCACAATCTCATCAGAAATCACCGCTCAATTGGAAGCCGTGAACTGCCAGCGTCTGGTTATTGACAATTGTCACTTCGTGCAGGGTGGACGAACCGGCATCCAATTGGAGGGATGCTCTGGTGAAATCACCTCCTGTGAATTCCGACAATTGGGCCGCTATGCCATTTTCTCTCGCCATGCCAAAGGACTCTGGATCGAAAAGAACCGAATTGATGACATTGGTGACGGTGGAATTCTGATCCATCGCGGAGAATTCGGCCCTGATGGCACTCGGGTTCTCAATAACCGTATCTCTAATATACATGCTGCTCGGGGCGGCTCTGGTCAATATGGTAACGGCATCAATATCTTTCGCTCTGACAACGTGTTGATATCGGGCAATCACATTGCCGACTGCCAATATTCCGCCATCCGCTCCAATGGTGCCAAGCAGTGCCATATCATCGGCAATCATTGTCTTGGGTCAGGGGAAGTGGCGCTCTTTAGCGAATTTGAATTTGACGGTGCGATTATTGCCAATAACAGTATTGAAGGTGGGGCAGCCGGCATATCCATCGCCAATTTCAATCGTGGTGGACGGCGTGTCACGGTGACAGGCAATCTCATCCGCAATATGACCAATTCCACACCACATCAAGGGCCTCGTTTGAACAATTATGGCCTTTATGTTGAGGCCGATGCGGTTGTGAATGGCAACAACATCGAAGGCTGCCCAAGCAAGGGCATGATATTGGGATTTGGCCCATATATGCGCAATATTGTGGCTAGCAATAATCTGGTTCGTGGCTCTCAGGTTGGCTTGGCGGTCAGCATTGTTCCAAAAGCTGGCAGTGTTCTGATTGAGAGCAATCTATTTGAAGATGTCACCACTGCCATTGCTGGGTTCCGTTGGCGAGACCAATCCACCGGCGAGCTATTGGGCAATCCTGACAAAGTCCCTGCCAATATTCGTCTGAACAACAATCAAATAGCATAATCAGTTAAAACATGACCTTAATGCGGTTGGCTTCAATGAAGGCCTTAACAGCAATTTTCCATACAAATGTCTAATTCACTCATCGTTCATTAACAGACTTGCCCTAATATTCGCGCGGGGAAATTAGAGGGGATGGGCACGATGGTCGCCTTGCGCAAAATTCTCGTTGCAGATGATTCTTCAACGGTTCGCACTGCCTTTTGTCAGGCAATTGAACAGATTGATCAGACAATCGAAATCATCCAAGCCAAGGATGGCGTAGAGACTGCAGCAGCATTGGCAAACCATGTCGTCGACATGGCCTTCATTGACGTCAATATGCCCGGTATGTCCGGAATTGAAGCACTGGAACTTGCGCGCAAAGCCGGGGTGGATACCTTTGTGGTTTTGATGTCTGGCCACTTTGACCCGCAACTCATTTCACAAGCCAAGCGCTTTCACGCTTATGACTATCTGAAAAAACCTTTCCAATTTGACGAAATCAAGCGACTGTTGAGCTATCAGCAACGCATCCGTCACCAAAAATCTCTGTTGGTGGTCGATGATTCGAAAGTGGTTCGTCGTGTGGTGTTCAAGGTTTTGAATGAGAGCCAATTCTCGCTCAACAGTTCCGAGGCTGATTCTGGTGAGCAAGCCATTCAGCTTTGCCGCAGCATTCCCTATGATATCATTTTCATGGACTATCATATGCCCGGCTTTGATGGACTTCGGGGGGCACGGGAAGTAATGAAAATCCTACCCAAAGCCAAGATCATCCTGATGAGTGCTGATGGCAGCGATCAGGTGATAGAAAAGGCCCGAACCAACGGGTTGGCAGGTTTCATGAAGAAACCTTTCTACCCCGATGATGTCGACATGATCCTGCACGAGATCATGGGGCTAAAACCTCCCAGCATTGGCAAGGAGGCTATTCTCTTCCCACAGAAGGAAGTCTCAGCGCCTGCAGCAAAGGAAGCCAATGCTGAAGACGATGATGCATTCCTCATCTAACTCACTCTATCTGCGCAATTGTTCCAGAACTCCGTCAGCAAGACGGATGTCACCAACATGGATTCCGTTCCAGTTCTTCATCTGTACCAAATTATAATCAGCCAGAGCCTTTTGCTCTGCCTCACTCATTGGCAACAAGGCTTGTAGCACGCTGGTCATCATCATTTCGGCGGCCCGGAATGAACCATCCCAGCATTTCAGGGCAACTCCAAAGCCGAGCTCAGGCAATGCCGCACAAAACACACCTTCTGCGCCGACTTTGACAAAAGCCCGTTCACCAAAAATCTTCATAACATCAGTACAATAACGATCATGTCCCGCGACCATATAGGGTGCCTCTGCAACCGCTTTACGTAGTCTCTCTGAGGCTTTCGCTCGCTCTGCTTGCATGCCGATACCGGTCGCAAATTTGGCAAAGGCATGCGCCCAGTTTTTCAGAGGCAGTGCGTAGGTTGGAATTGAACATCCATCGGTACCGCAAGCATGTAAGGCACCATCTTCGAGATTTTTCACCTCCGTCAGATCTTCCAGAACTGCCCTTATCTCTCGCTGCACCGGATGATCCAGATTGACATAGCCCTGATGATCGAATCCTGCTTTTTGAGAGAAACACAAAAAGCCAGCATGCTTGCCGGAACAATTGTTATGAAGGGCAGAAGGCTGTAGGTGGGCGCGATGCAAATGGGCCTGATCAACTTCGAACTTTGGAGCTTGGGTACCACATTCCAACGCATGGTCGTCCAGCCCGCAGGCTTTCAGCATTGCAGCAGAGACCTTTGTATGGATCTCTTCACCGTTATGAGACGCGCAGGCAATAGACAGTGCTTCCTGAGAGAGAGAGTAAGCATCCGCCGCACCAGATTCGATCAATGGCAGAGCTTGCAATCCCTTGATGGCAGAGCGAGGAAAAACCGGGCGTTCAATGTCACCAATCTGTCGCACCATCTCGCCGTTGCTATCTACAATGGCAATGGCGCCATCATGCCAACTCTCAACCCAGCTCCCACGGGTCACTTCCACCAATGCAGCCATTCACCTCTCCCAGTATATTTTATAAAATATCGCTTTATACGACTTTAGTCCGACAGAAAGTAGCCACTCCCCTCCGATAGAGCAAGAGGCGGCCTTTATAAGTCACCATCCGCCTTCATACGTGGAACAAATTCAGTAATTTCATAGGCAGCAAGCGCATGAATATGAAACGGATCTTCCTTGATGAGGTTCTCAATTTCTTGACGAGATGAGCCTACAGCTATGATCATGCCACCAGTTCTGGGCACTTTGGGGCCAGATGCGAGAAAGCGCTTTTGATCATAGTTGCGCTGCAAGAAATCCATATGCGCCGAGATGTGGGGCTCCACCTGTTCAATCGGGACTATATAATTGAGATCAATAGTGAAGAGATTGGCATCTTTTTCAATGAGAGGCACGATATTTCCTTATCAGTAAATCAGGGATCTCGGGAATCATACATGACAAAGAACCACATGCAGCTGGATATCCTAACCATTCACATATTTGGTCGGCGCTGAGCCGAAAGTAGCGGCAAATGCTCTGCAGAAGGCATCACCATTGCTATAGCCAAAGCGGCGGGCGATCTCGTTGACTCTTGTACCTTTCAGGACTTCATTTCGCGCCAGTACCATGCGCCATTGCTTGAGATAGGCAATGGGGGTTTTACCGACAATCGACTGAAATTCAGCCATAAACTGAGATCGGGACATTCCGGCAAGTCGCATCAAATCGTCTATCTGCCACCGCTCTCCGGGATTATCATGCATGGCTACCACGGCGTGACAAAGCTTGGGGTGAGCAAGTCCCGCAAACATGCCAGTTTGAGCACCATGCGTTTCGATGTGGTGACGCAGAATATTTACAAAGAGCAACTCACATAGACGATTGAGTACGATATCTCCGCCACAGCGATGGGTCGCACTCTCCGCAAGGATCAGTTGCGTGATGGATGCGATAGCCTTCTCATTGGTCAGATTCACTTCAATAACGGGCGGCAAGGCTTGCACAAGCGGATTGTCATTCCCACCAAGATCGAAGTGCAAATTAACGAACTCAGCACCAGTGAAATCAAGCGATGATTTGCTGTTGAACACCAGATAGAGCCGTTCGAGCTTTCCATCCACTTGCCGCAAAGCAAGATTACTTCCCTCATGTATGGGAAGACGTTTTGCAGTAATCTCAAACTGCGAGATCAAGGTTGTGAGGCGATCTGGATGCATCATTTTGGACTTTAGGTAAGAATATTCGGATTTTTCCGTATCATAAGTCTGATACACAGAATGCACAACAGATATTTCAATCTACGGATTTTGAAAAACGGAGACCAGTATGCTTATCCCTCGTCAAAAAACTCCATCCCTTGCTGTGCCAACCCTTGATGGTACGATCTTCAATGTCAACAAAGAGAATAGCGAACGCGGTGTCGTCATCTGTTTCTATCGCGGCCTGCACTGCCCGCTATGTGCGACCTATCTGAAGGAGCTGGAAAAGCAGACCGCAGCATTTGCCGAACGCGGTGTAACAACGATTGCAATCAGCTCCGATGGAAAAGAGCGTACCGAGGCAATGGCTGAGAAAATCGGCGCCAAGGCTCTACGCTTTGGTTATGATCTGGATCTGAAGAAAGCTCGCGAATGGGGTCTGTATATCTCGACCTCACGCGGCAAAACCTCTATTGGCATTGAAGAACCCGCTCTCTTCTCCGAGCCAGGACTGTTCATGGTCAACTCCGACCAGACACTCTATTATGGCTCCGTCCAGACCATGCCTTTCGTTCGCCCGCATTTTTCTGAGCTGGTTGGCGCATTGGATTTTGCTATTGCCAACAATTATCCAGCACGCGGTGAATATACCGACGAGGTATAGTGTTATTGAGACACCCAAAGAGCCAAGAAAAAGCCCCGCCATGCAAATGCATGGCGGGGCTTTTTATTCTACGAAACTGAACGGTACTTACTTTACGCGTTCCAGAATGGAGACATAGTTGGCAACTGCTGCACCACCCATGTTGAAAATGCCACCGATATTGGCATCTGTGATCTGCATATCACCAGCATTGCCGGTCAGCTGCATGGCCATCAGAGCATGCATGGAAACACCGGTTGCACCGATTGGGTGACCTTTGGCTTTCAGACCACCAGATGGGTTCACTGGCAGCTTACCATCCTTGGTGACCATTCCTTCCTTTATGGCGCGAGCGCCCTCACCTTCCGGCACTAGGCCCATTGCTTCATATTCGATCAGCTCGGCGATGGTGAAGCAGTCATGAGTTTCCACCAAATTCAGGTCATCAATGGTCAGACCAGCATTGCTGAAGGCTTGTTTCCAGGCAACTTTACAGCCTTCGAACTGGAGAATGTCGCGCTTGGACATTGGCAGGAAGTCATTCACCTGCTCGTTGGCACGGAACAGAACAGCCTGATCATGAGATTGGGCGGACTCGACGTCTGAGAGAACAACAGCAGCAGCACCATCAGAGACCAAAGAACAATCGGTACGTTTCAACGGCCCGGCAACGATTGGGTTTTTCTCGCTTTCGTCACGGCAGAATTCAAACGGCATTTCCTTGCGCATTTGCGCATATGGATTGGACATGCCATTGGAATGCGCCTTGGAAGCAATCATGGCAAGCGCATCATTCTGATTGCCATATTTCTCGAAATAGAGATGTGCAATCTTGCCAAACACACCCGCGAAACCAGCTGGAGTGTCACCATCTTCTGGCAAATAAGATGCTTTCAGCAGATTATCACCAATTTCCTTGCCTGGAGTGGTGGTCATCTGCTCAACGCCAACGACAAGCACTTTGCGCGCACGATTAGCTTGAATGGCCTTGATACCTTGAGCAATTGCAGCAGAGCCCGTGGCGCAGGCATTCTCGACGCGGGTCGCAGGCTTGAAGCGGAAAGCAGGATCTGCTTGCAACACCAACGAGGCTGTAAAGTTCTGACGAGAGAAACCGGCATTGAAGTGGCCAAGATAGATCTCATCGATGTCAGCAGGGCCAAGGCCGGCATGAGCCAATGCGTCAGTTGCCACTTCGACAATCATGTCCTCGACGGTCTTGTCCTGAATTTTTCCAAAGGGCATGTGCGCCCAGCCAACGATACATGCAGTCATTGCTATCTCCTGTCACGGCCACTCTCACAGATCGACCTAACTCCAGATTCTATTTGTCTTATCCAACCCCGTTTTGACGTAAACGTCAAAACAAAAATATGCGATGATGGTGCTGAACAGACTTGTTGATGATGAAATGCAGGGAACAGCCATCGCTAGTGCCTTGATTGAGCTGCAAGAATGCCCCATCAATAAGAACATGAATGCCAACCTGCCCTTTTGGCTAATGCCAGCACATTCCTACGAGGCTCGCCCCAATGACCTACATCCAACAGCATACTCAGCGTGATGACACATCTTTCACAAGGGCGCGTGACCGGGGGATCTCCGTTGGGCAGATGGAAGTAGGCGCAACAAACAGCATCTGCGATATTAAGGGGGTGTCAGTTGGCTCCATCACTTTGAGTGATGGTGCCATTCAGACAGGTGTCACCGCCATACATGTGGTTGATGACAATATCTTTGAACACAAATGTGTAGCAGCCGGGCATGTGATCAATGGCTTCGGCAAGTCTGCCGGATTGCTTCAGCTCGATGAACTGGGCCAATTGGAAACACCGATTGTGCTGACCAATACCCTATCCGTTGGAACCGCATCAGATGCCTTGGTGCGTTATATGCTGGATCGAAATCCGGCAATTGGTGAGACCACAGGGTCGGTCAATCCTCTGGTTCTGGAATGCAACGATGGGGCCTATCTCAACGACATCCGCGGCCTGCATGTAAAGGCAGGCGATGTTGAAACTGCGTTGACAAGTGCACAAGACTCCTGTCCTCAAGGAGCCATTGGCGCAGGCACTGGAATGAGCTGTTACGGCCTCAAAGGTGGTCTTGGTTCTGCTTCGCGCAAGTTCCGAATTGGCGATCAGAGCTATCATTTGGGTGCTCTCACCCTTTGTAATATGGGATTGCTGGATGATCTCCTGGTAGATGGTCGCAAGGTTGGACGCGAGATTGCCGAGTTGAAAAAGCATGAAGCAGAACAATCAGCTGAGCTTGGGTCCATCATCATGTTGCTAATCACTGATGCACCTCTCTCCTCTCGCCAACTAAAACGCATTTGCCGGCGGGCTGGAGCTGGTCTAGCCCGTACCGGCACACAGTTCGGTTCAGGTAGCGGTGACATTGTCGTGGGTGTTTCTACCGCCAACCGCATTCCTCATTATAGTCCTGAAAGTGGTCATCAAGATTGCCAAATTCTCCATGAGGACAAATTGGATATTCTTTTCAGGGCAGCGATTGAAAGCACTGAAGAGGCGATCATCAATTGTCTTTTTGCCTCAAAGACAACCACTGGCAAGCATGAACGCGTTCGTCATTCCTTGGCGGATTATTGGCCTAAGCTTGATCAGCCGCAAGCTTAGGACAGAAGCGTAATCTCCGGACGCATCAACATCAACCAGATGATGACAAGCATCGACGCAAAGGCAGGAAAACCGCAAGCAAACCAGATGCGAAAGAGTTTTTGATAGCGAGAGCAAAGTGGCTTGCCCTGCCCTGCACTAGCTTTGGCAATGTCCCGCAGCTTGATTTGGATCCAGACCACAGGTAGCCAGCACACTCCCACAACGACATAGAGCATAATGGAGAGCAGGATCCAGCCTTCAGTCCATGGCCAACCTATCTCATGGGCTAGCCACAGACCGGTGATCGGCTGAAGGATTGCAGCTGTTGCTGTGAAGATGGTGTCAGCAACGACAACGATGCTGGCAGTATGGGCAATTAGCCTTGGCTCACCGGTTCGATGAGCCATCAGCATAAAAAAGGCAATCCCTGCCCCGGTGCCCATGAGTGTCATGGCACCAAGGACATGCACAAATCGCAGAATTGCTTCCAGCTCCAAGGGGTGCCCTTTCTATCGCTCCGTCAGCAGGCTTCTGGTTATCAAAGCCAGCATCAAGGCTGGGACGGCTTTTAGCAAGGAACCAAGAGGATCAAACCACAGGTCCGGCACCAAAATGGTCGCAGAAGCCAGATAGACGAGCGTCAACAGAACCATACCAAGGCAAGCTCGCCTTGCCCAAGGGCGGATTAGAATGGCCATGCCGAGCCCAATATCCAGAATTGCTCCAGTTGCTGCCAGAAACTGAGCTTGCAAAGCGGAAGTACCCGAATCTGCCAAAACATCGGCTGCGGCCTGCATTTGCGCCAGTGCAATCACTCCGGTCATTATCCAGAACAGCGAAAGGACGCCAACCAGCGCCGGTAACATCAACGCCAGTTTGGAGAACCAACGCTCTTGTGTCGTACTAGGCATGGAGGCCAGCGTTTCCTGAAAGGAACGGCAATGGCGACCAGAAATGGACTGCCAAAGGCCAGGGTCTCCTGTCACATGCCCTTCCAAAACTTGTAAGGCATTGGAGCGCAAGGGAGACCGCCATCCCATAAAGCCAAATAGGTCGGCACCTTTACTGATGACATTGCCCAGCCAGCGCGGAAGATTGATCTGCATTTTTGCAGGTTCAAACCCGAGCCAGGAACGCATTCCAGCAACCAGAGTTGCCAGACTTTGGCTTTCCTCTTCGACTAAATCAATATCAGCGCCAGACGGGATACGGCCTTCGGAAGCCATCAACGTCGCCTCAGTCACTTCGTTTACATGAACCGTCTGCATTTTTCGGTCCGCCATGATCAGCGGCTGTATATAGGGAACAGCAGCCAAAAGACGCAACAAGGCTGTTCCACCATAAGCCGTCGGAGCAAGCACAAGACCAGGGCGCAGAATCACCCAGTCCATACTGGCGGCCATGACCGCATCATCGCCCGCCGCTTTTGTGCGCATGAAAGGCGTTGCCGCCTCTCGGCTGGCACCAGTGGCGGAAATCTGGACAAAACGTGCCACGCCACTTTCTTCGCAGGCAATGAGACAGGCCTTGATAGCCAGATGATGAACGGCTTCCAGATCATCAATCAAGCCGTCCTGTAATGCACCAGCAGCATTGACCACGATGTCGACATCTGAGACCAGATGTTCCCAATCTTCTTTTTTCAGCATTTGGCGCATATCGCCATGATGCCAATCGATTTGCGGTAACAGACGTGCAGCCAGATTTGGCGTTCTTGCCAACCCTGCCACTTCATGTCCGGCCTTTAGAAAAGTCCGGCAAATTTCCGCACCAATGAGGCCGTAGCCTCCAAGGACCAAAATGCGCATCCTTCGCCACCTAGCTGACCACTGCAGCTATCACTGTCCGGGCCATTCCATCATGTTTTTATCTTGTTATTGTCTGGCCGAGAAACGGACTTGAAGGACCAAGCCCTGCTGGTTTTACGTGCCCAAAACAGATGACCAGAGACACGACATGAAGTCTTTTGAATATCGTCAGGATAATATCGCTAGTTGATGGCAAGGTCATGCCCGCCATTAGCATTAGGTAAAGACCGCAAGATTGGTTTTGCGCTTTTTGACAGGTGCACTTGAATATAGAAAAGGCTTGGTTTCCTCACCCTTATTCGTTCAATTCAACTCGAACTGAGTTTATTGCACCGCCCAGTTTTTCAAGCGTTGGATCGCTTCATCCAGCACGCTTTCCTTTTTACAGAAGCAGAAGCGAACAAACTGCTTTGGTGCGGCTGCGTGGTTCTCATCCTCAATGTAGAATGCAGAAACAGGAACGGCAGTCACACCGGCTTGCTCCGTGATGGTTTGGCAGAAAGCAGCATCATCCAATGGCAAGCCTTTCTTGGCGCACAAATCGGTAACGTCTGTGGTCAGAAAATAGGAGCCTTGGCTATCAATGACTTCAAACCCCACATCCCGCAAGCCAGCAGCCAATCTATCGCGCTTGCTTTGCAGATCACTGGACAGCTCTTCGTAATAGCTGTTGTCCTTGTTCAACCCGAGAGCAATTGCTTCTTGAAGATTGGGAGCTGTCGTGAAGGTGCTGAACTGATGGGCTTTTGCAACCGGATCCAGAAGCTCTTTGGAGCCAGTGATATAGCCAATTTTCCAGCCAGTTAGTGAGAAGGTTTTACCAGCAGAGCCAATACGCAGGCAACGCTCACGCATGCCATCAAAGGCCATCAGCGGTTTATGGGGCAGTCCATCAAAGGTGATATGCTCATAGACTTCATCGCAGACTGCATAGGCGTCATATTTTTCCAGCAATTCGGCAATCCAGCCCTTTTCCTCATCTGAATAGACTTTGCCCGCCGGGTTATGAGGATCGTTGAGAACAATCAACTTGGTCCTGTCCGAGAATACTGCTTCCAGCTCTGCGCGATCAATCTGCCATTTGGGCGGCACGATACGGATGCTCTTAACCGTTGCCCCAGCTCGCTTGGCCAGAGGTAGATAGCAATCATAAAGAGGCTCGATGAGAATGACCTCATCACCTTCTTCAATCAAGGCGGTCAAACAATCAGAGATTGCTTCTGTCGCGCCGGAAGTGACCACCACTTCATTCGCAGGATCGATATCCAAATCGTAGAAACGTTTATTGGCGTCGGCTACAGCCTGGCGCAATACAGGCAAGCCCATCATCGGAGGATATTGATTATAGCCGGAAATCAGTTCATCAGCCGCTTTCTGGCGAATATCAAGAGGGCCATCGACGTCTGGAAAACCCTGACCAAGATTGATGGAGCCGCTTTCTCTGGCCAACTGGGACATGACCTCGAAAATGGTGGTTGGCATCCCGGTATAGATGGAATTGGTCGCTTTCACGCTGATTGTCCCCTCTTGCAATTTATCAGATCCGGCGATGCCAAATCTCATTTGTGCGAGCCCGATCAACCTATTGTTGCTCTTGCAAAGATCGGCGCACCAATTATATGTCGGCTTAGCAATATAGGATTTGCCAACGGATGAAAAGCGGCTCTGCCGTCACACCACCTTTGGGTATCAGAACCACTGGACAAAGCATGATTGATGATTTGATTGACGGCGAAACTCTGGAAGAGCGCAAAGCCTTTTTTGATGCGGTTTATATTCGCGCGGACGGTGATGACAATCAGGTCCCTTGGTCTGGTGAAGATGCCAAGCCAGAGGTATTGAACTGGTTGGAAGATAATCCTGCTCGAAATGGTGCGAAGGCGCTGGATATTGCCACAGGTCTTGGTGAGCATGCGCAAGCACTTGCACGGGCTGGTTATAAGGTGACGGCCTTCGATTTAGCGGATAAGGCCATCGCTTGGGCCAAAACCCGCTTTCCCAACATGCCCGAACACAACCCGGTCACTTATGTCGGTGCAGATCTGTTCAATCTGCCTGAAGAATGGGGTCAGTTCGAGCTGGTGCATGAATGCTACACCATTCAATCGCTGCCTGATGATTTACGCATTGGAGCTTTCAAGGCAATTGCCGACGCCGTTGCATCTGGTGGGACATTACTCGTCTATGCCCGTATTCGGCCTGACGGATCAGATTGGGATCAGGCCCCTTGGCCGGTAATGCCAAGCGAGTTTTTGCGTTTTGAAGAAGCAGGCCTCATCAAGGTTCATGAAGTGGATTTCTTGCGCGATG